>CAJYLV010000068.1 GCA_913776255.1 uncultured Sphingomonas sp. | reverse complement strand
CGTCAGGCCGTTCTTGACCAGCAACGCGAATTCGGTGGCATTGTCGCCATGCTTCGACACGCCGGTATCGGTGCCGAACGCGACCTTCACCCCCGCCGCATAGGCACGGCGGTGGCTGGCGGCCATCGCGGCGGCGGCCTGTTCGGCCTTGGCGATCGTCGCGGGCGGCAGCGCGCCGCCGCCCCCCGGAGCCAGCGCGGCGACCGGCGCGATCTCGGTAGGGACCAGATACGCGCCCTTCGCCTTGAACAGCCGGATCGTCTCGTCGTCGAGGAAGGTGCCGTGTTCGATCGAATCGACCCCGGCCTCCAGCGCGGCCTTCGTCCCCTCCGCCGCATGGCTGTGCGCCGCGACCTTGCGGCCGAGCGCGTGGGCGGTGTCGATGATCGCGCGCATCTCCTCCGGGGTCATGGCGCGGCCCAGTCCGCCGCTGACGTTCGACAGCACGCCGCCGGTCGCCGCGAACTTGATGACCTTCGCCCCCAGCCCGACCTGCGCACGGACCGCGCGGCGGCAATCGTCCGGGCCGTCACACAGGTTGATCTCGTGCTGGTGGACCGCGTCCGCCCATTCCTCCGCCAGCCCGTTGCCGCCGTCGCCGTGGCCGCCGGTGACCGAGATCATCTCGCCTGCGTTGGTGATCGTCGGCCCCTCGACGGTCCCCGCGTCGATCGCATCGCGCAGCGCGCGGATTCCACGCGGATCGCCGCCCAGATCGCGCACCGAGGTGAAACCGGCGTTCAGCGTCGTGCGGGCATTGGCGACCGCCGTCATCTCGTCATCGAAGCGGTCGCGGGTCAGCGCGCCCAGCCGCGCCTTCATCGGATCGCCGCCGATGCCCCACAGATGGACGTGCATGTCGACCATCCCCGGCATCACGAACGCGTCGCGCAGATCGACCAGCTTCGCCCCCTGTTCGGGCGCGACGAAGCCGTCGCGCAGCTCCGCCACCTTGCCGTCGCGGATCACGATCGTGGAGCGCCCCCGCGGCGCCTGTCCCGGCCGGTCGAGCAACGCCCCCGCCTGAATGTAGGTCACCACCCCCGGCGCGGCGGTCTGCGCGACCGCGGGCATGGCGGTCGTCATCGCAAGGGCTGCGAGTAAAGCCTTGAACATCCATGAGCTCCCCTTTTGCCGGCATCGTCGCCGAGCCGGCGACCGAAGGCAAGCGGGCGTGTGCTCAGGCCGAGCGCTGCCCGATATAGCGCCCGACGTTGTCGGCCAGCACGGTCAGCGGCACGTTCCCGCCGTCGACCACCGCCTGATCGAAGTCGCGCAGGTCGTAATGCGCGCCGAGCGCCTTCTGCGCCCGCGCGCGTTGCGCGACGATCTCGGCGCGCCCGACCTCATAGCCGCACGCCTGACCCGGCCACGCGCAATAGCGATCGACCTCGCTTTCGGCATTGCTGCGCGGCAGCCCGGTCGCGGCGATGAACTCGGCGAGCGCCTTGTCGCGCGACCAGCCGAGCGCATGGATGCCGGTGTCGACGATCAGCCGCACCGCGCGCCACGCCAGCCCCATCAGATAGCCGAGCCGCCCGGCCGGATCGCCCTCGTACATCCCCAGCTCGTCGGCCAGTTGCTCGGCATAGAGCGCCCAGCCTTCCGAATAGGCGTTGAAGGCGAGGATCGAGCGGATCAGCGGCAGCCGCTGCGCATATTCGCCCTGCCAGACATGGCCGGGAATACCTTCGTGGTAGACGAGGTCGGGGATCGTCACGCGATTGTGGATCGCGGGATCGCCGAGGTTGATCCACACCTTGCCCGGCTCGCGCCCGTCGATCGTGCCGGGGCCGCCATAGGCCGCCGGCGCCCCCGGTTCCTGCGCGAGCGGCATGCGGCGGATCTCGAGATTGCCGCGCGCCAGCCGCCGGAACGCCTGCGGCAATTTGGGGCGGATCGCGTCGATGCGGCCCTGCATGTAAGCGACAATCTGGTGGCGCCCCGCGTCGCCGTCCGGAAAGCCGATCCCGGGGCGCTGCTGATAGGCGATCGTGCGCTCGGCGACGCTGCCCTGCGTCAGCCCTTCGTTGCGCAGGATCACGTCCATCTGCGCCTGAAGGTCGGCCAGCCGCGCACGCCCCATCGCGTGCAGATCCGCCGCGCTGCGCCGTGTCGTCGTGCCCGCGCGCAGCCCCCAGGCGTACCATTGTTCGCCGTGCGGGCGCGCGTTCATCCCCGGCGCGGCGGTCGCCACCGCCCGCTGCGCGCGAATCTCCGCCAGTTGCCGCTCCAGCGCCGGCACGATCGCACCGCGCACGATCGCGGCGGCGCGCGACGTCCAGTCACCCGGCACCGCCTTGCCCTTGCGCGCCAGCGGCCCGATCAGCGGCCCGTCCGCGTTCGCCGCCTCGGCGAGCGTGCGCGTCATCCCCGCGATCGTCTTGTCGAGCAGGAACGACGGCGGGACGACCCCCAACGCGCGCGTCTGGCGGATGCGCAGCGTCTCGCCGTCGAGCTGCGCCGGCATCGCCGCGAGCCGCGCCAGATAGGATTCGGCATCGGCCCTGTCGCGCACCGGCTGGTCGCCGTCGAGCATCTGCGGCACGTCCAGCCATGCGCCGACATTCTGCACGACACCATAGGGCGTGTTGCGCCAGTCGCCGATCGTCGCCACGCCATATGGCATCGCCATGCCGTCGAGCGCGGTCTGAAACGCGCTTTCGACGACCGCGAGGCTGGTTGCCGTCGAGGCGTCCAGCCCGGCACGCGGCAGCTTCTTCAGCTCGGCGAGCGCGCCGCTCAGGAAGCGCTGCCGTGCCGCGACGCCCGCCGGTGAGCGATCTTCGAGCCGTCGCCGCAACCCGGCATGCGCGCCCTCGTCGACGCCGAGCGTCGTCGCGCGCTCCGGCTGGAGTTCGAGCAACTGCCATGCGACCCGGTCGAGGAACGCCTGCGCGCTCTCGGCGGGCGGCATCGCCCCGGCGGCGGTGGCAGCGGTAACGGCGGTCAGGCCGAGCAAGGTGTCGCGGCGCGAGACGGGATGGGTCATCCGCCCGTGATGACCGGCACCGAAGCGAAGGTCAAACCGCGCGGGCGGGGAGGCGCCCCGCCCATCCTCTGGATTACGCCGCCGGACAGGTCGCCCCGGCCGGATCGGTCGCGAGCCGCACGTCCGACACCGACAGCGCGAGCGGCGCATCGGCGTCGATCGTCATCGGCGTCGACACCTTCTCCACGGTCGCGCCACGGTCGCGGAAGCATTTCAGCGGCACGCGCAGCACCTGCCACCCGCTCTTCCCGAGCAGCGGCGCGACATCCACGCGCCCGCCCCCCAGCGCCAGCCCGACCGGGCCGGTCGCCGGCGTGTCGACGCGATAGGTGATCTGCAGGTTGAGGTCGGCGTTCGTCTCGCGCACCAGCGACAGGTCCGGCCCCGCGATCCTCGCCGCGCCCTTGCCCGTCCACGTCAGCCGCACCGCGCCTTCCTGCGCGGTCGCGCTGTCGACCGCCGCGCGCGTGACCGCCGGGTCGAGCTCGAGGCGGAACGGGGCAGGGACTCGCCCGCGCGCGAAGAACAGGCTGGTGTTGGCGAGGCTCGCATCGACGCCGGCGACCTCGCTGAGCGCGCCGACTGTGCCCGGCTTGGCATAGCTCAGGCCGTAGCCGAACGGGAACAGCGGGTCGTAACCGGGCGCCCCACGGTTGAGCGTGAACTGCCCCGCGGTCTTCGGCCAGCTGAACGACAGCGTGCCGGTGAAGTCGCGCTTGCCGCCGATCAGCACGTCGGCGACGCCTGCGCCTTGGGAGCCGGGGAACCACGCGGCGACGAACGCATCCGACTGGTTCAGCTCCGGGTTCACCCACAAGGGTCGCCCGGACAGGAACACCGACACGGTGGGAATGCCCTTCGCCTTCAGTTGCTTGAGCAGCGCCAGCGCCTGCTTGTCGCCGGCCTCGAACTCCAGCGTGCGGACGTCGCCGCGCATCTCGGCATAGGGCTGCTCGCCGAACACGACGATCGCGACGTCGGGTTTGGTCGTGAAGCGCCCGTCGGTCGCGAGCGTCGCGCTGCCGCCGCCGGCTTTCGCCGCCGCGGCGATCCCCGCGAAGATCGAGGTCGCGCCCGGGAAGTCGGCGTTGGTGTTGCCGTCACCCTGCCACGACAAGGTCCAGCCACCCGACTGCCGCCCGATGTCGTCGGCGGCATCGCCCGCGACGAGGATATTGGCGCTCGCCTTGATCGGCAGCACGCCGTCATTCTTGAGCAGCACGAGGCTCTTGGCCACCGCCTCGCGCGCGATCGCGCGGTGCGCGGCCGATCCGAGCTGCTGCGGCTGCGCCTCATAGGGGCGAGCCGGGTCGAACAGCCCCAGCTTCATCTTCACCCGCAGGATGCGGCGCACCGCATCGTCGATCCGCGTCATCGGGATCTTGCCGGCGCGCGCGGCGGCGAGCGTCGTGTCGAACAGCCCTTTCCAGCTGTCCGGCGCCATCGCCATGTCGAGCCCGGCGTTGAACGTCGCCGGACAGTCGCTGTTGGTGCAGCCAGGGATCTGCCCGTGGCCGTTCCAGTCGCCGACGACGAACCCTTGGAAGCCCATCCGGCCCTTGAGTACGTCGGTCAGCAGCGAGCGGTTGCCGTGCATCTTCTGCCCGTTCCAGCTCGAGAAGCTCGACATCACCGTCATCGCACCGGCCTTGATCGCGGGCGGGTAGCCGGCGGCGTGGATGCGGATCAGCGTCGCCTCGTCGACCTGCGTGTCGCCCTGATCGACGCCGTCCTTGGTGCCGCCGTCACCGAGGAAGTGCTTGACACTCGCAGCGACATGCCCGTGCTGGATGCCGAGGGTGGCGCCGGTGCCCTGCAACCCCTCGACCATCGCGCCCGAATAGGAGGCGACCACCGCCGGGTCCTCCGAATAGCCTTCGTAGCTGCGCCCCCAGCGATCGTCCTGCGGCACCGCCACGGTCGGCCCGAACGCCCAGTCGATCCCGGCCGCCGCCGTCTCCGCCGCGGTCGCCGCACCGATCCGGCGGATCAGCGCCGGGTCGCGCATCGCGCCCAGCGCGATATTGTGCGGGAAGATCGTCGCGCCGACGACATTGTTGTTGCCGTGTACCGCATCGACCCCGAACATCAGCGGGATCGCGACATGGCCGGCGCGCTGCTCCATCGCCACCGCATTGAACGCGCGCGAGGTCGCCACCCACGGCGCGGCCGGCGAGCGATCGGGGCTGCCAATTGGCGGCGAGCTGCCGCCGGCGAGGATCGAACCGAGCGGATAGTTGCGCAGATCCTCGGGCTTGATCGCGCCGATATCGGCCTGGATCATCTGGCCGATCTTCTCTTCCAGCGACAGCCGGGCGAGCAGCGCCGACACCTTCGCCTCGGTCGCCGGATCGACCAGCCCGGTGCTTTTCGCGACCGGCCAGCGGTCCGGATGCGCGACCTGCGCCGCGGCCCCGCCTGCCGCGACCGTCATCAACGCCACCGCCAGATAGCTCACGCCGCGCATCGTCATCCCCGCCCGTCCTGTTTCCCGATTGTGTTCGAGTGATGCTGATATCGCTATCCTGCGGCCGACGCCACCGGACCAAAGTCGTGGCCAACCGCCGCGCCGCCCATCGCCGCGAAGGCTGGCAGGCCATTTGTTATTGGCTTGGACGACTGACGCAGATTGACACGGCTTTTGTATACCATCAGCATATTAGCCGTGAGAAAGATGTCGCTCCTGCCGCTCGCATTGCTGCTGACGACCACCGTTGCGGCGGCGCAGGTCCCCCCGACCTTGGATGCGATCGCTACCGAGTGGCGCGCGGCGCTCGCGCCGGTCGTGGTCGACGGCGTACCCGATTATTCAGCCGCGGCCGTCGCGCGCTGGTCGCGACGGCTCGCGGCCACCCGTGCGAAACTGATGGCGGTCGATCGCGCACGACTGGCCCCGGCGGCCGCGATCGACGCCGCGCTGCTCGACGCGGAGATGAGCGGGCTCGACTTTCAGCTACGAGTGGTGCGGCCTTGGGCGCGGGACCCGGGTTTTTACGCGACCGTCTGGGCCGAGCAGAGCGATGTGCCCGCGCACGAGGGACCGAATGCCCCGGTAGTCGATCTGTGGCGCTTCGACTATCCGCTGTCGACGTCCGACGCGGCCCGGCTTCGCGGGCAGCTTGCCGCCGTTCCGGCACTGCTCGATGCCGCGCGCGTCAATCTCGCCGACAGTCAGGCACATGACCTGTTCGCTTATGGCGCGCGCGCCTTCCACGATCAGGCCGAGCTGCTCGCACAGCTTGAGGCGGGCACGCTGGACCTGCGCTCGCTCGCCGGGCATCGGCGTGCCGATCTGTCGGGGGAGGGGCAGCGCCTGCTGCCTGCCATCCGCGCCGCCCGGATCGCGACCGAGCAGTTCGCCAAGTGGGTCGAAGCCGAGGCGCCGCGT
Organism: uncultured Sphingomonas sp.; assembly: GCA_913776255.1. GTDB lineage: Bacteria > Pseudomonadota > Alphaproteobacteria > Sphingomonadales > Sphingomonadaceae > Sphingomonas. Next base: position 135,862 of record CAJYLV010000068.1, on the reverse strand, counting down.
CGTACCGGGGTGTCAGGGGTCGGCCGCGCCGATTACGACTGGGCGGCGCGCAACGTCTATCTCTCGCCCTATGACTGGGCGGCGCAGGAAGTGTTGCTCAAGCGCGAGCTGTCGCGCGCCTGGGCGGGCCTCGCGCTCGAGGAAGTCCGCAACCGCGCGCTCCCGCCACTGGCGATGCCGGAGGACGCCGCCGCCTTCGACAGGCTGTCGCGTCAGAAAGCCGAGCGCTTCACGCAATTCCTGATCGACCGCGGCATGGTCGCCGACCGTCCGTGGTATCGCGCCGCGATCCCCGCGCAGTCGGCCCAATATCGCGCACCGGCGGAGCGCGACTTCTTCGGCCATGTCGTCGCGCAGGATCCGCTGCCGCTCTACAGTCACTTCTATCACTGGATCGAGCTGGCGCGGATGGCGCACGAGCCGCACCCCGATCCGATCCGGCAAGGGCCGTTGCCGTTCAACATCTGGCAGGACCGTTCCGAAGGCGTCGCGACCGCGATGGAGGAGCTGGCGATGCAGGCCGGGCTCTATGACGATCTGCCGCGCGGTCGCGAGCTGGTGTGGATCATGCTCGCCAACCGCGCCGCGCGCGGGCTCGCCTCGCTCTACGTGCAGGACAATCGCATGACGCTGGCGGAGGCGGGGCGCTTCCACGCCCGCTGGACGCCACGCGGCTGGTCCGATCCGGACAACCGGCTCGTCGGCTTCGAGCAACTGCTCTACCTGCGCCAGCCGGGCTACGGCGCCAGCTATATCGTCGGCAAGATCCAGCTCGACGACCTGCTCGCGCGCGAGGCCGAGCGCGCCAGCCGCGCGGGCAAGCCGTTCGACGCCGCCGCTGCCATCGCCACGCTCGCCGCGCCCGGCATCATGCCGCTGTCGCTGGTCGAGCGCGCGCGGGAAGCCGGCGAACACTGAGATCACGGGGAAAGCGGCCCGCATAGAGAGGCACGCGCCCGGATAACCCGCAGCAGGGACAGGGAAAAACGAACGACGAAGGGGAAATCTACATGACCGCGAAGAACACGAACGTGCGGCGACGCGCCATCATCGGCGTCGCGTCGTGCGCGCTGCTGGCCGCGCTGCCGGCCACCGCCCAGACCGCCGCCGATCCGGCCGGTGATCCGGGCGAGGGCGATACCGTCGTCGTCACCGGATCGCGCATCCGGCAGAGTCCGCTCGCGCAGGCGGCGCCGGTCACGACGCTCGACAATGCCGACATCGCACGCACCGGCCTGTCGTCGATCGCCGACGTCCTGCAACGGCTGCCTGGCGCGGCCGGCGGGCTCAATTCGCGCTTCAACCGCTCGGGCAACAACGGCAACCCGCCCGATGGCGGCGGCGTCGGCGCGGGTTCGTCGGAAATCGATCTGCGCTATCTCGGCAGCCGCCGAACGCTCGTGCTGGTCGACGGGCTGCGCTTCATCAACGGCAGCGCGGCGAGCGGCGTGCCCGGCGCGGTCGACCTCAACGCCATCCCCGACAGCATGATCGAGCGCGTCGAGGTGCTGCGCGACGGCGCCTCGACGATCTATGGTTCCGACGCGATCGCCGGTGTCGTCAACATCATCACCAAGAAACGCCAGAACGGCTTCGTCGCCTCGGCGCAGGGCGGCGCCTATCCGCAGGGCGACGGCGTGACGCAGAATTACCAGCTCAGCTGGGGACATCGCGATGAGGAAGCCGGCATCTCGTTCGTGGCCGGCGCGAATTATATCAAGCAAGGCTCTGTTTTCGCGGGCGATCGCAGCTATTACGCCTTCCCCGATCCGGGGGCGACCGCCTGTACCACCAGCTGTAGCTCGGGCACGCCCAACGGTCGCTTCCTCATCAACAATCCGGTGACGGGCGCGGGCATGAACCTGACGCTGAAGTCGAACCCGCTCGGCCGTCCGCGCTTCGACCCGACTGATCCGACGGGGGCGAACAGCGACTTCAAGGAGTTCACGGTCGCCGACCGGTTCAACTTTCGCCCGTACAATTACCTGCTGACGCCGCAGGAGCGGTTCGGCGCGTTCGTCAATTTTCAGGGCGATCTCGGCGACAACGTCCGGCTGACGACGCGGATGATCTACAATCGCCGCACTTCGGACAATCAGGCGGCGCCGCTGCCGCTGTTCGTCGGTCCCGACGCGGGCAACGGCAATCTGCTCGACACGATCTCGATCGACGCGACCAACCCGTACAATCCGTTCGGCGTGACGCTCGCAACCGGCAACGCCGGCCTGCCGCGCAACTATGACTTCATCGGGCGCCGCTTCGTCGAGAACGGCCCGCGGCATTACAGCCAGAAGGTCGAAACCATGTATCTCGGCGGTACGCTCGACGGGAAGTTCGCGTTCGGCGGGGGCAGCTGGTATTGGGATGCCAACGTCATCTATGCGTCGAACACCGCCAAGCAGGTGGTGCAGGGCAACGTCAACGCCGCCAACCTCGCCCGCGCGCTCGGCCCGGTCGCCGATTGCACCGGCGCGTGCGTGCCGTTCAACATCTTCGGTGGCGAAGGTTCGATCACGCAGGCGATGATCGACTACATCACCTTCCAGCAGCGCGACCGCAGCGAGCAGTCGATGGTCGATGCGACCTTCAACGTCACCGGCACGCTGTTCGAGCTGCCGGCGGGGCCGCTCGGGCTGGCGGCCGGGTATGAATATCGGCGTCAATCGGGCTCGTTCAGCCCCGATCCGCTCGTCGCCGCCGGGCTCGGCTCGGACATCCCGGCGCAGGCCACGCAGGGGAGCTTCGACGTCAACGAAGTCTATGGCGAGCTGAGCATCCCGGTGCTCAAGGACGTGCCGTTCTTCCAGCTGCTCGAAGGATCGTTCGCCGCACGCTATTCGGATTATTCGACCAGCGGCAGCCGCACCACCATGAAGGCCGGCGTCAGCTGGAAGCCGGTCGACGACCTGCGACTGCGCGGTACCTGGGCGCAGGGCTTCCGTGCACCTTCGATCGGCGAGCTGTTCGGCACGCCATCGCGGTTCGATGGCGGGGTGATCGATCCGTGCTCCGCCGACGCCACCGGCACGTCGGCGACGGTGCGGCAGAATTGCACGGCCCAGGGCGTGCCTGCCGGCTATGTGCAGACCAACCAGCAATTGCCGATCCTCACCGGCGGCAATCGCGCATTGAAGGCGGAAACGTCGGAAAGCTGGATCGTCGGTGGCGTCTACAGCCCGTCATGGGCGAGCGGCGTCGGCCGTTTGTCGCTCGAGGTCGATTATTATACGATCAAGGTCGACAATGCGATTTCATCGATCGGTGCCGACGTGCTGCTCGCCAATTGCACGCAGACCAACGATCCGGTCGCCTGCGGCGCGATCACCCGCTCGACCTCGGGGGCGATCACGCAGATCCGCGGGCTGCTCCAGAACATCGCCTCGCTCAAGAGCGAGGGACTGGACGCGATCCTGACATGGCGTTCGCCGTCGGTGGGGGCAGGGACGTTCGGGCTGTTGTGGTCGAACAACTTCCTGTTCGAATATTCGACCACCCTGCCGACCGCCGATGGCAGCCAGACCGTCCGTCGGCAGGGCACCGAGCGCGGCGATCAGGCCTATCCGCGCTTCAAGAGCAATGCGACGATCGACTGGTCGAGCCCGACCTTCACCGCCTCGATCACCGGCCGCTACATCGGGCGCGTTATCGAGCCGGCCTATAACGATCACGTCATGCGCCCGACGCTCTACCTCGATGCGCAGGTCGGCTGGACGCCGGGGATGTGGGACGAGCGGCTGACGCTGACGCTGGGGGTCAACAACATCCTCGGCAAGCGGGCGCCGGATTGTCTCAGCTGCGGCGGGTTCGATCCCACCACCTACGATCTGCCCGACCAGTTCGGCTATGCGCGGATCGCGGTGAAGTTCTGAAGCCGAAGGGGCGGGGGCTTCCGGCTCCCCGCCCCGACCGGTCTCACCACCAGGTCGCGTAGAGCGCGACCAGGATCAGCACGATGCCGAGGCAGGCGACGTTGAACCCGGTGGTGGTGCGGAAATCGACATCCTGCACCGTGACGCGATTGGCGTCGGCGCGCGACTTGACCAGCAGCGACAACACCACCGCCAGCGCGAGGCTCAGCAGGAACACGAGGCTCATCCGGTTGAGGAACGGCAGGTCGGGCAGCGCCGCGCGCAACACATAGGACAGCACCACCGACGCCACCGCCGCACCGATCGCCCCCGCCTCGTTGGCGCGCTTCCAGAACAGTCCCAGCAGGAAGATCACGGTGATGCCCGGGGTGAAGAAGCCCGAGAATTCCTGGATGAACTGGAACGCCTGATCCGACTGCCCGATCAGCGGCCGTGCGGTCAGCATCGCGATCACGATCGCGACGCACGCCGCGACCCGCCCGACCAGCACCAGCCGCCGCTCCTGTGCCGGATCGGCGCGACCATTCTCGGCAACGGTCTTGCGACCGAATTGCTTGGCATAGAGGTCGAGGGTGAAGATCGTCGCGATCGCGTTGATCTTCGATGCGGTCGACGCGATGATCGCCGCGATCAGCGCCGCGAACACCAGCCCCAGCAGACCGGGCGGCAACAATCGCAGCATCGCGGGATAGGCTTCGTCGGGCTTGGCGAGGTCGGGCGCGAGCACCACCGCCGCGATGCCGGGCAGCACGATCACCAGCGGCATGAGCAGCTTCAGGAACGCCGCGAACACGATCCCCTTCTGCGCCTCGGGCAGGCTTTTGGCGGCCAGCGCGCGCTGGATGATGTACTGGTTGAAGCCCCAGTAGCTGAGATTGGCGATCCACATGCCACCGATGAGCACCGCAAGGCCGGGAAGCTCCTTGTAATGCGGATTGTCCGGCGACAGGATCATGTCGAAATGATCCGGAACGCGCCGCGTCAGCTCCCCGAACCCGCCGATGATCCCCGCGTCGCCGCCGATCGCGCGCAGCGTTAGCGCAGAGACGAGCAGCCCGCCGAATACCAGCAGCGTCACCTGCACGATATCGGTCAACGCCACGGCCTTGAGACCGCCACGTAGCTGATAGAGAACGGCGAATGCGCCGAGCCCGACCAGTGCGACATCCTGGTTGATGCCCGCGACCTGCGTCACCGCGATCGAGCCCAGCCAGATGATCGAGGTCAGGTTGACGAAGATGTACAGCGCCAGCCAGAACACCGCCATGATCGTGCGGATCGACGTGCCGTAACGCTGCTCCAGGAATTGCGGCATCGTGTAGATGCGGTTGTGGAGAAAGATCGGCAGGAAGAACTTGCCGACGATCAACAAAGTCGCGCCGGCCATCCATTCGTAGGAGGCGATCGCCAGGCCGATCGCGTAGCCGGAGCCGGCCATGCCGACAATCTGCTCGGCCGAGATATTGGCGGCGATCAGCGACGCGCCGACTGCCCACCACGGCAATGCCTTGGACGCGAGGAAATAATCGGACGTGTCCTTGGTCTCGCCGGCCTTGTCACGGCTGACCCATTGCGCCAGCACGAAAATGCCGATGGCATAGCCGATCACCACGACCAGATCGATCGTCTGTAATGTCATCAATTCCCTCCCCGCGATCAGCGGCGGCCCGCGATCCGAGGCTTCTGTGTAGCGAATGTCACCGCCACGTCCACGTCGCAGCCGACCCGCAGCGCACCGGCGCTTGGTCACTCCACGGGGCGTGCCGGAGCATGGGCGGACGCGCGTGGCGGTGCCCAGTGCCCCGGAAGTGCATCAGAATTTGGCGCGAACGCCGAAGTTGTACCGGGCGCCGGTTTCCTGCTGGAGCAGATAGCGCTCCTTGATCGCCGACCATTCGTCGATGAACTCGTTGGTCACGTTGACACCCTGCACATAGACCTGGAAGTTGGGCGTGAAATCATAGGACACGTTGAAATCGAGCTGGCCATAGGACGAGCGGTTGCGCGGCCGTGACTGGCTGTCGCGGCAGTTGCGCAGATAATCGGAGCGCCAGTTGTACGAGACGCGTGCCGATAGACCGTATTTCTCGTAGAAGACGCTGCCATTCGCTGAGTGCGGCGACAGGCCGTTATAGCCGCACTGGAAGTCCGCCAGCGTCTGGTCACGCTCGGCGCTGCTGGCGACATAGGTGTAGTTGCCGGTCAGGCCGAAGCCGCCGACGAACCCGCCGAGTGCGTCGAACGAATATTGCCCGCCGACCTCGATGCCCTTGATCGTGCCGCTCTGCCCGTTGCGCGTGCGCGTGTCCTGATAGACGCGGTCGAACCGCTCCACCGGCAGCGTCTGCAGCTCGAGGAAGTCCGACAGGTCCTTATAGAAGCCCCCGACGCTGATATAACTGACGCGCGACAGATACCATTCCAGCGACACGTCGTAGTTGGTCGAGCGGAACGGCAGCAGGTTGGGATTGCCCCCCGACGACAGCGGCACCGCGATGCGCCCGCCGTAATCGTTGTTGACGCCCAGATCGGTGAGCGTCGGCCGCGTGATCGTCTGCGAGAACGCCGCGCGTGCGATCAGCTTGTCGGTGAGGTTGTACTTCACGTTCGCCGACGGCAACGCATTCACATAGCTGTTGCGCACCGCGATCGCGGTCGCCGGGCCGTAGGAATATTGCAGCGTGTCGTCGCCGGGGGTGTTCCGGATCCCGGTGACCGGCGTGTTGAACCCCGAGGACAACACCTGCGTGCGGATCACGCGCACCCCGGCATTGCCGGTCCAGCGATCGTTGCCGAACTGCATGCTGATATAGCCCGCGGTGAGCCGTTCCTGCACGTTGACGGTGCCGCGTAGCTGCTCGCGGACGCCGAACGGACCGCCTTCCAGCGCCTGCACCTGCGCGGCGAATGCCGCCTGCTGCTCGGGCGTGCGGCCGTTCGAGGGGATGCTGAGCGTGGCGGGGTCGTTGAGATAGGCGAGGAACGCCTGCGGATCGACCTCGAACAGCGAGGGCGGGATGTTCTGCCCGCCGCCGAGCAGGTCGCCCCATTCATAGGGCTTGAGCAGGCCGGACGCGATCGGGACCTGATAGCCGCAATAGGTGCAGTTCGAGTCGCTGTTGTTGAACTGGCGATTGATCTTGCGCCGCTCGGTGTACGATCCGCCGAGCGTGACGTTGCGGAGGATCGAGCCGTCGACGTCCCACTTCGTATCGAAGTGATATTCGGAGCCGCGGTCGCGCGAACGGTTCGCGTCGATCCCCATATAGTGCAGCCGCATCAGGTCGGGATTGTTGATGATGTTATTGTCGTAGGAGATCGACGGGATCCCCTTTCCGCCGTCGAGCGAGAATTGATAGCTGTAGGGCAGCAGCGCGCCATAGACGAGATAGGCGTTTGGCGAGTTGCGGTTGGCCCCGGTGGTGGAAACGTCCAGGCGCAGCTCGACGTTCTCGGCCGGGTTCCACTTGATGTTGCCGCCAATTTGATAGCTGTCCGACTTGCGGTTGGTCGTATTGTAGACGTGATCGACCTTGGCGTTGACGCCATTGTTGGTCAGCGTCGGATTGTCCGCGAGGAATTGCGGGTTGGCGGCGATGAAGTCGCGTCCCAGCATCGTCAGGCCGGTGGCGGTGTTGGTCGCGTCGAAGGTCGGCTGATAATAAGGCGCGGCCATGAAGTTATCGAGCCGGCGCGTCACGCCCGAGATGTTGAAGCGCGAATAGATGCCGTCGACGGTGATCTCGAGATTGTCCGCCGGCCTGAACTGCACCGCGCCCGAGACGTTGATCCGCTCGCGTTCTTCCTGCGCACGCTGGTAATAGACGCTCTGCGGCAGATTGGCATTGCCGGTGACGGGATAGAGCGGGTTGTTCTCCTTGATCAGCGTCGGCACGCCGCCGATCGTCTGCACGATGTCGGGGCGCCCGTTGATCCAGCCGTCGATCGCGATCTGATCGGTCTGGCTCTTGCGCTTGGTGTAGGAGCCCGCGAGCAGCACGCCGAACGTCTTGTCCGGATTGGCATAGGAGACGGTCGCGGCGAGATCGGGCGTGACGCTCTTGCGCGACCGGTCGTAGATCCCGCCGATCTGCGCCGCGGCATGGAGGCCGCTGCGGCCTTCCAGCGGTCGCGCGGTCACGATGTTGACGGTCGCGCCGATCCCGCCTTCCTGCAACTCCGGCACCGGCGACTTGAAGACGTCGGTGCGCTGGATCATGTTCGACGACAGCACGTCGAACGAGAATTCACGACCGGCATTGTCGGTGGCCATGACGCGGCCGTTGACGAGCACCGTGTTGAACTCCGGTCCAAGCCCGCGCACCGTGATGAACTGGCCCTCGCCGCCTGAGCGGTCGATCGCCACGCCGGTGATCCGCTGGAGCGACTCCGCGATGTTCGCGTCGGGGAATTTGCCGACGTCGACCGCCGAGATCGAATCGACGATCTGATTGGCGTCACGCTTCGTCTGTGCCGACGAACTGAGACTGGCGCGGATGCCGGTAACGACGATGTCCTCGGTCGCACCCGCTTGCGCTGGCGGAACGGCCGGCTCGGCTGCGGGCGCCGCCGACGCCTGCCCGGGAAGCGCCAGCGCACCGGGGCCCTGCGGGTCTGCCGGCGCCGGGGGGGCGCTTTGTGCCGCCGCCAGCGACGATATCGAGCAGCCGGCGCCCAGGGCGGCCAGCATCCACCACGATCTCATGTTCCTCTCCCGACCTTATGTCTTCATTTTGGCGCGCTGTGCCCGGGGTAGGTGTCCCGGTCCGGTACACGGCGCGAGAAGAGCGGAGCGATCAAGCTTGGTGACAGCAACGCTTTTGCGGTAAAATACCGATTTTGTACGATGAATGAATTGAAGATGAAGATCGCGGCCGGCGACATAGCCAGAGGCTGCGCAATCGCTATACGGGCGCGTTGAATTCGGCCGGGGGGTGTTCGTGTCCAGACTGCGTTGCGTCGCGTTGTTGCCGGCTGCGCTGCTGTTCGCGGCGCCTGCCGTCGCGCAGGTGGAAGACGAGCAATTCTGGGAGCAGGTCAACGTCAACGTGCCGCTCACGCCCGAGGTGCGCGTGACGCTCGAGCAGATCGGGCGATGGGGTGATCGCGCCGACGGGATCAGCCAGACCGAATATGGCGCGCTGCTCGGCTGGAAGGTAAGCCGTTCGGTGGAATTGGGGCTAGGCTATCGCCGGGTCGGGTTGTTCAGCGCTTCCGGTCCGTCGGTCCACGAAAACCGGCTCCGTCAGCAGGTCGTCCTGACGCACGGTAATCTGTTCGGGCGGTTCCGCGTCGACGAGCGGTTCAACCCCGGCGGTGATGAGGTCGGCATACGGATCAGACCTTTGCTGCGTCGAAACTTCCCCTTGCGCAGCGGCAAGCTGGCGTTCTTCGCTTCGCATGAGAGCTTCATCCTGCCGAATGCGACGCGCTGGGGGCAGCGGTCCGGCTATGAGCGGATGCGCAACATGCTCGGCGTGACGATCCCGCTGATCGCTCGCAAGGCGTTGCTGGATATCGGCTATCTCAACCAATATCGGTTCGGGCGAAACGGGATCCGCCCGCAGATGGAACATGCGCTGAGCCTGCAACTGACCATCAACGCCATCGGGCCGATCCTGCACGACTGAACGGCGACGGTCGTCGGACGGCCCCCCGGGCGCGGCCGGCGTTCATCGGATTGTGCGCGCTTGCGAGCGGTGAGCGCCGTCGCTCTGCTATAGTGACGTTATGACCGTCCGCGCCAAATTGTTCGCCTCGCTCTGGGCATTGGGCGTCTCGATCGCGCTGCTCGCTGCCTTCGGTTTCTGGAGCATGAGCACGAACGAAGCGGCGCTCGACACGATCATCCAGGATCGCGTCGCGCCGATGCGCGACCTGAAGATCGTCGCCGATCAATATGCGGTCGACATCGTCGACGCCGCGCACAAGGCTCGCAACGGCAATCTGTCTTATGCCGCCGCGGCCGAGAAGGTGCGGCAGGGATCGGAGCGACTGCACGAAAGCTGGAAGGCGTATTCGCTGACCAAGATCGACCGCGAGGAAGAAAGGTTGGTGCAGGAGGCCGAGGCGCGGATGCGCACGGCGGACGTGCGGGTGGACGAACTCGAGGCGCTGCTCGACAATCGCGACCGGGCTGGGCTCGACCGTTTCGTCCGAGCCAGACTTTACCAGAGCATCGATCCGGTTTCGCAGGTGATCGGGAAGCTGGTCGATCTTCAGCTGAAAGTGGCGGACCAGACCGGAAGTGACGCCAGCACCGCCGCGCGGTTGAGCAGCTATTTCATGCTCGCGCTGATCTTCGCCGCGATCACGGTGCTCGCAGCGTCGACCTATCTCATATCAGTCAAGGTGGTGGCGCCGCTCCGTCGCCTGGCACAGGCATTGCCCGCGCTGGCGACGCAGTCCGAAAAGGGGACGATGCCGCATCTCGATCAGCAGGACGAGATCGGCGAAATCGCCCGCGCCGTCGATGATTACCGGCGTGCCGTGACCGAGGCCGAGCGTGAGAAGACGCGGGTGGTGGCGCGGGTCACCGAGGCGCTCGCGACCGGGCTTGCCGCACTCGCGCGTGGCGATCTCACGTCGCATATCGACGACGACTTTCCCGACGCTTATGCAAAGGTGCGTGCGGACTTCAACAAGGCGGCGCTGGCACTGCACGGGACGTTGTCGCAGGTCGCACAGGCCGCCGCGAGCATCGGCAGCGGGACCAGTGACATCTGGCAGGCGTCGGACGACCTGTCGCAGCGCACCGAGCAGCAGGCAGCCTCGCTGGAGGAGACTGCCGCCGCGATGACCCAGATCACCGCGACGGTGCAGAGTACCGCGGGCCATGCCGTGAAGGCGAACGCCACGGCGCGCGACGCGGCCGAAGAAGCCGAGCGCTCGGGCGAAATCGTCCGCCGCGCGGTCGAGGCGATGGGCGGTATCGAACGCGGCGCCAGCGAGATCAGCGACATCATCAGCGTCATCGACGGGATCGCCTTCCAGACCAACCTTCTCGCGCTCAACGCCGGCGTCGAGGCGGCGCGTGCCGGCGACGCCGGGCGAGGGTTCGCCGTCGTCGCATCCGAGGTTCGAGCCTTGGCGCAGCGCTCGGCCGACGCGGCCAAGGATGTGAAGACGCGGATCACCGCGTCATCGATTCAGGTGGGGGCGGGCGTCGCGCTGGTCGGCGACGCGGGGCGAGCGCTTGAGCGTATCGTTCAAAAGATAAACGAGGTCAGTGCGTTGGTCGCGGACATCGCCGACGCCGCCGAACAACAGTCGACGGGGTTGCAGCAGATCAACACGGCGGTCTGCGAAATGGACGGCGTCACCCAGCAGAATGCGGCGATGGTCGAGGAGGCGACCGCGGCGGCGCGCAGTCTGGCCAACGAGGTCGATGGCATGATGCGCCAAATCGCCGGATTCCGGCTGCATGGCACGTCCTCGGCCGATGCAGGATCGGCCTCCGCATTTCAGGGACGTTTCGTCACGGCGGGGATCGAGCCTGGCGGCCCGTTGATCCCGGCCGCCGGTGGGATGGTTCGTCCGCGCGCCACCGGCAAGGACGGTGCCGTCCCGAAGTCTGCGGGGCGTTCCCAGATTACTCGGTCGCCGGCATCCGGATCGACCATGACCGATGACGGCGCGCCCGCTACCGACCCGCACCGCCGGGCCCCGACCGACCTCACCGCATCGTCGCGGCCGACCATCACGCGTCCCGGGCGCCGTAGCCGGCCAGCGAGCCAACGGTTTCGCAGCTGATGGTGCTGGCCGGTGAGCAGGCATGCACCCGGCGACGCCGAGCTGACAATGCTATCCCGGCAGGCTGAGCGGCCGTGCGCGCGTGGCACGGCTCCACTGCGAGACCTCGGCGGTCAGCAGTTCGGCCGTTCGCCTGACGAGCCGCCGCAGGGCGTCGAAGTCCGGTTCCTCGTCCTGCGCGACCCGGCGCAGCGCCGTCAGCTGCGTCGCCAACGCGGCGTTGCTGACCGGCGCCGGCACCTTCCTCGGCCCGTACCCCGCGCAGGAAGAGATCGCCGAGCGGGGCCGAAACGGCAAGGCAGCGCAACTCCTCGGCCAGCGGCACCCCCGCGACGCCGGCGATGAGCTTCAGCGACGCCAGCCGGCGGCCGTCTGTGCCGGGCCGGATATCGGCGGCGATCGGCTCGGCGGGTATGTCGGACAGGCGCTCGTCAGGCCCGAGCTGGAAACGCAGCGCCGCCGGGAAACATTCGCGCGCGTCGGCGGCATGGGGCTCCCCCGACACGATCAGCGCCGCGTGCGATGTTCGCCAGGGAGACGCTTGAAGCTGAGGATTTCCTCGTTCACCCATTTCGATTGGGTGGCGTTGGGGCTGCAAAGGACGATCTGGAACCGGGACGCCGCCAGCGCGGCCCGCAGGTCCGCGCCGAGGTCGCCGCTCGCGGCCAGTTCCTCCCGGTCGCGGAACAAAGGCGGGAGCCGACGCTGGACGGGCCCGAAAGCGGTCGGCGTTCCGACCAGCGCTCGGGGCATGCGGAACGTCTCGAGCTGATGATGCAGCCAGCGCGCGGCGGCCGCATCGGCATGGCTGTAGCTGATGAAGGCGGCGTACCGCTCCGTCACAGACCCGCCCCGGGTGCGAACCTGCGAAAAACGTGACCAGACATCGCCACCGTTTGATCCCCCTCGACCATCAGTGCCAATCCAGGCTGGCAGAATAGATAGCCGAGTCAATACTCTAGCGCTGACAATCCTCCGCTCTCGCCCGGTCCGGACGGGTCGGTTGGTGGCCGCCACACCCGGCGGCAGCCGCGCCGACCCGGTGGGACTGACCCACGCTCCTCGGTCATCCCCGTCTTGGCGGCAGGAGCGTATGTTCGCGCCGCAGACGGCGGGCATGGCTCCGCTTGCTTTACTCGCCGCTGCTGCGGTTGGCGGTCACGAAGAAGTCGATCGTGGCCCGCACCGCCGGGCGCATCTGCCGACGGCTGGCATGATAGACGAAGAACCCGGGGAAGGGCGGGCAATGTTCGGGGAAGAGCTCGACCAGCCGCCCCGCTGCCAGATCATCGGCCAGCACGCTCTCGATCGCAAAAGCGATGCCGGCGCCGTCGCACACCGCGCGGCGCAACAGCGCATCGTCGTTGACGATCAGGGTTTGCGGCAAGGCATCGAGGACCAGATCGGCGCCGTTGCGGGTCACCTCCCAGCGATAGATGCTGCCGCCGAGCCGCCGGTGCAGGCACCGGTGCCCCGCCAGGTCTTCCAACGACTTCGGCCGACCAAAGCGGGCGAGATAGGCGGGCGATGCGACCGCCGCCATCCGTAACGCTCCGCCGATCCGGGTTGCGATCATATCGGGACGTAGCGTCTCGCCCAGTCGCACACCAAGGTCATAGCCCTCCGCCACCGTATCGACGAAGCGATCGTCGATCACCAGATCGAGCGTGATGCCGGGGTAGGCGTCCACAAAGCCGGCAAGGTGCGGCGCGAACAGGGCATGCGCGGAGAGCGGGGTCAGCGTGATCCGTACGGGCCCGGCGGGCGCGGCATCGCTGTCGCGCGCGTCGGTCACCGCGGCATCGATCTCGCCAAGTGCCGGTGCGACGCGATCGAGCAACGCGCGCCCGGCGTCGGTCAGGGCCAGGCTGCGCGTCGATCGGTTGAACAGCCGCACCGCAAGCGTCGTCTCCAGTTCGGCGACCGCATGACTGACGGCAGAGGGCGACAATCGCAGTGTCCTTGCCGCTGCCCGGAACCCACCCGCCTTCGCGACGGTCGCGAAGATGCTCAAGCGCGCCAGTCGCTCACGATCCATTGTCTCGCCCTGTCGAACAGTGTGTCCTGTCGCGCGCGTCTACCCGGCGCAATGCCGGGCGCCAATAATCCCGTGGTCATCAAAAATGGAGCGACGACGATGCAGAAGCGCAAACTGGGCACGCTTGAGGTTTCCGCGATCGGACTTGGCTGCATGGGGTTCACGGCGGCCTATGGCGGTCAGGACGAGGCGGCGTCGCTCGCCACGCTGCACCATGCCGTCGAACGCGGCATCACCTTCTTCGACACCGCCGAGGTCTACGGCCCGTACGAGAATGAGGAGATCGTCGGGCGCGGCCTGAAACCCGTTCGCGACAAGGTCGTGATCGCCACCAAATTCGGTTTCGACATCGCGCCTGAAGGCGCGACCGGGTTCGAACGGATGCGCGGCGCAGACGGCACGCCGGCCAATGCGCATCGCGCCATCGACGGCTCGTTGCGACGGCTCGGCACTGACGTGATCGACCTGTTCTACCTGCATCGCCCCGATCCGAAGACGCCGATCGAGGAATCGGTCGGCGCGATGGCCGAGCTGGTGCAGGCCGGCAAGGCGCGCTTCCTCGGCCTGTCGGAAGTCACCGCCGACCAGCTTCGCCGCGCCCATGCGGTGCATCCGATTACCGCGTTGCAGAGCGAATATTCGCTCTGGGAACGCTATGTCGAGGACGAGATGCTGGCGACCTGCCGCGAACTCGGCATCGGGCTGGTGCCCTACAGCCCGCTTGGCCGCGGCTTCCTGTCGGGCCAGATCCGCAGCAAGGACGATCTGGCGCGCAACGACTTCCGCAGCACGCTCCCGCGCTTCGACGATGCCAATCTGGCGGCGAACCTGAAACTGGTCGATCACTTGCGTGACCTTGCCGACGAGAAGGGCGTGACTGCCGCGCAACTCGCACTCGCCTGGGTGCTGGCGCAGGGCGACGACATCGTTCCGATTCCGGGATCGCGTAAGATCGCCAACCTCGACGACAATATCGCAGCGGCTGAGATCGTTCTGACGGCCGATGATCGCGCGCGGATCGCAGCCGCCATGAGCGGCGTGCAAGGCGCGCGTTACGCCGAGCGCGAGCTGGCGATGCTGCCACGGCGCTGACGCCGAAGACGAGGCCGATCAGCGTCGGCCTGACCGGCGCGGCAGGCTGACGAGCAACTTACCCTGTCCCCGTCGACAAACACCGGCAGCAGCGTCGCTAAAATCGCGACGTGCTGCCGGGCCGACGCGCCGATCGTCCCGCTGTGGGCGGCGGGGCAGAGCGACACGCCGACCGCGCCGCGACGACGACCCTGCGACCGTTCTATTCTGCAAGTCGATCGCCTTACCACAGATGGCGTTGCACATCTCGCCTCTAACGCGGGACAGGAAGTGTGCGATGGATTTCACGACGACGGAGGTCGCCCGCCGCGGCGTGCCGCCGGTGGTGTTCGAACGTTAGCACCGATCGACGCCAAACCTTCTCGTGGCCGACCAGCCGAACTGATGATTATTGGCCTTACGTAGCGCCGGGCTCCGAAGAGGGCGGTTTTCCGGTGGCGGTCGATCCGGCTGTGTCGCTCTTGAGGACGGGGTGCAAGGGCGCTCGTCGGAACCGTGCGCGAACCAAAAAGCGGGATTCGCCAGCCGCATACGATTGCACCGGCGCGAAAGTTACCGATCCGGCACTTGTGCAGGATTCGCCAACGATTCCGCCCGTACACGTCGAAAATCATCATGACTGCGTGAAAATCGCGTGATTTTTCCGAGGATCGCCCACCCGCTTACGTGCAAGCTTATGACCATCGACGGGGTAGCGCGCGCAGCAATGTTGCGCGGACCGCCCCGCCGACACGGTTGCACCCGCTAAAGCGCGGGGCAAGTCGGGTCGCCCGGATCGTGCGTCGCAAGGTGCACACGAGACGACCCGCAGGCCGGGGAGAGCGATGCCAGCAGGGCTGGTCGATTCTTCTCGGGGGTGTTCGGACATGCAGGCAACATCAGCCACGGCACAGCGGCGGCGCAACGCGGCGCGCCGCGCCAACATGCTGCTGCTGGGGACGGCAGGAACGATTTGGGGCGGAGTCGCCGCGGCGCAGGTGCCCGTGTCGTTCGCGCCACCGACCGGGGTGGTCGGCGCGCCCGTCGCGTCGGACGCCGCGCCTCTGGCCGCGGCGCAAGATACCGGCGCCGACGCCGTTCCGTCCGACGACATCGTCATCACCGGCAGCCGCATCGTCCGCGATGGTTACAGCGCGCCCACCCCCGTCACCGTGCTCGGCGCCGCCGAGCTGGCCGCGCAGCGCCCGGCCAACGTCTCCGACTTCGTCAACCAATTGCCGTCGATCGCGCAGGGCAGCACCGCGGCGAACAGCTCGGGCTCGCTGTCGAACGGCCTGGCCGGGATCAACTCGGTCAATCTCCGCGGGCTCGGCGCCGGACGCACCCTGGTGTTGCTCAACGGCCAGCGCTCGGTCGCCTCCGCGGTCAATGGCGTGGTCGATGTCAACACCTTCCCGCAGGACCTGATCGAGCGGGTCGAGGTGGTGACCGGCGGCGCGTCGGCGCAATATGGGTCGGACGCGGTCGGCGGGGTCGTCAACTTCATCCTCGACGAGAAATATCGCGGGGTGAAGTTCGCCGCCGATACCGGCATCACCGAGCGCGGCGACGGTCACAATTACCGCTTCGCCGCGACCGTGGGGAAGTCGCTTGCAGGTGACCGGCTCCACCTGCTCGCCAGCGCCGAATATTTCCACCAGGACGGCGTCGCGACGATCGCGCGTGACTGGAACGATCGCGGCTATTTCCAGATCAACAATCCCGCCTACACGCCCGACAACGGCCTGCCGCAACGGCTGGTCGGCGAGGGCTTCGGTCCGGCGACCTATACCGCGGGCGGGCTCGTCACCGCGGGGCCGTTGCGCGGCACCTATTTCCTTGCGCCTGGCACCACCGGGCAGCTGAATTACGGCACCACCAACGCGACCTCCTCGCCGTGGATGGTCGGCGGCGACTGGCGCACCACGCTTGCCGGGCATGTCGGGACCAACTCGCTGTTGCCCAACGAAAAGCGCATCAGCCTCTTCTCGCGGGTCGGGTTCGACGTGACGTCGGACGTGCAAGTCTACGGACAGGTATCGTTCAATCGCTACGAAGGGCAAAGCTTCTACCAGCAGACGCCGAGCACCGGCGTCACGATCCGTGCCGACAATGCCTATCTGCTGACGCAATATCCCGAGGTCGCCGCGCGGATGGCCGCGGCGGGGGTGTCGACGCTGACGATCGGAACCTCGAACGCCGGCTTCCCGGTGCCCGGCAGCGACAACCGCCGCGACGTCTATCGCTACGTGGGCGGCGCGAAGGGCAAGCTGAGCCTGTTCGACCGCAGCTGGTCGTGGGACGTCTATTACCAGCACGGCCTGACCAAGTCGCACGAGGAGCTGACCAACACTTGGAACAATGCGCGGATGGCGCTGGCGCAGGATGCGGTGCTGTCGGGCGGGCAGATCGTCTGCCGCTCGACGCTGACCAACCCCGGCAACGGCTGCGTGCCGATCGACCGGCTCGGCACCGACGGCCCGTCCGCGGCCGCGCTCGGCTATATCTACGGGACCGCGCAGCCCCAGCGCGACCAGTCGATCCAGCAGGACGTCGCCGCGGCGAGCATGAGCGGGACGCTGTTCGACTTGCCCGGCGGCGCGGCGGCGATCGCGTTCGGCGGCGAGTGGCGCAAGGAACAGATCGACGGCCGCGTCGACCCGCAGTTCAGCTCGGGCTGGCTGTACGGCAATTATCTGGTCAACCGCGGCGACTATAACGTGAAGGAAGGTTTCGTCGAGATCGACCTGCCGCTGTGGCGCGGGCTGAACGTCAACGCCGCGGGGCGCTACACCGATTATTCCACCTCGGGCTCGGTGTTCACGTGGAAGGCGGGCGCGACGTTCGAACCGATCCCGGACATCAAGTTCCGCGGCACCTACAGCCGCGACATCCGCGCGCCCAACCTGCAGGAGCTGTTCGCCGCGGGCACCGCGCGCACCAACACCGTCATCCTGCCCACCAACGCGCCGGTTACCGGCTCGCAGCAGTTCCTGGAGAACACCGTCGGCAATCGCGCGCTCGATCCCGAGAAGGCGAAGAGCTGGACGGTCGGCGCGGTGGCGACGCCGCGCTTCCTGCCCGGCTTCACCGCCTCGTTCGACTATTACGACATCCGGATCAGTGACGCGATCGGCACGATCACCGCGCAGAACACCGTCGATTTCTGCTATTCGGGAACGACGCAATATTGCGACAACATCGTCTATTCCGGTGGTGCGCTCAGCTCGATCGTGATCCAGCCGTTCAACTTCGCGAGCCAGGTCGAGAAGGGCTTCGATATCGCGGTCAGCTACCGCCGCAACCTCGCCGAAATCGTCTCCTCGCTGCCGGGCCGGCTGACGATCAACGGCGCGGCGACGCATTATATCGAGAACGTCATCGACAACGGGATCTTCCCGGTCGACTATGCCGGGGTCAACGGCGGCAGCCTGTCGGGCACCTATTCGTCGCCGAGCTGGCGCTACCGCGTCAGCGCCTTCTACGAGCTCGACGCCTTCACACTCAATCTTGTCGGTCGCGGGTTCGGCGCCGGCGTCTATGGCAACGATTATATCGAGTGCACCAGCGGCTGCCCGGTCTCGACGACGCGCTACCGCACGATCAACGACAACAATATCGGTGGCGCCTTCTACCTTGACGCCTCGCTGGGCGTGAAGCTGCGGTCGGGCGGGCGCGAGGGATCGCTGACCTTCATCGTCACCAACCTGCTCGACAAGGATCCGCTGCTGGTCGGCAACGGCCCCGACGGCAACAACACGCCCGCTTATCCGCAGACGTCGCGCAGCCTGTTCGACGTGCTCGGCCGCAGCTTCCGCGTCGCCTTCACCACGAACTTCTGATCGCCGCAACCAAGGGGAGATACGATATGACCAGGTTCCGCACCGCCGTGACCGCGCTGCTGCTCGGGACGCTGATCGCGCCGCAGGCGGCGCTGGCGCAGGCCGGCAAGGCGCTGAAGCGCGAGGCCGAGGACAAGGTCGATGCGCAGGCCAAGGACATCCAGGTGATGGTCGACCAGGTGTTCAGCTATGCCGAGCCGGGTTTCCAGGAGGTGCGCACCTCCGCCTATCTCGAGGACGTGCTGGAGAAAGCGGGCTTCACCGTGACGCGGGGCGTCGCGGGCATCCCGACCGCTTTCACGGCGACATGGGGCGAGGGCGGCCCGCTGATCGCGCTGGGCAGCGACATCGACGGGCTGCTGGGCGTGTCGCAATATCCCGGCATGGCCGAGGCCAAGGCGATGGTCGAGGGCGGTCCCGGCCACGGCGAGGGGCACAATGCCGGGCTGCCGCTGGTGATCGCCGCGGCGATCGCGACCAAATCGGTTATGGAGAAGCACCACATCCCGGGCCGGCTGATGATCTGGCCCGGCGTCGCGGAGGAATTGCTCGCGACCAAGGCCTATTATGTCCGCGACGGGCTGTTCAAGGGCGTCGACGCCTGCATCTTCACGCACGTCAGCAGCGAATTCGGCACTGCTTACGGCGACTTCGGCATGAACGGGATGGTGTCGGTCGAGTACCAGTTCAAGGGCAAGACCGCGCATTCGGCGGGAATGCCGTGGGAAGGGCGCTCGGCACTGGATGCGGTCGAGCTGATGAACACCTCGTGGAATTTCCGCCGCGAGCATCTGCCGGTCACGCAGCGCTCGCATTACGTCATCACGGATGGCGGCGGCCAGCCGAACATCGTGCCCGCCACCGCGTCGGTCTGGTATTATTTCCGCGACCGCAGCTTCGGCGCGATCAAGTCGATGTTCGAAACCGGCAACGAGATCTCTGAGGCCGCGGCGAAGTCGACCGGCACCACCGTCACCCACCGCGTGCTCGGCTATGCCGCGCCCAATTTCGGCAACAAGCCGATGGCCGAAGCCGCTTATGCCAATATCGCTGCCGTCGGGATGCCGCGCTGGTCGGCCGATGATCAGGCCTTCGCCAAGGCGGTGCAGCAGGCCAACCAGCGCAAGGTCGAGCCGCTCAAGGCCAAGGTCAGCGACCTGTCGACCCCCCAGAACCGCCCGCAGTCGATCGGCGGCGGTTCGGACGATATCGGCGACATCATGTGGGCGGTGCCGACGATCACGATCCGCTTTCCGTCGAACGTGCCGAACATGATCGGCCATCATCTCACCTCGGCGATGGCGATGGCGACCCCGATCGCGCACAAAGGTGCGGTCGCCGGGGCGAAGGCGGTGGCGATGACGGTGCTCGACCTGATGACCTCGCCCAAGCTGCTGGCGCAGGCCAAGAGCTACTTCAACGACGTGCAGTTGAAGACCGACAGCTATGCGCCGCTGATCACCGCGCAGGACAAGCCGGCGATCTGGCTGAACGAGAAGATCATGCGCGAGATGCGCCCGCAGCTGGAGAAATTCTATTACGATCCGGCGAAATATCCGAGCTATCTCGAGCAACTGGGCATCAGCTATCCCAATCTCGCGCCGGCAGCCAAGGCGGCGCCATGACCTGAGGCGACCGGCAAGCGCGGCGTCGTGGGGGCGCCGCTGTTCGGGGCGGCGGCGACCTCCGCCCCGTGGGTCCATGCCGCGCCGCCCGCCGCGATCCGGCGACCTAGACCTGTCGCATGCCACCGTCGACGCAAAGCTCCGCGCCGGTGACGAAGCTGGCGTCGTCGCTGAGGAGAAACGCCGCGGCGGCGGCGACCTCGTCGGGGCGCGCCATGCGGCCGAGCGGGATGGGCGCGATCAGTGTCCGGCGCATCTCGTCGTCGACCGCGGCCATCATGTCGGTGTCGGTCGGCCCCGGCGCGACGACGTTGACGCGGATGCGGCGCGGCGCGAGTTCGGCTGCCCAGCTGCGCGCATAGGAGCGCAGCGCGGCTTTCGTCGCGCCATAGGTGCTGAACGGGGTCACGCCCATGACGTCGGCGATCGACCCGACCAGCAGCACCGACGCGCCCTCGCCGAGCGCCGGCAGCGCCGCCTGAAGGCCGAACAGCGCGCCGCGCGCATTGACCGCGAAATGCCGGTCGAAATGGTCGGCGGTCGCGTCGGCGATCGTGGCGGGTTCCGACAGGCCGGCGTTCAGCACCAGCGCGTCGATCCGTCCGTGCCGCTGCCGCACATCCGCGACGACCCGCGCGAGATCGTCCGGGGCGGCAGCGTCGGCGGCGATCCCCGATGCTGCGGGGCCGATGCGCTCTGCCGCGGCGGCGACTTCGTCGCGACGGCGCCCGGTCAGAGCCACCGTCGCTCCCTCCTCCGCCAGCCGGCGGGCGATCGCGAGACCGATCCCCTTCGCGCCGCCGACCACCAGTGCGACCTTGTCTGCCATTCTTGCCATCGTTCGTCCTTCCATTCACGACGGCAATCCAGATATACCAAGCATATCTGCTATCAAGAACGCACCTGGAGTAGAGTAGATATGGCGCGCGATACCGACCTGCAGACATTGTCCTGTCAGGCATTGCTCGACGTCCCGCGCATCCGCCCGGTGCTGGACAAGATCGCGGACAAATGGACGATCATGATCCTCACCGTGCTGTGCCCGCAGCCGGCGCGCTTCAACGAGATCAAGCGCCGGCTCGACGGCATCACCCACAAGTCGCTGGCCGATGCGTTGAAGCGGCTGGAGCGGCACGGGCTGATTACCCGCGCCGTGATCCCGACGACGCCGATCGGGGTCGTCTACACGATCACCCCGCTGGGCCACTCGCTCCGTGCGCCCTTCGAGGCGCTATGTGCATGGGCGCTCGCGCAGGAACGGGCGATGGCCGACGCCGTGATCGCCTATGACAGCGCGCGGGCGCAGCAGGGCGAATGGGCCGATTGAGGCCGCCCGGCGGCGCGCCGCATCAGGGCCGGCCGAGCGCCGACACCCATCGCTCCAGCGCGGCGCTGTCGCGCATGTCCCCCGGATAGCGGATGCCGGGGATGGCGGGGACGTTCGAGCCGCGTTTGCGGCCGCGATAGACCTTCATCGGCACGACCGCGCTGCCCAGCCCGCTCGGCATCGCGATCTCGCGCACGTCCATGTACAGCGAATCGGCGCTCGTCTCCTGCCCGATCTGCCGCGCGCCGAGCGCGGTCCAGAGATCGACCGCGTCGAGGCACGCCGACGCGCACCCCCAATCGGTTAGGACGAAGACCGGCGGCACGGCCAGCCGACCCGCCGCCACGGCCGGCGTGACGGCCGCGCCGGCGACGGGCTCCTGCGGCTCGCGCCACAGCGGCTGTCCGCTCGACAGCGCCCCGGCGAGACCGGCGGCGGTGCGGGTGGCCCAGTCCCTGGCCTCGGCCGACACGTCCGGCGCATCCCGCCATTGATCGCGATACGCCTGCATCGCCGCCAGATTGCCCGGCGAGGCGCGCCAGTCGACCGCCGTGGCATGCTCTTCGGCCGCCGCCACCGCCCCCTCGCCCCACAGGATGACCGCGATCTGCCGCGACCAGTCCGACGAGCCGCCGCCGTTGCCGCGCAGGTCGAGCACGATCCGCGGCGCCGTGCTGATCGCCGCACGGTCGTGACGCAGCCCGGCGATCATCGGCGTCAATGCCTTCGCCGCCGTGCCGGCGGGATCGCCATCGAAGCTCGGCAGGCCGTACCAGCGCGTGCCGTCGTCCAGTGTCTTGCTCGCAAACGCCGGGCGGGCGCGCTGCGAGGTCGTGGCGAACCGTTCGTCGAACGAGGCGTCGGGCAGCGGGCGCCACGCGAGATCGACGGCGCGTTTCTTCCCGGCGACCGTGAAGACGCACCGGCGGGGCCGCGCGACGAAGGGGTTGCCGGCGTCGATGAACAGCCGGCCGCCGTTCAGGGCGCGCTGGCTCTCGAGCTGCCACCGGCCCCGGAACACGCCGACGTTGCGCTGCGCGAGCGCCGCCGCCGGGACGCCGTCGCATTGCCGCAGGGTCGCGCCGAGCGGCAGGTCGACATCGCTCGCGGTCGTCCGGACGACCTGCGCGCCCGTCGCGTCGAAGCCGGTCAGGAAGCCGGCCCAGGCGAGCGGAAGCGCGACGTCGTTGCTGAGATCGAGGGCGACATGGCCATCGTCGAACGTGGCGACATAGCCGCGCATCGCCGCGACATAGCCGCCGTAGGAACGCACCCGCTCGGCGCGCCGGATCGCCAGCGCCAGCCCGGCATCGTTGCGCCTGCTGAACCCGCGATCGCGCGTGTTGTACGGACCGGGATGGTTGCCCGCGATCGCGTCGTGGAAGGCCTGCGCATCGCGCCGCGTCACCGCCGCCCAATCGTCGATCGGTGCCGCAGCCGACGCACCGAACAGGGCTCCGATGAGCAGCAGCGCGCGACGAGCGACGATCATGACCATAGCCTTCCGCCGCTAGCGTCACCACGGCCGGCGTCAACAGCCAAGAGAAGTCGCGCCACGGCGGAGCGGCGGTGGCGGTCCCCAAGGCGGTTGCCTTTTCGCTTCAGTGGCCTAGCGTTGAGAAAAACGGGTCGGGAAACAGATCATGAAGCGCGTCAGGTTTTCTTCGCTGGTCGGCGCGGCGCTGCTTTGCGCCACGCCGCTGGCCACGCTCCATGCCGAGCCGACGGCGGAGGCGCAGGCGCTCGACATCGCCAAACGCGCGATCGCCTTCCGCAGCGTCGCCGGGCCGGGCAACCAGACCCCGCAGCTCGCCGCTTATCTGAAGTCGGTGCTGGTCGCGGGCGGCATCACCGACGTCACGGTCACGCCCGTCGACGACACCGCCTATCTGATCGCGCGCTGGCCGGGCACCGACCGCGGCGCCAAGCCGCTGGTGATCTCGGGCCATATCGATGTCGTCGAGGCCAAGCCCGCCGACTGGCAGCGCGATCCCTTCACGCCGGTGATCGAGAACGGTTATCTCTATGGCCGCGGCGCGACCGACATGAAGCTCGACGCCGCGGTGACGATCGCCGCGCTGGTGCAGATGAAGCGCGCCGGTTACCGGCCGCGCCGCGACATCGTGCTCGAATTCTCCGGCGACGAGGAAACGCGCATGAAGACCAGCGCGCTGATCGCCGAGCAACTGAAGAATGCCGAGCTGGTCATCAACATCGACGGCGGCGGCGGACGGCTCGGCGAGGACGGGCGTCCGCAATTCTTCACCTGGAACGGCGCCGAGAAGACCTATGCCGATTTCGAGTTGACCGTCACCAATCCCGGCGGGCACAGCTCCGCGCCGCGGCCGGAAAACGCGATTAACCAACTGTCGGCGGCGCTGGTGCGGATCGGCAATTACCGCTTCACGCCGCAACTGTCGGACCTGACCAAGAAATTCTTCGAGGAAGCCGCCAAGCAGAAGACCGGCGAACTCGCCGCCGCGATGCGCGCCTTCGCCGCCAACCCCAAAGACGAGAAGGCGATCGCCACGCTCGCCGCCGACCCAGCCTATGTCGGGCAGATCGGCACCACCTGCGTTTCGACGATGGTCAATGGCGGCCATGCGCTCAACGCGCTCCCGCAGCGCGCGACCGCGAACATCAATTGCCGGATCTTTCCGGGCGTCAAGCCGGCCGACGTGATGGCGACGCTCAGGCAGGTCGCGGCCGAACCCAAGATGACGATCCGCGACGTCAGCGAGGGCTCGGTGCCCAACGACGCGTCGCCGATGCGCGCGGATTTCGTTGCCGCGGTGACCAAGGCGATGGCGAAGACCCGTCCGGGCGTGCCGGTGTTCCCCAGCATGTCGGCGGGCGCCAGCGACAGCATGTGGTTCCGTTATCACCACGTCCCCAGCTATGGCGCAAGCCCGACCTTCATCAAGGAGTCGGACGATTTCAGCCACGGGCTCAACGAGCGAACCCCGATCGACAATATCGCGCCCGGCATCGCCTATTACGAATCGCTGTTCACCGACCTGTCCAGATAGGCGCTTCAACGTGCGGCGCAGCGTTTCGAGGTGTAGCGGGTTGGTCATGGCGGCCGGCGGCGGTCGGGGGCCAGTCAGGGTCGCGCCGCGAACGACCGTCAGCCGGCCTGTATACGCAGGAAACGAAAGTGGGCGGCAGCCGGGTGGTAAAGGTGTCCGATGGGCGCCGGAGACTGATGGTCGATCGCCCGACGCTCCGGATGTCGTCGCGATCGGAGCGCGGACAGGCTGCGCGGAACGCTGTCTTGCGCTAGCAGGCGCGGGATGGCCTCCCGGCGAACCTCACGCGGACCCAGACGCAAGCAGGCCCGACGCGATGCGGCGGCGGAGCGCTGGCTGTTGCTGATCTTCGTCGCCGCTGCGGTCGTGATCGTGGCGGGCCTGATGCGCCACCCGTCTTCGCCGCGAGAGGCGAGCCGCGCGCGCCGCCTGACGATGGCCGAGGCGCGCCTCTCGAACCGCGCGATCCCGGTCGTCACCGGCGCGCGCGGACGCGCGATCCCCTTTCGCTTTCGTGGCGGCCCGGCCGAACGGGCGCAGGCGGTCGATTGCCTCGCCACCGCTGCGCTCTACGAAGTCGGCGACGACCCGCGCGGGCAGCGCGCGGTCATGCAGGTCATCCTCAACCGGGCGCGGTCGCCCGGCTTCCCGCGGACGATCTGCGGCGTCGTCTATCAAGGCTTCGCCCGCGCCACCGGTTGTCAGTTCTCCTTTACCTGCGACGGCTCGATCCGGCGTCGTACCCGGCACACCGGTTGGTCGATGGCGCGCCAAGCGGCCCGACGCGCGCTTGCCGGGCGCGTTTTCCCCGAGGTGGGACGCGCCACCCATTATCACGCCGACTGGATGGTGCCGTACTGGCGCGACACGATGACCAAGGTCGCCACGGTCGACACCCACCTCTTCTACGTGCGGTCACGGGGGCGCTAGGCCACATAGGGGGCTGGGCGTGCCGGTCGCACCCGCCGCCCCGGACCTGACCTCAAGTTCGGTTGCTCCCTCCGCGCTCGGCAGAAAGAGGCGGAGCCCCGGTGCAAGCCCCGGGCGACGAACGAGCGGTGCGCCGATCGCCTCTAGAACCGGAACCGCACGCCCGCCGACAACAGGCTCGCTTCCCAGCGCACGTCGCGCGGGTAGCGCGGGTCCTTGACGTAGCTGTGGTATGGCGTGCGCAGCAGGTTGGTGGCGTCGGCGGTCAGCGTGATATTGTCGTTGACGTTGTAGCTCGCCGACAGGTCGAGCCGCCCGACAGCGTCCGAATAGACGGTGGTGAACACGCCGGGCGCGCCGAAGCCGTCGACGTTGGCGCTGCGGTAATTATAGGCCAGCCGCACGCTCGCCGGCCCCAGTTCGTACAGCCCGATCACGTTGAAGCTGTACTTGGACACGCCGGGCAGGGTGTTACGCCCGCCCGCGAAATTGGCGGCGGCGGGGACGACCTGCTCGCCGTCGATATAGGTGAAGTTCGCCTGTGCGCCGAGCCCGCGCAACGCGCCGGGCAGGAAGTCGAAGAAGGTGGTCGCCGCCGCCTCGATGCCCTTGATCGTTCCCGAGCTGGAGTTCGACGGGCGGTAGACGAGGATGTTGCCGAACGGCTGGACGTTGACGACCTGCGGCAGCGAATTGATGAACCCCTCGATCTCGCGATAGAAACCCGCAACTGACACCGATCCGGTGCGCGAGAAATAATATTCGAGCGACGCGTCGTAATTGTTCGAGCGGATCGGTTGCAGCTCGGGATTGCCGCCATTGCCGGTGTACGAGATGTTGCCGCCGATCGTTCCCTGCGTGATCGTCAGCGTCGGGTTGATCTGGTTGAAGCCGGGGCGGGTCAGCGCCTCGGTGCGCGACAGCCGCAGCTTGAGCCGGTCGGTGAAATGCAGCTGCGCGCTGATGTTCGGCAGCACGTCGACATATTGCGTCGCCGAATCGATCGGGACGAGCTGCGTCTGGCCGGTACCGGGGATCGGCAGCGAGTTGGTGCCGTCGAGGCGGTTGCGCGTGATGACGACGCGCGTCCCGATCACGCCGTCGATCGGGAAGCCGACGTCGAACGCGTAATCGAGCTGCGCATAGCCCGAGAACACCTGCTCGCGCGCGCGGAACGACGCGAGCGGATCGTAGCGCGGTTCGTCCGACGCCCATGCCGCCTGCGTCGCGGCATCGGCGTTGAGCCGGGTCAGGCCGTCGCGAACGTAGCCGCGCACGTCGTCGAGCTTGTCGTTGAACAGATAGGCGTCGGGCGCGTACCAGCTGCGGAACTGCTGGACGTCGTCGCCGCGGAACCCGGCTTCAATGATCCCGCCCTGCGACACGGTCGGCACCTTGCTGATGACGTCGCGCAGCCCCGACAGCCCGGCATAGCGGCCGCCGAACTGCGACCGCGCGTTGCGGTCGGCGTAGCGGAGGCCGAGCCGGAACTTGGGGAACAAGGCCGAGCCGGTGTCGATCAGCGCATTGCCCTGCCATTGCCACTGGCTGCCCTCCGAGCGGCGGCGCTCGTCATAGACACCGCGCACGTAGAAGCTGTCGGGATTGGCGAAGTCGACCCCGCTCGGCACGAAATTGACGCTACGCTGGTCGTTGAGCCGCACCGCCAGCGACAGCGGCGACACGGTCTGGGTCTCGAAGCGGCCGAAGGTGTTGCTGACCACCGAACGCGTATAGGCGAGGTCGGTGGTTAAGACCGCGTTGCCGACCTCCCATTTCGCGCCCAGCGCGCCCTGATAGGTATCGGTGCTGCTGTCGCCGAACTCCTTGGTCGGGCCGTTGACGATGCCGAGGTCGATGTCGAACGATTCCAGCGTCGTGCCGTCCGGGGTCAGCACCGCGTTGCGGATCGTCGGCGGGGTGCCGCCGGTGGTGCTTGACTGGATCGGCACGCCGAAGAAGTCGTTGGCGTTCTTGTTGCGATACGCCTGCCACAGCCCGTCGGCGTAGATCATCAGATTGTCGGTCGGCTGCCATTGCAGCGAGCCGTTGACCGACGGCCGCTGGCGCGTGCCGCGCCCGTAGAACAGCCCGATGTCCTGCGGGAAGGTGAAGTCGCGCCCCACCGAGGCGGGCAGGATCGCCTGCGCGGCGGGGACATTGTCCTGAAAGCCCTGATAGCGGACCGAATTGAGGTAGCGAGTCTGCGTGAACGAGACGTTGAGCAGCGCGCCGATCTCGCCGATCCCGGTCTGCCAGCGGTCGCTGACCAGCAGGCTGCCGATCGGGTCGAGCTTGCGGCTCTGGTCGTTATAGACGCCGCGCAGCGCACCTGCGAGCTCGAAGCCCTTGAAGTCGAACGGCCGGCGCAGCCCGACGTCGAGCAGCCCGGCGATCCCGCCTTCCAGATTCTGCGCGGTCACCGCCTTGAACACGTCGACGCGCGCCACCGCCTGCGCCGGAAAGTCCTGGATCGCGACCGAGCGTCCGTCGGCGGTGAAGATCTCGCGGCCGTTGACGGTCGTCTGGACGTTGGGCAGCCCGCGGATCAGCACGCCGTTCGCCTCGTCGAGATAGCGCGTCACCTGCACGCCGGTGATCCGCGCGATCGCCTCCGACGCGTTGTTGTCGGGGAATTTGCCGATGTCCTCCGCGACCAGCGCGTCGACGATCGCGTCGGAGTTCTGCTTGATGTTCTGCGCGCTGCTCAGGCTCTGGCGGATGCCGGTGACGACGATCTCGTCGGAGGCGGCGGGCGCGTCGGCCGACGGCGGCGTGGTGCCCGGCACGGGCGCGGTCTGCGCGGCGGCGGTGGTCGCGGCGACGGTGATCGCCAGCGCGGCGCTCGAGGCGAGCAGGCGCGCATTCGTCAGCATGGACATCGTAATCCTCCCTTTTTCTTGTCGTTTCTGCTTGTCGTCCGGCGGTGCGGATCACGGCATCGGGGTCACCGTGATCCGGTCGATGTTGGGGGCGAAGCGCGAGCGCAGCAGCACGTCGGGCCACACCTGCGAGGCATAGCTCTTGCCGTCCCAGTTCGGCTCTTCCTCGCCGGCGATGCGCACCGTGTTGCGCCCGGCGCGCAGCGTGACCGGCACGGTCATCTCCCACCAATTGTTGCGGTGGAAGCTGTTGGGGAAGGTCGCCAGCACCGGCGCCGCACCGTTCACCGCGATCCGCGCCACGCGCGCGAGCGGATCGGGATTGTAATGCGTCGCCTTCGACTGTTCGTCGTTCGAGAAGCGCAGCGTCAGCGCATAGGTCCCCGCGCGCGCGACGCGCACGTCGGGGAAGGTCAGCGTGTTGCCGTTGCCGGGCGCGCCGCCGATGTCGAACACCGCCTGGCCGCCGCTCGCCCGCGACGCCGCCGCGACCCGCGCGTTGCCCGCGACCTGCGCCGCCTCGGCTTCGTAATGCTGCGCACCGGCCGCCGGAGTCGGCGTCACCGTCAGCCCGCTATCGCCCGCGACCTCAACCTTGTTGACCCCGCCGAGCAGAAACGCGCTGTCGCCGCGCACCGCGCGCCCGTTGACGCGCAGCACCCGTCCGCCCGCCGCTGCCAGCCGCGCCGGACCGTCCGTGGCCGCATAGACCCAGTAGGTCGCCGCCGCGCCGTCGCGCTTGGCATCGCGTGCGTCATAGACCTGCGCGGCATTGCCGGTCGCCTCGGTCAGCGTGATCCGGTCGACCAGCGCATTGCCCTGCGTCCGCCCGCGCCCGTCGCGGCTGCGCGTCGCCAGCGTTACGACATGCCGCCCCGCAACGAGGGACAGCTCGGTATCGGCATGATCGAGCACCGCCGGCTTGTAGCCGAGCGGCAGATACAGCTCGCCGACCTCCTTGCCATCGACGCGCAGGAAGACGTTGGTCGCGCCCTCCGCCGCCGCCAGCGGGTCCTTGTTGAAGGTGCTGGCGAGCACGCGCAGCGCATAGCGGCCTGCGCGCGGCACCTGCACCGCAAAGTCGAGCGCGGCATCGTTGCCGCCCGCGAACCCTTCGACCGAATAGCCGCCGGACGTATGGAAACGCGACACGTCCTTGGGCGATCCCTCCGGCCCGCGCACCTTCAAGCCGCTGCCACGCCGCGTCGCCGCTTCCGCCTCGTAATCCTGCCGCCACGGCGCGCGCGGCGTGGGCAGGGCGGTGCCCGCCGGCGTGACCACCAACTCATAGGCCGATTCCTCACGCAGCGCCGGCAGATCGCCGCTGCCAAACGTCAGCGCGATCGCACTGTCCGTCACCGGCACGCGGCGGTCGGAGACAATCACCGGCGGGGCGGCGTCGCCCAATTGCCCGGTCCACGCGATCTCGCGCACGCGCACCTGCGCCGCCGCGCCGAACAGCGCAGGCAGGTTCGTCAGCGCCACCGTCGCCGCGCCGCGCTTGCCACCGAGCAGCACGCGCGCCTGCTGCCGTGCCGGATCGAGCGTCGCGACCCCCTGCAACGTATAGCTCTGGTCGCGATGCGGCGGCGTCACCGCCAGCGTGTGCCCGCTCATCGTCGCATAGGCGTTGAGCAGCCACCATTGCCCGTTGCCGCGATTCGCCTGCACCGCGCTGTCGCTCAGATTGCCGTCGATGTTCCAATAGGCGATGTCGGCATCGACCTTCGCATCCTCGATCGCCGCGACCCACTGGATCATCTGCCCCGGCACCGACGTGTGGTAATTATAGGCATATTCGTTGATGTTGATCGGCAGGTGCCGCCCCTGCCACTTCGTCCCCGCGAACAGCCGGTCCTCCCACGCGCGATATTTGCGGACGCTGGTGCGGACGGTCGCGGGATCGCTCAGCTCGTGCCACGTCACGACGTCGGGCATCGTGTCGGCGGCGAGCGCATGGCGCAGGAAGCCCTCGACCTGATCGAACAGGATGCTGGTGTTCGGCCCGGCGATCCGCGTCCCCGGTGATGCCTGCCGCAGCGCGCGCACCGCGCGGTCCCAGGCGTCGAGGAACACCGCCGGCTCCTTGAGCCAGCTCACGCCATTGCAGCTCTTGGCATCGGCGCTGAACATGTTGCCGTCGGGCTCGTTGAACGGCACGAACACGATCCGGTCGCGATAGCGCGGCGGCAGCGCGCGGACCTGCGCGGCCTGCCGCTTGAGCACCTCGATATAGTTGGTCACCGATTGCGCGCAGTCGCCGCTCTTCCACTTGTATGGAAACTCGCGGAAGATGTCGGTCATGTAGATATAGGTGTCGCCGCCCGACGCATCGGTCAGCAGCGTCGACACCTCCAGTGCGTCGGCGCCGGGATGTTGCGGCCCGTCCTGCGCCTTGGTCGATACCGTGCGCAGATTGATGCCTTCGAGCAGATTGGGATGCGGCAGCCGCGCATCGTACAGGCCGTAGAGCGTCCCTGACGCCCCGCCGTGGAACGCGCCGGTGTCGCTGCCCATGTCGACGGTCAGCCGCTCGGGCGCGTCCTGCGCCAGCCCGGGCGCGGCGGTGGTGGCGAGCAGGGCGGCAAGGGCGAGGGCACGCATCGGTCGAAACTCCGGGAGGGGCGGGGCGGCGGTCATGCGGCGCGCGCCGCGTTCATGCGCGCGATCGTCGCGCGGTTGAGGATCAGCCGGCCGATCGTGACGGCGAGCAGCAGGTGCATCGCCGCCGGCACCAGCGTCGACAGTGCGCGGATCCCCGTCAGCGACAAGGGCGTCTGGTTGCCCGCGCCGGCCTTGTAGGAGACGAGCACCAGCACGGCGCTGATCAGCGCCCCCGCGACCGCCCACGCCAGCTTCACGAAGAACTGGTTGAACGCGAAGCTCATCCCCGACGAGCGCATCCCCAGCTTCCATTCACCATATTGGTCGGCCAGCTGGATCAGCGTGAAGTGCAGCGGCAAGGTGCAGCCCAGCACGATGCAGCACAGCCCGACCAGCACCAGCCACAGGGTCGGATAATCGCCCGGCACGAAGAAGGCGGCGACATGCCCGGCGACGAGGATCAGATTGACCCAGATATAGATCGTTCGCACGTCGTGGCGGCGGGTGAAGAAGGTGACGACGATCGAGCCGACGAACCCGCCGATCGTCGCGATGCCGAAGAAGAACGCCTGATAGGTCGTTCCGCCGTTCAGCACGTAAGTGATGAAATAGAGCGCCGCGCCGCCCTTGGTGTTGAAGATCGCGATCAGCAGCAGCGTCATCGCGAAGGTGATGCGGAGCTGGTCGTTCTTCAGCGTATTGGCGATCGCGACGCGCAGCGGCGGTTCCTCCGCGGCCGCGACGGTGACGCGCTCGCGCACGAACAGGAAGCAGATCAGGAACATCGCCACCGCGGCGAGGCT
The DNA here is from genome assembly GCA_913776255.1 of uncultured Sphingomonas sp. Classification (GTDB taxonomy): domain Bacteria; phylum Pseudomonadota; class Alphaproteobacteria; order Sphingomonadales; family Sphingomonadaceae; genus Sphingomonas. The sequence continues at coordinate 104,090 of CAJYLV010000068.1, read as the reverse complement.
CAGGATCGCCACGCCGTCGCGATAGCCGCGCGCGACATCGCCCGCGCCCAGCGCGCGCACCATGATCGGCAGCCCGACCGAGACGGTGAACGAGGCGATCGCCACCATCGCGAACCGCACCGACTGGCACGCGACGCCTTCCTCGGCGCTGTCGGTCATCCGCGTCACCAGCGCGCAATAGGGCACGTTGTTGAGCGAATAGGAGAAGGCGAGCAGGAAATAGGTGATCGCGGCATAGGCGACCTTGCCGTCCTGCCCAAGATCGGGCGACTGGAAGGTCAGGAAGCAGCTCAGCCCGACCGGAATCGCGGTCCACAGCAGATACGGGCGGAATTGCCCCCAGCGCGTCTTCGTGCGGTCGGCCATGATCCCGATCAGCGGATCGGAGATCGCGTCGAAGATGCGCAGCGACAGGAACAGGATGCCGACCACGCCCGGCGCGATCCCGAACACGTCGGTGTAATAGAAGGTCAGGAAATTGGCGATCAGCCCGGTGATGATCGTCCCCCCGGCGTCGCCGAAGCCATAGGCGACCTTCTCGCCGAACGGGACGTGCGCGGCCGGGGCCGGGGCGGGGTGGACCGGCGCGGCGTCGCCCTGTTGCGCGATCGTCGTCATGCCCCAGCGTCCGTCGGGGTGTCCACGAACGCATCCGCGACGCGCGCGCCGGCGCGGACGAACACCGGCAACCGGTCGCGCGGCGCGGCGCAGCGGATCGTCGCGTCGCCCGCCACTTCCGCCCCTGACCAGGCGTCGATCCACGCGCCCGCCGGCAGCCACACGTCGCGCGCGTCGACGCCCGCCGCGGTGACCGGCGCGACTAAGAGGTCGGGGCCGAACATATATTGGTCGTCGACGTCCCAGCTGCGCGGCTGCTCGGGATAGTCGTAGAACATCGGCCGCATCGGCGGGTCGCCCGCCGCATGCGCGGCGCGCATCAGTTCGGCGACATAGGGCCGCAGCCGCTCGCGCAAGCCGGCATAGCGGCGCAGGATCGCGAACACGTCGTCGCCGAAGCTCCACAATTCGTTGCCCGCGCCGGTATCGCATTGCGCCACCCCGTCGCGGAACGGCTCGGCGGGTGAGGTGATCGGGTCGCGATGCCCGTGCATCCGCAGCACTGGGGTGAACACTGCCCATTGGAACCAGCGGATCATCAGCTCGTGGAACGCCGGATCATCGACATCACCGCCGTGGAAGCCGCCGATATCGGTCGTCCACCACGGGATGCCCGCCATCGCCATGTTGAGCCCGGCGCTCAGCTGGTTGCGCATCGCGGTGAACGAGCTGTGGATGTCGCCCGACCAGATCAGCGCACCATAACGCTGGCTCCCCGCCCAAGCGCAGCGCACCAGGCTGACGGTCTCGCCCGCGCCCTCGGCGGCCAGCCCGTCGTGGAGCGCCTGCGCATAATGCAGCGGATAGGCATTGCCGACCGCCAGCACCTCGCCGGCATGATAGCGATAGTTATCGAAGTCATAGGCGCCATATTCGGGCTCGGCCTCGTCCAGCCAGAACAACGTCACGCCCTTGTCGCGATAGTTGCGCTTCAGCGTCTGCCACAGGAAGTCGCGCGCGCCGGGGTGCGTGACGTCGAGGAAGCGCGTGTTGCCGAGGAACTCCTGCTGCACGTCGACGCCGCGGTTGGCGCGCACCAGATAGCCGCGCTCGGCGAGCGTCGGGTAATTCTCCGAACGCGGATCGACGGTCGGCCACACCGACACCATCAACGCGGTGCCCATCGCCGCCAGCTCGGCGCACATTGCCGCCGGGTCGGGCCATTCGCGCGCGTCGAACCGCCAGTCGCCCTGCACCGGCCAGTGGAAGAAGTCCGCGACGATCACCGCCAGCGGGATGCCGCGGTCGCGATAGCCGCGCGCCACCGCCAGCAGCTCGTCCTGCGTGCGGTAGCGCAGCTTGCTCTGCCACAGCCCCAGCGCATAATCGGGCATCATCGGCGCGGTGCCGGTGACCTGCGCATAGTTGCGCACGATCTGCGCGGGCGTGTCGGCGGCGGTGATCCAGTAATCGATCTCATGCGCGGCGCGCGCGGTCCAGACCGCGCCATTGGCCGCGAAACACGCTTCGCCGACCGCCGGGCTGTTCCACAACATGCCATAGCCGTGGCTCGAGACGACGAACGGGACGCTCGCCTGCGAGTTGCGCTGCGCCAGTTCCAGCACGCAGCCGGCGAGATCGAGGTTGGGCTGCTGGTACTGGCCCATGCCGTACAGCCGCTCGCCGGGCTTCGCCTCGAACCGCACCGTGATCTGCGCCGCGCCGCCCGGCAGCGGACGGAATTCGCGCCCGGCCAGACCCAATGCGCTGATCGTCTCGACCGTCTCGCTGCCGACCGTCCAGAATCTGGTGACCGTATCGCGCTGTCGCCATTTTTCTTCGAGCAGAACGCGTCCGGCGGTGTCCAGAAAGCGCACGCGGCCTTGCAAATCCAGCTCCGCAATGATCCCGCCGTTGTGGATTCGTGCCACCGAACCGTCCCGTTCGATCGTCGCGACGACCGGAGCGATGTCGAGCAACGCGCCCGGCGCGGCGGGGCGGGGGGCGTAGGTCGAGGCACGCAGCCGCAATCCGCTCGGCCCATGCGCCTCGATCCGCACCCAGTCGCCGTCATAGGCCCAGGCGATCGCGCGCTCTTCAAGCGTCAGCGTTTCCACGCTTTTCTTCCTCTCCCCGCTCGGCAGCTCCGAGCCGTAAACGTTTCCGGTCTTGTGCGTTTGACGTGGGTGTCTGTCAAGGGGCCTTGCGCCGCAGGCGTGCGGCGGCGATCAGGCGCGGATGGACATTCGGGCGCTTGCCGGCCATCTGGGCTTGTCGATCGGCACGGTCTCGCGCGCGCTAAATGATCGTAAGGATGTCAGTCCCTTAACCCGGCAACGCGTGCTGGAAGCGGCGTCGGCGCTCGGCTACACGCCCAACCAGTTCGGCCGGACGCTGCGGATCGGACGAACCGCGACGGTCGGTTTCATGCTGACGCTGGAACATGATAGCGCGGTGCACGGCGACCCGTTCTTCATGGCGCTGCTCGAAGGCGTGCAGGCCGGGCTGGTCGAACACGGCCTCGATCTGGTCATCCTGCTCGCGCGGAAAGGCGAGGATGGCGAGACGTTCCTGCGCCGCCATATCGCCCGCGGCACGGTGGACGGCTGGCTGCTGTCCGGCACGCAGTTCGAGGATGCCCGGATCAAGCTGCTGTCGGAGCGTCGTATTCCCTTCGTCGCGCTGGGGCGCACCGCGTCGGTCGGCGATTATTCCTGGATCGACCTCGACTTCGAAGGCGTCGTCGCCGAGGCTATGACGCTGCTGCTCGCCAACGGGCATCACCGCATCGGGCTGGTGACCCCGCCGGCGACGATCAACAACAGCCACATCGTGGTCGCCGAATATCGCGCCGCGCTCGCCGAGGCCGGGCTTGCCGTGGACGAGGCCCTGATCCACCGCGGCGACACCGACGAACATGATGGCGAGGCGGCGACGCGCGAGCTGATGGCGCTGGCGCAGCCGCCGTCGGCGTTGTTATTGATGGGGGAAACCGCCCCGGTCGGCGCCTATCGCGCGCTGCGCGGCCTTGGCTGCGAACCGGGGCGCGACATTGCGGTGGTCGGGTTGCGCGACAATCCGACCTGTCAGGCATTGTCGCCCGATCTGACCTGCTTTACGCTCGATCTGAACGCGCTCGGCCTCGCACTGGCGCAGGAGCTGGTGGCGATCATCGCCGACAAGGACAGCAATGCCCGCGCGCGCCTGCACCTGCGCTGGCCGATGGAATTGCGGCTGCGACAAAGTCACGCCACGCAACAGGGCCGCTAGCCGGCACCGCTCAGCTCACCACGCCACGCCGATCTTGCCGAAATGCGCCGCGCTCATCTCGTAGCGAAAGGCGTCGGCGAGTTCCTCGAGCGCGAAACGGCGGTCGATGACCGGGCGCAGCTTGCCCTGCTCGATCGCCCGGACGAAATCCTGCTGCTCGCTGCGGCTGCCGACGATCAGCCCCTGGAGGCGCGCCTGCTTGCTCATCAGCGCGGCGGTGGGCACCTCGCCGCTGGCGCCGGTGAGGACGCCGATCAGCGAAATGTGACCACCAACGCGCACGGCTTCGATCGACTGCGCGAGCGTTCCCGGACCGCCCACCTCGACGATGTGATCGACCCCGCGCCCGTCGCTCCAGTCCCGGATCGCGCGGCCCCACTCCACCGTGCGCCTATAGTTCACCACATGATCCGCCCCGAGCGCCTGCGCGCGCGCTAGTTTCTCGTCGGAGGAGGAGGTGATCGCGACCCGGGCGCCCATCAGCTTTGCGACCTGCAGCGCCCAGATCGAGACGCCGCCGGTGCCGAGCAGCAACACGGTGTCGCCGGCCTTCAGCTTGCCATCGACCACCAGCGCGCGCCACGCGGTGAGCCCCGCCGTGGTGATCGTCGCGGCCTCGACCGCGTCCAGCCCTTCGGGCGCGTGCGTGAACGCGGTCGCGGGCCGCACGACGAATTCCTGCGCGAAGCCGTCGATGCCGTCGCCCGGCGTCCGCCGGAAGTCACCAACCGTCGGCGCGCCGCTCTGCCAGTCGGGGAAGAAGCAGGATACGACCCTGTCGCCGGGCTTGAATTCGCCGACATCTTCGCCGACCGCTTCGACGATTCCAGCGCCATCGGCGAGCGGGACCAGCCCGTCGGCGGCGCCCATCCGGCCGGTCACCACGCCCAGATCGTGGAAATTCAGCGAGCTGCCCCGCAATCTCACCCGGATCTCGCCCGCGCCCGGTGCGCCGGGATCGGGCCGATCCTCCAGGCGAAGATTGTCGAGCGCCGCCGGCGCGTGCACCACCATGGCCTTCATTGAATCGTCTCCATCTTCGATGCGGGAAACGCGCCGCGCGCGCTGGCGATCAGGATCTGCCGATCACGAAACCGGCACGCCCTGCGCCGCGGGCAGGGCGACGATGTCGGAGGATTCCACCCAGAGATTGATCCCGCCGTCGTCGGCCGCCTTGTCGATCGCCGCCAGCTCTTCGGCCGAAAAGTCGAGCTTCTTGACCGCATCGAGCGAGTCGTCGAGCTGGTCGACGGTGCGCGCGCCGATCAACGCCGAGGTGATCCGGGGATCGCGCAGGACCCAGGCGATCGCCATCTGCGCCAGCGTCTGTCCTCGTGCCGCCGCGATCTCGTTCAGGCTTCGGATGGCCGCGACGTTCCGGTCGGTCAGCAGCGTCCGGGCCAGCGAGCCGCCGCGGCTGGCGCGTGCATCCTCGGGGACGCCCTTCAGATATTTGTCGGTCAGCATCCCCTGCGCGAGCGGCGAGAAGGCGATGCAGCCGGTGCCGAGATCGTCGAGCGTCGCCAGCAGCTCCCGCTCGATCCAGCGGTTCAGGATCGAATAGCTGGGCTGGTGGATGAACAGCGGGACCTTCTCGTCGGCGAGGATTCGCGCGGCCGCACGCGTGAGCCCCGGCTCGTAGGAGGAGATGCCGACATACAGCGCCTTGCCCTGTCGATGCAGCTGGACCAGCGCCCCCATCGTCTCCTCGAGCGGGGTCGCCGGGTCGACGCGGTGCGAATAGAAGATGTCGACGTAGTCGAGCCCCATCCGCCGCAGGCTCTGGTCGCAGCTGGCGATCAGATACTTCTTCGACGAGCCGATGTCGCCATAGGGGCCGGGCCACATGTCCCAGCCGGCCTTGGTCGAGATGATCAGTTCGTCGCGGTGCGGACGAAGGTCGGCGGCGAGCACGCGGCCGAAATTCTCCTCCGCCGAGCCGTAGGGTGGACCGTAATTGTTGGCGAGATCGAAGTGCGTGACGCCGCGGTCGAACGCGCGGCGCAGGATCGCGCGCCCGGTCTCGAACACATCCTCGCCGCCAAAATTCTGCCACAGCCCCAGACTGATCGCCGGCAGACGCAAGCCGCTACGACCGGTGCGGCGGTAGGGCATCCTGCCGTCATAACGGTCCGGCGACGCGACATAGGGTGAGGTGAACGGCATGGCGGCTCCTTTTGTCACCGCTCAACGCACGACCGTCCGACCGTTTCATCGCCGCCCTGCGAATCCGGTAAACTTGCGTCAGCCGGTCGCCCGGCCACGCTATTGTTCCGTCGCGGCCGGCGCGACGCTGGTCCGATCATCGGCGGGCGTCGCGGCGGCGGGCAGGTCGACGTGGATCTCGACCCGCCGGTTCTTCTCCCGTGCCGCCGGATCGTCGCTGCCGTCCGGACGCGCGTTCGGCACGATCGGCGTCGTCTCGCCGAGCGCGATGATCGTCATGCGATCGGCGGCGATGCCCTTCTGTTTCAGATAGGTCGCGACGATCTCGGCGCGTTTGCGCGATGTGGCGAGATTGGCGCGATCGCTGCCGCGCGTGTCGCTGTGCCCGCGCAGCACGATCGGGCCGCCCGCCTTCACCGCCGGTCGGTCGACGAGTTCGTCGAGAAGTTCCCGCGACGCGTCGGTGAGCGTCAGGCCGCTGCGGTCGAAGGCGATCGTCGCATCGACCGGCTCGAGGGCAGGTGGCTCCGGCGTCGGCGCGCTGACCTCGGGCCGGAGGATCGACCTGGTCGACGCGCCATCGGCATTGATGTCGGCCTCTTCCGGTGCCGCCGCCGGCACATTCGCGACGGCGGTGTCGTTGTCGGCGGGCTGTTCGGGCTGGCGGGTCGGCGCCGTGCAGGCGGCCACCGCGACGCACAGCGCGACCAGCGCCAGGCGGCTCCAGAACGTCGTCTCTTTCACGCACCCACCTCCTGCTGTCCGCGTCGTGTTCCACCCGGTGGCACAAAACTCAAGATCGTGTCGCCCGCCTGCGGCGTCGGGCGGCTGGCATGCGAGAAGAAGCGCAACTGCCCGCCGCTGCGCAGCAGCAGGAGCATGTCCGCCTCATCCGCCATGTCGGCACGCGCGGACTCGAAGTCGAACTTCTCGGTGATCCGCGTCTTGCGGAAGGTCCAGCCGTCGTCGACGCGCCGGACGATCTCCTCGACACCGTGACCGCTGGTGAACAAGGTGCGACCGCGCAGCGAGGCGGGCAGCGCGCGGGCATCGTCACCATGCGAGCCGGCACCGAGCTGATAGACGTTGTCGCGGCCGATCTCCGGGGCGAATTCGTTGCACACCAGCGCATTGTACGCCTCGTTGTCGGAGGTGGCGACCAAGACGTCGAACCGGGAAAGGTCCAGTCGATCCTCGGTCGCCTCGGCAAGGATCTCGCCGTGATAGGTGGGAATCCCCGCACGCCGCGCGGGCGTCAGCCGCTGCCAGCTGGTGTCGCAGATCGTGACGGGGACGTTGAGCTGAAGCAGCTGCGCCGCCAGCGCGTTGCTCCACGGCGTGGCGCCGACGATCAACAGGCCGCGCTCGGTCGGCCCGGTCACCTTCAGCAGCCTCGCCACCGCGCCGATCGAGAAGCCGTGCGCGATGATCGTGGCGATCACCACGGCGAACGACAGCGTGACGAGGATCGAGCCGTCGTCATAGCCGAGGTTGCCGAGCCGCAGCGCGAACAGGCCCGAGATCGCGACCGCGACGATTCCGCGCGGGGCGATCCATGCCACGAGCAGCCGCTCGTTCCACGGGACCCGCGTGAAGGCGAGGCTGAGCAGGACGGTGGCGGGGCGGACGAGGAACAGCAGCGCGACCAGGAAGGCGAGGAAGCGCCACTCGAACCGTTCCAGCACCTCGAGGTTCAGCGTCGCCGACAACAGCACGAACACGCCCGAGATCAGCAGGACGGTGACGTTCTCCTTGAACGGATGGATGTCGCGCAGCGAATCGAGCCGCATGTTGGCCAGCGCCACGCCCATCACGGTGACCGCCAGCAGGCCGGTCTCCTGCTGGACGAGGTTGGACACTACGAAGGTGGCGATCACCGCCACCAGCAGCACCGGCGCCTTGAGATATTCCGGGACATGCCCGCGCGGGAACGCCCAGCCGACGAGGCGCGCTGCGCCATAGCCGATAAGACCGGACACGATGCTCGCGGCGACGAGCGAGACGAGCAGCCCGAGGATCGTGACGCCCTCGCCGCTGCGGCGCAGATATTCGAAGGTGATGACCCCGCACAGCGCACCGATCGGATCGTTGACGATCGCTTCCCACTTCAGGATCGCGCGCGGCCTGGTCGCGATGTTGCTCTGCCGCAGCAGCGGCAGGACGACGGTCGGTCCGGTGACGACGAGGATCCCCGCGAAGAGGATCGCGACCGGCCACACCAGCCCGCCGACATAGTAACAGGCCAGCGCGCCGAGGAACCAGCCGACCGGCACGCCGACGAGCAGCAGGCGGGTCACGGCCCCGTCGGTTTTCCGGAGCTCGCGGAAGTTGAGGCTCAGCCCGCCCTCGAACAGGATCAGCGCCACCGCGACCGAGACGAGCGGCTCCAGCAACGCACCGAACGTCTGGTGCGGATCGATCAGCCCCAGGACCGGGCCGGCGATCACGCCGGCGACCAGCATCAGCGCGATCGCCGGCCAGCCCGTGCGCCAGGCGATCCATTGCGCACCGATACCGAGCGCGCCGATGAGGGCGATGACGAGAGCGTGTTGTTCCATAGCGCCGCATACGCCTGAAGCGCCGGAAAGGAACCCGCCGCGTGACGCGTTCCGCGCGCGGGCGGATGGGCGGGCGCGACACTTCGGCCTTCGATCCGCGGTTTAGCGCCTACTGCTACGACGCCGCGGCGACCCGCTTCGGCGGAAACGAACAACCATGAAATATCCTATATGATCCTGGCGCGACGGCGCTATCATCGCGACAAGCGGTCCGCGAAGCGGCGCAGGAGAGGGAGTGTCTGTCATGCCGAACCCATCATTCGGGCGTCGCGAGGCGCTGCTCGCGCCGGTCATCGGTGCGGCGGGGCTGATGCTTCCTGCGTCGGGGAGCGCGCAGCGGCGTGGACCGCCGGCGGAAGGCCAGATCTGCTCGACGCCCCGCGACGCGACGGCGCGCACGCAATACGGCCCGGTGCGGGGCTATCTCGATGACGGGGTCTATACGTTCAAGGGTGTTCCGTACGGTGCGGATACCGGCGGCGAGAACCGCTGGCTGCCGGCAAAGCCGCCGACGCGCTGGACCGAGGACTTCCACGCCTTCACCTACGGACCCAATTGTCCGCAGACCCCGCACGATTATCGCGCCGTCGAGCATACCTTCCTGCAACAATGGACCGACGGCTTCCTCGGCGAGGACATGCTGCGGCTCAACATCTGGACGCCGTCGCTGTCGGGGAACCGGCCGGTGATGGTGTACTTCCACGGCGGCGGATTCAGTTTCGGCTCGTCGTACGAACTCGCCTCGCACGACGGCGCGCAGATGGCGCGCCATCACGACGTGGTGCAGGTGTCGCTCAACCACCGGCTGAACGTTCTCGGCTTCCTCGATCTGCGCCACGTCGGCGGGGCCGCCTATGAGGAATCGGTCAACGTCAGCATGACCGACTGCCTCGCCGCGTTGCGATGGGTGCAGGAAAACATCGCACGGTTCGGCGGCGATCCCGACAAGGTGATGATCTACGGCCAGTCCGGCGGCGGGTCCAAGGTCACGACGCTGCTCGGGATGCAGGGCGGCAAGGGCATGATCCACCGGGCGGCCGCGCAATCGGGTGGCGGTGGCGCGCTGCCCGGCGCCGAACAGTCGCAGGATTTCGCACGCCGGGTGCTGCGTCGGCTCGGCATCGGCGACACCGATATCGGCGCGTTGCAGAAGATCGCGTGGAAGCCCTTGTTCGAGGCCGGCAATGCGGTCGCCGACGAGATCAACGGCCCACGCGGGCCGATGGGACCGGCGCTGACACCGCGCGTCGGCTGGAATCCGACGCTCGACGGGCGGGTGATCGACGTCCGCTCCTTCTCCGACGTCGCGCCCGCCGGGTCGCGCGACGTGCCATTCATGGTGGGCAACACCAGCGAGGAGGGGATGCGGTGGAGCTATGATCCGCAGGAGGCGCAATGGCGCGCCGACCTGACGAAACAGATGGGGGCGAGCAAGGCCGATCGGCTGATCGCGGCGATGAAGGCGGCGCACCCGGAGAAGAGCATCCGCACGCTCGCCTATGGCGTGCAGGGGCTGATGAACCGCAACCGCGTTCAGGACATGGTGCGGATGAAGCATGCGCAGCGCGGCGCGCCCGTCTACCAATATCTGTTCCAGTTCCAGTCACCGCAGCTGGGTGGGATGGCGGGCGCGTGGCACACCGCCGATCTGGCCTTCTGCTTCGACAATGTCGCGCGCTGTGCGCAGGGCACCGGCAACGGTATCGAGGCGCAGCGCCTCGGCCGGACGATGGCGACCGCCTGGGCGACCTTCGCCCGCACCGGAAACCCCAGCCAGCCCGGACTGGCATGGGCGCCCAGCGACCCGGTGCGGTGCCAGACGATGATCTTCGACGTCGAGAGCCGGATGGCGGATGATCCGGAGGGCAGGGCGCGGCGCGTGCTCCTGACCTGAACACCGGTCGTCCAGCCTCGCAAGACTTGATCATCTCGCGCCGCTCGCTCCCGGCCCGATGGCCGTGGAGTATGTCGGCCTTGTCGGTTAGCAGGGGCAGGAACGACGGCGGGTACAGTTATGGACGGACGAAAGATCAACGCGTGGACGCTCTGACCGACAGAAAGGCGCTCGGGTTCTGGGGTGCGCTGGCACTGGTGATGGGCAATCTGATCGGGTCGGGCATCTACCTGCTGCCCGCGACGCTGGCGCCGTTCGGGGCGAATGCGACCTGGGGCTGGGTGGTGACGATCGCCGGAGCGATGACGCTGGCGTTCGTCTTCGCGCGGCTCGCGGCGGCGGTGCCGCAGGCGGGCGGCCCTTATGCCTATGCCGATGCGGCCTTTGGCCCCGCAATCGGCTTTGCGACGGCGTGGAGTCACTGGACGCTGATCTGGGCGGGCAACGGCGCGGTGGCGGTGGCGGCGGTCAGCGCGCTGAGCGTCGCGATTCCGGCGCTCGCGCCCCACGCCGCCATTGCGGCGGTGGCGATGATCTGGGTGTTCGTGGGCGTCAACGTGCGCGGCGTGGCGGCGGCGGCGCAGGTGCAGATGGTGACGATGGCGCTGAAGCTGGTACCGCTCGCCGCCGTCGCATTGCTCGCGCTGTGGCTGCTGCTGGGCGAGGGCGGCGCAGCGGTGGTGCACGAGCCGCCGGTGCCTCTCACCGCCGGGACGATCGCGGGCGCGGCGGCGCTGACGTTCTGGGGGTTCCTCGGGGTCGAGTCGGCAACGGTCCCCGCGGACCGGATGCAGGACCCCGCACGGACGGTGCCGCGCGCGACGCTGATCGGCACCGCCGCGGTGGGGCTGATCTATCTGGTCGTCTCCGGAGCGATCACCAGCTTGATGCCGCGCGCGGCCGTCGCGGCCTCCCCGGCACCGATCGCCGATTTCCTCGGGGGTGCGCTCGGCGGGACCACGACCCAGATCGTCGCGCTGTTCGCGACGGTCAGCGCGCTGGGGACGCTCAACGGGTTCGTGCTGTTGCAGGGCGAGGTGCCGCGGGCGATGGCGCGGGGCGGGGTATTCCCGCACTGGTTCGGACGCGAGAACGGCGCGGGCGTGCCGGTGCGCGCGCACCTGTTGGCCGGCGCGCTCGTGACGGGCGTGACGCTCGCGAATTACACGCGCGGCATGGGCGACCTGTTCGCCTTCGTGGCGGCGGTGTCGCTGGCGGCGGGCATGCTCGCCTATTTCGTCAGCGCGCTGGCCGGTCTGAGATTGCTGCGCGGCGATGCGGCGGCGCGCGCGGCGGGAGTGGTGGCGGCCGGGTTCGTCGCATGGCTGTCGTACGGGCTCGGCCTCGAGGCGAACGCCTGGGCGCTGGTGCTGCTCGCCGCGGGGATTCCCGTCTACGGTTGGGTCAGGCGCGCCGCTTAGGCTGCCTGCTCGAACCGCCCGAGCAGCCGCTCCAGCGCGGCGGCCGGGACCGCCTCGGAAAACAGAAAGCCCTGCAACTCGTTGCAACCGGCGTGTTCGAGGAAGGCGCGTTGCCGCCCGGTCTCGACCCCCTCGGCGGTGACCCGCAGCCCCATCGCATGGCCGAGCCGCACCACGGCATGGATGATCGCCGCCGCGTCGTCGGCCTCGCCCAGCCGCTTGATGAAGCTGCGGTCGATCTTGATCTTGTCGACCTCGAACTTGCTCAGATAGCTGAGGCTCGAATAGCCGGTGCCGAAATCGTCGAGCGCGATGCGGAAGCCCGCGCGGCGCAGCGTGCCCAGCGTGGTGCGCACGACCTCGTCATTGTCGAGGAGGACGCTTTCGGTCACCTCCAGCTCGATCTGGCGGGCAGAGGCGCCGGTCTCACGCACGATCGCGATCAGCTCGGTCGCCAGTGTCCGCGACCGGAACTGCACCGGCGAGATATTGACCGCGACGGACAGGTTGGGCCACGTCACCGCGACCCCGCATGCGGCGCGCAGCACGCGGCAGGTGAGCGCGTCGATCAGACCGCTTTCTTCGGCGACATTGATGAAGGCCGCCGGGGCGAGCCAGCCCCGCCGGGGATGGTTCCAGCGCAACAGCGCCTCGACGCCGATCACCCGGGTGCCGCTGCCGTCCATCTGCGGCTGATAGTGGACGAGCAGCTCCTGCTCGCCGGTGAGGGCCGCGCGCAGGTCGTCCTCGATCTCGCGCCGTAGCTTCACGCTCTCGTCCATCGCGGCGGCGAAGAAGCGGTGACCGTTCCGCCCCTCGGCCTTCACGCGGTACATGGCGATGTCGGCGGTCCGCATCAGTTCGACCCGGTCGCCCTGTGCGTCGCGGAAGCAGGCGATGCCGATGCTCGCGCCGATGTGGACGTTCGTGCCCAGCACCACGAACTGTTGCTGCAGGGCGGACACCATCGCCACCGCGACCGCCTCGATCGCCGCCTCATCCGTCCGCGCGCCCAGCAGCACCGCGAACTCGTCGCCGCCCAGCCGCGCGACCAGATCGCCGCTCAGCACCAGCGCCTCCAGCCGCATCGCGACCTGTCGGATCAGATGATCGCCGCCGAGATGCCCGAGCGTGTCGTTCACCTGCTTGAAGCGATCCAGATCGATGAGCAGCACCGCGCGGACGCCCTCGGTCGGCGCGCCGACCATGTCGTCGAGGACCGCGATCAGCCGCGCGCGGTTCGCCAGCCCGGTGAGCGGATCCTGATAGGCGAGACGATGCGCCTGCGCTTCCTTCGCCTGCAATTCGAGGTGCGCCACGCGCAGCCGGTCGAGCGACGCGGCATCCTTGCGCATCAGTCGCCCGACCCCGGCGAGCAGCACCGCCACGGTGCCAAGCAACCCGGCCAGCACGAGCGCGGCGGTGGGGACCATCGCCTTCCACACGGCGTGGCCCGGCCGGTCCGGACGCCAGGCGAGCAGGCCGACCGTGGCACCGTCCTCCGCGACGAGCGGAATGCCATGCTCGTCGAGCTGCAGGGGCCTGACAGTGGCGTGCGCGCCGGACAGGAGCTGCACCGTCGCCAGCTGCCGCGCGAACGACCGGTCGAGATAGCGTACGCTCAGCAACAGCGGCGCGGCGCCGGGCGGTGCGTCGCCATCGCTGCCGTCGGGGATGATCCGCATGACGCTGACCGCCGCCGGATGGCGCCCGATCGCCACGATGCTGGTGGCATGGGTCGCGCTCGGCGAGGTGCGCACGGTCGCATGCGCGGCGGCGGGCTGCCCGGGCAGCCGCTCGTGCCGGTTCGGCGCGCGTCGAGTGCGCGCACGGACCGCATCGATCAGCGGCGCGGCGGCGCGCGAATAGATCGCCGCCGCGTGTCCGGGCGACGCCACGCGGATGCCGTTCTGCATCATGTAGACCGGAGCGTCGCGCGGCGAGAGGATGATGTCGACGTCGTGCGCGAAGACGTAGTTCAGCCAGGTGCCCGCGTTGATGTCGATCCAGTCCCAGTTCGGCCGCGGCTTGTAGAGTTCGCGCAGCAGCGGGCTCCAGATCGCCACCCCCGCCTGGCTCTGCGCGAGTTCGTCCAGCGCGTCGTCGAGCGCGAGCCGCGCTTCATGTCCCTGACGTTGCGCCGAGACCAGATCCGCCTGCCTCGAGGCGATGCCGAGCGCGTAGAAGACCGTCGCGGTCAGGCCCAGCGCCAGCAAGGCGACCGGCAGTGCGACGGCCGCGGCGAACCGCCAGCGCGCCTGCTTGGCCGTCTGATCCCGATTGGTGCGCAAGCCGCAGAAACTCCCCGGAACTTCCATGCAGGAAAATCCTCAACACCTGATTAACGAAGGCGGCGTTTCGGCCGCAGGATCGTTTAGGGCGGTCGAGAAAGTCGAAGACCTCATCAGCGCGGGCGGGGTGCAGCAATGACGATTGACATCACGCGGCGAGCAAGTCTGGCCGGCGCTCTCGCCCTCCCGTTCGCAGCGCCGCTGGCGGGCGCGACGGGGCCGGACGGGCTCAATGACGTGGCGGGGCGCAAGGGGTTGCGCTTCGGATCGGCGCTGTCCGCGCGGCCGGGCGGGGCGTCGGCGGACAATCCGGCCTATGCCGCGCTGCTGCGCGCCGAGTGCGGGCTGCTCGTCGCCGAAAACGAGATGAAATGGCAGCACCTCCGGCCGGCGCCCGGGCGTTTCGACTTTGCGGCGTTCGACCGGATCATGGATTGGGCGGCGCAGCAGCGCATGGCGGTGCGTGGGCACAATCTGCTGTGGCAACGCCGCAAATGGATGCCGGCGTGGCTGGAGAAATACGACTTCGGTGCGCGGCCGGCGCAGTCGGCGAGCGCCATTCTGATCGATCACATCACCGCGGTGACGCAGCGGTACGGCAAACGCATCGCCAGTTACGACGTGGTGAACGAAGCCGTGACGCCCGAAACGGGCGCGCTGGAGGTAACCGCGCTCAGCCGCGCGATCGGGGGCACCGAGGCGACGCTCGATCTCGCCTTCCATACCGCGCACGATCACGCGCCGCATGCCGAGCTGGTCTACAACGATTATATGAGCTGGGAACCGGGCAATGCCGCGCACCGCGCCGGCGTGCTGCGGCTGCTGGAGGGATTCCGGCGGCGTGGGGTGCCGGTTCACGCGCTCGGCGTGCAGTCGCATCTCGTCACCGACGATCCCGATACGAGCGGCAGCGCCCGCGCCTATGAGCGCGACTGGCGGCACTTCCTGGATGCGGTGACCGGCATGGGCTATCGGCTGCTCATCACCGAGCTGGACGTGCGCGACAACGGGCTGCCGGTCGACCCGGCGGCGCGCGACCGCGGCGTGGCGGACTATGCGCGGCGCTACCTCGACGTGATGTTCAGCTATCCGCAGTTGCGCGACGTGGTCGCCTGGGGCCTGTGCGACCGGTTCAGCTGGATCGGCTCGTTCGAGCCGCGCCCGGACAAGGCGGCGCGCCGGCCGTGCCCGTATGACGCCGGCTACCGGCCCAAGCCGCTGCGCGCCGCGATCGCGCAGGCGCTGGCCGCCGCACCGCCGCGACCGGCCGCCTAGCGTTCCCGCGCAGGGCCGCGGGCGGCGCGCAGCGGGTTAAGCACTTGCCTTTTAACGACTTGCCCGCAGCGGAGTGCTAACCTGCTCCCGACTCGGGGGGGTGTATGCGGCAGCATGGGCAGACGACGCGGCGGCGGGGGACCAGTCGAGCTTCGTCCCTGCCGCAACCGGCCGATCCGCCACCCGCCGCAGCATGGCCGGCCGTCGGCGACCCCGCCGAACATTACCGGATCAGCGTCGAGCTTGCCCGGCACATCAGCTGGAGCGCGGACCCGAGCGGGGCGATCCGGACGGTCAGCTCGCGATGGGAAGAGGTCACCGGCATCGAACGGGCCGAAGCGCTCGACCGCGGCTGGGTGAACGCGCTGCACCCGGCGGACGTGCAGGGAACGCTGGAGGCGTGGGAGCGGGCACTCGCCACGCTCACGCCGATCGGGGTCGACTATCGGTTGCGATCGCGCGACGGGCGGTATCGCTGGTTCCGCGCACATGCCTCGCCCTATCTGGACGCGGCGGGCCGGCTGGTCGCCTGGTTCGGGACGCTTGAGGATATCGAGGATCGCCGGCGCGCCGAGGAGGCGGTGCAGGCCAGCGAGGAACGCTTCCGGCTCGCGGCGCAGGCGGCGGGGATCGGCATCTGGGACTATGACGTCGCGCGCAAACAGCTCACGTGGTCGGATGAATTCCGCACCATGCTGGGGTTCGGCAGCGACGTGCCCGCCGACCCGGCCGGCGCGCTGGCGCTGGTAGTCCCCGAGGACCGCCCGCTGCTGCAACGGCTGTTCGATGCGGTGCCGGAGGGGAGCGCCGCGGCGCGGTTCGACGTGACGCTGCGGATCCGGCGCGCGGACGACGGCGCGGTCCGCTGGATCCAGACCGCGGGATGGCGGGTGAAGGCGGCCAGCGACCGGATCGAGCGCGTGCTGGTGACGGTCCACGACGTTACCGGAAGCATCACCGCCGAGCAGCGCATCCGCTGGGCAGCGGAGCATGATCCGCTGACCGGTCTGGCGAACCGCGCGACGTTCAGCCGGCTGCTGGAGGAGGCGATCGACCGGCAGCAGGACGGCGGCGGCGTCGCCCTGACCCTCGCCTTGTTCGACGTGGATCACCTCAAGGAGATCAACGACGCGATGGGGCACGACACCGGCGACCGCCTGCTCTGCGCGGTGGCCGGCCGGTTGCGCGCCGCCCTGGGCGACGGGGCGGTGGTCGCGCGGCTGGGCGGCGACGAATTCGCCGCGATCATCGAGACCGCGTCCGCGGACGCCGCACACGCGCGGATCGGCGCGGCGCTGACGTCGCTTCGCGAGCCGCTGGTCACCGACCTGATGACGATCGACTGTCAGGCGACCGCGGGCGCGGCGCTGTTCCCGGCGGATGGACGCGACGCCTATCAGTTGCTCAAGTCGGCCGATATCGCGCTCTACGCCGGCAAGGCCGGTGCGCGGGGGGCGATCTCGCATTTCCGGCCCGAGATGCGCGCGGGCCTGCAACGGCGCGCGTCGATGCTGTCGGTCGCGCGCACCAT
This sequence comes from uncultured Sphingomonas sp., assembly GCA_913776255.1. Taxonomy (GTDB): domain Bacteria; phylum Pseudomonadota; class Alphaproteobacteria; order Sphingomonadales; family Sphingomonadaceae; genus Sphingomonas. The sequence continues at coordinate 87,126 of CAJYLV010000068.1, read as the reverse complement.
CGCGCGCGACGATCTGATCGTGCCCTTCTACCAGCCGCAGGTGCGGCTCGACACCAACACGCTGTCCGGGTTCGAGGCGCTATTGCGCTGGCGCCATGACTCACTGGGCATCCAGGGGCCGGACACGATCACGGCGGCGTTCGACGATCTGGCGGTCGCGGGTGCGCTGGGCGACCGGATGCTCGAGAAGGTGTGCCGCGATCTGGCACGCTGGCGCGATCAGGGCGCGGCGCTCGTTCCCGTGGCGATCAATCTTTCCTCAGCCGAGTTCCGCAGCACCGACCTGTTCGACCGCGTCATGACGCAATTGCGGCGCCACGACCTGCCGCCGACGCTGATCGAGCTGGAGGTGACGGAGACGGTCTTCATCGGGCGCGGCAACGAACAGGTCGGCGATACGCTGGCGCTGTTCCACCGCGCCGGGATCAGCATCGCGCTCGACGATTTCGGCACCGGCTATGCCTCGCTCAAGCATCTGCGCGACTTTCCGGTCGACGTCATCAAGATCGATCGCAGCTTCGTCGCGGATCTGTCCGACCGGCACGACGGCGCCGCGATCGTCGATGCGATGCTGGGGCTCGCGCAGCGGCTGGGGATCGCGGTCGTCGCCGAGGGCGTCGAGACCGCGGCGCAGGCACAGTATCTGCGCGACCGCCACTGCCCGTTCGCGCAGGGCTTCCTGTTCGGACGACCGATGCCGGCGGACCGGGCCGTCCGGTTGCTCGACGGCAGCGCGACGATCGCGCGCGTGTGACGATCAGCCCTTCGCGGCGATCGCGCCCAGCTCCTCCAGGTCGAGGTCGTGTTCGAGATCGTGGAGCGTCTCGTCGTCGATGCGGCCGGTGCGGTGCAGCCGGACCAGCTCGGCGCGCCCCGCCTGCACCGCCGCGATGATGACGTCGAAGTGGCGCGCGATCGCTTCGGTGCGTTCCGCATCGGTCCCCTCGAACGTCTCGCCGGCGGTGGCGCGCGCCCGGTAGCGCCGCAGCAGTTGCGGATGGATCAGCGTGCCGTGCGCGTCGTGCGCCTCGCGCTCGACGGTGGCGAGCTGGGCGCGGAACATCGCGTGCTCGGCGGCGGGCAGGTCGAGCGGCGGCAGCGCGGCCGGATCCTCCTGCGGGCGCGTGCGCCGGATGATCCAGCCGAGCGACGTGCCCTGCACGAGCACGGTGACGAGGATCACCACGAAGGCGGTGACCAGCATCAGGTCGCGCGCCGGCATCGTCTCGGGCAGCGACAACGCCACCGCCAGCGTGACCACGCCGCGCATCCCCGCCCAGCTGAGGACCAGCGCGGCGCGCGCGCCGAGCGGACGCGCCGCGGTCCATCCGGCCCGGCGCAGCAGCTGGACGACGGTATCCGCACCGAAGATCCACACGAACCGCGCGACGATCACTGCGGCGACGATCAGCACGACCGGGCCGGCCATCGTCTCGACGATTTGTGCGGGCGCGCCAACCCGGTCGAGCAGCCCGCGCAACGACAGCCCGATCAGCGTGAAGACCGCGGCTTCGAGCAGGAAGACCAGCACCTGCCAGAACGCGAGCGCGCGGATGCGGACGCTCGCGCTGAACACGACATGCTGGTACCAGCCGCAGATCAGCCCGGCGGTCACCACCGCGATCACGCCGGAGACGTGGAGCAGCTCGCCCGCGATATAGGCGCTCCAGCAGACGAGCATCGTCGCCGCGATCATCAGCGTGTCGTCGCCGAGCCGCCGCAGCAGCGTCACCCACAGCCCGGCGATCACCGCGCCGACCGCCACCCCGCCGACGACCAGCAGCACGAAGGTGCCGGTCGCCGCGCCGATGCTGAAAGTGCCGGTCAACGCCGCCGCGACCGCGAAGCGGAACAGCACCAGCCCGGCGGCATCGTTGAGCAGGCTTTCGCCCTCCAGCAGCGTCGAGAGCCGGCGGGGCAGCCGGACGTGTTGCAGCACGGCGCGCGCTGATACCGCGTCGGGCGGCGACAGGATCGCGCCCAGTGCGACGCACGCCGCCCACGGCAGCGCGGGCATCAGCAGCTTCGTGACGACCGCCACCGCCGCGGTGGTGAAGAAGACCGCGCCGACCGCGAGCGACAGGATACCGGCCATGTGGCGGCGGAACGGCGCGATCGCGGTATACCAGGCGCCGTCCATCAGCAGCGGCGGCAGGAACAGGACCAGCACCAGCTCGGGATCGATCGCGATGCCGGGCAGTCCGGGCACGAAGGCGACGGCGCCGCCGCCGACGATCAGCGCGGCGGCCGGGGGCAGGGCGAGGCGGCGGGCGAGGTAATGCAGACCGACGACCACGAGGAACATCGCGATGATCAGCTCGAATCCCGCCGCTGCATGCATGTCGTCGCTCCGCCGTAACGACTTCGGGAGAAAGCCGAAAACCGCAGGTCGATCAACATGGACGTGCGTTCGCGTCGCGGGGCAGATTCTCCGTTCGCAATTCGTTCGCCATGATCTAATGTTACTGACAATGGTCGATCGCCGGCAGCTCTCGTTCACACACCGCCGCGCCGTCCGTGCGGCAGACGGGCGAACGGCGGCATGATGCGCGACCTGTTCGACGCGCCGGCGTTGCCGGGGCTCGCCACGCGCGCCGCGCTGATCACCGCGGACGAGGAACGCGCGCTGATCGCGCGGATCGATGCGACCGATTTGGCGCCGTTCCGCTTTCAGGGATGGACGGGCAAACGCCTGACGACCTCGTTCGGCTGGAGCTACGATTTCGAGGTCGGCCGCCCCACGGACGCTCCGCCAATGCCGGACTGGCTGCTCCCGATCCGCGATCGCGCGGCCCGCTTCGCCGGGCTTGACGCCGCAGCGCTGATCCAGGCGCTGCTGATCCGCTACGATCCCGGCGCGGGGATCGGCTGGCACCGCGATCGTCCGATCTATGGCGACGTCGTCGGCATCTCGCTCGGCGCGCCCGCCACGCTGCGCTTCCGGCGGCGGCGCGCCGGGGGCTTCGACCGTGTCGCGGTGCCGCTCGACCCCTACGGGTCATACCATATGTGCGGCGCGGCGCGGCATGAATGGGAGCACAGCATCGCCGCCATGGAAGCAACCCGCTGGTCGATCACCTTCCGCACGCTGGCGGCGCGCGCATGACGGTCGCAATCGACGCGGGCGGGGCGCCCGACTTCGTGGTCGTCGATGTCGAGACGGCGTGCGCGCGGGTCAGCAGCATCTGCCAGATCGGCATCGTCGGCTTCAAGGACGGGCGCGAAACCTTCGCCTATGAGACGTTGCTCGATCCGCTCGACGACTTCTCGCCGTTCAACACCCGCATCCACGGCATCACGGCCCGCGATGTGACCGGCGCGCCAACCTTCGGCGATGTCCATGCCGCGGTGCACGGCCATCTGGCCGGCCGGGTAACCGTCGCGCATTCGCTGTTCGACAAGAGCGCGCTGGCGGCGGCGTGCGCGATCCACCGGCACGCGGCGATCGAGACGCGCTGGCTGGACAGCGTGCGGGTGGCGAAGCGCGCCTGGCCGGAGCTGCCCAGTCACCGGCTGAACGTCCTGACCCGCTTCCTCGGCGTACCGCACCGGCACCATGACGCGCTGAGCGACGCACGCGCGGCGGGCATGGTGATCGTGCGGGCGATCGAACATACCGGCATGGATCTCGCCGGCTGGCTGGCCCCCGCGGTGACCCGCGCCGCGAAGTCGCCCCCGCCCGCGGCGCACGGTGCGCTGAAAGGCGAGCGGATGGTGCTGATCGGCGCGGCGCGCGACGGCGCGCTGGCGCGGCGGCTGGCCGCGGCGGGCGCCCGCATCATGGCGTCGGTCGGATCGACGACGACGTGCGTCGTGATCGGCGCGGACCAGCCCTATGGGCGGTTCGTCACCGCGCACGCCGACCATCGCCGCGCCACCGCGTTGCAGGAGAGCGGCGCCGCGCTGCGGATCGTGACCGAGATCGCGTTGCGGCGCGAACTGGATGCCCTGGCGCCGTTGCCAGCGGGCATTGCATCGCCGATGTGACGGGCACGATGAAGAAGGCGCAGCAACCCGACGATTATGCGCGCGGACGCCGCGACGGCCTGCGGCTGGCGCTTTCGATCCTCGAAGGCGAGGAGGCGAAATGGGCCGCCCTGCTCGGTGAAAGCCGCTCGTGGCGGACCAATGCGACGCGGGCGGTCCGGCACAAGGCCTATCAGGTGGCGCGAAGCCGCGTGCAGACCGCGCTCAATCGCCTGCTGCCGTCCGACGACTCTGCGATGCCGGCGGAGATCGCCACGATGATCGACGAGGCGGGACTGTAGGTCCCGGCGCGGCTCAATGGACGTGGCTGCCGAGGGCGCGCGCGGCGCCGTTCAGCTCGCCATGTTCGAGCGCGGTCACCGATCGCGGCACGGCCGCGAGCAGCCGCATATATTTGCCGGTGCCGTGGAAGACGGCGGCCATCGCCTCCAGCGACAGCAGGTCGCGCAACGCCATCGCCAGCTTGCCGGTCACGATCACGCCGTCCCACGCCCCGAAGGTCAGCACGAGCCCGCTGGTGTAGGTCCAGAAGGCCTCGCACAGCATCTCGCACGCCTGTCGCGCCAGCGGGTCGACGCCGGCAAGGCGCGTGATGTCCTCCGGCTTGGTGGCGCGCATCGCCAGCTTCTGCGCCTTCGCCAGTTCGGTGTAGATCGCCACCAGCCCGGTCGCGGAGATCAGGTGCTCGGCCACCACGGGGAAGCGGTTGGGGAAGATCGCCGCCAGCAGGTCGGCCATCGCGCGCGAGGCGGGCGCGAAGCCCGCATGCCCCGCCTCGGTCGCGAGCACGCGCACGCTGCCGTCCGGCTCGTGGACGAGCACCGACACGCCGAGTCCGGACGTCATCCCGATCACGCAATAGGTGCCCGGTTCCTGCAGCCGGACCGCGGGCGCCGCGCCCAGCGGGAGGAGCGCGGCGCCGCGATGGTCGCTCAACGCCCAGGCTTCGGCTTCGAAGTCGTTGAGGATCAGCGGGGGCTGGCCGAGCATCGCCCGCAGCCCCGAGCGCGACACATACCACGGGGTATGGGTGATCGAGATCGCGTCACCGCGCGCGAGCCCCGCCACGGCGATCGCCGATCGTTCGGGCAGGCGGCCGAGTCCGGAATCGCGCTGGAAGGTCGACAGCGTGCCCGACACGCTGGAGCCATGTTCCGAGCCATAGTGCCGCATCGTACCGGGCAACAGCTCGCCGGTACGATCGGTCAGCGCGAACCGGAGGCCCTTGCGGCCGACATGCCCTACGATCCCGACGCCGTCCATGCGCATCCCCTTCCGTCGAGGCTGCCCATGTCAACCCTCTCGCTGCGCCCCTCCTAGGCGACCATCCCTTTCCGAATAGTTGAAAAATACAGAGACAGCAGTGGCTTAGGAGCGGAGTGGCCGGGCCGGGTGTCCGCTCAACGCGCGATCGCGCGGGGGGCGGGGGCGGCCATCGCTCGGCGGATCGCCGCCTCCGCGACGGGGGCCATCACGGCATAGCCGGCCTTGTTCGGGTGGACACCGTCCGAGGTCCATGCCGCCTTCAGCGCCGCGCCGTCGTGCAACGCGCTCCAGTAATCGGCGTAGATCGCGCCGGTGCGCGCCGCATAGTCCTTCATCCAGCCGTTGAGCGCGGCGATCCGCTCCGCCGGCGCGATGCCGGGCCGCCACGGGAAATGATCGGCGGGCGGGATCGAGGCGAGGATGACGCGGATGCCGTGCGCGCGGGCCAGCTCCGCCATCGACATCAGGTTCGCCTTCGTCTGTTCGGGGGTCATTGGACCGGTGTTGCCGGCAATGTCGTTGGTGCCGGCCATGATCTGGACGACCTGCGGGTGCAGGTCGATCACGTCCTGCCGGAAGCGGAGCAGCATCTGCGGGGTCGTCTGGCCGCTGATCCCGCGACCGTAGCGGCCGGCCGTGAAGAAGCCCGGCACCATGTCGAACCAGCCCTGGGTGATCGAATCGCCCATGAAGACGACCTTGACCGGCCCGGTCACGCGCGCGTTGGCGTCCTGATAGCGGGCGAGCCATGCGAAGTCCTTGTGCAGCCGCTCCTCGGCATCCGATGTCGGTCGGGCGTTCCGGTCGGCGGGCGGCGGGGTCTGCGCGACGACGGCACAGGGCAGCGCGGACAGGATCAGGGCGAGCGATCGCTTCATAGACGGATACTCCGCATCTCGAACGTCAGGGAATGGTCACGGCGTCGCCGGTGACAGGGCGCGGCGGCCGCCGCCGGCCCGGACGACGAGCGAAGAGAGATCATCGCGCGCGGAAAGTCCATCGACAAACGTCGATGCCGGGCATGTGGCTGGCGGACGATCGCCTCGTACGCGGGGCGGACCTCCAATTCGCCGCCCTGTGCTGACCCGGCACCCTGCTTCTCGCGACGGCCAGAAGCGGGGCCCCGGATCAAGTCCGGGATGACGAGGAGGGCGGGTGTCCTCCGCTTCTAGTCCGCTGACCGGGGTGCCGCGGTCGACTCACGCGTGACGAGCGTGTGTTCGAGAACGCGCGCGACCCGCCGCGCGCCCTTTCCCGGCGCGGCGCGCATTTCCTCGATCAGCAGCCGGAGCGCTTCGCCGGCCAGTTCCTGCACCGGCTGGTGGATCGTCGTCAGGGGCGGCCAGAGCGTGGTCGCCGCGATGCTGTCGTCGATCCCACACACGCTGAGGTCGCCCGGCACATCGAGGTGGCGGCGGTGCGCGACCGAAACCACCGCGGCCGCCATGTCGTCGTTGCTGGCGAGGATCGCGGTCGGCGGCCGCGCGTCATCAAGCAGCCGTTCCCCCGCGATCAGCCCCGAGGTGTAGCTATAGTCGCCCTGCGCGATGCAGGTTTCGGCGCCGACGCCGGTCGCGGCCTCCGTGAAGCCCGCCAGTCGCGCCAGGCTCGCGCTCTGATCGCGGTTGCCGACGATGAAGCCGAGCCGGCGATGGCCGAGCGTGATCAGGTGGCGGGTCATGTCGTGCGCGGCCCGATGGTCGTCGATCCCGACCGAGATCGCATCGGATACCTGCCCGGCGACCACCGCCATCGGCAGCCCGGCCGCGCGGAGGATCTGCCGCACCTCGACCGATTCGCCGAGCGGCGGGGTCAGGATCACGCCGCCGATGCCGGACGCGATCAGCTGCTCGATCTCGGCATGGGTGGGCACGCCGCCGTGCTTGCCCTTGAGCAGGATCAGCTGCGCCGCGCGCGCCGACGCCTCCTCGAAGACGCCCGCGAGAAAGCCGCTCATGAACGCCGCGCTGGGGTTGGCGTAGATGACGCCGATCCGCAGTTCGCGCGAGGTGACGAGGCTGCGGGCGGACAGGTTGGGGGTGTAGTTGAGCGCGCGGATCGTCGCGTTGACGAGTTCGCGGGTCTCGTCGCGGACGCCGGGGTCGCCGTTGATGACGCGCGACACCGTCATCGGCGACACGCCGGCCTGTTTGGCGACATCGATGATCGTCACCCCGCGGCGACGTCCTTTCGGCTGGGGCACGCTCATCCCGTCACGGCGTCGTCGACCATCGCCGACGCCTTTGTACAGGGTCGATCTGCCTCGCCGGATTGCGGTCCGTCAATCGCCGATCGTGTCACCGATCGCGCAAAGGCCCTTGTCAGGCACCGCCGCGCGCGGGTACGACGGCATGATAACGTTACCATGCATGGGGAGGCGGGGTGGCACGATTTCCGTACGTGCGCTGGACGATCATCGCGCTGTTCGTCGGCGCGATGGTCATCAACTATCTCGCGCGCAGCGTGCTGGGCGTCGCCGCGCCCGCGATCATGGCGGAACAGGCGATCTCGTCGGAGCAATATTCGTGGATCACCGGCGCGTTCCAGCTCGGCATCATGTTCCAGCCGGTGGCCGGATATCTGCTCGACGTGATCGGGCTGAAGGTCGGGTTCACGCTGTTCGTTGCCTTGTGGTCGCTCATCACGATCGGGCACGGCCTCGCGAGCGGCTGGATGGGCTTCGCGGGATTGCGCGGGGCGCTGGGGCTCGTCGAGGGCTCCGCGCAGCCGGCGGGGATGAAGTTGGTGGCGGAATGGTTTCCGGCGCGCGAGCGCGGCGTCGCGGGTGGCATCTACCAGATCGGTGCGTCGTTCGGCGCGGTGTTCGCACCGCCACTGGTCGCATGGGCGATCGTCTATGACAGCTGGCGCGCGGCGTTCTTCGTCGCGGGCGGGCTCGGAATCGCCTGGGTGCTGGTCTGGCTGCTGTGGTATGCGCCGCCGGCACGCCATCGTTTCATCTCCGCGCGGGAGCAGCGGCTGATCGCGGAAGGGCAGGAGGCCGCGCTGGTGCGCCGCCGCCGCCGTCCGCCGCTCGGCGAGCTGCTGCGCCGCCGCAACCTGTGGACGATCGCCGGGGCACGCTTCCTCGCCGACCCGGTGTGGGGGATGCTGTCGCTGTGGATGCCGCTGTATCTCGTGCAGGTGCGGCATTTCGACCTCAAGCAGATTGCGCTGTTCGCCTGGCTACCGTTCCTCGCCGCCGATCTCGGCTGCCTGTTCGGGCCGGCGGTCGTCGCCTGGCTGCAGCGCCGCGGCGTCGGGCTGATCGACGCGCGGCGCTGGGCGTTCACGCTGGGCGCGGTACTGATGACCGGGATGATCTTCGTCGGTACCGTTACCAGCCCGATCCTCGCGATCGCCCTGCTGTGCCTCGGCGGGTTCGCGCATCAGACGCTGTCGGTGACGGTGATCACGATGGTCTCCGATCTGTTCCCGCAGGATCAGGTCGCCACCGCGACCGGCGTTTCCGGCACCGCCGCCAATCTGGGCGTGCTGATCTTCACGCTGGTGCTCGGGTCGATGGTCGATCAGGTTGGCTACCAGCCCTTCTTCATCCTGCTCGGCCTGCTCGATCTGGCGGGTGCCGCGCTGCTCTGGACGAACATCCGAAAGCCGTCATGACCATTCGCAATCCCATCCTGCGCGGGTTCAACCCGGACCCCTCGATCGTGCGCGTCGGCGACGATTATTATCTCGCCACCTCCACCTTCGAGTGGATGCCCGGCGTGCAGATCCACCATTCGCGCGACCTCGCCGACTGGCAGCTGGTCGCGCGTCCGCTGAACCGGCCGAGCCAGATCGACCTGCGCGGCGATCCGGATTCCTGCGGCGTCTGGGCAGCGGACCTGAGTTACGCCGACGGGCGATTCCACCTCGTCTACACCGACGTGAAACGCTACGGCCGGACCACTGTCGACGGCGCGGTGGGCGCGTCGCTGCGCGACTTCCACAATTACTGGGTGTGGTCGGATCGCATCGACGGCGAATGGTCCGATCCCGTCCATCTGAACAGCAGCGGCTTCGATCCGGCGCTGTTCCACGATGACGACGGGCGGAGCTGGTTGCTCAACATGCTGTGGGATCATCGCCCGGGCCGGTCACGGTTCGGCGGCATCGTCGTGCAGGAACTGGACATGGCCGCCGGGCGGCTGATCGGCGAGCGGCGCAATATCTTCGGCGGTACTCCGCTGGGCTTTACGGAGGGGCCGCATCTCTACAAGCGCGACGGCTGGTATCATCTGCTCGTCGCCGAGGGCGGGACCGAACGCAACCACGCGGTGGTGATGGCGCGCTCGCGTAATCTGTTCGGCCCCTATGACGTGCATCCGGACGGCCCGGTGCTGACCGCGCGCGACCGCCCTGAGCTGGCCTTGCAGCGCACCGGGCACGGCGATCTCGTCGACGCGCCGGACGGGACGACGTGGCTCGTCTATCTCTGCGGTCGCCCGCTGCCGGCGAGCGGCCGCTGCGTGCTGGGGCGCGAAACCGCGATCCAGCCGGTCGTGTGGGGAGCCGACGGCTGGCTGCGCACGCGCGACGGCGCGGCGACGCCGATGCACGAGGTGCCGTCCGCGACGCCGACGACGCCGGCCGCCCCGACGCAGGAGCGGACCGACTTCACCGATCCCGTGCTTCCGGCGACGTTCCAGTGGCTGCGCACACCCTGTCCGGACGACATCTTCAGCCTGACGTCGCGGCCCGGCTGGCTGCGGCTGCACGGACGGGAAACGATCGGAAGCCATTTCACCCAGTCGCTGGTCGCCCGGCGGCAGCAGGCATTCCGCTATCGCGCGGAGACGCTGCTCGATTACCGCCCCGACCATTTTCAGCAGGCGGCGGGGCTGGTCTGTTATTATAACTCCAGCAAGTTCCACTACTTCCATGTCACCGCCGATGACGAGGGCGGGCGCGTGCTGCAGGTGTTGTCGGTGCTGCCGCTCGGCGATGGCATGAACTCCACGACCGCGCCGATCGCGCTCGCGGACGGGCTGATCGCCTTGCGCGTCGAGGTGGATCACGAGGCGCTCCGCTTCGGCTATCGCCTCGGCGACGAAACCGACTGGACGTGGCTGGAGACGATCTTCGCCGCCGACCTGCTGTCCGACGAGGCGACGATTTCGGGGCTCCCCAATTTCACCGGCACCTTCGTCGGCATGGCATGCCAGGACGTGTCCGGCGCCGGCAAGTCTGCCGACTTCCAGTATTTTCATTATGACGAAGGGTGACGCCGTCCTTCGTCGCTTTCGCCAACAACAAGGCAGGTTGTCACCCGCTTTCAATGTTGTAGAACATATCAGATAGGATTCGCCGACCCGAAAACGAGGATCGGGAACCAGGGAGAGAGATGTCGATGAGACTGGCTTCAGCGATTGCGATGGCGTGTTCGTTCGTGGGATCGGCGGCGCTGGCGCAGGCACCTGCGCCCGCGGCCATCGCAGCGACCGCGATCGTGGAGGACTTCAAGCCCTCTACGCTTAACCAGCCGGGGCAATCCTTCCCGCAGGTCAACTCGCAAGGCTATGTCCGCTTCCGCGTGCTCGCCCCCGACGCCAAAAGCGTCAAGGTCAGCCTCGGGCTGGGCGGGCGCGGCGGCACCGTGCTGACCAAGGGGACGGACGGCGCCTGGACCGCTACGTCAGAGGGGCCGCTCGACGAAGGTTTTCACTATTATCATCTTACCGTCGATGGCGGGACGTTCAACGATCCCGGCACGCTCAACTTCTATGGCTCGACGCGCTGGGAAAGCGGGATCGAGATCCCGGCGCACGACGCGGACTTCTACGCGATCAAGGACGTCCCGCACGGCCGCGTCGAACAGATCCTGTTCGCCTCGCCGAGCACACAGTCGCAACGCCGCGCCTTCGTCTACACGCCACCCGGCTATGACGCGGCGGCGGGCACGCGCTATCCGGTGCTGTACCTCCAGCATGGCTGGGGCGAGGACGAGACGGCGTGGTCGAACCAGGGCCATGCCAATCTGATCATGGACAATCTGATCGCGGCGGGGAAGGCGCGTCCGTTCATCATCGTCATGACCTATGGCATGACCAACGACGTGCGCCCCGGCAGCCCAGGCGGGCTCGCCAGTTTCGACATCACGCCGTTCCGTACCGTGCTGATCGACGAGCTGATCCCCTATGTCGACCGCCGGTTCCGAACGATCGCCGACCAGCGGCATCGCGGCATGGCCGGGCTCTCGATGGGCGGGTTCGAGACCAAGCTGATCGCACCGAAGAACCTCGACACGTTCGGTTATATCGGGCTGCTGAGCGGCGGCACCATCGCGCCGGAGGATGTCGCGGCCGCGCCGGGGTATAAGGACAAGGTGCGGCTGACCTTCGTCAGTTATGGTGGCCGCGAGCTGGAGAACGGCAAGACCCGCGGCGGACCCGCCCGGCCGAGCACCGACCCCGCCGCGAATGCGGCGGCGCTCAAGCGTGCGGGTTTGAACAGCGTCTTCTACGTCTCGCCCGATACCGGGCACGAGTTTCAAACGTGGCGGCGGAGCCTGTACCGGATGGCACCGCTGCTGTTCCGCGACTGATCCGCCCGGCGCGCGGCCGACCCGGTCCCCACGCAGCAGGACCGACACGGAGAAATGCTTCGCTTATATATTGACAATGGGATGCTGAAGTATAGTCTTTGATGGTAACGTTACCTTTACCGCTGTCGGCCAGACGTCGGAGCGTATGGGGTGCTTGCTGGAGAATAGATCAGAACTCGCTGGCTGCATTCTGGTGGCATTCCCACAAGAGTGGCGGCCTTCGTAGGTGACAGGCGATTGGTGTTCCTGATGCACGCCCGACAGGTGCTGTCGGGCGACGGCGAAATATTGGCAGAAATCTTCGGGGCAGGGCTCGCAAGATCCGGTGGCGACACGCCGGGCGGCAACGAGCGCCTGCCCAGCGGCGAGATAAACAAGGGAGCTAGGGGAAGATGATGAAAGCGTTGACCGAAGGGCGTCGTGCCCGGATGCGGACCGGCGTCGCCGCGATCGCGCTGATCGCCGCGGGTGCCGTGCCGGCGTTGGCAGAGGCGCAGTCCGCGCCGGCCGGGCAAGAGGCCGGCGCCGCCACGACCCCGCCCGACGTGCCGGCGCAGCTCGACACCACCGCCGGCTCGACCGCGCGTGCCTACCAGGCGAGCCAGACCGCCGACGACGATACCGCGCGCGACGTCATCGTCACTGGCTCGCGCATCACCACCGGCGGCTTCACCGCACCGACGCCGACGACGGTGATCGATTCCGGCGCGATCGCCGCCAACGCCCAGCCGAACGTCTTCACGACGATCTCGCAGCTGCCGTCGTTGCAGGGATCGAGCGGCACCAGCGTCAACACGTTCAGCACGTCCAGCGGCGCGCAGGGGCTCAGCTCCTTCTCGCTGCGTGGCGTCGGTGCGATCCGCACGCTGACGCTGATCGACGGCCAGCGCGTCGTCGGCGCCAACGTCACCGGTGTTCCCGACGTCAGCCAGTTCCCGCAATTGCTCATCAAGCGCGTCGACGTGGTGAACGGCGGCGCGTCGGCGTCGTACGGCTCCGACGCGGTCGGCGGCGTGGTGAATTTCATCACCGATACGCGCTTCAAGGGCGTCAAGGGCAATGTGCAGGGCGGGATCACCGATTACGGCGACAATGAGCAGGTGCTCGTCCAGCTCGCCGCTGGCACCAGCCTGCTCGAGGATCGGCTGCACATCGTCGGCAGCACGGAATATGCGCGCGACGAGGGCATCGGCGGCGGCGAGTTCGGCATCGGGCTGGCCGGTGGACGCGACTGGTTCAAGCAGACGACGCTGGTGAACCGTAACGTCACCAACGATGGGTCGCCGCAATATGTGCTGCGCGATTATGCGCAGTCGATCACCTTCGCCAAATACGGTCTGATCACTGCCGGTCCGCTGCAGGGCATCGCCTTCGATCAGTCGGGCAAGCCGTTCCAGTTCCAGTACGGGTCGAACGGCGTACCGTCGCGGACCACCTCGGGGGCGGTGATCGGTTGTTTCGCCGGCTTCTGTCAGGGCGGCGACCTGTCGGGCAACGTCGACGCGGGCCGGTCGCTGCTGTCGGGGCTGGAGCGGCTCAACAGCTATGGCCGGATCGGCTTCGATTTTGCGCCGAACAACGAGATCTACGTCAGCTCGAACATCGCGCAGGTGAAGACCAACAACCAGCCGGTCGGCGGCCAGAACCGCCCCGCGCTGACGATCCAGTGCGCCAACCCCTATGTGCCGGCCGAGATCAAGTCGGCCTGCGCGACCGCGAACATCACGCAATTCCAGTTCGGCACCAGCAATGCCGCGCTCGGCAACACGCAGGTGCATACCGATCGGCGCCAGTACCGCTTCGTGGTCGGTGCGAAGGGGCGTCAGCCGGTGCTCGGGTCGGAGTGGAGCTACGACATCTATGTCGAGCATGGCACGAACCGCACCAAGATTGACGTCGACAACATCCTGCTCACGCAGCGCTATAACGCCGCGATCAACGCGACCACGCTGAACGGCGCGATCGTCTGCGCCAATCCGGTCGCGCGTGCCGCCGGCTGCCAGCCGCTCAACGTGTTCGGCGGGAGCCCGTCGCAGCAGGCGCTCGACTATGTGATGCCGGCCAACGGCCCGCGGCAGCGGACGCGCCAGACGCAGGACGTCGCCAGCCTCAACTTCTCGGGCTCGCCGTTCAGCTCATGGGCCGGGCCGGTGTCGGTCGCATTCGGCGGCGAGTTCCGCCACGAATTCTACAAGGTGACCGCCGATCCCTATGGCGCGGGGATCGACAACCAGCCGTACGACTCGATCTACCCGGCCGATCCGCTGCAATTGCCGGCCGGCAACAACTGGTATGCCGGCAATTACAAGAACGGGACCGGCGCCTATAGCGTGAAGGAAGCCTTCGTCGAAGTCGACGTGCCGTTGCTCAACGGTGACTCGGTCGGCCGCGCGAGCGTCAACGGCGCGGCGCGCGTCACCGATTACAGCACCTCCGGCACGGTCTGGGCGTGGAAGGTTGGCGGGACCTGGGATCTGCCGATCGACGGCTTCCGCCTGCGCGGCGTCACCTCGCGCGACGTGCGTGCGCCCAACCTGTCCGAACTGTTCGCCGCGCCGGTCACCACCACGCAGCCGAACTTTTTCGATCCGTTCCGCAACGTGAACGTGCTCGCGATCCAGAACACGATCGGCAACCCGAACCTGACGCCGGAAATCGCGCGCAACACCACCGCCGGCATCGCCTTCTCGGGATCGAGCTGGCTGCCGGGGCTGAGCGTGTCGTTCGACTGGTACAAGCTGAAGATCACCGACGTCATTTCCAGCCTCGGCGCGGGTGACATCGTCGACCTGTGCTTCCGCAACATCCTGCCGGGCACGTGCAGCGCGTTCAATCTCAACAACCAGAACGGCCCGAACTTCATCAACGTGCAGGCGTTCAACCTCGCGTCGATCGATACCTCCGGGTTCGATATCGAGGCGAGCTACCGCTGGCAGCGGCCGCTGGGCCTGCCGGGTCGGCTGACGCTGCGCGCGCTGGCGACGCATATCAGCAAGTTCGTCACCGACACCGGGCTGAACGGCACGATCCCGAACGACACCGCCGGGGTGAATACCGGCAACACCCCCGACTGGAAGTGGTTGGCGGTGCAGACGTACGAGGGCGACAATTTCTCGCTGCTGGTGCAGGAACGCTGGTTCAGCGACGGCGTGCTCGGCAACCAATATGTCGTCTGCCAGCCCGGCACCTGCCCGGAATCGACGAACAAGCGCCCGACGATCGACCAGAATTTCATGCCGGGCGCGTTCTACATGGATGTCGGCGGCACCTATAACATCACCGAGGCGGTGACCGCTTATGCCAAGGTCGACAATCTCTTCAACCGCGACCCGGCGAAGTCGCCGTTTTTCGTGAACCCGGCGCTGTACGACGTGATCGGGCGCACCTACCGACTGGGGGTGCGCTTCAACTTCTGACGGACGGCACGGCCCGCGCGCTGCGCCGCGCGGGCCGTCGCGCCGCAACATCTTACGTCAATCGTGTAAACCCTATATGATCGGGTTCGTACATCCCTTCCGGACCGGCGGACCCGACTTGCGGCACATCGATACCAACAGCCCTGCCTTGCCCGCCTCCCGCGCCGCGCGACCTGCGCCCGGCCCGACGATGGTGGAGCGCGCCTATGACCATCTGCTCGACATGCTGATGAGCCTGAAGATCGCGCCGGGCGAGCGGATCGCGATCGATACGGTCGCGCGACAGCTTGGTATTTCCCAGACCCCGGTGCGCGAGGCGATGAGCCAGCTCGAGGCCGAAAAGCTGGTCTACAAGATGCCGAACGTCGGCTATCGCGCCAGTCCGCAGATGACGCGGGAGGAGGTGCGCGATCTCTATACGCTGCGCCAGCTGATCGAGCCCTATGCCGCGGCGCGCGCGGCCGAAGCGATGACCGACGGCGCGATCGCCACGCTGCGCGCGATCGACCACGACATGTCGGGGGTGGTGGACGGTGACGCCCGCGCCTATTCGCGCTTCGCCGAGGCCGATGCCGCGCTCCACCGGCTGATCGCCACCGGCAGCGGCAATCGCCTGATCGCCGAGACGATCGAGCGGTTGCACGCGCACCTTCATATCTTCCGCGCGCTTTATGCCACCAACGCCCCGCACGCGGCGGCGCGCGAGCATCGCGCGATCATCGACGCGCTGGTCGCGCATGATGCCCACGCCGCCGAGCGCGCGGTGCGCCACCACCTCGAATGTTCGCAGCAGCGGATGGACGCCGTGCTCGCCGAAAGCACACCAACCGTCTGACGACATTCGCGTCGTGCCACGTTCCTTCGCTTGACAGCCTTCGGCGCACTTCGTAGTCAAATCATATAGGATATGACTTGGGGAGGAGTGCGATGCGGCGGATTCGGCCAGCTCGCGCGTGGGCATCGTCCCGCGTCGGTGTCGCGTTGGTGGCGCTGTGTCTCGGCGGCGCGGCGGCGGCCGAAACGGTGGTGCTCGACCATGCCACGCTGTTCGACGGGACCGGCAGCGCGCCGCGTGCGGATCAGGCGCTGGTCATGACCGACGGGCGGATCACCTGGGTCGGCCCGTCCCGCCGCCGCCCCGCTGCGAAGGGCGCGACGGTCACCGACCTGCGGGGCAAGTTCCTGATGCCCGGCCTGATTGACAGCCATGTCCACCTCGGCCTCGTCGACGGTGTCGACCAGAGTTTCACCAAATATTACGACCGCGCGAACGTCGAGGAGCAGCTGAAGCTGTATGCCGCTTATGGCGTCACCTCGGTCTATACGCTCGGCACCGATGGCGATCTGATCCACCAGGTGATCGCCGACCAGCGTCGCGTCGGGCGGATCGCGACGGCGCGCGCGTACACCGCGGGTCGTGGCGTGGTCTACAAGGGCAGCTACGGCGGCGTGCCGGGGCTGGACCAGTCGGTCGCGACGCCCGCCGAGGCGACCGCGATGGTCAAGCGCGAGACCGCCAAGGGCGACGACTTCGTCAAATTGTGGATGGACGACGAATTCGGCACCGTTGCCAAGCGCATGCCATATGAGGTGAGCAAGGCGGTGATCGACGCCGCGCACGCCGCGAACAAACAGGCGGCGGCGCACATCTTCTATTACGACAATGCCGCCGAGCTGACGCGTGAGGGCGTCGACGTCTTCATGCATCAGGTGCGCGACCGCGTCGTCGACCCGGCACTGACGGCGGCGATGAAGCAGCGCGGGACGTGGCAGCTGGCCTCGACGCTCAGCCGCGAGGCGAGCTTTACCTACACGCTGCTGCCGTTCGTCGACGAGCCGTTCTTCGCGCGCGGGGTCGCGCCCTCGACGATCGCCACGCTCAAGAGCCAGGAGCGCCAGCAGAAGCTCGCCGCATCGCCGCTCTTCCCCAAATATCCGCCGGTGCTGCGCAACGCGATGGCGAGCCTTGCGGCCGAGGCGAAGGCGGGGGTGCGCTATGGCATGGGCACCGACAGCGGCCCGACCGCGCGCTTCCCCGGCTATTTCGCGCATTGGGAGCTGGAGCTGATGGTCAAGGCCGGGCTCACCCCGCTCCAGGCGCTCACCGCCGCGACCGGCACCAACGCCAGCTTCCTGCGCGAGAACGAGAGCGGCGTGCTGAAGCCCGGCAAATGGGCCGACCTGCTGGTGCTCGACCGCGACCCGACGCGCGACATCCGCAACACGCGCGCGATCAGCGCCGTCTATGTCGCCGGGCGCAAGGTGCCGACGATCTGGGAGACCTGCGTCGGCCGCGCTGCCGCCGCGTGCGGCACAGCGAAGCCGTGAGCGCGTCGGGCGCGCTGGCCGAGCCGGTGAGCGTCACGGGCGAGCAGGCCGTGCGCCCGACGCGGGTGCGTCATGCGGTGCTGTGGCTCACCGTGCTGGCCTATCTCATCACCTATATGGACCGCGTGGTGATCGCGACCGCGGCGCCGTCGATCCAGAAGGAATTCGGTTTCTCGCTCGTCACGATGGGTTGGATATTCGCCGCCTTCCAATTCGCCTACGCGCTGTTCCAGATTCCGGGCGGGTGGCTCGGCGACCGGTTCGGGCCGCGCCGCGCGCTCACCGGCGTGGTGGTCTGGTGGTCGAGCTTCACCGCGGCGACCGCGCTGACGTGGTCGGCGGGCTCGATGATGGTGTGCCGCTTCCTGTTCGGGATGGGGGAGGCGGGTGCCTTTCCGATCGCGACGCGCTCGCTGTCGCGCTGGATGCTGCCCGCCGAGCGCGGCTGGGCGCAGGGGCTGACGCATGCCGGTGCACGGCTGGGCGGGGCGGTGACCCCGGTGTTCGTCGCGCTGCTGATCCTCGATTTCGGCTGGCGGATGCCGTTCCTGCTGTTCGCGGGCGTCGGGCTCGTCTGGGCCTTCTCGTGGTTCGTCTATTATCGCGACACGCCGCGCGAGCATCGCGGCGTCAACGCGACCGAACGCGCGATGATCGAGGAGGCGCTCGGCACCGGGCCGGCGCGCGCCAGGGTGCCGTGGCGGCGGCTGCTGCGCCAGCCGCAGCTGTGGACGCTGTCGGCGATGTATTTCTGCTACGCCTATTGCATCAACATCTTCCTGACGTGGTTCCCAAAATATCTCCACGACGCGCGTGGCTACGACCTCGCGGTGATGGGGCTGTTCGCCAGTCTGCCGCTGATGGCGGGCGTGGTCGGCGATCTCGCCGGGGGCTGGACCTCGGACCTGCTGGTCAAGCGTGGCGCCGGACTGAAGATGGCGCGGCGCCTGGTCGCGGTGGTCGGCTTCGTCACCGCCGCGACGATGATGCCGCTCGCCGCCGCGATCGACGCGCCGGTGGCGAGCATCGTCTGCTTCTGCATCGCGGTGTTCGGTCTCGAGCTGACCGTCGGCGTGTCCTGGGCGGTGACGCTCGACATCGGCGGCGAGTTTGCGGGGTCGGTTTCGGCGGTGATGAACACGCTCGGCAATCTGGGCGCGGCGATCGCCGCCGCGGTGACCGGCTATATCGTGACGGTCGGCGGCTGGTTCCCGGCCTTCATGGTGCTCGCGGTGCTGTGCGCGATCGCCGCGCTTCTTTTCCTGCGGATCGACGCGTCGCGGCAGCTTGCCGCCGCCGACGCGCCGGCCGCGGCATGACCGATGGAGATACTCGCATGACCCCCGATCCGACCGCGCCCGCCCTGTTCGGTGCGGCGCGCCTGCCGCGCGCGATCCTGTTCGGTCGCGGGCAGCGTGCCGCGCTCGGCGCGGCGAGTGCGCGGCTCGGGCAGCGGGCGCTGGTCTGTACCGACGAGCGTCAGGCCGCGCAGCCCGAGTTTACCGCAATGCTCGCCGATCTCGCCGCGCATGGTGTCGAGACGCGCGTGTTCGACGGCACGGTCCCCGATTTGCCGCTGCGCTCGATCGACGCCTGTGTCGCTGTGGCGAACGGCTTCGACGCGGATGTGGTGATCGGCATCGGCGGGGGCAGTTCGCTCGACCTCGCCAAGGTCGCGGCGGTGCTGCTCACGCATGGCGGCAGCGTGCGCGATTATTACGGCGAGTTGGCGGTGCCCGACCCGGTGATGCCGCTGGTCGCCATCCCGACCACCTCCGGCACGGGCTCGGAGGCGACCCCCGTCGCCGTCGTCGCCGACGAGGAGCGCGGCGCCAAGGTCGGGATCGCCAGCCCGCATCTGATCGCGCAGGTGGCGATCTGCGACCCCGAGCTGACCGTCAGCTGCCCGCCCGCGCTCACCGCTTTCTCGGGCGCGGACGCGCTGACCCATGCGGTCGAGGCCTACACGACGCTGGCGCGGCCGATCGACGCGCTGCTGACCGAGCAGCATGTGTTCGTCGGCAAGAACGTGCTGTCGGACCACTTCGCCACGCTCGCGGTGACCAACGTGTTCCGTTATCTCGAGCGCGCGGTGGTCGACGGCAGCGATATCGAGGCGCGCGAGGGCGTGATGCTGGCCTCGCTGGCGGCGGGATGCGCGTTCGGCACCGCGGGCACCGCGGCGGCGCACGCGCTGCAATATCCGGTCGGCAACCTGACGCACACCGCGCACGGGCAGGGGGTGGCGACGCTGCTTCCGTATGTGATGCAGTTCAACCGTCCGGCCTGTGCCGATGGCTTCGCCGAGCTTGCCGAGCTGGTCGGTATCGCGGGGGCGACGCCGGCCGAGCGCGCGCAGGCGTTCATCGAGGCGGTCGACGCCTTGTTCCAGCGGATCGGCATCCCGAAGTCGCTGGCCGAGCTGGGGCTGCGCGCCGACCAGCAGGACCAGGTCGCCGAATATTCGCTCAACGCCGCGCGGCTCATCAAGAACAACCCGCGGCCGCTCGACCTCGCCGCGATGCAGACCATCACGCGCGCCGCCTTCGCGGGCGACCGCGCCACGC
The DNA here is from genome assembly GCA_913776255.1 of uncultured Sphingomonas sp. GTDB lineage: Bacteria > Pseudomonadota > Alphaproteobacteria > Sphingomonadales > Sphingomonadaceae > Sphingomonas. Next base: position 67,015 of record CAJYLV010000068.1, on the reverse strand, counting down.
TCCTCCACGCCTGATGCACGGAACGCTTTCGATGACCAGCTACACCCCGCCGGGCGATGGCCCGTTCGCCATCCCCACCGGCCTGCTGATCGGCGAGCGCTGGACCGCCGCCGCGAGCGGTGCGACGATCGCGGTCGACGATCCCGCCACCGGCGCGACGCTCACCGAGGTCGCCGACGCCGCGCCTGCGGAGGGGATCGCCGCGGTCGACGCCGCCGCTGCCGCTGCGGCCGACTGGGCGGCGACCGCGCCGCGGAAGCGCGCCGACGTACTGCTCGCCTGTTTCCACGCGATGATGGCGCAGCAGGAATGGCTCGCGCAGCTGATCGCGCTCGAGAATGGCAAGGCGCTGCGCGATGCGCGCGGCGAGGTGGCCTATGCCGCCGAATTCTTCCGCTGGTATGCCGAGGAAGCGGTGCGCATCCCCGGCGAGCTGGGGATGTCGCCGGCCGGCGGCAACCGGATCATGGTGCAACATCAGCCGATCGGCATCGCGCTGCTCATCACGCCGTGGAACTTCCCGGCGGCGATGGCGACGCGCAAGATCGCGCCGGCGCTGGCGGCGGGCTGCACCTGCATCCTCAAGCCCGCGTCGGAGACGCCGCTGACCGCGCTGGCGGTCGCCGAGATCATGCGCCGCGCCGGGGTGCCGGCGGGGGTGGTCAACGTCGTCACCACCAGCCAGCCCGGTCCGGTGTGCAGCGCGATCCTCCACGACCCGCGCGTGCGCAAGCTGTCCTTCACCGGCTCGACGCAGGTCGGCCGCGTGCTGCTGCGCGAGGCGGCGGATCAGGTGATCAGCGCGTCGATGGAACTGGGCGGCAATGCGCCGTTCGTGGTGTTCGACGATGCCGATCTCGACGCCGCGATCGAGGGCGCGATGGTCGCCAAGATGCGCAACGCCGGCGAAGCCTGCACCGCCGCCAACCGGCTCTACGTCCAGCGCGGCATCCACGACGCCTTCGTCGCGAAGCTGGTCGAGCGGATGGGGGCGCTGACGGTCGGTCCCGGCACCGACCCCGCCACGCAATGCGGCGCGATGATCAACCGCAAGGCGGTCGACAAGATCGAGCGGCTTGTCGCGGATGCAATGGCGAAGGGCGCGCGCGTGGCGCTGGGCGGCGAGACGCCGGCCGGCGATGGCTATTTCTACCCGCCCTCAGTCCTGACCGACGTCCAGCCCGGATCGGAGATCTTGCGCGAGGAGGTGTTCGGCCCGGTCGCGGCGGTGACGGTGTTCGACACTGCCGACGAGGCGGTCGCGCTCGCCAACGACACCGAATATGGCCTCGCCGCCTATGTCTATTCGGGCGACCTCAAGCGTGCGTTGGCGGTCGCGGAGCGGATCGAGTGCGGCATGGTCGCGGTCAACCGCGGGCTGGTCTCCGATGCTGCCGCGCCGTTCGGCGGCATGAAGCAGAGCGGACTGGGGCGTGAGGGGTCGCACCACGGCCTGCTCGAATATTGCGAGGCGAAATATATCGCGGTGACGTGGTGACTGCCGCGGTGTTCACGCGCCGCCAATTGCTCGCGGGCACCGCCGCCTCGGCATTGGTCGTCGCGATCGACCCCGCAGCGCTGGCGGCGCCGATGCAGGACGCCGACGCGCCGGCACCCGATACCGAGTGGCGCAGCTACGCCGCCGACAAGGCGAACACCCGCTACTCGCCGCTCGACCAGATCAATGCCGACAATTTCAACGATCTGGAGATTGCGTGGAGCGTCAAGACCGACGTGTTCGGCGCGCGCAAGGAATATCAGTTCGAGCCGACCCCGCTGCTGGTGAAGGGCAAGCTGTTCCTGCCCGCCGGGTCGCGCCGCGACTGCGTCGCGCTCGACGCGGCGACCGGCGAGCTGCTGTGGATGCACCGCGTCGACGAGGGACAGCGCGCGCTCAACTCGCCGCGCCAGCTCTCCGGCCACGGCGTATCCTATTGGACCGACGGGACGGTCGAGCGGATCCTCTACGTCACGATCGGCTACCAGCTGGTCTCGCTCGACGCCAACACAGGCATCCCCGATCCCGATTTCGGCACCAACGGCATCGTCGATCTCAAGAAGGACTTCGACCAGGAGCTCGACGTCGACACCGCCGACGTCGGCCTCCACGCCACGCCGATGGTGGCGCGCGACACGGTGGTGGTCGGCGCGGCGCATACCGCGGGCGACGTGCCGGCGGTGCGCAAGAACGTGAAGGGCTATATCCGCGGCTTCGACGTGCGCACGGGCAAGCGCAAGTGGATCTTCCACACGATCCCGCGCAAGGGCGAGTACGGCTACGACACCTGGCTCAACGGCGACGCCGACGAGGCCGGCAACGCCGGGGCGTGGGCAGAGATGTCGGCCGACGAGGAACTCGGGCTGGTCTATGTCCCGGTCGAACTGCCGACCGGCGACGAGATGGGCATGTTCCGCCGCGGCAATGCGTTGTTCGGGGAGTCGCTGGTCGCGCTCGATCTCGAGAGCGGGCGGCGGCGCTGGCATTATCAGATGGTGCATCACGGCCTGTGGGACCGCGACATCCCGTGCGCGCCGATCCTGTGCGACATCCCGGTGAACGGGCGCACCGTCAAGGCGCTCGCGCAGCCGACCAAGCAGGCGTTTCTGTACGTCCTCAACCGCGAGACGGGCGAGCCGATCTGGCCGATCCCCGAGCGCAAGGTGCCGCGCGGCGACGTGCCCGGCGAATGGTACAGCCCGACGCAGCCGGTGCCGTCCAAGCCGCCCGCCTATGACGTACAGGGTGTCACCGAGAACGAACTGATCGACTTCACCCCCGAGCTGCGCGCCAAAGCGGTCGCGTTCGTCAAGTCGTACACGATCGGCCCGCTGTTCACCCCGCCGACGGTCAGCAAGCCCGGGCGGTGGGGGACGATCTCGGCGCCGGGCATCCAGGGCGGCACCAACTGGCCCGGCGGCTGCTACGATCCCGAGACGCACATGGTGTACGTCTATTCCAAGACGCAGCCGTCGCTGATCGGGATCGTGCCCAACGACGACCCGCAGGTGTCCGAGTTTCCGCAGGTGCATGGCGTCGCCGGGCGCGAGGCACGCGCGATGCCAGCGATGGGGGCAGCGCGTGCGGGCATGCGCAATATGGAGGCGCCGCCGGCCGCGCCGCCTGCCGGTGGCGCGCCGGCGGGCGCGTCGAAAGGGCCGCCGCCCGGCTTTCTCGCCATCGAGGGCCTGCCGTTGCTCAAGCCACCTTATGGCCGGATCACCGCGATCGATCTGAGCAAGGGTGACCTCGCCTGGCAGGTCGCGCATGGCGAGACGCCCGACAACGTCCGCAACCATCCCAAGCTCAAGGGGCTCAAGATCCCGCGCACCGGGCGCGCCGGCAACCTCGGCCCGCTGGTGACCAAGACGCTGGTGATCTGCGGCGAGGCCGGCTTCTACACCAACGAATATGGCATCCGCGGCGCGATGCTGCGCGCCTATGACAAGGCGACCGGCGAGGAGAAGGGCGCGGTGTACATGACCGCGCCGCAAAGCGGATCGCCGATGACCTACCGGCTGAAGGGCCGGCAATATATCGTCGTCGCCACCGGCGGCGGCAATGCCAGCGCGGAGCTGGTCGCCTACCGACTTCCGGGAGCAGCGTGATGATCGAGCGAGTGACGAGATACGGCGGCTGGCTGTTCGGCGCGGCGGCGCTGACGCTCGGCAGCGCGGTGATGGTGCGCGCGCAGGGCGGACAGCGCGACGTGTGGAATGGCGTCTATACCGCCGAGCAGGCGACGCGCGGCAAGGCCGCCTATGCCGAACATTGCGCCGCCTGCCACGGCGATACGCTCGCGGGGATCGACGTCGCGCCGGCGCTGGCGGGGGGCGGGTTCCTCAACAACTGGACGGGCACTTCGGCCGGCGATCTGTTCTCGCGGATCAAGACGACGATGCCGCTGAGCGCGCCCGGCAGCCTGAGCGGGAAGACGGTCGCGGACATCGAGGCCTATATGTTTGAGGTCAACGGCTTCCCGGCGGGCAAGCTGCCGTTGCCGCCAAGCCAGCCCATGGCGGCGGGGATCATGATCGCGCCTAAGCCGGTCGGGTAGCGCTGATCGGCCTAGGGTGGAAAGCGGGATCCCGGATCAAGTCCGGGATGACGGAAGAAGGCGGGTGCTTGTCGAGCCTCGACGGTCACACGCGGGAGGGACATCGCTTCACTCGCCGCGCCAATCCGGTACGCGCTTCGTCTTGGCAAGGAAGTCCGCCACGCCGCGACGGAAGTCCTCGCTGCCATAGACCTGTTCGATCAGCGGCTCGATCGCTGGCAGGGCATCGAAGGTCATCCGCCGCAGCGTCTCCTTGGTCGCGCGCGTCGTCAGCGGCGCATTCTCGATCGCGCGCGCGCACAGCGCCGCGACCTCGGCCTCGAGCGCGTCACCCTCGACCACCTTCAGCAGGAACCCGCTCGCGCGCAGTTCCTCGGCACCGACGATCTCGCCCAGCAACACCATGCGCCGCGCGACCGAGGCGCCCACGGCGCCGCCGATCCGCGCCACGCTGGCCGCGGAGAGACAATTGCCGATCGTGCGGCCGATCGGCGAGCCGAAGCGCGCGTCGGGGGTCGCGATCCGGAAATCGCACGCGGCGCTGATGTTGAGCCCGCCGCCGACGGCCCAGCCTTCCACCACCGCGATCGTCGTGCACGGGATGGCGTCGACCGCGCCCATGCACTCGTCGATCTCGCGCTCATAGGCGACGCCCTGCGCGCCCTCGCGATAGTCGGCGAACTTGCTGATGTCGGTGCCCGAGATGAACGCCTTGCCGCCGGTGCCGCGAAAGGTGACCGCCCGCACCGAGCGGTCATCGGCGATCGCGCGCGCGGTGTCGCGCAACGCCAGCCACATCGCGCCGGTCAGGGCGTTGTGCGCAGCGGGATTGTCAAACCGGACGTGGACCGCAGCACCGTCGCGCGTGACGACGACGCCGCTCACGCCGCCGCCTCGGCCGTGTCGGGCAGCAGCCCGCGCTCGGCCAGCTCGCGGCGGATCTCGGCGTCATGCTCGTTGAGCAGCGGCGGAGGCAGGCGCACTTCCTGCGGCGTGCCGCGCATCTTGACCGGGAAGCCGAGCGCGTTGAACTCGCCCTCCACCGGGTGCGCCACCTGCATCACCATCTCGCGCGCGACCGCCTGTTCGCTGACGACCGCCTCACCGTAATCGAGGATCGGTGCGGCAGGCACGCCGGCGGCGAGCAAGGCGTCGATCCATTCCTGGCTGGTCCGCGTCAGGAAGGTGGGCGCGAGCTCGTCGATGAGCAGCTGGCGGTTCGCGACGCGCGCGGCGTTGGTGGCGTAGCGTGCGTCCTCCTGCAGTTCGGTGCGGCCGATCACCTTCAGGAAGGTGAGCCACAATCCCTGGTTCGCCGCGCCGATCACGAACCAGTCGTCCGACGCGCGCACCGCCTGATAGGGGGCGGACATGCGATTGGCCGAGCCGATCGGCGCCGGCGCGCGGCCGGTGCCCCAATATTCGGTCGTCTCCCAGATCGAGAGCCCCATTGCCGCCTCGAGCAGCGACGCATCGATATACTGCCCGCGACCCGAGGTTTGGCGCCCGATCACCGCGCTGAGGATGCCATAGACCGAGAAGAGCCCCGCGCCGAGATCGGCGACTGCGATCGAGTTCTTGGCGGGCTCCATGCCGGGAAAGCCGTTCGAGCTGAGCACGCCCGACATCGCCTGCGCGATCAGGTCGAAGCCCGGACGCTGCGCCCAGGGGCCGGTCTGGCCGAAGCCCGAGATGCTGGCGTAGATCAGCCGCGGGTTGAGCGCGGCGAGCGTATCATAGTCGATGCCGAGCCGCTTCGCGACGCCGGGGCGGGCATTCTCCACAACGATGTCGGCGGTCTGCACCAGCGCATAGAGCACCGCACGGTCGGCCTCGTCCTTGAGGTCGAGCGTGATGCTGCGCTTGTTGCGGTTGAGCGCGAGGAAGCCGGGGCTGTCCTCGCCCTTCAGGCGGAAGCCCATCGAGTGACGCGTCGAATCGCCGGTGCGCGGCGGCTCGATCTTGATGACGTCGGCGCCCATGTCGCCGAGCAGCATGCAGCAGAACGGCCCCGCCATCACCTGCGAGATATCGAGGACCCTCAGTCCCTTCAGCGGCAATTCCGACATGCGCAATCTCCTCTCCCCCTGATCGGCCGATAGCGACGGACGATCAACACGGATCATATTGTATAGGATCGTGCGGCTTGCTAGCACCGTTGAAATGACAGGACAACGTTGCGGCCGCCTGACGCGGGACGCGACGTGGCCGAACAGGAGAGTGGAGCGTGGCGAGCAGGATCAGGCGGCGCATGGGGCATGTCGCGCGGGCAGGGGCGATTGCTGTCGCGCTGGCCCCCGCCGCGCCCGCAATGGCGCAGGCGAAGGGCGACTGGCAGGGCTATGGTCGTGACGAGAGCCACGCCCGCTTCTCGCCGCTGACCGAGATCACCCCCGCGAACGTCGCGAAGCTGCGACAGGTCTGGACCTATCACATGCGTCCGGCGGGCACGACCGGCGACACGATTCCGATGCCCGACAGCGTCCCGGCAAAATTCCGCACCGGCTTCTCCGCGTCCGAGGCGACGCCTTTGGTGGTGAAGGGCGTCATGTATCTGGCGACGCCGTACAAGCGCGTCGTCGCGCTCGACGCCGCGACCGGCAAGGAGCGCTGGGTGTTCGCGCTGCCCGGCAACGACCAGCCGTCGACGCGCGGTGTCGCCTACTGGCCGGGGAGCAAGGGGACAGGCGCGCGGATCGTCTTCGGGACGCGCACCGGGAAGCTGTATGCGCTCGACGCCGCGACCGGGCAGCCGGCGACGGCGTTCGGGACGTCGGGCGTGGTCGACATGAAGACACCCGAGGTGATGAACGGCACGCGCGCGCCGCTCGGGATGAGCAGCCCGCCCGCCATCTACCGCGACGTCATCATCACCGGGTCGCGCGTGCAGGAAATGCCGGTGAAGGGCGCGGCGGGCGACGTGCGCGGCTGGGATGCGCACACCGGCAAGCTGCTCTGGACTTTCCACACCATCCCGCAACCGGGCGAGCCGAACTTCGGCACCTGGGAGGGCGACAGCTGGCAGAAGCGCTCGGGGGTCAACGTCTGGACCTTCGTGCTCGTCGACGACAAGCGCGGCATCGCCTATCTGCCGGTGGGCGCGCCGACCTTCGATCGCTGGGGCGGCGATCGCAAGGGGCAGAACCTCTATGGCAATTCGATCGTCGCGGTCGAGGCGGCGACCGGCAAGTATCTCTGGCACTTCCAGACCGTCCACCACGACATCTGGGACGTCGACCTGCCGAGCGCGACGCTGATCGAGGTGCGGCGCGGCGGGCGCACGATCCCGGCGATTGCGGTGATGAATAAGACCGCGATGATGTTCATTCTCGACCGCGTCACCGGCAAGCCGCTGTACGACGTGCGCGAGGTGCCGGTGCCGACCGACACCGACGTGCCCGGCGAGCAACCCTGGCCGACGCAGCCGATGCCGGTCACCCCGCCGCCGCTCGCCCGGCTGAGCTATGCCGCGAGCGATCTGGTCGACGGTCCCCCGGCGCATCGCGCGGTGTGCGAAAAGCTGGTGGCGGACCTCGCAGTCGCGCCGAGCAGGACCTTCCAGCCGCTGCGCGCCGATTCGGCAGTCAATTTCTTCCCCGGCAGCCTCGGCGGTGTCGACTGGGGCGGAGGCGCGTTCGATCGCAAGACCGGGCTGTACGTCATCAACATCAACAATCTCGCCAGTCCGCAGCAATTGGCGCGGCAGCCCGACGGCAGCTGGGGGATGAAGGCCGGCTATGCCTATTTCCAAGACCCCGAGACCGGTACGCCGTGCCAGAAGGGGCCGTGGGGCGAGCTGGTCGCGATCAACGTCGACACTGGGGCGATCGCGTGGCGCAAGGTGCTCGGCACCAACGCCGACCCGGCATTCGCCGCGAACGGCGTCATCAGCGCGGGCGGGCCGATCACGACCGCGAGCGGGCTGACCTTCATCGGCGCGACGCGCGATGCGACGATCCGCGGCTTCGACACGAAGAGCGGCGCGCTGCTATGGTCGGCCGCGCTGCCGGCCTCCAATTACGGCACGCCGATGACCTATCGCGCCGCCGACGGCCGGCAAATGCTCGCCGCGGTGGCGACCGGCGGCTTCGCCGCGCAACCTGCGACCAGCGACCAGGTGGTCGCGTTCGCCGTCCGCTGAGGAGGATCGTCATGATGCGTATCGACCCGCTCGTCCGCTTCTTCGGCTTTGCAGGCATGGCGCTGCTCGGCGCGGTGGCGCTCGCGGCGCAGCAACCCGCGACGCCCGCGCCCGGACCCGGGCTCGACCTGATCACCGAGCGCTGCGGCTATTGCCACACCACCAATCAGGTGTTCGCGGCGCATAAGACCGCCGCCGAATGGCCGGCGGTCGTCCAGTCGATGATCGACCGCGGCGCCGAGCTGTCGCCCGAGGAGCAGAAGGTGATGAACGACTATCTCGTCGCCACGCTCGCGACCGACAAGAAGGCGGCGGCCGCGGTCGGGCACTGAGGCTCTGGGGGCGACAGGCATCCCCGTTCCCGGCTCAGCGCGCGTACCGCGGCAGCACGCCTGCGACCGTCGTCCTCAGCCGGTACACGCTCGTCGAGGCGGTGATGTAGAGCGTGTGGCCGTCGCCGGCGAAGGCGAGGTTCGCGGCCACTTCGGGCAGTACGATCTGCCCAAGCACCTTGCCCGCGGGCGAGATCACGCGAATGCCGCCCGGGCCGGTCGCCCAGACGTTGCCGCGTCGGTCGACCTTGAGCCCGTCCGCGCCGCCGGCACCGCCGGCCGGGAAGGCGATCAGCACGCGCTTGCCCGACAGCGCGCCGCCGCGCCCGACCTTATAGGCGTAGATCGTCCCCGGCGGGCCGTAGTCGGTGACGTACAGCGTCCGTCCGTCCGGCGAGAAGCCGATGCCGTTGGGCAATTTCAGATCGGTGATGACCGGGGTCAGCGAGCCGCCGGCATAGCGGAACACCGCATTGTAGGGCAGTTGCTTGGCGGGATCGCGATCCATGCCGTTGTAGAGCCCGAACGGCGGATCGGTAAACCACAAGGCGCCGTCGGCGGCGAAGACGAGGTCGTTGGGGCTGTTGAGCCGCTGGCCGCGATAATCGGCGATCACCGGGGTGATGCGGCGATCGGCGCTGAGGCGCACGATCCGGCGTGCGCCCATCTGCGCCATCAGCACGCCGCCGTCGCGGTCGGGGACGAGCCCATTGGGACCGATGCTCTTGCCCGCCGGCGGCTTCGCGAGCCCGCCCGCGTTGGCAAGCAGTTCCTCGACCTTGCCCGCGGCGTCGACCGCGCGCAGCACGTCGCCACTGACATCGGAGAACCACAGGCGGCCATCGTGCCACAGCGGCCCCTCGGTGAAGGAGAAGCCGGTCGCGACGCGCTCGACGGTCGCGCCCGGCGCGATCAGCGCGTCGAGCGCGGGATCGAGCCGTTCGATCCGCGCGCCGCCTTGCTGCGCAGGCGCGGCGGCATGGAGCGCGAGCGGTACGACGAGCGCCGCAGCGATGCGGATGGGATTCGGCATCGTCACACCGCGTCGGTCAGCAGGACGAGATAGTCGCGATTGAGCACGGTCCGCTCGATCAGCGGCCAGTTGCGCTCGTGCACCTCGGAGCGGATCCATTTCTGGCGCTGCTCCTCGCTCTCGTAAGTGAGCTGGAAGCGGTAGTTGACGCCTTTGGGCGGGGCCGGCTGGCCCTGGATGACGCTGCGCAGCTTGAGCATCTTGAGGTCGATGAAGCCGCGGCCGCGGAAGCTCTGCGCGGCGGGCAGGAAATGCTGGTGGAAGGCGTCGAGCATCTCTTGCTCGCGCGCCGGATCGACCGCGAGGTCGCAGTAAAGCACGATCGGCTTCGTCTTCGGCGGGGCGGCGCGCGCCGTGGCGGGCAGCGCCCAGCCGGCGCCGGCCGCGGCGATCGATTGGAGGAGCGAGCGACGTTGCATCGTGAGAGTCCTTTCGGGGGTCAGCGGGCGGAAAGCGTGGCGGCGTAGGCGGCCTTGGCGGCGGGATCGCGCGCGATCCCGATCACCATCAGTTCGAGCGGGGCACCGCCGGTCGCGCGCAGGGTGCGGCGCACGCCGACCTCGATCGGCAGCGCGTCCCCGCTGGCGAGTGGCGCGTGCTCGCCCGCGACGGTGGCAGCGCCGGTGCCGGCGATGACATAGACCATCTCGCTGATCCCCGGCGCCGCGGCGCCGTCGAGCGCGGCGCCGCGCGGGATGAGCACATGGTCGACGAACGTCCAGGGCGTCGCGAACACCTCCGGGCCGAGCAGGCGGCGCGAGCGGACCGCGCCATCGGGCTTCAGCCGGGCCTGGTCGAATTTCACCGCCGCGAACTGCGCGACCGGGTCGAGCGGCGCGCCTTCGCGCGAGTCGTCGAGGTCGAAATTGTCGTAGCGCTTGGTCTGGCCGACGTTGATGTTGAGCCACTCCACCGGCCGGTCCGAGGCATTGTAGAGCGCATGGGCATGCCCCATCCGGTCCGGCACCGCGGCCGGGCCGGCGAGAGTCGCGGTGCGACCGTCGACCGTGAACTGCGCCTCGCCATCGAGGATCACGAACATCTCCTCGCACTGGTGGTGGAAATGCTGGCCGATCCCGCTGTGCGGCGCGATCACCCCGCGGTGGACGAAGATCAGGTTGGTCGAGAGCGCATCCGGCCCGAGCAAGGGAGCGAACGCCATCGTACCCGCACCGTCATGGACCTTGGCAAGCTGGCGATAGCGTGCCGGGTCGGTATGGCCGATGCGCTCCGCCAGTGGCCGCGTGGCGCGGGCCGGGGCGGGCGGCTGCTGCGCGGCCGCGGCGGCGCAGCCAAGCGCCAGCGTGAGCATCGTCGCGCCGCGCGCGAGCGATCGGATCGTCTCCACCCTCTCTCTCCCGTTCGTGCCGAAATTGACCGGCTTTACGGACGCTTACAACGGCTCTACACAGAATCATATAGGATATAATGCGGCGGCACGTCGCACGTCCGGGAGAGCGATGATGACGGGAGCGGGGCGGACCAACGTCCGGGTGCGGCTGGTGGCGATGCTGTTCGTCATCAGCGCGATCGCGTTTCTCGATCGCACCAACATCTCGGTCGCCGGCGTTCAGATGCGGCAGGAATATGCGATCGATCAGATCCGGCTCGGCTGGGTCTTCAGCGCGTTCCTGATCGGCTATGCCGCGTTCCAGGTGCCGGCGGGCTGGCTGGCCGCGCGGCTCGGCCCGCGCCGGCTGCTGACGCTGGCGCTGGTGTGGTGGGGGGTGTTCAGCATCGCGACCGCGCTGGTGCCGCCGGGCAGCGCGCATGCGATCACGCTGTTGATGCTGGTGCGCTTCGGGCTCGGCATCGGCGAGGCGGCGGTCTATCCGTCGGGCAACCAGTTCGTCTCGCGCTGGGTGCCGACGCAGGAACGCGGCAAGGCCAATGGCCTGATCTTCGCAGGCGTGGGCGCGGGATCGGGGCTGACCCCGCCGCTGATCAGCGCGGTGGTGGCGGTCGGCGGCTGGCGCGCGTCCTTCTACGTCTGTGCCCTGATCGGGCTCGTCGCGGCGGTGATCTGGTACACGATCGCGCGCGACCGGCCGCAGGAGCATCCTGCCGTGAACGCAGAAGAACTCGCGCATATCGAGGCTGGATTGCCCGACGCGGCGGCCGCGGCGGCCGCGGCGGCCGGACCGATCCCGTGGCGCGCGATCCTGGGCAGCCGCGCGGTGTGGGGGCTGTTCCTCAGCTATTTCGCGTTCGGCTATGTGATCTGGGTCTTCTTCAGCTGGTTCTTCATCTATCTCGCCGAGGCGCGCGGGCTGGACCTGAAATCGAGCGCGCTGTTCGGCATGGCGCCGTTCCTCGCGATGACGATCGGGTGCCTCGCCGGCGGGGCGATCAACGACGCGGTGTCGCGACGGCACGGGCTCTATTGGGGCCGATCGGGGCTGGCGATGCTGTCGTTCGCGCTGACCGCGCTGTTCCTGCTGGTGGGATCGCAGGTCGACAATGCGCCGTTGGCGGTCATGACCCTGGCGCTGGGCGGCGGCGCGATCTATTTGTCGCAAAGCTCCTTCTGGTCGGTGACCGCCGACATTGCGGGGCCGCACACCGGGGTGGTGTCGGGGCTGATGAACGTCGGCTGCCAGATCGGCGGCGCGCTGACCGCGTCGCTCACCCCGTGGATCGCGGCACGCTACGGCTGGGCTGCGGCATTCGGGACCGGCGCGGGCGTGGTGATCCTCGGCATCGCCGCCTGGGCGATCGTCGACCCGCGGCGGCTGATCGGGGCGGGGCCGGCGCCCGCGCGCGCGCCGTCCGCAACCGTCACGCAATAAGCGAGAGAGAAGGGGAGGACAGATGAGCCACGATAGAGGACGCCGCTGGCGTGTCGCCGCATGGGCGCTCGGCGCGCTGACGCTCACCGCGCAGGCGCCGCGCCCCGCGCCGCCGGCCCCGGTCGAGATGTGGGTGCCGAAGAAGACGCCCTACGCCGCCTATGATGCGCCGAACCGGCCGTGGTGGAAGCTCGCCGACGTGCTGGCGCTGCACAGGGGATCGACCGACTGGTCGCAGCCGATCGTCCGCAACCGCGACATCGTCGCCGACTGGCACCAGCAGGCGCCGGGCAAGCGCACCGCCGAGGTCGCCTATGCCGACAATCGCACCGCGATCATCGTCTGGAGCGGTCAGCTGCGCGTCACGATCGCGGAACAGCCGACGTTCGTCGCGGGCAAGGGGTTCGAGATCGACGTGCCGCTGCGCGTGCCGTTCACGCTCGAGACGATCGGCGACCAGCCGGCGCTGTGGTTCGAGGTGCATGCCGCGAGCGACCTGCCGCTGTATCCGGTCGGCAGCACGTCACAGCGGCCACGCGACATGGCCGGCTTCCGGTACGAGCGCCGGCTGGTCTCGGGCGGGGCGGGGACGCCCGACGCCACCAACCCGCTGTACCTCGACTATTACAAGGACGTGGTGCAGGGCGGCGCGCGTGCCACCGCTTTCATCGCGGCACAGCATCTGTTCGTGAACAACATCCGGGGCCGGGCGACCGCGACGCCGCCCGCGTCCAATCTCGGTCACTTCCACGTCGGCTACGACGAATTCTGGTTCGTCATGGAGGGCAATGTCGACCTGCAGATCGAGGGCGAGCCGCTGATCAAGGCCGCCGCGCCGGGCGACGTGCTGACCGCCAAGCAGGGCCGCTGGCACCGCGCGAGCTTCGGCGGCCCCGAGGGACAGATGGGCACGCGGGTGGCGATCAATCCCTACCCGATGGGGTTACACGGCTATAGCGTGGAATCGAGAGGGCGGCAGTAATAAGTTCCGAGGCGCGGTACGATTGCCGCTTCAGGAACGATAGCGCAGCGTGTTGGCGAAGCCGTCGTTCGCCTTCGTCATCTTGGCGATCCGGCGCAGCTGCGCGCGCACGCCGCGATCGAAGCGGCGGTCGTCGTTGATGCCGGTGACCGGATATTCCTCACGCCCGAGCACGGTCTTGATGTGCGCCGCGAAAGCGGTGGGGTCGTTGGCATGGTCGCCCGCCAGCAGCGCGCGACACACCCACTCCTCGGCAGCCGCATCGTCATAGTCGCCCTGCGCCTCATAGCCACGCCGGTCTGCCGCGGCCTGATCGAGCCGGGCGGCGGCGATCCGGCGTTCGAGCCAGGTGCGCACCTGGCCGGCGTCCCATGCGGTGGCGGCCTTTTCCATCCGCTGGTCCTTCGTGTCCTGCGCCTGCACGGTCAATAGCGGAGCGATCGCTAGCGCCAGCTGGTCGCGCGGCGGATCGCGTCATCGACCGGCACGTCATGCAGGCGTCGGTAGCGCGCCTCGACGAGGCTGAAGTGGCCGAACGCCAGCAGCCCGACGCCGACCACGATGTCGAAGGGATTGGTCAGCCATGTCAGCGCGCGCGCCATCCCGCCGGCCTCGCTGGCCCGCTCCTCGATCCCGGCGCGCGCGAGCAGATAGCCGCTGACCAGGAACACCAAACCGCGTGCCGCATAGCCAGCGCGCCCGCTCCATTGCACCCACGGCCGGGTCGCCATTGCCGGGTCGAGATAGCGCAGGAACGAGCCCTTCACGGCCTTGGCGAGCTGCACCACGCCCAATGTCGCCAGCACCGCAGCGCCGACCAGCACCAGCGCCCAGCCGCAGGGGAGCTGCATCGCGGTGCGCGCGCCCTCCTGCGTGCCGTCGCCGGAGGCGGCCGCTCCGCGCATCAGCTGCACCGCCTGTCCCGCCAGCAGGAGGTGGATGATCCCGCTCGCCCCGGCGCCGACCCGCTCCATGATGCCTTTGCGATCGCCGCCGTGCCGCTCGATGTCGAGCCCGGCATCGGCCAGGCGCCAGATGCCATAGGCGGTGAGGCCGGCCGCGATGATCGCGAGCAGCACCTGACCGCCGCCGCGACCGAGATATTCGATGGCGCCGCTTTGATCCTCCGCCCGCCCGGTCCGCAGGATCAGCAGCGCGATGACGAGATAGAGCAGGCCGCGCGTCGCGAAGCCGATCCGCGTCAGGGCCGTCAGGCGCGAGCTGGCGTTCATGCATTCTCCCTTTGCCGACAGAACAAGGGCCGGCCGCTATCGTTCCAGTACTGGAACGGCCGGTCGAGGTGGCGCGATCACGGGCGGCCGTGTCGCCACGTCGGGTAGGATTGCGTCGCGCGCCGCGCGTGGGGGCAGACTCGGCGCGCAGATGCGTGTAGCTCCGTCGCATGTCCGCGTTCGCCCTTCCGGCCCGGCGCTGCCTTCGCGCGCGTCCGGCTTGTCCCTGCCTGTCCTGAGTTCCTCCGTCGTGTCCCTCCGAACCATCGCGGTCGCCGTGGCGACGATCGCCGTGCTGGCGGTGTCGGGCGTCGCGCTCCACCATTTGCTCGCCGGGATCGTCTGGAGCGACGTGAAGGCCGCGGTCCGCGCGATCCCGCCCGCGGCGCTGATCGCCGCGGCGCTGCTGACGATGCTCAGCTATTTCATCCTGACCGGGTTCGACGTGCTCGCGCTGCGGCTGGTGGGGCGGCGGTTGCCGTACCGGACGGTCGCGCTGGCGGCGTTCACCAGCTATATCTTCAGCCACAATCTGGGGTTTGCGGCGCTGACCGGTGGCGCGGCGCGCTACCGAATCTACGGCCGGCACGGCGTTCCGCTGCGCGACGTCGGACAGATCATGATCGTCGCCGGCGTGACCTTCTGGCTCGGCGCGTTCCTGCTGCTCGGCCTCGCCTTCGTCATCCTCCCCGATCTGCCCCCGGTCGGCGATCGCGCGGTGCCGCCGTCGCTGCAGAATGCGGCGGGGTTGACCACGCTGGTGCTGCTCGCCGGCTATATGGTCGCGCTCGCGCTGCTCGACGGGCGCGCGGTGCGCCTGTGGCGCTGGCGCGTCTCGCTGCCGACCTGGCGGATGGCCGTCGCGCAATTCGCACTGGGGACGCTCGACCTGCTCGCCGCCACCGCCGTCCTGTTCGTGCTGCTGCCGGGGCCCGATCTGTCGCTCTATTCGGCGGTGCTGGTCGGCTATCTGCTGGCGATCATCTCAAGCCTGCTCGTCCACGCGCCGGGCGGCCTCGGCGTCTTCGAGGTGGTGATGATCGCCGCGCTGCCGCAGGTCGATCGCACCGCGCTGGTCGCGGCGCTGCTGACGTTCCGGCTCGTCTATTATCTGATCCCGCTCGCCGTCGGGGTCCTGCTGTTCGTCGGCCACGAAGCGCTGGCCTTGCGCGGTGCTCGACGCGCCGCCCGTTGATCGATCTGGAGTTTAGATGACGACCACCTCACCCTGGCTGGAGGCTGCGCTGCTCGGCGTGCTGCAAGGCCTGACCGAATTCCTGCCCGTGTCGTCGAGCGCGCACCTGCGGATCGCGGGCGCGCTGCTGCCGTCGGGAACCGATCCCGGCGCCGCCTTCACCGCGATCACCCAGATCGGCACCGAGGCGGCGGTGCTGCTCTATTTCCGGCGCGACATCTGGCGGATCGCGCTCGCCTGGCTGACGGCGGTGCTGAAACGGCCGGCCACCCTGTCGCCCGATGCGCGGCTCGGCTGGCTCATCATCCTCGGCACGCTGCCGATCGCCGTCCTCGGGCTGGTGCTCAAGCATCAGATCGAGGGCAATTTGCGCAACCTCTACACCACCGCGACCATGCTGATCGGCTTCGGGCTGATCCTCGGCGTTGCCGATCGCGTCGGGCGGCGTCGTCTGGAACTCGACCGGCTTGGCTGGCGCGACGGCCTGCTGCTCGGCTTCGCGCAGGCGCTCGCGCTGGTGCCGGGCGTCTCGCGATCGGGGGGGACGATCAGTGCGGCGCTGCTGCTCGGCTACACGCGCGAGGCGGCAGCGCGCTATTCGTTCCTGCTCGCAATCCCGGCGGTGCTGGCCTCCGGCGTCTTCGAATTGCTCGACAGCTGGAACAAGCCGAACCCGATCGGCGGCGGACCGACGCTGCTCGCCACATTGCTCGCGTTCGCGATCGGCTATGCGGTGATCGTCGGGTTCCTGCAGCTGTTGCGGACGCGCAGCTTCCTGCCCTTCGTCGTTTACCGGATCGCGGCGGGTGCGGCCGTGTTGTGGATGCTCGCGACGGGCGTCATCGCCGCGCGCTGACCGCGAATGTTGCGTTTCCTGACCGGCGCGGCGGCGCTGCTGGCCGCCGCCGCCTGTACGTCGCTGCCGCCCGCACGCTGGAGCGACGGCCCGCTTCCGAGAACCGCCGGGCCTACGATCCGCACCGAGCCGGGCACGGGACGTGCGAGCACCACGATCGACGTGCTCAGCTTCAACGTCGAGGGGCTTGCGTGGCCCGCACGGCGTGGCCGGGCCGCGTCGCTGGCGCGGATCGGCGACATTCTGGCGGCGCTCAATGCCCGCGGCGCGGCGCCCGACGTCGTGCTATTGCAGGAGATGTTCAGTCCGGCGGCGGTGCGCGCGCTGTCACGCGCCGGCTACCCGTATCGCGTGTGGGGACCGACCCGGACGCAGCGCCGCACGCGCGCCACGACCGGTCGCGTGCCGGGACCGCGCCGCTGGGGGAAGGGCGAGACCGGCTTCCATCTCGTCGGATCGGGGCTCGCGATCCTCAGCCGCTATCCGATCGTCGCGGTGTCCTCCGAGCCGTTCGGCGCTGCCCATTGCGCGGGCTTCGATTGCCTGAGCAACAAGGGCGTTCAGCATGCGCGGGTCATGGTGCCCGGCGTTCCGACCGCGATCGACGTGTTCAACACGCATCTCAATTCACAGGCGGAGTCGCGCGTGCTGGCGGCGCGGCATAGCGCGGCGCAAGCCTTGCAGCGCGCCGATCTGGCCGCTTTCCTCGCAGCGAAGGAAGCCGAGCGGCGGCCGGCGCTGATCGGGGGCGACTTCAACATGGCCGGCACGCCCGGGCGGCTGGCCGCGCTGGAGGAGGCGTTGTCGCGCTATACGATGGTCCATCGCTTCTGCGCTGCCCCGGCGACGACCTGCGACGTGCGGATGTCGTGGGACGGTGACGCCCCCTGGGCGGATACCGAGGACCTGCAACTCTATCGCGCCAGTCCCGCGCTGGACGTCGTACCCGCCCGGATCGAGGCGATGTTCGACGGTACGGCCGGCCAGCCGCAGCTTTCCGACCACGACGGCCTGCGCGTGACCTACCGCCTCGAATGGTCGACCCGCGCCGCGCGGTGATCAGCGGCGCGGAGCGGGCGGCTGATCCCGCCAGATCCACGCCAGCGCGCGCGGAAGCAGTGCTCCCCCTTCGGCGTCCGAATGGCCACCGTCCGTCCAGACGTGGTCGACGTCGTAGCGGCTGCCCGGGCGCTGCGCGGCGTCGGCGTGCGCGTTGGCCCATTCGAGCGCCTTGAGCATCTGCTGATTGGCGAGAAACCAATTGCCATGTTCGTTGTCCAGATCGTTGCGGCCGTCCTGGAGGAAGACGCGCAGCGGGCGGATCGGTGATTTCCGGATCAGCCCCGGATAGACGTCACCGCCATAGGATCGCGGCGCGCCGTTCCGGTCGAGCGTGAGGCCGATCGACGTATAGCTGCCGATGAAGCTCAGGACGTTTCCGAAGGCGTCCGGGTGCCGCCACGCCACCGTCCACGCAGCGATCGCGCCGCTCGACGTGCCGCCGATCGCGCGACGGCGCGGTTCCGCGGCGAACCGCCAGCGCCGGGCGACGGCGGGGAGCAGCTCGTCCAGTGTCAGTCGCGCATAATCGTCGGCGAGCGAGTCATATTCCTCGACGCGATGGTCGGGATTGTTCATGCCGAGCGTGTCGGGATAGTGGGCGGCGCGATGGCCCGGCGTCACGAAGATTCCCAGCGTCGGCGGGATCGCCCCGCGCTCGATCAGATCGTCGAGCACCGCGGGAAGCCGCAGCGACCCCGTCGGGTTCACCGCGCGTTGCCCGTCCTGGAACACGAGCAGGTTCGGCGGTTTGGCGGGATCGTAACCGGCGGGAACATACACCCAATAGCGCCGGACGGTGCCGGGATAGACGCGCGAGTGCAGCTCGAAGGGGCCGTTCAGCGTGGACGCGGCCGTCGCCGCCGGCCGGGCGGGCGGTCTAGCGGCACCGACCCCACCCGACGCCAGGGCGACCAGCGCCGCCGCGAAGAAAATTGCCCGCATCCCTTGCTCTCCCGTCCGCTTCCGAGCCTAGCCGGTGCGGCGCGAACAAAGAAGTGCGCTTCACATTCAGAGCTTTGTGAAAGGCGGCGGGGATGCCATCGTGGTCGGGACGGTGGCGAAGACCGGTTCGCCATCGACGATTTCACCAGCCGGCGCGACGACGACGGCCGGGACAATCTGCAGGAGGGGTGACGATGAGGATCGGGATGATGGCGCTGGCGGCGGCGGGCGCCTTGCTACCGGGCGCCGTGCAGGCGCAGACGGTCGCGACCGAGTCCGGCAAGGTGGCGGGCCACACCGCCGACGGGATCGCCAGCTGGAAGGGCATTCCGTTCGCGGCGCCGCCGGTCGGGGCGCTGCGCTGGCGTGCGCCGCAGCCCGCCGCCCGCTGGACCGGGGTGCGACAGGCGACCGCCTACGGGCACGACTGCATGCAGCTGCCGTTCCCGAGCGATGCCGCGCCGCTGGGCACCACCCCCGCCGAGGATTGTCTGACGGTCAACGTTTGGAAACCCGCTGCGGCGCGCGCGAAGCTGCCGGTGATCGTGTGGATCTATGGCGGCGGTTTCGTGAACGGCGGTGCGTCGCCGCCGACCTATGCGGGCGCCAACCTCGCGCGGCAGGGGGTGATGTTCGTCAGCTTCAACTATCGGCTGGGACGCTTCGGCACGTTCGCGCATCCGCAGCTGACCGCGCAGGATCCCGATCACGGCCGGCTCGGCAATTACGGCTATATGGACCAGCTCGCCGCGCTGCAGTGGGTGCAGCGGAACATCGCCGCCTTCGGTGGCGACTCCGCGAACGTGACGATCGTCGGGGAGAGCGCGGGCGGCATGTCGGTGAACACGATGGTGACGTCGCCGCTCGCCAAAGGGTTGTTCGCGCGCGCGATCGTGATGTCGGGCGGCGATGGCCAGAATCGCGGTACGGACGGGCTGGCCGGCACCGAGCAGATCGGCGTCGACTTCGCGGCGAGCAAGGGCATCGCCCGTGACGATCCCGCTGCGCTCGCCAAGCTGCGTGCGCTGCCGTCGGAGACGGTAGTCGACGGGCTCAACCTTGCCGCGATGTTCACCCCGCCATCGGCCGTCAAGACCTTCGCGAGCCCGTACGCCGACGGTGTCGTCGCGGTCGATGCCGCCGCGGCCTATCGCGACGGCGCGTTCCCGAAGGTGCCGGTGATGATCGGCGCGACCGACAACGATATCGGCGGCCCGACCGGATACATGGTCGCGGGGGCGCGGCAACTCGCCGGCGCGATCGCGGCGGCGGGCGCACCGGCCTATCATTACCGCTTCTCCTATGTCGCCGAGTCGATCGGGAAGCCCGGCGCCGGCCATGCCAGCGACATTCCGTTCTTCTTCGATACCGCGGCGATCAAATACGGCGACGCCACCACCGCGCGCGATCGTCGGATGGCGCGCACGATCAGCAGCTATGTCGTCAATTTCGCCAAGACCGGCGACCCGAACGGTGCCGGTCTGCCGCGCTGGCCGCGCTATGACCGGCAGGCCGACGCCTTGCTCGACTTCACCGCGCAGGGCGAGGCGGTGGCGGGCAAGGATCCGCTGGGTGCGAAGATCGACGCCGCGCCGGCGCCTGCGCGCTAGGCATATCGCTCCCGTTCGATTTTCCTCGCCACCAGCGAATCGATCGAGGAGGGGACCAGCGCCGCGTCGCACTCGCACGCAGGCGAGGGACGCGGCGCGAGGTATCACTGGCTCGCGCGGTGTCGAGGAGAATGCGGTCGGGCGTTGAGGGTCAGCCGCCGGGATGGTCGCGATGGCGCTGTGACACGGCGGGCTGCGCCTTGACCCGTTCCGCCGCTTCCATAACGCGCAGGACGTTCTCTCCCGCGAGCTTGGCGATGTCGGTGTCGGACCAGCCGCGCCGCATCAGTTCGGCAAGCAGCGCGGGATAGGTCGACACGTCGGTCAACCCCTGCGGCAACGTCTCGCCGACGCCGTCGAAGTCCGAGCCGAGACCGACGTGATCGACCCCCGCCACCTTGGCGACGTGGTCGATATGATCGGCGACCTGCGCGAGCGTTACGGTCGGAGCCGGATGCGCCGCAAGCCACGTCGCATAATCGCGCGCGGCCTTGTCGGGCTGCCCGATGTCCAGGCCATTGTAGGGCGGGGAGTTGAGCCGTGCCTTTTCGGCCAGCGAGTCGGCGGACCAGCGGCGGTAGGCGTCCGAGACATAAGGCGGAGCGTAATCGACCATCACCACGCCGCCATTGCGCGCGACCAGCCGCAGCACGTCGTCTGAAACGTTGCGGGGATGGTCGTTGAGCGCCCGCGCCCCGGAGTGCGAGAAGATCACCGGCGCGCGCGTCACCGCCAGCGCGTCGCGCATCACCTTGTCGCTCACATGCGACAGGTCGACCAGCATGCCGAGCCGGTTGAGCTCAAGCACCACCTTGCGCCCGAAGTCGGTCAGCCCGCCGTGACGCGGATCGTCGGTCGCTGAATCGGCCCAGTCGATGGTCAGCGAATGGGTGAGAGTCAGGTAACCCGCGCCCAGCGCGGCATAGCTGCGCAGCACCGACAGGCTGCCGTCGATCTGGCCGCCGCCCTCGACCCCGATCAGGCAGGCGATCCGCCCTGCGGCATGCGCGCGGCGCACGTCGGCGGCGGTGCGCGCCAGCGCGAACGTCTCGGGATAGCGCTCGGGCAATGAGCGGACGAGGTCGATCTGCTCCAGCGTCTGCTCGACCTGCTCCTTGCCGGGCAGGGTGGGCGATACCCATACCGACCAGAATTGTGCCCCTACCTTGCCGCGTCGTAGCCGCGCGATGTCGGTGTTATAGGCCGGCGTGCGCGCGCCGAGGTCACGCAGGTCGATCGTCCAGCGCGCCTCGCCCTCGCGCTCGCGCAACGCCTCGGGCCAGTCGTTGTGGCCATCGATCAGCGGCGTCGCCTTCAGCACGCGGGCGACCCGCGCCGCCACGTCCTGCGCAGCAGCGGGAGCGGCGGCGAGCAGCGCGGCGGCGGCGAGCAGTGCGGCCTTCATCGCGCCCGCCCCGAACGGCGCGGCGAGGCGGGCGGATCGTTCTCATTTTCTGCGCCCGCCCCGCGTTGGCCGTGATGCAGCGTCAGTAGCGACTCCATCAATTCTTCTTCGGCGCTGGACATCACTGCGAGCACCTCGGCCTCCTCGCAGCCCGCGGCGGCGAGATAGGCGTGTCCCATACTCGAGTCGAGGTAGATCGCCTGACCGGGCTCGAGCGTGACCGGATCGTAGAATTCGGTTTGCACCTCCACGCGCCCGCTCAGCACGTACAGGAATTCCTCGCCGGAGTGCCGCACCTGTTCGCCGAACTGCTCGGCGGAGCGCGCGCGGATCTTGGTGACGACCGGGATCATCCGCTTCCGGCGCAGCTCGGTACAGAGATAATAATAATCGTAGTTTGGCGTTTCGACCCGCACCGAATGCGCAACGTCGCCGAGGCTGCGGCGCGCGGTGACGGGCTGCGCGGCCTCCTCGCTCTCTTCTGCGAACAGGTCGGTCATCCGCATTCCGAGCCGCCGCGCCAGCGTCTGCAACTTGTCATAGGTGAGCGTCAGCCGGTCGTGTTCGATCTTCGACAGGGTCGAGACCGGGATCCCGGACTTTGCGCTCATCTCCTTGAGCGTCCAGCCTTCGCGCGCGCGGAGCCCCTTCAGGAGCGCGCCGAGGGTCGGCGGCGATGTCGGCAAGGGGGATCCTCCATGAAACCATTGACGAAGCTCCTAAACAGGATAATCTTGTCCTGATTAGGTCACTGCTTAAAAATATCGAAAAACAGGAGCCGCGGCAATGGGGATGGGACGCACGCTCGCACGGTTGTTGGCGGGGCTGGGTGCCGCCGCACTGGCAGCGATCGCGCCGGCACAGACGCCAGGCAGGCCGGGCACGCCAGCGGTGGCGGAGCCGGCCGCTCCCGCTACGGCATCGCGGCCAGCTGGTGCGCACCCGCTCACCGGCGGTGATCTCACCGCATGGCTCGACGGCTACCTGCCCTATGCGCTGCACAGCGGCGATATCGCCGGGGCGGTGGTGATGGTGGTGCGCGACGGACAGGTGATCGCGGCGCGCGGCTATGGCTATGCCGATGTCGCCAGGCGGCGTCCGGTCGATCCCGCCCGCACCCTGTTCCGCCCGGGTTCGGTGTCGAAGCTGGTCACCTGGACCGCGGTGATGCAGCAGGTCGAGGCGGGGCGGATCGATCTGGATACCGACGTGAACCGCTACCTCGATTTCACCATCCCCGCCTATCACGGCCGGTCGATCACCATGCGCCAGATCATGACGCACACGGCCGGCTTCGAAGAAGCGAACAAGAAGCTGATCACCTACAACGCACGCGACGTGCAGCCGATCGGCGACTATCTGAAGCGCCACGTCCCCACGCGCGTCTATCCACCCGGCACCACCCCGGCCTATTCGAACTGGGCGACGACGCTCGCGGGCTATATCGTCGAGCGGGTCAGCGGCATGCCGTTCGACGATTACGTCGAGCAGCGCATCTTCCGCCCGCTCGACATGCGCACCGCCAGCTTCCGCCAACCGCTGCCGCCGCGATTGCGCGGGTTGATGGCGCAAGGATATCCGCTCGGCTCGGGCGTGCCCAAGCCGTTCGAGATCGTCGTGCCCGGGCCGGCCGGGTCGCTGTCCGCCTCTGGGCTCGACATGGCCAAATTCATGATCGCGCATCTCGACGGCGGGCGCGGGATCTTGCGACCGGAAACCGCGGCGCTGATGCACGACAGCCCGCTCGCCAAGATCGACCCGCGCTCGCTGATCCCGCCGCTCAACCGCATGGAACTCGGCTTCTTCGAAACCGATATCAATGGCCGCAGCGTGATCGCGCATCTCGGCGACACCAATCAGATGCACACCTCGCTGCATCTGTTCATGAACGAGCGGACCGGGCTCTACGTCTCGTTCAACGCGGCTGGGCGCGACGGCGCGGCACATGTCCTGCGCGGTCAGCTCTTCCAGGATTTCGCCGACCGTTACTTCCCGGCCACGCCCCGCGATACGCGGGTCGACGCGGCGACCGCGCGCGTGCATGCGGCGGCGATGGCCGGGCATTGGCAGGTCAGCCGCTCGTCCTTCACCAATTTCGTCGACATCCTCAACCTGTTCGGTCAGGCCGAGGCCGGCGTGGATGCCGAGGGGCGGCTGGTCATCCCCTCGCTCAAGGGCGCCAATGGCGTGCCGATCGCATGGGTCGAAACCGCACCCTATGTCTGGCGCGATCCGGCGGGTCACGACCGGCTCGCGGCGCAGCTGGTCGACGGGCGACCGGTACGCTGGAGCTTCGATCTCGTCTCGCCGTTCATGGTGTGGGACCGCGTCCCGGCCAGTCGCAACGCCGCGTGGCTCGTGCCACTGCTCTATGCCAGCCTCGCGATCCTGCTGTTGACGGTGCTGTTCTGGCCGGCGAGCTGGTATCTCCGCCGGCGGTATCAGGCCGCCGCGCCGCTGACGGGCGTCGCGTTGCGGACGGCGCGGGCGGCACGCGGCATGGCGGTGGCGGTGCTGCTGGTGCTGGGCGGCTGGTTCTGGCTGATCTCGGTGCTGTTCGGTGACACGGCGCCGGGCGACGGCTGGCTGACGCTCGCGCAGCTCGCCAGCAACCTCGTCTTCGTCGGCGCGGTGGGGGTCGCGGGCTGGAACGTCTGGGTCAGCTGGCGCAGCGACCGGCCGTGGACGCGCAAGCTATGGGCGGTGCTGCTGCTGCTCGCGACATCGGTGGTGCTATGGGTCGCCGCGGTGTTCCACCTGCTCGTGCTGACGGTCCATTACTGATGCTGCGGCTGTCGACCGAAACCGCGACGCTACGGCTCGCGCAGCCGTTCCGGATCTCGGGCTATGTGTTCGAAACGGCTGAGGTACTGGTCGTCACGCTCGACGACGGGACGCATCGTGGGCGCGGCGAGGGGGCGGGCGCCTATTATCTCGGCGACGACGTTGCGAAGATGCGCGCCGACGTGGCGGCGGCGCATGACGCGATCGTGGCGGGGCCGACCCGCGCGCAACTGCGCGCGCTGATGCCGGCGGGCGGCGCGCGCAATGCGGTGGACGCCGCCTTGTGGGAGCTGGAAGCGCGACGCAGCGGCACGCCGGTGTGGCGGCTCGCCGGGTTGAGCGAACCGCCGCGCCCGATCGTGACGACCTTCACCGTCAGCGCCGACACGCCCGATGCCATGGCCGCGGTGGCGCGCGGCTATGCACAGGCGCGTTCGATCAAGGTCAAGCTGACGGGCGAGCTGCCGCTTGATCTCGAACGGGTCGCCGCGATCCGTGCGGCGCGGCCCGACGTATGGCTGGGCGTCGACGGCAATCAGGGCTTCGCGCGCGGCGAACTCGACACGCTGGTCGAGGGCCTGCTGCCGCACCGCGTCTCGCTGCTCGAGCAGCCACTGGCGCGCGGGGTGGAAAGCGACCTCGACGGCTATCGTTCCGCGATCCCGATCGCGGGCGACGAAAGCCTGCTGACGCTCGCCGATCTCGCGGGCGCCAAAGGGCGGTTCGACGTCGTCAACATCAAGCTCGACAAATGCGGGGGGCTGACGGAGGGGCTGATGATGGCGCGCGCGGCGCGGCGGCTCGGGCTGGGGGTGATGGTCGGCACGATGATCGGCACCAGCCTGGCGACCGCGCCCGGCTTCGTGCTGGGGCAGCTCGCCGACCTCGTCGATCTCGACGGGCCGACCTTCCTCGCCGAGGACCGGCAGCCGACGGTGCGTTACGCCGACGGCCTGCTCGACGCCGGCCCGGAGGTGTGGGGCGGATGACCGCGGCGGCAGCGCCCGCCCCGACATGGTTCGGCCAGCCGCGCGGGCTGACCGTGCTGTTCCTCACCAACACGTGGGAGCAATTCTCCTACTACGGGATGCGCGCGCTGCTGGTCTATTACATGACCAAGCAGTTGATGCTCGGGCAGGCGCAGGCGTCGCTGATCTACGGCGCCTATACCGCCTGCGCCTATTTCACGCCGATCCTGGGCGGGGTGATCGCCGACCGGCTGCTGGGCAAAAGGCGCGCGATCGTGCTGGGCGGCACGATCATGGCGGCGGGCCATTTCCTGATGGCGTTCGAGTCGCTGTTCTATGCCGCGCTCGTCACGATCGCGCTCGGCAACGGGCTGTTCCTGCCGAGCCTGCCGAGCCAGATCGACGACCTCTACGCGCCCGGCGACCCGCGCATCGGCTGGGCGTACAATGTCTATTACGTCGGGGTGAACATCGGCGGCTTTCTCGCGCCGCTGCTCTGCGGCACGCTGGGCGAGCTGTACGGCTGGCACTATGGCTTCGGCGCGGCCGGGGTCGGGATGGTGGCTGGGCTCGGCATCTATCTGTGGGGGCAGCGCTATTTGCCGGCGGCGTCGCGCGCCGCCACGCACGCGCCGGTCGCCGCACGCGGACGGTTCACGCGTGAGGTGGCGGTGCTGCTGGTCGCAATCGCCTTGTGCGTGACGGTATTTCGCGCCGCCTACGAGCAGGTCGGCAACACCGTCGCGTTGTGGGCCGATGCCAGCGTCGACCGCCGCGCGGGCAGCGTGATGGTGCCGATGACGTGGTTCCAGTCGCTCAATCCCTTGTTCGTCATGGCGTTGACCCCGCCGTTGCTGGCGCGATGGCGGCGGCGGGCCGAGCAGGGGGGCGCGGAGCGACCGGTGCGGCGGATGGCGGTCGGCGCGGTGATCGTTGCCGGCGCCTATCTGCTGCTCGCCGCGCTGGCGGCGGGCGGTGTCATGGCGCACTGGCTATGGCTGGTGGTCTTCTTCGTGCTGCTCACCGTCGGCGAGCTGCACATTCTGCCGACCGGACTGGGGCTGTTCGCGCGGCTCGCCCCCGCCCGGCTCCGCGCGACGACGGTGGCGGCGTGGTATCTCGCCACCTTCGCCGGCAGCCTCGCCGCGGGTCTGGTCGGCACCGTCTGGACCGTCGTCGGGCATGATGCCTTCTTCCTGATCCTCGCCAGTCTCGCGGCGCTCGCTGCAACCTTGCTGGCGGTGATCGACCCGCTTTCGCTGTCCGTGATCCGTGCGGGTGAGCGACGCTAATTCTGGATTGACTATTTTCCAATTAGGACACTACGATCCTGATCAGCAAAGAGGGAGCGGACGATGAGCAGCATTCGCCGTAGTGCGTCGATTGCCAGCGTAATGGCCGTCTTTCTTGCCGGCGCCGCGTCCGCGCAGCAGGCGCCATCCGCCGAGTCCGTTCAGGATGGCACGCCCGAGCAGATCGGCGATATCGTCGTCACCGCGCAGAAGCGCGTGCAGACGCTGTCCGAGGTGCCGCAGTCGATGTCGGTGCTGGGCGGCGAGGCGCTGGAGCAGCGGCAGGCACGCACGATCGCCGATTATGCCGCGCTGGTGCCGGGCTTGTCGTTCGAGTCGGGCAACCCCGGGCAGACCCGTGTCGTGCTGCGTGGCATCAATGCCGGCGGATCGAGCCCGACCGTGGCCGTCTATCTGGATGACACGCCCTTCGGATCGAGCACCGGCCAGACCAACGGCGCGACGCTGGCGGGTGACTTCGACACGTTCGATGTCGAGCGGCTGGAGGTGCTGCGCGGGCCGCAGGGCACGCTCTACGGCGCCAATTCGCTGGGCGGGGTCATCAAATACGTCACCGTCGCGCCGAAGCTCGGCGAATGGGAGGCGCGAGGGCAAGGTGGCGTCGAGACCGTGCAGGACGGCGGCACCGGCTACTTCGGCAATCTCGTCGCGAATGTGCCGATCGGCGATGTCGCGGCGCTGCGCGCGAGCGGCTTCTATCGCCGCAGCGCCGGTTACATCGACGCGATCGGCATCGCCGCCGACGATGTCAATCATGCACGCAGCTATGGCGGCCGCGTCTCGCTGCTCGTCAAGCCGAGCGATCGGCTGTCGCTGCGGCTGAGCGCGGTGTTGCAGGACATCGACGTCAACGCGCGGAACGCCTTCGATGCCGATCCGGCGACGTTCCGACCGATCACCGCCGATCCGTTCACCGGCGCGCCGACCGGCGGGCGCGAGGTGCGCTATCAATTGTTCCCGGACCGCAACCAGGTGAGCTACCGGCTGTACACCGGCACGCTGGATTACGATCTGGGCTTCGCGACCTTCACCGCGGTGACCAGCTACAGCCGGCAGGTCGCGACCGATCGCAGCGACGTGTCGTACAACGCCGCCGGCCCGGGCCTGACGCTCGCGCAGGCGGTTTCGGCGGGCGTCTACGGTCTCGCGCCGGACGCCTACGGCCTTTATTATCCCAATCGTTCGACCCAGAAGAAGTTCACGCAGGAGGTGCGGCTGGCGTCGAAGAATACTGACACGCTGGAGTGGTTGATCGGCGGCTATTACACCAACGAGCCCGGGCAGCTTTTCCAGCGCTACTTCCCGTATGATACCGCGACCGGGCGGCCGGTCACGCCGGTACCGACGATTCCCGGCTTCGACGATCTGGTGCGTGTCGAACTCGCCTCGCGCTATCGGGAATATGCCGGCTTTGGCAGCGCCACGCTCCACCTGACCGATCGCTTCGATGTCACCGCGGGCGGGCGCTACAGCCACAACGACCAGCGCACTACGCAGACGCTCGACGGCGCATTGTTCAACGGCCTTTCGGTCGACCGCGCACGCTCGCGCGAAGGCGTGTTCACCTGGTCGGTGTCGCCGCGCTACGAGATCGCGCCGCGCAGCGAGATCTACGCGCGCGTCGCAAAGGGGTATCGACCGGGCGGCCCCAATGTAATTCCGCCCGGCGTCGGACCAGACTATCCGCGCCAGACCGACGCCGACACGCTGATGAGCTACGAGGCGGGCATCCGCGCCGAAACCGCGGATCGCACGTTCGGGATCGATCTGTCGGGCTATTATCTCGACTGGGACAAGACGTTGATCGTCGCGACCTTCCAGAGCGACGCCGGGCCGATTACCGCCGACGCCAACGGGCGCGGCGCGCGGAGCTACGGGTTCGAGGCAACCGCGACGCTGCGCCCGGCGCGCGGCTTTAGCGTCGTCACGACGGTCGCCTACAATCATTCGCGGCTGCGCGGTGACACGTCCAATGGCGGACGCGACGGCGATTCGCTCCCGTTCGCGCCGCGCTGGAATGCCAACGTTTCGGCGGAATACAGCTGGGACTGGGATGGGACGCGGCCCTATGTCGGCGCCGACCTGTCGACGGTGAGCGACCGGCTCGGCAATTTCAATCTGGCCTATCGCGACCTGTACGGCCGGCGCCTGACCTTCGACGGCTATGCCACCGCCAGCCTGCGCGCGGGCGTGACGCTCGGGCGGTTCGATCTGTCGGTCTACGCGCGTAACGTCGGCAACGCGCGCGGGATCGTCTCGGCGGGCACCTTCCGGACGCGTCCGAACGAGGGCATCGAAGTGAGCCCGATCCAGCCGCGCACGATCGGTGCGGCGCTCGGCTTCGAGTTCTGAGCATGGGCGCGGTCCATGTGCTCGCCGCGCCGTATCTGCTGTTTCTCGGCGATGCCACCGAGCGCGGGTTCGCCAAGACCGCGCTGGGGTTGCGCGACTGGGCGGCGGACAAATGCCTCGCCGAACATGCGTTGCCCGCGGCCACCGTCACCACCGGTCTGCCGCGGCTTGCGCCGGCGGCGGCCGCCGCGGCGGGCGCGCGCTCGATGGTGGTCGGGGTGGCGAACCAGGGCGGCGTCATCCCCGCCGCGTGGATGCCGGAATTGCTCGCCGCAATCGAGGCGGGGCTCGACCTCGTCGCCGGACTCCACACCCGCCTTGCGGACATCGCCGCGCTGCGCGAAGCGGCGGCGCGCCGCGGCACGCGGCTGGTCGACGTGCGCGAGCCACCCGTGGGCTTGCCGATCGCGACCGGCGCGAGGCGGAGCGGGCGGCGGCTGCTGACGGTCGGCACGGATTGCGCACTCGGAAAAAAATATACGGCGCTCGCGATCGCGCGCGGGTTGCGCGCGCGCGGCCATGCGGCAACTTTTCGCGCCAGCGGCCAGACCGGGATCATGATCGCGGGCGAGGGGATCGCGATCGACGCGGTGGTCGCCGATTTCGCGGCCGGCGCCGCCGAGTTGCTGAGTCCCGCGGCGGCGGCGACCCATCTCGACGTGATCGAGGGGCAGGGCTCGCTGTTCCACCCGTCCTATGCCGCGGTGTCGCTGGCGTTGCTGCATGGCAGCCAGCCCGATCTGTTCGTCGTCTGCCACCAGCCGGATCGCGAGCAGATCCTCGGTACGCCCGGCTATGTCGTGCCAACGATCGAGGCGGTGATCGCGCAGACGATCGCGGTCGGGCGGCTGACCAATCCGGCGATCCGTTGCGCCGGGATCAGCCTCAACAGTTCGGGTATGACGGACAAGGCAGCGGCGAAGGAGATCGCGCGTACCGCCGAACGGCTTGGCCTGCCGACCGCCGATCCGATCCGTGGCGGCGACGCCTTCGAGCAACTGCTCGACGCATGCGCGCGCTGAGCCCCGTCGTGGCCGACCGCTTCCGGCGGTACGTGCTGCCCGGGCTGGCGTTCAAGGCGGTGGTGATCGGTGGCGGCTATGCCACCGGTCGCGAGCTGGCCGAATTCTTCCTGCCGGCGGGCGCGTGGGGCGGGGTGCTGGCGATGGCGCTGGCGACGCTGGTGTGGGGCGTCGTCGCCGCGGCGACCTTCCGGCTCGCGCATGCGATCGGGGCGCGCGACTATCGCACTTTCTTCCGCGCGCTGCTCGGACGATATTGGGTGCTGTTCGAGGCCGCCTACGCACTGTTCATCGTCGTGGTGCTGGCGGTGTTCGGTGCCGCCGCCGGCGCGATCGGTGCGGCGACCCTCGGCTGGCCGCCGCTCGCCGGGACGCTGGCGTTGCTGATCGGGATCACCGGATGCGTCGCATGGGGCAATGCCGGGGTCGAGCGGGTGTTCCTGTGGGTGTCGGTGCTGCTCTACGCCACCTATGCACTGTTTCTCTGCCTTGCCCTCACGGGCGTCGGCGGGCGGATCGCCGATACCTTCGCGGCGGCCGGACCGCCTGCGCCGGGCTGGGCGCTCGGTGGGCTTACCTATGCGGGATATAATATCGTCGGCGCGGTGATCGTGCTGCCGGTCACGCGCCACTTCCGTTCGGGGCGTGATGCGGTGATTGCCGGAGCGTTGGCAGCGCCGCTGGCGATGCTGCCCGCCTTGCTGTTCTTCATTACGATGGCGGCCTACCTGCCCGCAATCACCGGGGCGGTGCTGCCGTCGGACTATATTCTCGTGCGGCTCGGCCATCCGCTGTTCCATCTCGGCTTTCAGTTGATGATCTTCGCCGCGCTGCTGGAAAGCGGCACCGGCGCGATCCATGCGGTCAACGAGCGCGTTGCGCGGGCAGGCGGTCACGACACACTGTCGCCTTTGGCGCGAGCGGCGCTAGCGCTGGCGGTGCTCACGCCCTGCATGCTGCTCGCCGAGCGGGTCGGGCTCGTCGCGCTGATCGCGGGCGGCTACCGGCTGCTCGCGGCGCTGCTGATCCTGATCTATGTCGTGCCGCTGCTGCTGCTAACCCTGCTGGGTCGGCGCGCAACGGTCCAGCAGGAGCCGATCGCATGAAATTCGCGCTGTTCGCCGCCGCCTTCGTGGTCGCGCCGCTGCCGGCGCTCGCCGCGCTGCCCAAGGGCTTTGATGCGCGGGTGGTGCAGGTGATGCGCGCATCCGAAACGCCGGGGATGGCGATCGCGATCATCGAGAATGGCCAGGTGGTGCTCGCCAAGGGCTATGGAGTGCGGCGGCAGGGCGCGTCGGCGCCGGTCGACGCCGACACTTCCTTTCTGATCGGCTCGACCGCCAAGGCGATGACCGCTGCCGCGCTTGCGACGCTGGTCGATGCCGGGAAGATCGGCTGGGACGATCGCGTGGTTGATCACCTGCCCGGCTTCCAGATGTACGACGCCTGGGTGACCCGCGAGATGACGGTGCGCGACCTTCTGGTCCATCGCAGCGGGCTGGGGCTGGGCGCGGGGGATCTGCTCTACGTCCCGCGCGGCAGTTACGCGCGCGCCGAGATCGTGCGGCGGCTGCGCTTTCTCGCGCCCGCCAGCAGTTTCCGCAGCGGCTATGCCTATGACAACATCCTCTACACCGTCGCGGGACAGCTGATCGAGGCGGTGAGCGGGCAGACGTGGGAACGCTATGTCCGCGCGCATGTCTTCGTACCGGCAGGGATGACGGGCGCGACCGGCGAACTGGCGCGCTACTGGGCGATGCCGAACCGCGCGCAGCCGCACGCGCGCTTCGGCGGGGTGGTGCGCGGCACCGGCGTGATGCGTCTTCTCGATGAGCGTGATCAATTGCCGCAGGCCGCTGCGCCCGCCGGGCTGATCGCGGCGAGCGCCAACGACATGGCGCGTTGGCTGCAGGTGCAGCTGAGCGGCGGCATCGCGGCGGGCGGCACGCGCGTCTTCTCGGCGGCGGCAGGGCAGGCGATGTGGACCCCGGTGACGCCGATCCCGATCACGCCGCTGCCCGAGCCGGTCGCCGCGACCACCCCGACCTTCGACGCTTATGCGCTCGGCTGGGAGGTGCGCGACTACCACGGCGAGCGGATCGTGTGGCACGCTGGCGGGCTGTTCGGGATGACCTCGGTGGTGGTGCTGATCCCCGCGCGGCAGGTCGGCTTCGCGATCGAGCTCAACAGCGAGGAGGCGGCGCCGCGCCACGGGCTGATGTGGGAGCTGATCGACCATTATCTTGGCCGGCCGGCACAGGACTGGCCGGCGCGCTTCACCCGCTATCGTGCGCAGCGGATCGCCGCGGCCGAGGCGGTGGTGACCGCAAAGGTGGCGACACCCGCGACGGTCGGTCCGTCCTTGCCGCTCTCGCGCTATGCCGGGCGCTATGTCGACCGCTGGTATGGCCCGATCGAGATCGGCAGCGCCGCGAGCGGCCTGACGGCGCGCTTCGTGCCGACCCCGCGCATGGCCGGGCGGCTCGACCATTATCAATATGATACCTTCATTGCGCGGTTTGACGATCCCGCGATCGAGCCCGCCTATCTGACCTTCGCGCTCGATGCCGAGGGCAAGGTGGCGCGGATCACGGCGCGGCCGGTGTCGCCGATCGCCGACTTCAGCTTCGACTATGCCGACCTGCTGTTCGAGCCCGAGCCCGCGAGGTGAGAGGATGACGATGAAGACGCTTCTGCTGGCGCTGCTCCCTGCGCTGCTCGTCGCCGCCACCCCGGCGGCGCCCCCGCCGGCCCCCTCGGCGGCGACGCCCGCGGCCGAGACGCCGCCCGCGCCTGCGGTCCCGGCGTCGACGCCGCAGCTGACCGCCGCGGATGTCGGGGCGTGGCTCGACGGCTATCTGCCCGGCACGCTCGAGGCGGGGAAGATCGCGGGTGCGCAGGTCGCCGTGGTCAAGGACGGCACGATCCTGTTCGAGAAGGGCTATGGCTATGCCGATGTCGCAGCCAAAAAGCCCATGGACCCGCGCCGCTCGCTGATGCGGATCGGTTCGACGTCGAAGCTGCTGACCTGGACGGCGGTGATGCAATTGGTCGAGGCGGGCAAGATCGACCTCGACGCCGATGTGAACCGCTATCTCGACTTCCGCATTACGCCGCCCGGCCGCGCGGTGACGATGAACGATCTGATGCAGCATCGCGGTGGCTTCGAGGAGGGGCTCAAGGACCTGCTCGCGAGCGACCCGAAGCTGCTCAAGACCACCGAACGCTATCTCAAGGAGAACTCGCGCCCGTTCCTGTTCGCGCCGGGCGCGGCACCGGCCTATTCCAATTACGGCGTCGCGCTGGCGGGTTATATCGTCCAGCGTGTCTCGGGCGAGCCGTTCGACGATTATGTCGCGCGTCACATCACCGGCCCGCTCGGTATGGCGCATACCACCTTCGCGCAGCCGCTGCCGCCGCGGCTCGCGCCGCTCGCCGCCAAGGGCTATCGCACCAGCGATGGGCCGCCGCAGCCTTATGAGCTGGTCGGCACCGCGCCGGCCGGGAGCGTCGCCGCGACCGCGGACGATATGGCGCGCTTCATGCTCGCGCATCTCGGTGGTGGCAGCTACGGCGGCGCGCGCATCCTGCGCCCCGACACGGTGGCGTTCATGCATCGCCCTGCGACCCCGCCGCCGGCGGGGTTCGACACCATGGCGCATGGCTTCTTCTGGATGAAGCGCAACGGCACGACGGTGATCGGGCACGGCGGCGATACGATCGTCTTCCACAGCGACCTCGCGCTGCTGCCCGAGAAGAACGTCGGGCTGTTCATGAGCTTCAGCAGCCGCGGTGAGGGCGACGCGGTCTATGGCGCCCGCGAGCGATTGTTCGACCTGTTCATGGACCGCTATTTTCCGGCTGCGCTCCCGCCGTTGCCACCCGCGATTGCCAGCGCCGCGGCGGACGCGCGTGCGCTGGCCGGACATTACGAAACCTCGCGTCGGGTTGAAACCGGCTTCATCAGCCTTTTCTACCTGCTTCAGCAGGATGTGGTGAGCGCCAACAACGACGGCACGATCAGCGTCTCGTCAATCGCCGGGAAACGCTTCCGCGAGATCGCCCCGGGGCTGTGGCGCGTGGTCGACGGCACGCGGTTGTTGCGCGTCACCGCGCTGGCTGGCCGCCGCACGATCGTCGACAGCCAGAACCCGGTCGGCGTGTTGCAGGCGGTGCCGGTGCTGCGCAACGCGACGTTGTTCCAGACGATATTCGGCGTCGCGCTGTTGATACTGCTGTTGACGGTAATCGTCTGGCCGATCGGCGGGTGGATTCGTCGCCGCTACGCTGCGCCACCGGTGGCGAGCGGGCGTGCGGCGCGCGCGCGGTCGCTGGTGCGTGTCGCTGCGCTCGCCGACCTGCTGTATGTCGCGGGCTGGTACACAATCGTCGCGCCGATCCTCGACCAGCATGTCGACGCGTACAATGCCACGCTCGACGGCATGATCCGGCTGCTCCAGGTCGCGGCGGTGATCCCGATCGCGGCGGCAGCGATCGGTTTGTGGAATCTCGTCGAGGTGTGGCGTGGCAGGGTCGGCTGGGCCGCGAGCGTGCGCGCGACGCTCGTCGCGCTGGCGTTGCTCGGCTTGCTGTGGGTCGCCATCACCGCGCATCTGATTGGGTGGAGCCTCAATTACTAATCATAGCGCTTTCCACCAGCACCAGCGCGCGCATCTTGGCGAGCAGCAGCTCGGCGACGCCGTCCGCCAGCCCGCTCACCGCGACGCCGATCCGATAGCGGTCGGCGTCGCGCTCCACCGATGCGGTGTCGATGGCGATCGAGCGCAGCGCAAGCAGGTTGAGCACGCGCAGTGGCAGATCGGGCGAGGCGTCGCCGACGACGAGGAAATGGACGGTCATCACTTGCAATCCCGATCGAACCTATGCCGGACAATCTGGCCGGACGGTGCCGGAAAAGCTCACCTCAGATGCGTGCATCGTGCTAGGAAGCGAAATGATTATCCCGGATGACGCGCCATGGCGGCAGGATTGATCGCACTGGACGAATTCGAGCGACGCATTCTTCGAGAGTTGCAGCGCGACGGCAGCCAGACCGTGGCGGAGATCGCGGCCAAGGTAGGCCTGTCATCGTCGCCGTGCTGGCGGCGGATCGATCGGCTCGAACGCGAGGGCGTGATCCGCGGCCGGGTGGCGGTGGTCGATCGCCGCAAGGTGGGGCTTAGCGCGCATATCTTCGCGCAGGTGCGGCTGAACGCGCACGGCCGCGCCAATCTCGACGAGTTCGCCGAGGCGATCCGTAGTTTTCCCGAGGTGCTCGACGCCTATGTGCTGATGGGCACGACCGACTTCATGCTGCGCATCGTCGCGCGCGACATCGACGCCTATGAACGTTTCTTCTTCGACAAGCTCAGCCGTTTGCCGGGCGTGCAGGAGATCACTTCGACGGTCGCGCTGTCGGAGATCAAGTCCACCAGCGTGCTGCCGATCTGAAAGGTGTCGAACGGCCGCTAGAGCGCCATCGCCTCGGCGGGTGCGGCGTGAAGCCGTTCGATGTCCGAGCGTGGCGGCGCGCCGAACAGGCGTCGATATTCACGGCTGAACTGCGACGGGCTTTCGTAGCCGACCGCGAAGCCGGCGGTGCTGGCGGTGGCGCCGCCGACCAGCATCAGCCGCCGCGCCTCCTGCAGCCTTAACTGCTTCTGATATTCAAGCGGGGTCAGCCGGGTGATCGCCTTGAAATGCGCATGCAGCGACGAGGCGCTCATCCCCGCCTCCGCCGCCACCTCGTCGATGCGGAGCGGCGCGTCGAAGCGGCGGCGGATGGTGGCGATCGCGCGGCTGATCTGGTTCAGGTGGCTGCCCGCGGTCGCGACGTGGCGGAGCATCGGCCCGTGCGGCCCGGTGAGCAGCCGGTAGAGGATCTCACGCTCGATCAGCGGGGCCAGCGCCGCGATCGTCTCCGGCCGGTCGAGTAGGCCCACCAGGCGACAGGCGGCATCGATCAGATCGGGATCGCCGGGATAGACGCCCAGCACCGGCAGGTCGGTGCGCGGCACCGCACCGCCTTCGGTGACCATGAGATCGGCCAGCATCGCGGCGTCGAGATCGATCTTGCAGCAGAGATAGGGGCGATCGGGGCTGGCGTCGATCACATGCCCGACGAGCGGCAGGTCGACCGACACGAGCAGGTAGTGCGCGGCATCGTAGACGACGCTCTGGTCGCCGATCGACACGCGTTTCGATCCCTGGGCGATCAGGCAAAGCGATGCCTCGTAGACCGCGGGGGTCGGCGTGCTGGGCGCATCGGCACGGATCAGCGCGACGTGCGGCAGAGCGGTCGGGTAAATGCCGGTGCCATCGACGTGACGCGCGATGATCTCGGCAAGTGCAGGAATTCGGTCCATGAAGCGCTTCATCCCTCCGTCGCATGACGCGCGCAAGCCGGCGATCTGCTGGTCTGGAGGATCAGGCAAAGCCATCGGACGATCGCGCTACCGCTGATGGCGGCGGCAAGGCCATCTCCTGCGCTGTCACAACGCAAGGACAGCATCATGGCAGGAACTATCGACAAGGTCGTCCTCATCACCGGCGCATCGAGCGGGATCGGCGAGGCGACGGCGCGCGAACTGGCAACGGCGGGCGCGCGAATTTTCATCGGCGCCCGCCGCGGCGAACGGTTGCAGGCGCTGACGGAGGAACTCGGCACGGCGGTCGCGTGGCGCACCCTCGACGTGACGGATGGCGCAGATTTCGATGCGTTCGTCGACGCGGCGGAGACGCGCTTCGGGCGGATCGACGCCTTGGTCAACAACGCCGGCGTGATGCCGCTCTCGCCGCTGGCCGCGCTGAAGCGGGACGAGTGGAAGCGGATGATCGACGTCAACATCCATGGCGTCCTCAACGGAATCGCGGCGGTGTTGCCGCGGTTCGTGGCGCAGCAGCACGGCCATGTCGTCAACGTCGCCTCTGTCGCCGCGCATATCGTGGTGCCGACCGCGGCCGTCTATTGCGGCACCAAACATGCGGTCCGCGCGATCACCGAAGGCCTGCGGCAGGAGCATGACGAGATCCGGTCGACGCTGATCTCGCCGGGGGTGGTCGCCACCGAACTCGGCCACGACATCACCGATCCGGCGGTGGCGAAGGCGTTGACCGGGTGGCGGAAGAAGGCGCTGACCCCGGATGCGATCGCGCGCGCGGTGCGCTTCGCGCTGGAGCAGCCCGCCGGGGTCGACGTCAACGAGGTGATCGTCCGGCCGACCGCCGCCGACATGTGAGGTGGCGCCATGCCGGCCCCGGGAAGGCGCGCCTTCCGGGGCGGGCGACGTCTGCGACGATCGTCGGCCCGCTGGCTATGCCGTCAGCCCGCCGTCGATGTTGAGCGTGGTGCCGGTGATATAGCTGGCGTCGGGTCCGGCGAGGAACGACACGGCGCCGGCGATCTCCTCGACATTGCCGTAGCGGCCGAGCGGAAGCGATCCGCGTAATTGCGCCGCGAACTCGCTGTCGGCGGGGTTGAGGTCGGTGTCGATCGGTCCGGGCTGGACCGTGTTGACGAGGATGTTGCGCGCGGCGAGGTCCTTTGCCCAGCCACGCGCGAGCGCTGCCACCGCTGCCTTGGTCGCGCTGTAGGTCGCGGTCGCTGGGAAGGCGAGCTCGCCCGAGATGCTGCCGATCAGGATGATCCGCCCCCCGTCAGCGAGGTGCGGCAGCGCCGCGCGCGTGCCGACGTGCAGCCCCTTCACGTTGATGTCGAATTGGCGATCATAGGCCTCGTCGCTGTCGTCGGTCACCGGGAGGAATTCGGCGACGCCGGCATTGTGGACCAGAATGTCGATCCCGCCCAACGCCGCCGCGGCCTGCTCCACGCCCGCGCGCTGCGATGTCGGATCGGCGGCGTCGGCCTGAAACGCATGAGCAGTGCCACCCGCGCCTTCGATCGCCGCGACGGTCGTGTCGGCGGCGGCCTTGTTGCCGGCGTAGGTGATCGCGACGATCGCGCCGTCGGCGGCCAGTCGTCGCGCGATCGCCGCTCCGATGCCGCGCGATCCGCCGGTGACGAGCGCCCGCTTGCCTGCAAGTGACATATGCATTCTCCAAATCCCGCCCGCGATCACGGCATCGTGCGCTGTCGGCCCGGCAAAGATGGCGGATTTGCGCGACGGTTCAATGTTCCCGAACTGTTAAATTTACTTCGCGTGCCTATATCCGGCATATGCCCCGTTTCACTCACCCCCGGCTGGAGGATGTGCCGCTCGACCTGGCGCTGCATGCGCTGGCCGATCCGAACCGGCTCGGCATGGTGGCGCGGCTGGCCGCGGCCGAGCGGCTGAGCTGCGGCGACGCCGCGCCTTGCGAGACGATCCCGAAGAGCACGCTGTCGAACCATCTCAAGCTATTGCGCGCGGCCGGGCTGATCGAGACGACGCAGGCCGGGCGCGAGATGATCAACACGCTGCGCCGCGACGACTTCGACCGGCGCTTCCCGGGGTTGCTCGACGCGGTGCTCGCCAACCGGCCCGCCTGACCGGCTGGCGCCGTGTCGTGGATTACTGCCAGACGCTGACCCGCTGCGCCGGCGGCAGGTACAAGGCGTCGCCCGGCTTCACGCCAAACGCCTGATACCAGGGCGCGAAATTCCGCACGATGCCGTTGACGCGATATTTGTCGGGCGAGTGTGGATCGCTGAGCAGCTGTTGCCGCACGGATTCGTCGCGGCGCTTGCCCTGCCACGCCTGCGCATAGGCGAGGAAGAAGCGCTGGTCGCCGCTCAGCCCGTCGCGCAGCGGGGGTTCGCCGTGGCGGGCGACGTAGCGGCGATAGGCGGCATAAGCTGTTTCGAGCCCGCCCAGATCGGCGAGATTCTCGCCGAGCGTCAGCCGGCCCTTGATCCTGACGCCGGGGATCGGCTCGTACTGGTCGAACTGCGCGGCGAGCCGGTCGGCCTGGACGGTGTATTTGGCGGCGGTGTCCTTGCTCCACCAGTCGCGCAGGCGTCCCTTCTCGTCAAACTGCCGCCCCTGATCGTCGAAGCCATGGCCCATCTCGTGCCCGATCGTCGTCGCGCCGGTTTCCGCGTAGTTGACCGCCGGATCGGCATTCGCGTCGAAGAACGGCGGCTGCAGGATCGCCGCCGGCAGCGTGATCTGGTTCATCGTCGGATCGTAATAGGCGTTCACCGTCTGCGGCGTCATATACCACAGGCCGCGGTCGACCGGCTTGGGGAAACGCTGCAGCTGGAGCCGCCACTGAAAATCGGCGACCGCCATATTGTTGGCGAGCGGATCGGTCCGGCTGACCGGGAGCGTCGTATAGTCGATCCACTTCGCCGGATGGCCGACCCGCGGGTCGAAGGTGGCGAGCTTGGCGAGCGCGGCGGTGCGGGTCGCATCGTCCATCCACGTCGCGGCCGTAATCTTGTCCTTGTAGGCCGCCTGCAGGTCGGCGACCAGCTCGTCGGCCTTGGCCTGGGTCGTCGGCGACCAATAATGCTGGACGTAGATCGCACCGACCGCCTCGCCGAGCGCGTCGTCGATCAGCGCCATGCCGCGCTTCCAGCGCGCGCGCTGCTCGGGCACGCCGCGCAACGTCTTCGAATAGAAGTCGAAATTGGCCTGATCGAAGGCGTGGGGGAGGAAGGGCGCGGCGCTGGAGATGAAGCGCGCGGTCATCCATTCCTTCCACGTCGAAAGCGGCACGTCGCCCAGCCGTTTCGACGCGGCGGCGATCGCGCTGGGCTCCGATACGTTGACCTTGGCTGCCTGTCCGAGCCCCATCGCGGCGAGCGTCGGCGTCCAGTCAAGCTCGGGGGCGAGCTGCGTCAGCTGCGCGCGGGTCATCGGATTGTGCGTCTTGACCGGGTCGCGGCGCTGCTCGGGTGTCCACTGGTCCTGACTCAGCCGCGTCTCCAGCGCGAGGATCCGGTCCGCCTTGGCGGCGGCGTCGGACACGCCCGCCAGTTCCTGGATCGTGACGAGATACTGGCGGTAGGCGCGGCGGATGGTGTCGTAGCGTTCGCCGGTCAGCAGATAATAGTCGCGCGTCGGCAGGCCGAGCCGGGCCTGTCCCGCGTCGACCATGTAGCGCGTCGGATCGTCGGCGTCGGTGGAGATGCCGATGTTGACCGGCGCGGGATACCCGGGGCGCATCATCAGCCGCACGAGTTGCGGCCGGGTGGTGACCGCCTCGATCCGCGCGAGCCACGGCGCGAGCGGGGCACGCCCGCGCGCCTCGATCGCCTTCTCGTCCATCCACGCCGCGTAGAAGTCGCCGACCTTCCGTGCGTCGGGCGTGGCCGGTCGGGCGGCGGCGGTCTCGACGATCTGGCGGACTTGTCCTTCGATCTCGTCGGGCAGGTCGTAATTGTAGCCGGCACCGACCTTGTCGGCCGGGATCGGATGGTCGCGCAGCCACGTACCGAGCGCATAAGCGTAGAAATCGTCGCCCGGCTTGACGGTGCGATCCATGTTCTGAAGCTCGAGTCCCCACGGTTGGTAGCGCGGTGTGGCGGTCTGGGCGGTCAGCAGGGCGGGCACGGACGCAAGAGCCAGCGCGATGAGGGCGGTACGACGCATCGGGAACTCCGGAAACGGATCGAGGCGAGAGCGTAGCCCACGACGCCGAGCGTCGCCAAGCCGCCCGAGACCCGAAAACGTGGGCGCGAAGCGAGGACACCGAGCGACGCCGGGGTTTGACGCGTGCGCGTGCAGCGACGATGGAGGATCGCGGCGCGGTCGGCGCCCTTGCCATAGGGGTTGGTGGTGGCGCGGCGCGATGAGACGAAGATCGGCTATATCAGCGGCCCCGTCGACGCGCGGGTGGTGCACGACAGCTGGCGCACCGGCACGCCGCTCGGCTATTTCGGCACCAGCTACCTCCTGCAATTCTTCGAGGTCGCTTCCGAACTGGGCGTCGACCTGATCGTGACCACCAGCGCCGCGCAGCCGCGCTACGACGAGGTGCGTCCGGGGGTGCATATCATGAACCGCCCGCGCCGCGCCGCGGCCGGGCTGCGCTACCATCTGCACGAGGTCGCGTGGCTGTGGGGGCGGGTGCGCGAGACGGTGGCGGGCGGAGCGCGGATCATCGTGCTGACCGACGCGATGTTCCATTGGTGGGCGCTGCTGCCGTGGCGGTGGCGGGGGGTGCGCTTCGTCAACGCGCTGCATTGCGCGATCCTGCGCCCGGCCGCGCGCGAGCCGCTGACCCGGCGGGTGATCGCGCGATTGCTGGCGTGGGGCCATTATCGCTTCGCCGACCCGACGCTCGCCGCCTCGCCGCTGATCGTCGCGCAGGTGAAGGCGCTGTCGGGCGGACGGATCGACGCGACGTTGTTCCTGCCGACCTATGCGCCGGCGCAATTCGCCACGATCGCGCCGCCCGCCGCGACGCCGCAGGGCGACTTCCACGTCGTCTTCGCGGGGCGCGTCGAACACAACAAGGGCGTGTTCGACATGCTGGAGGCGTGCCGCCGGCTGCAGGCCGAGGGCGGGCGGCGGATCGTCTTCCATATCTGCGGCGAGGGCACCGCCAGCGCCGCGTTGCAGGACGCGGTGCGCGCGGCGGGGATGGAGGAGCTGTTCCTGCTGCACGGCTTCTGCGACCGCGCCGCGCTGGCGCAGCGGCTGTCGGAGAGCGACGCGGTGGTGGTGCCGACGCGCAGCGACTTCGAGGAGGGATTCGCGATGATCGTCGCCGAGGGCGTGATCGCGCGCCGGCCGGTGGTGACGTCGCGGGTCTGCCCGGCGCTGGAGCTGGTGCATGCGGCGGCGGTCGAGGTCGCGCCGGACGACGTGGCGGGCTATGCCGCGGCGTTGCGCGCGCTGGCCGACGACGCGGGGCTGTATGCGCGCAAGGTCGCGGCGACGGAAGGATTGCGCGACGCCTTCTTCGATGAGGCCAATGGCTATGGCGCGAAGCTGCGCGTGGTGCTGCGCGCTTTGCTCGATTGAGCGGAACACCGGGCACGGCGACCGGTTGGTTCGACATGGATGATGGTGAGCCACAGGCAGGCGCGATCCGCGCCTTGCGGACGCGGATGGCGGCGGCCGCGGCGGCGCTCGACTTCGAGGAAGCGCGGCGGCTGCGCGATCGGATCAGCCTGTTGCAGGGCGGTGCTTCGGTGGAGGAAGCGGCGGCGGTGGAGGGACTGACGCGGCAACGGCCGGGCGCGATGGGGCTGGGGACGAGCCGGCAGCAGGTGGTGCCGCCGGACGGCTGGAAACCGCCACGCAGGCCCGACCTGATGACGCGGGGGAAACGATAGTGTTTCCGTCGCCCCGGACGTGATCCGGGACGCCGCTTCTTTTTTGTCAGCCTGTGGAAAGGAAGAAGAAGCGGGATCCCGGATCAGGTCCGGGATGACGGGTTCTCAGGTCAGCGCTTCTCTCAGGCCGGCGATCAGTGCGGCGTCGGGGGGCAGATGCGCGGCGAACACCAGCCCGACGTCGCGGCTCGCGTCAAACTCTTCCAGCGGGATGCGCGCGACGCCCTCGGCGCGGAAGCTCTCCGGCATCACCGTAATCCCCAGCCGCGCGCGGACGTGCGACAGCGCGCGGTCGTCGCTGGTGGTGCGCGCCGGGAAGAACGGGCGGACGCCGCGCGCGGTGAAGAACCGGCTGGTTTCCGACAGCATCTCGCAATGGCGACGGACGATCATCGGTTCGTGCGCGATTTCCTCGGCGCGCAGCGACGTACGCCCGGCGAGCGGGTGCGTCGCGCCGATCGCGAGCGCATAGCCCTCGGTGAGCAGATGCTGCCCGGCGCCGCGATCGTCGCCATCGCGAAGGATCGTCAGCGCGGCGTCGATCCGACCGCGTGCGAGCCGCGCGCGCAGATCGCGCTCATTGCCCTCGACCAGCTCGACGCGGTCGCCGCTGCGCGTCGCCAGCCAGCGTTCGATCGCGTCGCGCGGGATCGTGGTCAGTATGCCGAGCCGCAGCAGCGGGGCGGCGGCGGCGCCGGTCACCGCGCGCTCGGCCGCCGCGAACCCGCTCTCGATCGCGCGCGCGTGCGCGAGCAGTCCCGCGCCGGCCTCGGTCAACGCGACGCGACGGTTGGTGCGGTTGAACAGCGTACGGCCGAGCGACGCCTCCAGCCGGGCAATCCCGACCGACAGCGTCGGCTGCGCGACGTTGCACGCGGCCGCGGCGCGCGAGAAATTGCCGGTATCGACCACCGCGAGGAAATAGCGCAGATGATAGCGGTCGATCATAGACGATATCTATACCCAGCTTCGGCGCGTTTCAATTTTGCAGCGCCGCCGCGACCATCTAGGATGTCCGCCAAAGAAGCATAGGAGAGAGCGATGGACCTCGATTTCGGTCTGGGCGAGATGGCGGATACGATCCGCGAGACGGTGCGGCGCTTCGCGGCCGACCGGATCGCTCCGATCGCCGCCGAGGTCGATGCCGGGGATCGCTTCGCACGCGAGCTGTGGCCGGAGATGGGCGCGCTCGGGCTGCACGGCATTACCGTCGAACAGGCGGATGGCGGGCTGGGGCTCGGCTATCTCGAGCATGTGATCGCGTGCGAGGAGGTCAGCCGCGCCTCGGCGGCGATCGGGCTCAGCTATGGCGCGCACTCCAACCTGTGCGTCAACCAGATCCGCCGCTGGGGCTCGGCGGCGCAGAAGGCCAAATATCTGCCGAAGCTGATCTCGGGCGAGCATGTCGGCAGCCTCGCGATGTCGGAGGCGGGGGCGGGATCGGACGTCGTGTCGATGAAACTGCGCGCGACGAAGGTCGACGGCGGGTGGCGGCTGAACGGCACCAAGTTCTGGATCACCAACGCCGCCTATGCCGATACGTTGGTCGTCTATGCCAAGACCGATGCCGAGGCGGGGTCGAAGGGGATCACCGCCTTCCTGATCGAGAAAGGCTTCGACGGCTTCTCGATCGGTCAGAAGATCGACAAGCTCGGGATGCGCGGCTCGCCGACCGCCGAGCTGGTGTTCGACGATTGCTTCGTCGCCGATGCGCAAGTGATGGGGCCGCTGAACGGCGGGGTGAAGGTGCTGATGTCGGGGCTCGATTACGAGCGCGTCGTGCTGTCGGGCATCCAGCTCGGGATCATGCAGGCGTGTATCGACACGGTGCTGCCCTATGTCCGCGAGCGCAAGCAGTTCGGGCGCGCGATCGGCGAGTTCCAGCTGATGCAGGCCAAGGTTGCGGACATGTACGTCGCGC
Source organism: uncultured Sphingomonas sp. (assembly GCA_913776255.1). Lineage (GTDB taxonomy): Bacteria > Pseudomonadota > Alphaproteobacteria > Sphingomonadales > Sphingomonadaceae > Sphingomonas. The sequence continues at coordinate 22,795 of CAJYLV010000068.1, read as the reverse complement.
TCAATTCGGCGCGGGCCTATGTCTATGCGGTGGCCAAAGCGTGCGACGCGGGGCGGACGACGCGCTTCGACGCGGCGGGGTGCATCCTGCTCGCCTCGGAGAGCGCGGTGAAGGTCGCGGGCGAGGCGATCCAGGCGCTGGGCGGCGCGGGCTATACCAAGGACTGGCCGGTCGAGCGCTACTGGCGCGACGCGAAGTTGCTCGACATCGGCGCCGGGACCAACGAGGTGCGGCGGATGCTGATCGGGCGCGAACTGATCGGGCATGACGCGCCGAGGGCGCAATGACCGCGATCCACTCGCTGGTCGACGCGGGGTCGGAGGCGTTCGCGGCGAATGAGGCGCACAATCGCGCGCTGGCGGCGGCGTTGCGCGCGAAGGCGGCGCATAGCGCGCTGGGCGGGTCGGAGCAGCATCGCGCCCGCCATGTCGCGCGCGGCAAGCTGCTGCCGCGCGAGCGGGTCGACCGGCTGCTCGACCCGGCGGCGCCTTTTCTGGAGATCGGCGCGCTGGCGGCGAACGGCATGTACGACGATGCCGCGCCGGGCGCGGGGATGATCGCGGGCGTCGGGCGCGTGGCGGGACGCGAGAGCATGATCGTCGCCAACGACCCGACCGTGAAGGGCGGTGCGTATTTCCCGATGACGGTGAAGAAGCACCTGCGCGCGCAGGAGATCGCGCGCGAGAACCGTCTGCCGTGCATCTATCTGGTCGACAGCGGCGGCGCGAACCTGCCGCATCAAGCCGAGGTGTTCCCGGACCGCGAGCATTTCGGGCGGATCTTCTTCAACCAGGCGCAGATGTCCGCCGAGGGGATCGCGCAGATCGCGTGCGTGATGGGGAGCTGCACCGCGGGCGGGGCCTATGTGCCGGCGATGTCCGACGAGAGCGTGATCGTGCGCAACCAGGGGACGATCTTCCTCGCCGGGCCGCCGCTGGTGAAGGCGGCGACCGGCGAGGTGATCTCCGCCGAGGAGCTGGGCGGGGCGGACACGCACGGTCGGCGTTCGGGCGTGGTCGATCATGTCGCCGAGAATGACGAACATGCGCTGCTGATCGTGCGCGACATCGTCGCGACCTTGGGCAAGCCGCGGGTGCCCGACGTGGCGCTCGCCGCGCCGCGCGTGCCGTTGCTCGACCCGGAGGAGCTGTACGGGATCGTGCCGCAGGACGTGCGCGCGCCCTATGACGTGCGCGAGGTGATCGGGCGGATCGTCGACGGCTCCGAGTTCCACGAGTTCAAGGCGCTGTACGGCACGACCTTGGTGTGCGGCTTTGCGCATATCTGGGGGATGCCGGTCGCGATCCTCGCCAACAATGGCGTGTTGTTCAGCGAATCGGCGCTGAAGGGCGCGCATTTCATCGAGCTGGCGTGCCAGCGGCGCATCCCGTTGCTGTTCCTCCAGAACATCTCCGGCTTCATGGTCGGCGGGAAGTATGAGGCGGAGGGGATCGCCAAGAATGGCGCGAAGCTGGTCACCGCGGTCGCGACCGCCTCGGTGCCGAAGATCACATTGCTGATCGGGGGCAGCTTCGGCGCGGGCAATTACGGGATGTGCGGGCGCGCTTACTCGCCGCGGTTCCTGTTCAGCTGGCCGAATGCGCGCATCTCGGTAATGGGCGGCGAGCAGGCGGCGAGCGTGCTGGCGACGGTGCATCGCGATGCCGAGACGTGGAGCGCGGAGGAAACGGAGCGCTTCAAGGCGCCGATCCGCCAGAAATATGAGGATGAGGGCAATCCCTATTACGCGACCGCGCGGCTGTGGGACGATGGGATCATCGACCCGGTGCAGACGCGCGACGTGCTGGGGCTGGCCTTTGCCGCGACGCTGAACGCGCCGGTGCCCGAGCGTGCGCAGTTCGGCCTGTTCCGGATGTAATCGGGGAAACGATGATGATCTTACTGATGCTATTGGCGCAGACCACGCCCGTCGCCCCGATCGTCAAGGGCACCGCTCTGCCGCCGCCGGGCAGCGAAGAGGCGCACGTGATGGTGCCGGTCGACGCGCTGCTGCGCGCGATCGAGACGAGCGACCGCGCCGCCGCGCTTGCCGCGACCTTGCCCGAGGGCACGATCACGGCGACACGTACCGGGCCGGACGGCACGCCGCAGCGGCGGACCTTGCGCTGGGCCGACTGGGCGGCGCAGCTGAGCCTGGAGCAGGGGCCGGTCAGCGAGAAGCAGGGCACGCCGGCGATCGAGATCGACGATCATGCCGCGATGGTGTGGGCGCCCTACTCCGTCATCGTCGCGGGCAAGCCGGTGCAATGCGGCTATAACCTGTTCGACGTGGTGCGCGGGGCGGCGGGGTGGAAGATCCTCAACGTCACCTATTCCGCGCGTACCGAGGGCTGCACGCCATGATCGGTTCGCTGCTGATCGCCAATCGCGGCGAGATCGCGCGGCGGATCATCCGCACCGCGCGGGTGCTCGGCATCCGTACGATCGCGGTCCATTCCGATGTCGATGCCGACATGCCGTTCGTGCGCGAGGCCGACGAAGCGGTTTGTATCGGCACGGCGGCGGCGGCCGACAGCTATCTGCGGCAGGACCGTTTGCTCGACGCGGCGCGCGAAACCGGCGCGGAGGCGATTCATCCCGGCTATGGCTTTCTGTCCGAGAACGCCGAGTTCGCCGAAGCGGTGGTTGCCGCAGGGCTGGTGTGGGTCGGTGCGCCGCCGGCGGCGATCCGCGCAATGGGGCTGAAGGATGCCGCCAAGGCGCGGATGATCGCGGCGGGGGTGCCGGTGACGCCGGGCTATCTGGGCGAGGACCAGTTGCCGGAGCGGTTGCAGGCCGAGGCCGAGGCGATCGGCTATCCGGTGCTCATCAAGGCGGTCGCGGGCGGCGGCGGCAAGGGGATGCGGCAGGTCGACGCGCCGGGCGACTTCGCCGAGGCGCTGGCGAGTTGCCAGCGCGAGGCGGCGGCGTCGTTCGGCGACGATCGCGTGCTGATCGAGAAATACATTCTGTCCCCGCGCCATATCGAGGTGCAGGTGTTCGGCGACACGCACGGGCAAGTCGTGCATCTGTTCGAGCGCGATTGCTCGCTCCAGCGCCGGCATCAGAAGGTGATCGAGGAAGCGCCCGCGCCGGGGATGGATGCGGCGACGCGCACGGCGGTGTGCGAGGCGGCGGTGCGCGCGGCCAAGGCGGTCGACTATGTCGGGGCGGGGACGATCGAGTTCATCGCTGATGCCTCCGAGGGGCTGCGCGCCGACCGCATCTGGTTCATGGAAATGAACACGCGGTTGCAGGTCGAGCATCCCGTCACCGAGGCGATCACCGGGCAGGATCTGGTCGAGTGGCAGTTGCGGGTCGCGAGCGGCGAGCCGCTGCCGAGGACGCAGGACGAACTCGCGATCACCGGCTGGGCGATGGAGGCGCGGTTGTATGCCGAGAATCCGTCGACCGGGTTCCTGCCCTCGACCGGACCTTTGAAGCGGCTGCGCTTTCCTGACGACGTGCGCGTCGACAGCGGAGTCGAGGAGGGTGGGGCGGTGACGCCTTTCTATGACCCGATGATTGCCAAGCTGATCGTCCATCGCGCGACGCGCGCGCAGGCGGCGCAGCGGCTCGCGACGGCGGCGGCGGGGACACAGGTCTGGCCGGTGCGCACCAATGCCGCGTTTCTGGCGCGGGCGGCGGCGCATACGGACTTCGTGGCGGGGCGCGTCGATACCGGCTTCATCGCGCGTCATGCCGAGACGCTGATCCCGGCGGTCGAGCCGTCGGCGGCGGTGATCTCTGCGGCCGCATTCGCGCTGTTGCCCGAAACGGGCGAGACGCCATGGACGGCGTTGCGCGGGTTCCGCACCAATGCCGCGCCAGTGATACAGGTGGCGGTCGAGGTGGCGGGCAAGCCGTATGTCGCCGAGCCCGCGCCGTTGCCGGGGGGAGAAGTCGCGGACGGCGTGCTGTTCGCGGGCGGCGAGGCGTGGCCGTTCGGGGCGCGACGCGCGGACCAGCTCGGCGGGGCGAGCGAGGGCGATGGCGCATTGCTCGCGCCGATGCCGGGGCGCGTGATCGCGGTGCCAGTCGCGCAGGGGCAGCGCGTCGCGCGCGGCGAGCGGTTGCTGGTGATCGAGGCGATGAAGATGGAGCAGGCGCTGCTCGCGCCGTTCGACGGAACCGTCGCCGAGCTGAAGGTGAGTGAGGGCGCGCAGGTGACCGAGGGGATGTTGCTGGCGCGGATCAGCGCGGGAGACGAATGATGGCCGGGCGGCATTACGACGAATGGCAGGTCGGTGACCGGATCGTCCATGAGATCCGTCGCACCGTGACCGAGACCGACAATCTGCTGTTCACGACGATGACGCACAATCCGCAGCCGCTTCACCTCGATGCCGAGGCGGCGAAGGCGAGCGAGTTCGGGCAGATCCTCGTCAACGGCACCTTCACCTTCGCGCTGATGGTCGGGCTGTCGGTGGGGGACACGACGCTGGGGACGCTGGTCGCCAATCTCGGCTATGACAAACTGGTCATGCCGAAGCCGGTGTTCATCGGCGACACGTTGCGCGCCGAAACCGAGGTGCATGAGCTGAAGGACAGCCGCTCGCGGCCGGAGGCGGGGATCGTCACCTTCGCGCACCGGCTGCTCAACCAGCGCGATGAATTGGTGTGCCAGTGCCTGCGCACCGCATTGCTCAAGCGGCGCGCGGCATGAAGCTGCGCTCGCTGCTGTTCGTGCCCGGCGACCGGCCGGAGCGGTTCGACAAGGCCGCGGCGAGCGGCGCTGATGCGCTGATCCTCGATCTGGAGGATGCGGTCGCGCCGGCGGCCAAGGCGGCGGCGCGCGCGGCGGTGGCGGCGCGGCTGCGGGCGGCGCGTGACGATGTGGCGGTGTTCGTGCGGGTCAATCCGCTCGGGACGGCGTTGCTCGACGAGGATCTGGTCGCGCTTGGCGAGCTGTCGCCGGATGCGGTGGTGTTGCCCAAGGCTGAGGGGTCGGCGAGCGTGCGCGATTTCGCGGGGCGGCTAGCGGCGGCGGGGATCGACGCGCCGGTCCTGCCGATCGCGACGGAGACGCCGGCAGCGATCTTCCAGCTGGGCAGCTATGCGGGGTGCGGGGTGCCGCTCGCCGGGCTGACCTGGGGGGCGGAGGATCTGCCTGCGGCGATCGGGGCGGCGACCAGTCGCGAAGAAGACGGGCGGTTCACGGCGCCCTATGAGATGACGCGCTCGCTGGCGTTGTTCGCGGCGCATGCGGCGGGGGTGCCGGCGATCGAGACCGTCTATCCGGCGCTCCGCGACGAGGCGGGGCTGGCGGCCTATGCGGCGCGCGCGGCGCGCGATGGCTTTACCGGGATGATGGCGATCCATCCGGCGCAGGTCGCGACGATCAACACCGCCTTCACCCCGACCGACGCGCAGGTCGCGCACGCGCGGGCGGTTGTGGCGGCGTTCGAGGCGAGCCCGGGGGCGGGGGTGTTGCAGCTTGACGGCAGGATGATCGACGCACCGCATCTGGTGCAGGCGCGACGGGTGCTGGCGCGGGTTTGAGCCTTTTTGCGTCATTGCGAGCGTAGCGAAGCAATCCAGAGCCGGACCAGGACGCCCTGGAATGCTTCGCTTCGCTCGCAATGACGGCGGACGCGCGGAACCGCACGCCAGTGTCCCGCGCTCTGCCGCAATGCAGGATGATGATCTCTCCAAGGCCCGCCACCGCGCGGTGCCGAGCGGGCGGCTGGCGCGGCTCGGCGGGTTCGGGCGGCTGGCGGGCGGGGTCGCGGGCGGGATGCTCGCCGAGGGCGCAAGGCGGCTCGCGGCGGGCGAGCGGCCCAAGGTCGGCGACCTGATCCTAACGCCCGGCAATGCCGCGCGCGTCGCCGACCGGCTTTCGCACCTGCGCGGTGCGGCGATGAAGCTGGGGCAGATGATCTCGATGGACGCGGGCGACGTGCTGCCGCCCGAGTTGCAGACGATCCTGGCGCAGCTGCGCAACCAGGCGTACCGGATGCCGCCGCAACAGCTCGACCGCGTGCTGCGCGAGGAATGGGGCGCGGACTGGCGGCGGCGGTTCCGGCATTTCGAGGCGTCGCCGGTCGCCGCCGCGTCGATCGGGCAGGTGCATCGCGCGACCTTGCCCGACGGGCGGGTGCTGGCGATCAAGGTGCAATATCCCGGCGTCGCGGACAGCATCGGCGCCGATGTCGACAATGTCGCGACACTGCTGCGGGTGTCGGGGCTGTTGCCGGCGACGCTCAACCTCAAGCCGCTGCTCGCGGAGGCCAAGCGCCAGCTTGCCGAGGAAGCCGATTACGTCCGCGAGGGCGCGGAGCTGCGCGCCTATCGCGAACGGCTGGCGGGGGACGCGCGCTATGTCGTGCCGGCGCTGGAGGAGGCGCTGACCAGCCGGCGGGTACTGGCGATGGAATTCGTCGCCGGGCGGCCGGTCGAGGCGCTGGCCGAGGCGTCGCAGGAGGAGCGCGACGCGGCGATGACGTCGCTCATCACGCTGGTGCTGCGGGAATTGTTCGCCTTCGGGGTGATGCAGACCGATCCGAACTTCGCCAATTACCGGTGGCAGCCGGACACGGGGGCGCTGGTGCTGCTCGATTTCGGCGCGGCGCGGCGCGTACCGACGGAAACCGCGGCGGGGTATCGGCGGCTGATCGAGGCGGGGCTGGCGCGCGACCGCGACGCCATCCGCGAGACCGCGGTGGCGGTCGGGTTCCTCGGTGCCGCGGCGGCGGAGGCGCATCGCCCTGCGATCGACCGGATCATCGCCGCGATCGACGCGGCGCTGAACCGGCCGGGTCCGTTCGACTTCGGCGACCGCGCGTTCGTGCCGGTGGTGCGCGAGGAGGCCAAGGCGATGATCGCGGATCGCGCGACCTGGCATGTTCCGCACGTCGAGACGCTGTTCGTCCAGCGCAAGGTGAGCGGGACGGCGCTGCTCGCGGCGCAGCTGAAGGCGCGGGTCGATGTGCGCGGCTTGGCGGCGGCGGCGGTGGGTTATTAAATCCCAACCGTCGGGAAGGAGCGGGGTCCCGGATCAAGTCCGGGACGACGAGGATGCCCGGTTCGGGGGCCGGATCAGACCGTCGCCTTCGTCCGCCCCGCCTCGACCGCCGCATCGCTCGCGAGGCGATCGGCGCGTTCGTTCTCGGGGTGGCCGGCGTGGCCCTTGACCCATTTCCATTCCACGCGGTGCGGCCGCGCCGCCTCGAGCAGCGCCTGCCAGAGATCGGCGTTCTTGACCGGCTTCTTGTCGGCGGTCTTCCAGCCGTTCTTCTGCCAGCCGTGGATCCACTTGGTCAGCCCGTCCATGACGTAGCGGCTGTCGGTCGACAGCGTGACGCGGCACGGGCGGGTCAAAGCGTTGAGCCCTTGGATCGCCGCGGTCAGCTCCATACGGTTGTTGGTGGTGAGCGGCTCGCCGCCGGCCAATTCCTTCTCGTGCTTGCCCGAACGGATCACCGCGCCCCAGCCGCCGGGGCCGGGATTGCCCTTGCACGCGCCGTCGGTGAACAGCTCGACCTGCGTCAGCTCGGTCATGCGAACGCCTCCGGATGCGCTTCGTACCAGTCGAGCCGGTGCAGATAGGCGAGCGGGTCCTTGCGCATGACCAGCGCGTCGGCGGGCGTGTGCAGCCAGTCCCACGCGCGGCTGAGCAGGAAGCGGATGCACGCCCCGCGCGCCAGCAGCGGCAAGGCAGCGCGCTCGGCATCGGCCAGCCCGAAGGCGGTGGTGTAGCCGTCCAGCAGCGCCGCGCCGACCGCCGCATCGGGGTTCTCGCCGCGCGCGTCGAACGTCCATGCCGTGTGCATCACCGCAAGGTCATAGGCGCGCACGTCGGTGCAGGCGAAATAGAAGTCGATCAGCCCGGTCACGCTGTCGCCGTGCATCAGCACGTTGTCGGGGAACAGGTCGGCGTGGATTGCGCTGACCGGCAGCCCGAGCGGCCATGCCTGCTCGGCCGCTGCCAGCGCGGTGTCGACGCGGTCGAACAGGCCGGGCTGGATCGTGTCGAGGTCGCGCCCGCATTTCTCCAGCAACGGTCGCCACGTCGCGATGCCCATCGAGTTGACGCGCGTCTGGCGAAAGTCGGCGAGTGCGGCGTGCATCTCGCCCATCGCGGTCGCCGCTGCCCGCGCCTGTGGCGAAGTCGGGTGCGACACCGATACGCCGGTCAGGAAGCGGATCAGGCACGCGGGGCGACCCGCCAGCGTCTGTATGACCGCGCCGTCGCGATCGGGGATCGCCGGCGGCACCGCCAGCCCGCGCGCGGCGAGATGGTCGAGCAGCGCCATGAAGAACGGCAGGTCGTCGGCCGCGACACGCTTCTCGTAGAGCGTCAGGATGAAGCGCGCCGTCGTGGTGTCGACGAGATAGTTGGAATTCTCCACCCCCTCGGCGATCCCTTTGACGGACACCAACTCGCCGACGTCGTAGCGGCGAAGGAAAGCGGCGAGCGCCTCGGCGGAGACGTGCGTGTAGACGGCCATGGTGCGTGCGTCAGGCGGCGGCGTCGAGCCCGCGCGGCAGCTTGAACGCGATCGTCTCGCGCGTCGTCTCCTCCTCGCGCTCGGTCACGTCGAAGCGTGTTGCCAGCCGGTCGACCAGTTCGCGTACCAGCAATTCGGGGGCGGATGCCCCGGCCGTGATCCCGAGCGTGCCGACGCCGTCGAGGAACGACCAGTCGAGATCCGCGGCGCGCTGGATCAGCGCGGCGCGGATGCCCTGCCGCTCGGCGACCTCGACCAGCCGGAGCGAGTTCGACGAATTGGGCGCGCCGATCACCAGCACCGCGTCGCACGCGTCGGCGATCGCCTTGACCGCTGCTTGCCGATTGGAGGTGGCGTAGCAGATGTCCTCGCCGCGCGGCGCCTGAACGGCGGGAAAGCGGCGGTGAATCGCGGCGACGATCGCGGCGGTGTCGTCGACCGACAGCGTCGTCTGGGTCAGGAACGACAGATTCTGCGGATCGGGTACGACCAAAGCGTCGACATCCTCGACCGTCTCGACCAGCGACATCGCGCCCTCGGGCACTTGTCCGAACGTGCCGATCACCTCCGGGTGGCCGGCGTGGCCGATGAAGAGGATGTGGCGGCCGGATTCGACCAGCCGCTCGGCCTGGCGATGGACCTTCGAGACCAGCGGGCAGGTCGCGTCGAGATAGTCCAGCCCGCGGTTCTGCGCCTCGGCGGGGACCGACTTGGGGACGCCGTGCGCGGAGAAGACGACCGGCGCGCCGTCGGGCACTTCGGTCAGTTCCTCGACGAACACCGCGCCTTTCGCCTTGAGCGAATCGACCACGAACTTGTTGTGGACGATCTCATGCCGGACATAGACCGGCGCGCCATGCTTCTCGATCGCCAGCTCGACGATGCGGATCGCGCGGTCGACGCCGGCGCAGAAGCCGCGCGGCGCGGCGATCAGCAATTCCAGCGGGCGGCGGGGCGTGGCGGCGGGGTCGGTGACGGGATCGGCCATGCCGGCGGCTCTACGCGAATGCTTGCTCCGGCGATAGACGGTTCCTATGCTGGCGGCGACCCGGGGCCGTTTCGCGGCGCCGTCTCATCTGTGCCCTCTGCCCGGGATTGTGTTTGTGAACGCTCGCCAAATCGCCGCTCCGCTGATCCTCCTGCTCGTGGGCGGATGCGCGAAGAGCGGGGAGATCGATGTCTCGGGCGGGGGGGCAGGCATTACCGCGGTGCGCAGCGCCTGCCCGACGGTCGGCGTGCCCGCGGGCACCGGCGACGTGACGCTGTTCGATCCGTCAAACAGCCGCGCGGCCAGTGCGATCGACGTGGTGGCGACGATCAGCAACGTGCGCTCGACCTGCGACGATCAGGGCGCGGACGTCACGACTCGCGTTACCTTCGACGTGCGCGCGCGCCGCACCCGCACCGATGGCGCGCGCGACGTGACCCTGCCGTATTTCATCGTCGTCACCCGCGGCGGCAGCCAGGTGGTCGCCAAGCGCGTGTCGCAGGTCGGGCTGCATTTCGATGCGGGGCAAGGGCTTGCCACCACGAGCGCCGAGGCGAGCAGCGCGGTGGCGCGTAGCGCCGCGACGCTGCCGCAGGAAGTCCGCGAGCGGCTGACGCGCCGCCGCAAGGCCGGCGACGAGGATGCGGCGGTCGATCCGCTCGCCGATCCGAAGGTGCGGACGGCGGTCGCCTCGGCGTCGTTCGAGGCGTTGGTCGGCTTCCAGCTCACGCAGGACCAGCTTCGCTACAATGCGACGCGGTGACCCGAAACGGTGAATATGACGGGAACCTTTGCCGATTGCTTCGGATGCGCAACCTTTAGGCAAGGTTCGGCTGGGTAAGAGCGGCCGGCCGACGTCGTGGTGACTCGGCCGGAGGAATTTGTACGTGCAGAGCGTGTCTCCCATTGCCGGCACTTCGTCGATCTTGCGGTCGATGCAGGCTGCGCGCGCGGCAGCAGCGCTCGAGCCGTCGCCCGCGCCGACGTCGACGCCCGTCGTCGCGGTCAAGCGCGAGGAACCGGCCACCGCCTCGACCGGCAGCCTGATCCGTACCGCGGGCGAGCATCTCGATCAGTTCGACCGCGTCATGGAGAAGCTGCGCGCCAATATGGCGCCGGGTGCAGTCACGTACGGCCGCACCGGATCGCTGGCGCCATCGGGGCAGATCGTCGATCGACTCGGCTGAAGGCGCACCGGGGCTTGCCCCGCGCGAACGCTTCGCTACGGAACGAAGCGTGACCGAGGACGACCGCCTGATCTCGCCCGCGCGCCGCGTCGAGGACGTGGACGCCGCGCTGCGCCCGAAGACCCTCGATGATTTCGTCGGGCAGAAGGCCGCTCGCGAGAACCTGCGGGTGTTCATCGAGGCGGCGAAGGGCCGCGGCGACGCGCTCGACCATGTGCTGTTTTTCGGCCCGCCCGGGCTCGGCAAGACGACGCTGGCGCAGATCGTCGCGCGCGAGATGGGGGTCGGCTTTCGCGCCACTTCCGGCCCGGTGATCGCCAAGTCGGGCGATCTCGCCGCCTTGCTCACCAATCTCGAGGACGGCGACGTGCTGTTCATCGACGAAATCCACCGGCTGCAACCCGCGGTGGAGGAAGTGCTCTATCCCGCAATGGAGGATCGCGCGCTCGACCTGATGATCGGCGAGGGTCCATCGGCGCGCAGCGTGCGGATCGACCTGCCGCGCTTCACCTTGGTGGGGGCGACGACGCGGCAGGGTCTGCTGACCACGCCGCTGCGCGACCGGTTCGGGATCCCGGTGCGGCTGCAATTCTACACGGTCGAGGAGCTGGAGCGGGTGGTGTCGCGGGCGGCGCAATTGCTCGACCTCGGCATCGCGCGCGACGGGGCGATGGAGATCGCGCGGCGCGCGCGGGGGACGCCGCGGATCGCCGGGCGGCTGCTGCGCCGGGTGCGCGACTTCGCCAATGTCGCGGGGGCGGCGGTGGTCGACGCCGTGGTGGCGGATCGCGCGCTCAACCGGCTGGAGGTCGACTCGCTGGGGCTCGATGCGATGGATCGCCGCTATCTGACGATGATCGCCGACATCTATCGCGGCGGACCGGTCGGCGTGGAGACGCTGGCAGCGGGGCTGAGCGAGCCGCGCGACACGATCGAGGAAGTGATCGAACCGTATCTGATCCAGCTCGGACTGGTCGCGCGCACCGCGCGCGGGCGCGTGCTCAACGCGGGCGGGTGGAAGCATCTCGGGCTCAACCCGCCGGCGGGATCGCAGGACGGACTGTTCGACTGAGTTACGGTCGACGCGGATAGCGTGCAGCGAACTCGCGGTCGGACATGATGAGATAGCGGACGGTATCGACCAACGCCCAGATGCCCGTGACGATCAGCCCGAAGAAGGTGAGCGTCAGCACGAGCATGACGATCGCCGAGGCGGTGCGCCCGAGATAGAAGCGATGCACGCCGAGCGTGCCGAGCAGGAACGCGAGCGCCGCCGCGACATATTTGTTGCGATCGTTGTGCGGCACCGCGCTTGTCGCGGCGGAGACCGGCGCGCTCGCAAGCGGAAAGATGTTCAGCGCGCGGCTGCCCGACGTCTCGAAGTCGACCGACTGGCCGATCGACGGTTCGCCACGCTGCGCCCAGTCTTCGGGCAGGAAGGTGTAGCGCTGCCCGTCGTCGCCCGCCACCAGGCCGTGACCGCTGCGCGCATCCACGCCCAGAACCTGCCCCCGCATCACCGTCCCCTTCTCGCTGTGCGCCGTCTCAACACCGCGCCGGGCGTTTGGCAAGATTTGCTGCGCGGAGAAACGGACAAAAATATTTTGCTGCGTGGCACCCAAGCCACAGGTCTGATAGCCACAGGCCCATGCCCGTGTCCGCAGCCCGCTCCGCCCGCGAAATCCTGGTCAATCTGCACGACGTGATGGCTGCGCGTTCGAACGCGCAGGCCAAGCTCAATTCGGTGGTCGAGATCATCGGCGAGGCGCTGGATAGCGAGGTCTGCTCGATCTACCTGCTGCGCGAGGGCGTGCTGGAGCTGTTCGCGACGCGCGGGCTCGATCCGGCCGCGGTCCACGTCACCAAGCTGGCGCTGGGCGAGGGGCTGGTCGGGACGATCGCGCAGCATAACGAGGTGCTCAACCTCGACGAGGCTGCCAGCCATCCCGACTTTGCCTACAAGCCCGAGACCGGCGAGGATCGCTACCACAGCTTCGCGGGCGTGCCGATCATCCGGCGCGAGCGCGCGGTGGGGGTGCTGGCGGTGCAGCACGCCGACCCGCGCCGCTACGAAGATGTCGAGATCGAGGCGTTGCAGACCGTTGCGATGGTGCTGAGCGAGCTGATCGCCAATGCCGGGCTGATCGATCAGGCAAGCCCGCGCGACCGGCCGCAGAGCACCGCCTCGACGCGGATCCCGGGGCAGAAGCTGGTCGATGGCATGGCGGCGGGCTGCGCGGTGTTTCACCAGCCGCGTATCCATATCGAACATACCGTCGCCGAGGATACCGAGGCGGAGCGGCACCGCGTCTATGCCGCATTCGACAAGATGCGCGAGCAGATCGACCGGATCGCGCGCGAGGCGGAGTTCGGCGTCGGCGACGAGCATCAGGAGGTGATCGCAACCTACAAGATGTTCGCCTATGACGAGGGCTGGGCGCGGCGCATCAACGAGGCGATCGACAGCGGGCTGACCGCCGAGGCGGCGATAGAGCGCGTCCAGCAGCGCACGCGGCAGCGGATGCGCGAGATCGACGATCCGCTGCTCGCCGACCGGATGCACGATCTGGAGGATCTGTCGAACCGCTTGCTGCGGATCGTTTCCGGGCAGATGGGCACCGCGGCGCAAATGGGGCTGCGGCAGGATACGATCCTGATCGCGCGCAATCTCGGACCGGCCGAATTGCTCGAATATGATCGCCGCCGGCTCAAGGGCGTGGTGCTGGAAGAGGGGTCGTTGACCGCGCACGTCACGATCGTCGCGCGCGCGATGGGCGTGCCGGTGCTCGGCCGCGTCCGCGACGTGCGGCGGCTGATCGCCGAGGGCGACCTGCTGCTGCTCGACGTGACCGAGGGCACGCTGACCGTCCGCCCGACCGGGGCGATGGAGGAAGCGTTCGAGGCCAAGCTGGCGGCGCGGCAGAAGCGCAAGGCCGCGTACGCCGCGCTGCGCGACGTCGCGCCCGAGACGAAGGACGGCTACCGGCTGACCATCATGGTCAACGCCGGGTTGCGCGACGACGTCGCCGCGCTCGACGTGACCGGCGCGGACGGGATCGGGCTGTTCCGCACCGAATTCCAGTTCCTCGTCTCGGCGACATTGCCGCAGCGCGAGCGCCAGCAGCGGCTGTACCGCGAGGTGCTGGATGCGGCGGGCGCGCGCCCGGTGATCTTCCGCACCGTCGATATCGGCGGCGACAAGGCATTGCCGTATCTGATCCACGCCGAGGACGAGGAGAATCCGGCAATGGGCTGGCGCGCGCTGCGGCTCGCGCTGGAGCGTGACGGACTGATGAAGGCGCAGGCACGCGCGCTGCTGGAAGCGGCGGCGGGGCGGACGCTCAACGTCATGTTCCCGATGGTGTCGGAGGCCTGGGAGTTCGACGAGGCGCGCGCCTTGTTCGAGAAGCAGCGCGACTTTCTTGCCTCGCGTAACAAGCGGCTGCCGCTGGAGGTGAATTACGGCGCGATGCTGGAGGTGCCGGCACTCGCCTATCAGCTCGATCTGTTGCTGCCCGCGGTCGACTTCCTGTCGATCGGCACCAACGACCTGACGCAATTCCTGTTTGCCGCCGATCGCGCCAATCCCAAGCTCGCCGAGCGCTACGACTGGCTGTCGACCTCGATCCTGCGTTTCCTGCGCCGGGTGGCGGTGCCCGCCGCGCAGGCCGGGGTGCCGGTCGGCGTGTGCGGCGAGATGGGCGGGCGGCCGCTGGAGGCGATGGCGCTGATCGGGATCGGGATCGACCGGCTGTCGATCACCCCGGCGGCGGTCGGGCCGGTCAAGGCGATGATCCGATCGCTCGATCGCGGCGCGCTGACCGCGTTCATGGAAGCGCTGCTCGCGCGGCCGCCGCGCGATCTGCGCGGCGCGCTGGCGCGCTGGGCGACCGAGCAGGGCGTCGAACTGGCGTAGCGATCGGACGGACTGAGCCAGCGTCTGACGGATCGACGTGTTGACACGTCCGTGACGCTTTGAAAGACGATGGGCACGCAGCGCGGTTAACGCAGGGGTCGGAGACAGGAATGAGCGAAGGCGAGCATCCGGCGCAGGCGACGACGCCGAGCGGCGCTCCGCAGCCCGGGACGGTCGGGGCCCGCCTGCGCGCCGCTCGCGAGGCGCAGGGGCTGTCGGTGGCCGAGGTGGCGGCGCGGACCCGCGTGACGCAGCGCTTCCTGGAGGCGCTGGAAGATGACCGGCTCGATCTGCTGCCTTCGCCGACCTACGCGTCCGGTTTTGCGCGGGCCTATGCGCGCGCGGTCGGGCTGGATCAGGCCGAGATCGGACGCGGGATCCGCGGCGAGCTGGCGCGCGGCGCGATGCCGATGCGCCAGCATCATATCGAGGAGATCGCCGATCCCTCGCGCGGGCCCTCGCGCGGCACGGTGATCGTCGCGGCGGGGATCGCGCTGGCGGTGCTGATCCTCGGCGTGCTGTGGCTGTCGACCGGCATGTTCCGTGGCACGGAAGAGTCGCCCGAGGCCGCCGCGAGCCCGACGACGGTGGCGCGCAGCGCGCCGGTGCCGCCGCCCAGCCCGACCCCCGCGACCGGCAAGGTGGTGCTGACCGCCAAGAACGAGGTCTGGATGCGCGTCTATGACGGCGCCAACAAGACGCTGTTCACCGGTACGCTGCAGCCGGGGCAGACTTTCGAGGTGCCTGCCGGGACCGACCGGCCGATGCTCAACATCGGGCGTCCCGACCAGGTGCAGGTGACGGTCGACGGTCGTACGCTTCCGCCGCTCGGTGATGGCAAGCGCGCGATGAAGGACGTCGGCGTCAGCGCCGAGGCGCTGGCCGCCCGTTTCGCCGATCAACCGGCGCCGACCAATTCGCCGGTGACGCCGGCCGGCGCGGCGCCGGCGGGGAACGGCGCCGCCGTCCCACCGGCCTTCCAGCCGGCCGCCGGACAGTGACGCGGCGCTGTCGCCTGCTTCAGGGTGGCGACAGTTCCGATATTGCAGACCTTTATCCGATGGCGACGCATCGGGGGACGAGTGGATGACGAAGTTTCTAGCGGGCGCAGCGATCGCCCTTACCCTGGCCAGCCCTGCACTCGCCCAGCGTGACGCCCCGGTCGAGGCGCGCGTCGGCAAGCTCGAGAGCGAAATGCGCGCGGTGCAGCGCAAGGTGTTTCCGGGCGGTGCGGGGATGATGGTCGAGCCGCAGATTGCGCCGACCGCGCCGCCCTCGGTCGAGGCGGCGGGGGTGCCCGCGTCGGGCGCGATCACCGATCTGACCGCGCGCGTCACGTCGCTCGAGCAGCAGCTGGCCTCGATGACCGGGCAGATCGAGCAGAACGAATTCAAGCTGCGTCAGCTCGAAGGCCAGTTCGCCGATTACCGCAAGGCGACCGACGCGAAGCTCGCCGCGCCGCCGGTGGCGACGCCGGTCGCGCCGGTCGGCGGTCCGGACGTGACGGTGCCGGAAGCGCCCGAGCCGGCCGGCAAGCCCGCAAGCACCCCCGCCGTCGTCAAGCCGAACAGCGGCGACGCGGCCGAGGACGGCTATCTCTACGGGTATCGGCTGTGGGAGGCGAAGCGCTATGGCGAGGCGGTGACCGCCCTCAAGAAGGTCGTCGCCGACTTCCCCAAGTCGCGCCGTGCCAGCTACGCGCAGAACCTGATCGGGCGCGCCTATCTCGACGATGGCAAGCCGAGCCTCGCCTCGATCGCCTTCTACGACAATTACAAGAAGTTTCCGGATGGCGAGCGCGCGCCGGACAGCCTGTTCTATCTCGGCAGCGCGCTGGTCAAGCTCGACAAGGCGGCGGATGCCTGCAAGGTCTATGGCGAGCTGACCGACGTCTATGGCGCGACGATCTCGGCGAAGATGAAGGCCGATATCGTCAAGGCGCGCGCCACCGCCAAGTGCAAGTGAGGTGACGCTGCGTCCGCTGCCGGAGGCGGCGGTCGCGCGGTTCCGCAGCGATGTCGAGCGGTTGATCGCGCAGGCGGGCGGCGCGACGGCGCACCGCGAGGCGCGGTTCGCGGTCGCGGTCTCCGGCGGCGCGGACAGTATGACGATGCTGCGGCTGGCAGCCGCGGCATTTCCGGGCCGGGTCACGGCAGCGACCTTCGATCACCGGCTGCGTGCCGGTTCGGCCGCCGAGGCGGCGTTGGTCGGGCGGATCTGCGTCGCCCTGGCGGTTCCGCATCAAACGCTCGCAACGGCCGAGCCGATCATCGGCAACAGCGTGCAGATGCGCGCGAGGACCGCGCGCTACGCGGCACTGCGCGCATGGGCCAAGGAGGTGGGCGCGGCGTTCCTGCTGACCGCGCACCATGCCGACGACCAGGCCGAAACGCTGTTGATGCGGCTCCAGCGCGCCTCCGGGCTGTCGGGCCTCGCGGGCATTCGAGCGGTGCGGTTCGATGTGGACGGGGTGGTGCTGCGGCCCCTGCTGGCGTGGCGGCGCGCCGAGTTGCGCGCGCTGGCGGCGGAGAGCGCGACGCCGTTCGTCGACGATCCGTCGAACGACGATCCGCGCCACGACCGGACGCGGATCCGCGCGCTGCTCGCCGCGACGCCGGCGCTCGACCCGGTCGCGCTGGCGGCGTCGGCCGGCTTTCTCGCCGAAGCGGAAGCGGTGCTCGTGGACGGCGCCGAGCGGCTGTGGGCGGAGCGTTGGCGAGGCCCCGCGCGCGGGTTTGCGATTGCGGACGCGCCGCGCGAGCTTCGCCGCCGACTCGTGCGCCGGGCGCTCGCCGACAGCCGCGCACGATTCGGCGTCGCCCGACCGCCATTCGACGCCGACTCGGCCAATGTCGAGGCCTTGCTCGACGCGCTGGAGGCGGGACGGGCGGCGACGCACGGCGGCATCATGGTGCGTAGTGACCCGAAGGGCTGGCTGTTTTCCGCGGCACCGCCGCGTCGATCACTCTAACCGACGTTGTTCCATTGCCATTAACCCGGCCGAGCCTACATTGTACGCGACGGAAAGGTAGCCGATGAACGACAACGACAGGCAGCCCGGCAACGGCGGCAACGACAATAACGGTTCGGGCGGTCCGAACCCGTGGATGAAGAGCCTGCTGATCTGGGTCGGCGTGCTGCTCTCGCTCGCGGTGGTGGTGACGCTGTTCGATGGCCGGACCAGTTCCGCGCAGGGCAATACGATCGCTTATTCCACGTTCCTCGACAAGGTCGACGAGGGCACGGTGAAGAGCGTCAACGTCAGCCGCGACATGATTTCGGGCAGCTTCTCGAGCGGCGACAAGTTCCGCACCTATCCGGTGCAAGACTCGGGCCTGATCGACCGGCTGCGCAAGTCGGGCGTCGAGGTCGCGGGCAAGCCGGAGGAAGGCCCGTCGATCTGGATGGTGCTGCTATACCAGTCGCTGCCGTTCCTGCTCTTCCTCGGCATCGCCTTCTTCGTGCTGCGCCAGATGCAGAAGGGCGGCGGCGCAGGCGGTGCGATGGGCTTCGGCAAGAGCCGCGCCAAGGTGCTGACGCAGAAGGAAGGCAAGGTCACCTTCAACGACGTCGCCGGCATCGACGAGGCACGCGAGGAGCTGGTTGAGATCGTCAACTTCCTCAAGGACCCGACGAAGTTCGCGCGGCTGGGCGGCAAGATCCCGAAGGGCGCGCTGCTGGTCGGCTCGCCGGGCACCGGCAAGACGCTGCTGGCGCGCGCGATCGCGGGCGAGGCGGGCGTGCCGTTCTTCACCATCTCGGGTTCGGACTTCGTCGAGATGTTCGTCGGCGTCGGCGCGAGCCGGGTCCGCGACATGTTCGAACAGGCTAAGAAGAGCGCGCCGTGCATCGTCTTCATCGACGAGATCGACGCGGTCGGTCGTCATCGTGGCGCTGGTCTCGGCAACGGCAATGACGAGCGCGAGCAGACGCTCAACCAGCTGCTGGTCGAGATGGACGGTTTCGAGGCGAACGAAGGGATCATCATCGTCGCGGCGACCAATCGCCCCGACGTGCTCGACCCGGCGCTGCTGCGGCCGGGCCGCTTCGACCGGCAGGTCGTGGTGCCGCGTCCGGACATCGACGGTCGCGTCAAGATCCTCGAAGTGCACATGAAGAAGGTGCCGCTGGCCCCCGACGTCGACGCCCGTACGATCGCGCGCGGCACGCCGGGCTTCTCGGGCGCCGATCTCGCCAACCTCGTCAACGAGGCGGCGCTGATGGCGGCGCGCAAGGGCAAGCGGCTGGTCGCGAACGCCGAGTTCGAAGAGGCCAAGGACAAGGTCATGATGGGCGCGGAGCGCCGCTCGATGGTCATGACCGAGGACGAGAAGCGGATGACCGCCTATCACGAGGCGGGCCATGCGATCGTCGCGCTGCACGAGCCGGCGTCGGACCCGATCCACAAGGCGACGATCATCCCGCGCGGTCGCGCGCTGGGCATGGTCATGCGGCTGCCGGAGCGTGACAGCTACAGCTATCATCGCGACAAGATGTACGCGAACCTCGCGGTGGCGATGGGCGGGCGGATCGCCGAGGAAGTGATCTTCGGCTATGACAAGGTGTCGAGCGGCGCGAGCGGCGACATCCAATATGCCACCGGGCTGGCGCGCGACATGGTCACGAAATGGGGCATGTCCGACAAGGTCGGTCCGGTCGAATATGCGCAGCCGGAAGGCGAGAGCTTCCTCGGTTATTCGTCGAGCCAGCCGGTGCGGATGTCGAACGCGACCGCGCAGCTGATCGACGACGAGATCAAGGCGATCGTCGAGGGCGGGCTGCACCGCGCCAAGCAGGTGCTGACCGACCATCTCGACCAGCTGCACACGTTGGCGGGCGCGCTGCTCGAATATGAGACGTTGAGCGGCGACGAGATCAAGCGGCTGATCGCGGGCGAGGAGCTCGACCGCCGCGATCAGGGGCCGAAGGCGCCGTCGGTGCCGGCGGTCGGAACGTCGGTGCCGAAGACCAAGCGGCCGTCGGGGCCGTTCGGGAATCCGTCGCCTGCCGGAGCGTGACGCTTCGGTCCTGGTGAGGGGAAGAGGGAGGCGGCCTGCGGGTCGCCTCTTTTTTGTGCCGTTGTGGGGAGGGCGTCATTGCGAGCGTAGCGAAGCAATCCAGGGCGTCCGGGTCCGGCCCTGAATCGTTTCGGTACGCTCGCAATGACGGCGAGGGCCGAGGCAAGGGGCCATCGGCTTGTGTGATGGTGCGATCCGCCTACCTCACCCGTCGCCCCGGACCTTGATCCGGGACCCCCGCTTTTCTTTTCGGGGTGGCAAGAAGCGGGATCCCGGATCAGGTCCGGGATGACGATTCGCGGGAGGCTATTCTCCCGCGCGCGCGACGATCGCGTTCCAGCCGGCTTCGTCGATCACCGTAATCCCCAGCTCGGCCGCCTTGGTCGCCTTCGACCCAGCGCCGGGGCCGGCGACGAGCAGGTCGGTCTTCTTCGACACCGAGCCCGCGACATGCGCGCCGAGCCGTTCGGCCTGCGACTTGGCCTCGTCGCGGCTGAGCGTTTCGAGCTTGCCGGTGAAGACCACCGTCTTGCCGGTGACCTCCGAGCCGCGCGTCTCCACCACGAAGGGCGGCGGCGACACTTGCGCGAGCAGATCTTCCCATACCGCCTGATTGTGCGGTTCGTGGAAGAAGTCGGCGAGCGCATGGCCGACCGCCGCGCCGACATTCTCGACCCCGATCAGCTCGGCGATCGCCTTGTCGAGGCGGGTGCGGTGCCGCTCCGGCGTCTCGCCGATCACCGGCGGCAGCGCCTCGCGCAGCGCGATCAGCTCGCGCGCCTTGTCGGCGAGCGCGGGCAGGGTGACGTAGCGCTTGAGCAGGTCGCGCGCGGTGACGATCCCGACGTGGCGGATGCCGAGCCCGAACAGCAGCCGTGCCGCGTCGGGCGTGCGGCTGGCCTCGATTGCGTCGAGCAAGGCATCGACCGAGCGCGCCTGCCAGCCCTCGCGCCCGACCAGTTCGTCGCGGTGTGCGGCAAGGCGGAAGATGTCGGCGGGTTCGGTGATCCAGCCGAGGTCGATCAGCTCGACCAGCGTCTTCTCGCCGAGCCCGTCGATGTCGAGCGCGCCGCGGCTGACGAAATGCTTGAGCCGCTCGAGCCGCTGCGCCGGGCAGACCAGCCCGCCGGTGCACCGCACGTCGACCTCGCCCTCCTCGGCGACCGCCTCGCTGTGGCAGATCGGGCAATGGGCGGGGAAGGCGAAGGGCCGCAGCTCGGTGGTGCGCGGGAGCACCGCGACGATCTGCGGGATCACGTCGCCGGCGCGTTGCAGGATCACGCGGTCGCCCTCGCGCGCATCGAGTCGCGCGATCTCGTCGCGGTTGTGGAGCGTGGCGTTGGTGACCACCACGCCGCCGACCGTCACCGGCGTCAGCCGCGCGACCGGGGTCAGCTTGCCGGTGCGGCCGACCTGGATGTCGATCCGCTCGAGCGTGGTCTGCGCCTGTTCGGCGGGAAATTTGTGCGCGATCGCCCAGCGCGGCGCGCGGCCGACGCTGCCGAGCCGCTCCTGCCAGTCGAGCCGGTCGAGCTTGTAGACGACGCCGTCGATGTCGAACGGCAGATCGGCGCGCTGCGCTTCGATCGCACGGTACACCGCAAGCGCCGCCGCCGCATCGTCGCAGCGCGCGAAGGCGTCGGCGACCGGGAAGTCCCAGTCGCGGAGCGCCGCGACGACCGCGGCTTGCGTATCGCCGGGAATCGCGCTCGCCTCGCCCCAGCCGTGCGCGAGGAAGCGCAACGGCCGCGCGCGCGTGACGTCCGGGTCCTTCTGGCGCAGCGAGCCGGCGGCGGCGTTGCGCGGATTGGCGAACTGGCGCGCCTCCTTGCCGGCGGCCTCGGCCTCTTCGGCGAGCCGGCGGTTGAGCGCCGCGAACGCCGCCTTCTCCATATAGACCTCGCCGCGCACCTCGAAGACGTCAGGCGCCGCGGGGGGAAGACTTTCGGGAATGTCCTTGATCGTGCGGACGTTGGCGGTCACGTCCTCGCCGACTGCGCCGTCGCCGCGGGTCAGCGCCTGCACCAGCCGGCGGTCTTCGTAGCGCAGCGAGCAGGAAAGGCCGTCGATCTTCGGCTCGGCGGTCAGCGCGACCGGCTCCTCGGCGCCAAGCCGCAGGAAGCGGCGGACGCGCGCGACGAACTCCAGCACCTCCTCGTCGGAGAAGGCATTGTCGAGGCTCATCATCGCGCGGGCGTGCACGACCTTGGCGAGATGCGCGGCGGGGGCGGCGCCGACCTGGCGGCTCGGCGAATCGTCGCGGACCAGCGCGGGAAACGCCTGTTCGATCGCGCGGTTGCGGTGGACCAATGCATCAAAGGCCGCGTCGCTGATCTCGGGCGCGTCCTCGGTATGGTAGCGGCGGTTGTGGTAGGCGATCTCGGCGGCGAGCCGTTCCAGCTCGGCAGCGGCGGCGGTGTCGTTCTCGGGCAGCGGCGCGTCGGTCATCGCACCGGGTTAGAAAACCCGTGCGGCAGCGTCCATCACTTCACGCCGCTGCGGCGGCGAGTTTCTCGGCGGTGGCGTCGGCGAGGCTGGTGCCGTCGAGAATGCGCGCGGTTTCGTCGCGCACGCGCATCATCGCCAGCCGGATCGCGCACTCGGCCTCGCTCTTGCAGTCCTTGCACGGGCGATAGGCGGTGCGGCTGACGCAGGGGACCAGCGCGAGCGGCCCCTCGATCACGCGGATCACCTCGCCGAGCGAGATCAGATGCGCCGGCCGCGACAGGACGTAACCGCCCATTTTGCCGCGATAGCTGTGCAGCAGCCCGGCGTCGCGCAGATCGGCAAGGATCAACTCGAGGAATTTGCGCGGAACATTCGCTTCCGCGGCGATGCGCGTCATCGGCGTCGGCGGCGTGCTGGCCGGCGCGGTTGCCAGAAACAGCATCGATCGCAGGGCATAACGGGAGCGCTGGGTAAGCATAGCCCACTATATACAGGGATATTGTGGCGGGCAAATGGCCGCTTGCCCCTTTTCCAAATGCTTTGACCGTCCTATATCGCTTCCTGTCGGGTTCTACCCGGCTATGGCGATAAACTGCGGCGTAGAATAGACGCAGCGGACCCGGGGGCAGTACCCGGCGGCTCCACCATAAACGGTGGTGTGTCTGGACACCGTTTCTGACGGGGCCGAACCAGGATCGACGTGTGTTGAAAGGCGCTGTTTTCGCTCGGAATGGGACCACCGCAACGGCCCATTACACAAGTGCCAACGATAACGAAGCACTCGCGAT
>CAJYLV010000067.1 GCA_913776255.1 uncultured Sphingomonas sp. | reverse complement strand
GGCGCGCGGTTGCTCTAGCGAAAGGCTCCACGGCAATGGCCGCCAAACTTCAGGTGATCGATACCGGCATGGCAACCGCGAATACAGACCGTCAAAAGGCGCTCGACGCCGCGCTGGCACAGATCGATCGCGCCTTCGGCAAGGGCTCGGCGATGAAGCTCGGGCAGAAGGAGACGATGCAGGTCGAGGCGATCTCGACCGGCTCGCTCGGGCTCGACATCGCGCTGGGCGTCGGCGGGCTGCCGCGCGGGCGCGTCATCGAGGTCTATGGCCCGGAAAGCTCGGGCAAGACGACGCTCGCGCTCCACGTCATCGCCGAGGCGCAGAAGAACGGCGGCACCGCTGCGTTCGTCGACGCGGAGCATGCGCTCGATCCGGTCTATGCCAAGAAGCTGGGCGTCAATATCGACGAGCTGATCGTCTCGCAGCCCGACACCGGCGAGCAGGCGCTGGAGATCACCGACACGCTGGTGCGGTCGAACGCGATCGACGTGCTGGTGGTCGACTCGGTCGCCGCGCTGGTGCCGCGCGCCGAGATCGAGGGCGAGATGGGCGACAGCCACGTCGGCCTGCAGGCGCGCCTGATGTCGCAGAGCCTGCGCAAGCTGACCGGCTCGATCAGCCGCTCGCGCTGCATGGTGATCTTCATCAACCAGCTGCGCATGAAGATCGGCGTGATGTATGGCAATCCGGAGACGACGACCGGCGGCAACGCGCTGAAGTTCTACGCCTCGGTCCGGCTCGACATCCGCCGCACCGGCGCGATCAAGGACCGCGACGAGGTGATCGGCAACTCGACCCGCGTGAAGGTGGTGAAGAACAAGGTCGCGCCGCCGTTCAAGCAGGTCGAGTTCGACATCATGTACGGCGAGGGCATTTCGAAGATCGGCGAGATCCTCGACATCGGCGTCAAGGCCGGGCTGGTCGAGAAGGCCGGTGCGTGGTTCTCCTACGATTCGGTGCGGATCGGGCAGGGGCGTGAGAACGCCAAGAACTTCCTGCGCGAGAACCCCGAGATGAAGGACCGGCTGGAAAAGGCGATCCGCGGCCGCACCGAGCAGGTCGCCGATGGGATGATGGCCGGGCCGGGCGAGGACGACGACATCTGATCGGAACGGCTGATCTGTCCGCGCGATCCTTGATCGGGTGCGCGGACGTCGCCAGACGAGGGCATTCTGCGCACGCCGACGTTTACGTTGTGGGTCTGTGTCGGCGCGGCCGGAATGCCGGAGTTCGGCTTGGGATCGTTGAAGCAGCGGATCGATATCGTTGCCGGCCCGGATTTGGATACCCTGCTCCGTGTGTCAACGAGAATGAAAAAGGCATGTTCAGGATCGGACTCCTGAGCGTGGCCGGACAGGTGCGGCCGCGACGCGGGCCAGTCGTCGACGAACGACAATCGACGATAGCGATAAAGCGAAGCGGGCGACCGACGGACGAGTGATCGGAGAGTTCGCCGTCTGTGCGAAAGTGGTGCAGCCCGCCGCAGTAATTGCATCAAGACGCAGCTCATGAGCGTCAGCGTGACACGAGAATAGAACATCCGCGATACGCCGTCGCGCATCCAAGTCTGTCTGGTATTGCCGCAAAGGGGGTGTCCAATGCCGCTTCACACACTTGCCCTCTTCATGGTCACGACGATCTTGGTGGTCGTGTCCCCTGGAGCGGCGGCAATCGCGATCGCGTCGCAAGGCGCGACCAACGGCAGCCGGCGCGCGCTTAGTGGCGCGCTCGGGATCGCCACGGCAAATGCGACCTACTTCGTTATGTCGGCGGCGGGGATCGCGTCGCTTCTCCTTGCCTCCGACTTGGCGTTCGCTGTGGTCAAGTGGTCGGGGATCGCGTATCTGACATGGCTTGGGCTCCAGGCCCTTTTCAGTTCGGCAGGTGCGATTCGCGTACAGGTCGCCGGACCGCGCTCCTCGCTCGCTCGACTGTTCGCACAAGGGTATGCGGTGGAAATCGCCAATCCGAAGGCGGTGATCTACTTCTCGGCGATCCTGCCGCAGTTCCTCGATCACCGCTCCGCGATCTATCCGCAGCTGCTTGTACTGGGCGTGATCACCTTCGTCATCGACCTTGGCGGCTATGGCATCTACGCTACTCTTGGCTCATACATGGCGCGTGGCAATTTGCGACCGGGGATCGCCACCATGCTGAACAAATGTGCAGGCGCAGCGCTGCTGTTCATTGCCTGTCGCATGGTCACTCTGAAGGCGCGGATGGCGCTTTGACCACGGCGTCAGGCGAGCGCCAAGGGCTATCGCCACTCTCATGCCCCTCGGCCACGCGCGACCGTTCTCGCGGAGAGGCATTGGAGCCGTGCGTTCGAACATGGATACGCGGTAGTGTCATTGCGTTAACGGCTGCGATCCGGACCGGGGCGCGCATGCAGGAGCCGACATGACCATCATCGTCCACCATCTCGAGAATTCGCGCTCGCAGCGCATTCTGTGGATGCTCGAGGAGCTGGACCTCCCCTATGAGGTGAAGCGCTACGAGCGCGACAAGGCGACGATGCTCGCGCCGCCCGAATTGCGCCGCGTCCATCCGCTCGGCAAGTCGCCGGTGATTGAGGACACCGCCGCGCATGGCGGAGGCGGTCCGCGCGTGATCGCCGAAACCGGCGCGATCGTCGAATATCTCGTCGACCGTGCCGACGGGAGGCTGGGCGCGCCTTCGAAGCGCGACGATGCGCTCGCCTACCGCTTCTGGCTGCACTATGCCGAGGGCTCGCTGATGCCGCCGCTGCTCGTCAAGCTGGTCGTGTCGCGCATCCCGCTGGTGGGCGCGCGGGTCGCGGCCCGGATCCAGCCGATGATCGACCGGCATCTCGATCATGTCGAGGCATCGCTCGCCGATCACCCGTGGTTCGCTGGCGATACGTTCACCGCCGCCGACATCATGATGAGCTTCCCCCTGGAGGCGGCGCGCAGCCGCGCCGGGCTCGACGCCGGCCGCCCCAACACGCTCGGCTGGCTGGAGCGCATCCATGCGCGCCCCGCCTATCAGCGCGCGCTCGCGGCGGGTGGGCCCTATGCCTATGCGTGAGGCGGCAGGCGGACGTCGTCGATCGGAGGGCGAGGTTCGAGACCGCCATTCTCCCGATGTTTGCCGTCCGGTACTCGATCTTCGATTGAGCTTCTTTCGAACCAAGGTAGGAAGCGGGATCCCGGATCAAGTCCGGGATGACGGGCGGGATCGGTGATCGATGAACGTCGCTCCGGCCAGACGCGGGCGCGCTCCCGCGCAGCCCGCATCGGTGCCGCCGCCGCGCCGGTGCGCTTCCGGCGCAACGCCGCTGGAGCGGGATGACATCTGCTTGACCCGTCATCGCGAGCGTAGCGCAGCATTCCAGAGCAGGCTCAGGACGCCCCGGATCGCTGCGCCACTCTCGCAAGGACCACCGGTATGTTCGACCTCAGGTCATCATGATCCGGCTCAGTGCTGCCCGCTGTTTTCCCCCGCTCAGAAGCGCGTGCGCAGCGTCAGCCCATAGGTCCGCGGCTCGCCGAGGAACGAGGTGAACAGCGTATTGGCGGTCGCGAAGCTCGGGCTGCCGAACGCCTGCACCTGCGATTGCGACCCGGCGCCCTGGAACGGCGCGCTGAACGCGACCTGCTGATAATTTGTGTCGAGCAGGTTCTGCGCCCACAGCTCCACCGCCCAGCGCTGCTCGTCGCCGCGCAGCCCGATGCGTGCGTTCATCAGGAAGAAGCCGTCCTGCCGCTTCTCGACGAACAGGTCCGACCCGGTGTTGTAATCGCTGGTCATGCGCCCGTCGACGTAGAACAGAGCGCTCATTCCGTTGCCGCCGATCGCCGGGGTCCAGCCGATCGAGCTGGTGACGGTGTGGCGCGGCGCGTTCGACATCTGCGCGCCGGGCAGCAGGAACAGCGCCGCGCTCAGCGGCTCGCCTGCCTTGCTGCCGACCAGATTGCGCGCATAATGGGCGTCGGCCAGCGTGTAGCCGAGGTTCACCGTCACGTCCGGGGTCGGATACATGCCGACCTCCAGCTCGACGCCCTGCGTCGTCAGCCCCTTGCCGACCTTGCCCGTGCAGGTGCCGGTCGTGCTGGAATTGTCGTGATCCGCGCCGTTCAGCGACGCGTCGCAGCCGCCGATGTTCTGGACGATGTAATTGGTGCCGTTGAAGGTGTTGAGCTGGAAGTTGGTGAACTCCGACCGGAACGCCGCGACATTGGCGGTGAACTGGCGCGAGGTGAATTTCAGCCCCAGCTCATAGGCGTTCACCGTCTCGGGGTCGAA
Organism: uncultured Sphingomonas sp.; assembly: GCA_913776255.1. GTDB lineage: Bacteria > Pseudomonadota > Alphaproteobacteria > Sphingomonadales > Sphingomonadaceae > Sphingomonas. The sequence continues at coordinate 16,347 of CAJYLV010000067.1, read as the reverse complement.
GCGCAGATTGCGGACGTTCGACGCCGGCGGGGTGCTCAGCACCGTCTCGCTCAGGTCCGAGCGATCGAGGTTGTAGCCGCCGGCCTTGTAGCCGCGCGCATAGGAGGCGTAGAGCAGCGTCGAATCCACCGGTTTCCACGAGACGACGCCGGTGCCGGTCAGCTGGCCTTCGCGGATCTCGTCGCCCAGCGCGACGTTGGTCAACGCCGCGCTCGAATTGCCGATGCACGACAGCGTGACGATCCCGCCCGCGACCGAGCGCAACGTGGCGTTGCTGCCGGCGAGTAGCGGGCGCAGCGCCGCCTGCTGCGCCGGACAGATCGTGTTGTTGTTGTTGAACCCTGCCGCCAGCGTCTTGTGCTCGTTGGTATAACGCAGCCCGACCGTGACGTTTAGGCGGTCGGTCAGCCGGTAGATGTTGTGCGTGAAGAAGGCGAAATTCTCGCTGGTCTGGCGATAGACGTCGCGCAGGCTGCCGAGATTGTTGAGCGTGCTCAGCCGGTCGAGTCCCGCCACCGCGGTCGCGCCGATCCCGGCGGTCAGCGCGGCGCGGCCGGCGGTGCTGAGACAGCCCGGATTGGCGGCGTTGCGCAGCGCCGCGGCGGGGTTGATCGACAGCACCGCGCGGCACGCCGCGAACGCGCCATATTGCGCGCCGAAGTGCAGGTTATCGACCAGCTCGAGATTCTCGTGCGCGTAATAGCCGCCGATCAGCCAGTCGAGCTTGTTGTCGAGGATCGTGCCCGAGAAGCGGCTCTCGTGGCTGAAGACCCTGAACTGGCGATAATTGTTGCCGTCGTCGGGACGATAGATCAGGTCGACGTTGGAATAGTCCATGTCGCCTGCGCCACCGGACTTGTAGTCGCGATACGCGGTGAGCGAGGTGAGCTGCGTCGCGCCGAGGTTCCAGCGGACGCGCATCGACAATCCGCCGTCGGTGGTCAGGTTGCTGTACGCGCGCCCGGCGGTCTGCGCGATGCGGCGGTTGTAGGGATCGCCCTCGCTCGGCAGGACGCCGCCGAGGCTGCGCAGGATGCCGGTGATCGGGTTGGCGGCGCTGATCGCGAAATCGCCCGGCGCGCCCGGTGTCGGATCGGTCTTCTGGCGCGTATCGACATAGACCGCGCCGCAGCACTTCTCGTCGCGTCGCGTATAGTCGCCGATGAAGCGCACCGCGAGATCGGGGGTGATCGTGAACAGCAACTGCCCGCGCACGAAATAGCGGTCGCGGTTGTTGAAGTCGGTCTTGTTGACGACGTCGGTGAGGAACCCGTCGCGGCGGCTGGCGACGCCGTCGATGCGGAACGCGAGCAGGTCCTTGATGACCGGCCCGGTCAGCGCGCCCTGCACGCGCACGGCGTCGTAATTGCCGTAGCTGACCTCGCCCATCCCGCCGAACTTGAACTCGGGCAGCTTGGTGTAGATGCTGATCGCGCCCGCCGACGAGTTGCGCCCGGACAGCGTGCCCTGCGGCCCGCGCAGCACCTCGATCCGCTCGACCTCGCCCAGATCGTTGAGCCCCGACCCCGTGCGGCTGCGATAGATGCCGTCGATGAACACCGCGACCGAGCTTTCCAGCCCCGGATTGTCGCCGACCGTCCCGACGCCGCGGATGCGCGCCGAGGCATTGGCCTCGCTGCCGGTCGAGCTGACCAGCAGCGATGGCGCGATCTGGGTCATCTGGCGGATATCGGTCGCGCCCGAATTCTGCAGCGCCGCCTGACCGAAGGCCGACACCGCGATCGGCACGTTCGACAGCCGTTCGGAGCGGCGGGTGGCGGTGACGACGATGTCGGCGGTGTTCGGAGAGGCTTCCTGCGTGGCGTCCTTGGGCTGGTTGGCCGCCGATCCGCGCAGGTCCTGCGCGGCCGCCGGGGCCGCCAGGATCGCAAAAACCGCCGCCGACCGATACAAACGCGCCTTACGCATCCCCGACCCCCTCGCCAAATACGACCGATTTGTGATGATGCTGGTAGGCGCGGGCGGATAAGGAATGGTTAACGCGCGATACCTTTCTGCGACTGGCACGTTGATGCGGCATGATGTGGCCTGCTGCACCCTCCGCCCCGCGAGATTGCACGATTCAACATCTCAACCCGACGATTCAAAGGTGATATGCGCGCAGCCATGATCTCGTTTGCCTCACGAACCCTGTCGCTCGCCGCGCTCGCGCTGGCCGCTCCCGCCGTCGCGCAGGTTCCCGTCACCCCGGAGACCGCCGCGCCGACGCCGATCCCGCTGGTCCAGCCGCAAGTGCCGCTGCCGACGCTGACCGTGACGCAGCGGCAGGAGCTGGCCCGGCTGATCGCGAAGGACGAGGTGGCGCAGGGGCTCAGCCGCACCGCGCGCACCGATCTCGACCGGCTCGACAATGCGTCGCTGGTGCGAGTGGCGCTCGACCATGCGCGCGCGGTCCATGGCGGGCGGTTGATGCCGTCCGACTTCCAGAAGGACTGGGGCATCCGCCCGACCCCCTATGACCCGCTGCCGGGGTTCACCGATGCGGTCGCGCGCGACCGGCTGGCCGCCTGGGTCCGCTCGCTTCCGCCGCCGTACCAAGGTTATGACGCGCTGGTAGAGGGGCTGGCGCGCTACCGCACGATCGCCGCGGCGGGCGGGTGGCCGACGCTGACCGTCGCGCCGGCCTATGGCAGCAGCGGCCCGGCCGTCGCGCGGCTGCGCGAGCGGCTGGCGATCGAGGATCCCGAGCTGACCGGCACCGGCGACCGCTTCGATGCGGCGTTGCTGGAGGCGGTGCGCCGCGCGCAGCGCCGCTACGGCCTCAACCCCGCCGGACAGGTCGGCGCGCAGACGCTTGCCGCGCTCAACGTCCCGGTCGAGCAGCGCATCCAGTCGATCATGGCCAATCTGGAGCGCTGGCGCTGGCTGCCGCCGACGCTCGACCGGCGGCGGGTGCAGGTCAACATCGCCGCCGCGGTGCTGACCGCCTTCGACGGCGACCGCCCGATCATGTCGATGCGCGCGGTCACCGGGCGGCCGGGCAACGAGACGCCGATGCTGGTGTCGCAGATCAGCAGCATCGTCATTAACCCGCCGTGGAACGTGCCCAGTTCGATCGCCACCAAGGAATTGTGGCCCAAGGAACGAGCCAACCCCGGGTACCTGAAGCGCAACGGCTTTCGCGTGATCGACACCGGTGACGGCGGCAAGCGGCTGCAGCAGGCATCCGAGCAGAGCGCGCTGGGCCGGTTCAAGTTCGATTTCCCGAATGATTTCGCGGTGTATCTGCACGACACGCCGGCGCGGTCGGGGTTCTCGAAGTTCGACCGGCTCGCCAGCCACGGCTGCGTGCGGCTCGAGAAGCCCGAGGACCTCGCCAAATTGTTGATGGCGACGACGCCGGAGTGGCAGCCCGATGCAATCGACGCGGCGGTGGCCGCCGGCAAGACGGTCCGCGCCAAGATGGCGGAGCCGGTCAGCGTCTATCTGCTCTACTGGTCGGCCTTCGCGGGCGCGGACGGGCAGGTCGGGTTCCGCGAAGATCCCTATGGCTGGGACGGCAAGCTGGCTGCTACGGTCGAGCGACGGTCCGCCGCACAGGCGCTGGCGGCGAAGTGAAGGAAGTACGAATGACTTTATGGCGGCATCGGGTGGCGTTGGTCGCGCTCTTGGGTCTGGGCGTGGCGGGCTGTTCCAAGTCCGAGCCCGAGCCGCCCGAGATGAACATGACGGTGCAGGAGCTCGAACCGACCCCCGAGCCAACCCCGACCGAGGAGCCGACGCCGGTCGCGATCCCGACGCCGACGCCGAGCAACGACACCGCGATCCTGCCGCCCCCCGAGGACGCCGCCCCCGACGCGCAGATGATGGACGACGCCTCGGCGACCGGCATGACCGCGCGCAGCGACCGCAGCGGGCGTGAGGATGATGTCGACACCGCGCCGGCCGAGACGCGGCGGCGCGACTGAAGGCGAGTGACGGCGGGCGGATCACCGGCCCGCCGCCGCGTTTTTCAGCTTAGCCCTTCGGCGTCGAGCGCCAGACGGACGGCGGGTCGGGCCCTGACACGCTTGTACCATGACTGCAGATGGTCGAGCGTGTCATAATGGATGTCGGCTCGATAGGTCGGTTCGAGCCACGCCGCCTGTCCCCATTGGACGAGCGAGTAGAGATAGGCATCTGCGACCGAGAAGGCGTCGCCCATCAGGTAGCGGTGACCGGCAAGCGCATCGTTGAGCCACGCGAAGCGCGCCTCCAGCTTTGGTTTGGCAGTGGCGGTGCCATAGTTCCCGGCAAGTCGCGCATACAGCAGCGGGATGAAGCCCTTGTGGATCTCCGACGTCAGGAAATTCAGCCATTCCTGCAACCGGTAACGTGCCATCGTGCCGTTCGCAGGAGCAAGTCCGCGCTCGGGTTTCAAGTCGGCGAGATATTGGAGGATCGCAGGTCCTTCGCGAAGCAAGGCGCCGTCGTCGAGCTCAAGCAGCGGCACATAGCCCAATGCATTCAGCTCGGCGAAATTGCGCCCATCCTCCGTCCGATGACTCTTGTGATCCACCCGGATCAGGGTGGCCGGAATTTCAAGCTCGCGAAGAACGATGTGCGGCGCGAGCGAGCAGGCGGCGGGCATGTAGTACAGCTTCACAAGCGGCTCCTTGATGATCCGGGACTGACCCATCCCGGTCGCTGCATCTTGGCGAGGCGCCGCTTTGTTGGAAGAAGGCAGAATTATGTGGCTTGGCGACAGATTTGAACCTTGTGACTTGTGTCGGTGAGGCGCAGCGTAACAGGGTGCTCGGTGGAAGAGGCGATGCGGTTGCTCGGCGGCCGATGGCGATTGCTGATCGTCTCCTACCTCGTCGACGGGCCGCGGCGTTACAGTGACTTACGCCGCTGCATTCCCGCGATCTCACAACGTATGCTGACGCTTGACCTGCGCACGCTCGAAGAGGCCGGCTTGATCGAGCGAACCGTCTATCCAACCGTGCCGGTGACCGTTCAATACGAGTTGACTGCCGATGGCGCGCGCCTGATCCCGGTTGTGGAGGTCATGCGGACCTTCGGCCTTTGGTTGAAGGAGCGTGAGAGGGGCTAGAAGAATTTCGCTCGCTTTGGCGCGACGTGCGTGGAGCCCCACTCAACCCCGCTCCAGCAACCGCTCCGCCTGCGCGCGCGCTTCCGGCGTCACCGTCGCGCCGGACAGCATCCGCGCGATCTCCTCGCGGCGTCCCTCCGCATCCAGCGGGCGCACGCCGGTGCGCGTCACCGTGCCGTCGCTGGCCTTGGCGATCAGCAGGTGCGTCGCGCCGCGCGCGGCGACCTGCGGGCTGTGCGTCACGACCAGCAATTGCGTCGCCTGCGCCAGCCGGCCGAGCCGCTCGCCGATCGCGCTGGCCACCGCGCCGCCGACGCCGCGATCGATCTCGTCGAAGATCATCGTCGCCGCGCCGCCCTGTTCGGCGAGCGCGACCTTCAGCGCGAGAATGAAGCGCGACAATTCGCCCCCCGACGCGATCTTGGCGAGCGGACCGAACGGCGCGCCGGGGTTGGTGGCGATCTCGAACTCGACCCGGTCGCGCCCCGCCGCCGACCATTCGCTCTCAGGCAGCGGCGCCACCACGGTGCGGAACCGCGCCGCATCCAGCTTGAGCGGCGCCAGCTCGCCCGCCACCGCCGCGTCGAGCCGTGCCGCCGCCTCGGTGCGGATCGCGGTAAGCTGTGCGGCGGCACGGTCATAGGCGGCGCGCGATCGCGCCACCGCGCCCTCCAGATCGACAAGCCCCTGCTCGCCGGCATCGAGCCGGGCGAGCCGGTCGCGCAACTCGGTGGCGAGCGCGGCGAGCGCGTCGGGCTGGACGCGGTGCTTGCGCGCCATCGCGCGCAGCTCGAAAAGCCGTGCCTCGTCCTCTTCCAGCTGGCGTGGATCGTAGAGCAGCGCCACCGCGGCATCGCGCAGCTTCTCCTCGGCGACCGCCCCCTCGATCAGCGCGCGATCGATCGCCGCCAGCGCCTCGGCCAGCGCGGGGTGATCCTCGGCGATCCGTTCGAGCACGCGCGCCGCCTGCCGCAAATGGCTCAACGCCCCGGCGCTGCCCTCCAGATGCTCGGTCACCGCCTCCAGCTCGCCCGCGCTCTTCTCGGCGCGCTGCATCAGACGGCGGCGCTCGGCGAGCGATTCTTCCTCGCCGGGTTCGGCGGCCAGCGCCTCCAGTTCGGCGACGGCATGTTCCAGCCACTCACGATCGGCCTGGGCGGTCGCGATCGCGTTGCGCGCCTCGGCCAGCGCCGTCCGCGCCTCGCGCCACGCCGCATAGGCGCTGGCAACGTCGCGGACGCCCTGTCCGGCATAGCTGTCGAGCAAGGCGCGGTGACCGGCCGCGGCCAGCAGCCCGCGATCGTCATGCTGACCGTGGATCTCGACCAGCATCGGCCCGATCTCGCGCAGCAGTGCGGCAGAGGCGGGCTGGTCGTTGACGAACGCGCGGCTGCCGCCATCGGCCTTGACCAGCCGGCGGATGATGAGCGGTTCGCCGGGATCGATCTCCAGCCCGTTATCGGCGAGCAGCGCGGCGACCGCGGGCGGCGTGTCGAAGGTGGCGGTCACCATCGCCTGCGTCGCGCCGGCGCGCACCAGCGTGCTCTCGCCGCGGCGGCCGAGCGCGAGACCCAGCGCGTCGAGCAGGATCGACTTGCCCGCCCCGGTCTCACCGGTCAGCACGCCGAGGCCGGGGCCGAACTCCAGCTCCAGCGCCTCGATCAGCACGACGTCACGAATGGCAAGCGCGGTCAGCATGGGCAGCCGCTCCTTACCCGCAAAAATCGCGGTTGGTTACCCTTTTTGTTCCGGCAGCGCGCGATCAGCCGCCGGTCGGGTTGGTCGCGGGCGAGGGCGAGCCGACGCCCGGCGCCGGCACTCCGGACTGCGCGTCGCCACCGGTAGTCGCAGGCGTGGCGGGCAGTGGCGCATCGGCCTTCGGCGCGGGGCTGGTCGCCTCGCCGGGCACCGCGGTGCGGACCGGGGTCGCGACGACCGTCTCGCCGGGGGCCAGCGGCGCGATCGTCGCGGGCGGATTTTCCTTCATCAGCTTGTAGGCGCGGCTGTACCAGTCGGTGCCCGGGTAATTGGCGCCGAGCACCGCCGCCGACTTCTCGGCCTCGTTGCGGACGCCGAGCGCCAGATAGCCCTCGGTCAGCCGCATCAGCGCCTCGGGCGTATGCGTCGTGGTCTGATACTGGTCGACCACGCGGCGGAAGCGCAGCGTCGCGGCCAGCCACTGGCGACGCCGCTCGTAGAAGCGGCCGATTTCCATCTCCTTGCCCGCGAGATGGTCGCGGACCAGATCGAGCTTCAGCCGCGCGTCGGCGGCATAGCGCGAGGTCGGATAGCGGCGCATCAACTCGCCCAGCGAATCCTGCGCCTGCTGCGTGATCTTCTGGTCGCGCGTGACGTCGCTGATCTGCTCGTAATAGCTCATCGCGACGAGGTAATAGGCATAAGGCGCGTCGCGGTTGCCGGGGTGGACCGACAGGAAGCGCTGCGCGCCCTGGATCGCCTGCGTATAGTCGCCGCTCAGATAATAGCTGAACGCGCCCATCAGCTGCGCGCGCCGCGCCCACACCGAATAGGGATGCTGGCGCTCGACCTCGTCGAACAGCGCCGCCGCCTCCTTGTAGCGGCCCTGGTCGAGCCGCTGCTTGGCGGCCGAGTAGAGCGTCCCGACGTCGCGCGCGACATAGGGCAGGTCGGCGCGGTTGCGCGACCCGCCCGAACAACCGGCAAGCGACACGGCCAGGGCGGCGGCAACACCGATCGCGAGCGAGCGGGTGGGGAGCGGGCGAAGGGTGAGGGTACGCATCGCCTCGGCTCTTAGCTTAGAGGAACCCCCGCGAACAACGGCTTTCGCGCACGCGCAACAGTAGCTAGCGGGAAGGCGTTGATGCGCCCGTCAGCGACCCGGAAGGAAGGATTACGCTCATGCCCGCGACCCTGCTCGCCACCAAGCGCGTCGAAAAGCCGTGGGGACGGCATCATCTGTATCCTGGCTTCGCCGATCCGGCGCCGGATGGCGAACCGATCGGTGAGATCTGGTTCCAGTCGCCGCATCCGGAAGAGCCGGAGCTGCTCATCAAGTATCTTTTCACGAGCGAGAAGCTGTCCGTTCAGGATCATCCGTCTGACGAGGAGGCGCAGAAGCGCGGTCTGCCGCGCGGCAAGGACGAATGCTGGACGGTCCTCGCCGCCGAACCCGATTCGACGATCGCTATCGGCCCGCTCGCCCCGATGACGCGCGAAGAGTTGCGCGCGTCGGCGGAGGATGGCAGTCTCGAGCATAAGCTCGACTGGAAGCCGGTGAAAGCAGGCGATTTCTATTATTCGCACTCGGGGCTGATCCATGCGATCGGTGCTGGACTGACGGTGATCGAGGTGCAGCAGAATTCCGATACGACGTACCGGCTGTTCGACTACGGCCGCCCGCGCGAACTGCATTTGGACGATGGCGTCGCGGTCGCCGACTTGAACCCCTATGTCGCCCCGCCGCAGCCCGGTGAGGTCGCGCCCGGACGCAAGATATTGGTCGAAGGACCGAAATTCGTGCTGGAACGCTGGACCGGCGGCAAGCGCGACATCGTGTTGCCCGCGGGGAAGACCGGCTGGCTGGTGCCGATCCGCGGCGACGGCGTCGTCGCGGGCGTGGCGTGGAAGGCCGGCGAGTGCGTGACGGTGACCGGCCACGAAAAGCTCCACGCTTCCGAGGATGCCGACCTGCTCTTCGCCTATCCGGGCGACCGGCGTCTCTGACCGGTCGTTCTGCGACCACAACCATATTGCGTCGTCATGATTTCCTTGTGATGTTCCCGTGAAACGCGCCCGGCCACCGGCCGGGACGCGGCACCGCAGAACAGGGAAATCGGGGACATGGATCGGGCCGTCGACCGGGCCGGGGCGCGGAAGTTGTTGAGTTGCCTGACCGACGAGCATCTCCGCATCGTCGATGCCGATGAGGATTACGGAACGGCGCTCGGCTATGCGCGCGACGCGCTGATCGGGCGCGACGTGCTCGAACTGACGCACCCCGACGATCGAGTCATCAACCGCGAGCGCGCCGACGCACTGATGGCCGGGGGCGCGCCGTTCTCGATCACGAAGCGCTATATCGGGGCGGATGGGCGATCGCTGTGGGTCACCAACCATATCAGCCTCTTCCACGCCGGTCGCACGCGGCGGATGATGGCGACGGTCGAGCTGATCGACGGTCCACCCGCCGAGGACGAGACGCGGCTGCTGCGCAAGGCGGCCGAACGCATCCTCGCCAAGCGACGGTTGCGCGCGCAATATTTCGAGACCGAGATGTGCGGCGAACCGGCGTTCGACCTCCTGCTCGATCTCTTCGCGCAGGAACTGGCCGGGCGCGACACCTATACGACGAGCGCGGCGATCGCGTCGGGGGCGCCGCTGACCACCGCGCTGCGCCAGATCGGGATGCTGGTCGACCGCGATTGGATCGTGCGCGACCCCGATCCGAGCGACCGCCGCCGGATCCGGCTGCGGATGACCGCGTCCGGATCACTGCGGATGCGCAACTATTTGCTCGCGGCCGAAAACCTCTGAGCCGTCGTCAGATCGGCAGCGGGCTCAGCGCAGGCGTTCGATCGCCTGCGCCAGCGCGACGTACAATTTGCCCATGTCGGACGACAGCAACGTCACCCCCAATGGCGAGGCATCGGGCTGGGCGAGGATCGTGCGCAGCATCGCCTCGAAATCGTGGATGTAGCGGTTGACCTGTTCGCGAAAGTTGCCGTCCTCGTCATACAGACGCGCGACATCGCGCTGTTCGGAGCCATCCAGCAACCGCACCGCGCGCCGGGTAAAGACACCGCGATCACCCTTGAGATAGGCCGCCCAGGCGCTGTCGGAGATTTCCGGCGCGAAGGTGCGGGTGAGGTCGATCGACGCGGAGTTGAGCGATTCGATCAGCAGCGAGGCGCGGCGCGCGAACGTGTCGCGCTCATTCTCCTCGGTGGCGGTGCGTGCTTCCTCGAGCCGGCGGTCGATCAGCGCGATCGTCGCCTCAATCCCGTCAAGCTGCGTCTGGAGGCGCTCGCCCGCCCGGCTCGCCGCGACGACTGCCGTCTCGGAGATGCGCGCGACCTGCTCGACCTGCTGCTGCACGCCGCTTTCGACCGCGCGCTCCAGCGCCTTGACCCCGGCGCTCTCCAGCGCATCGGCGGCCTCCGGAATGACGCGCGCCAGCGCCTCGCGTGCATGTTCGGCAGCGGCCGCGGCGGTTTCGCGGACCCGCAGCAACGCTTCGAGCAACCGCGGCGCCGCCTCTTGGGCGAGATCGTCGGCGCGCCGCGTCGCATCCTCGACCGCGTCGCCGATCAGCCCGGCCTGCGCGCGGCCGCGTTCCAGCCCCTCGCTCAGCCGCGACGTCAGCGTTTCGACGGTCTGGCGCTGTTCGGCGACGACCTGCGCGACCGCCTCTATCGCGTCATGGGTGCTCTCGGCGGCGGTCACCAGCGCGAGCAACTCGGGCTTGGCGGCGACGATCACCTGCTTGGTCGAGCCGACCCGCGATTCGAGCCGCGCGATCGCGTCGGGCATCGTCTCGTCCATCTCGCGCGCCGCGGCGTCGAGCGCGACGAGCAGATGCTCGGTGGTCGCGATCGTCCGCTCGGCGGTGCCGTTGCCGCTGTCCATCGCCGCGATCAGCGCCTCGGTGCTCGCCTGGAGCGCGCTGATCGTCGCGGCGAGCTGCCGGCTGCGTTCGGTGCCGTCGGTGTGCAGCGCATCGAAGCGCGCCCCCGCCTGGTCGATCGCATCGTCGAGCGAGCTGAACAGCATCTCGCCCGCGCCGCGCTGCGCATCCAGCCGCGCCGCGATTCGCTCGATCACCACCTCGACCAGAGCGATCCGCTCGCCGAGCGCCTCGGCGCTGCCGCGCGCGGCATGGTCGAGCGCCTGCTGGCTGGCGGTGACCATCGCCAGCATCGCCTCGCCCTGCGCGACGATCCCCTTGCGCGATTCGTCGATCGCGGTGGCGGTGCGCTCAAGCAGCGCGTCGACCGCGACCGCGGCATCGGAGGTGACGCCTTCGAGGCGCAGCCCGGCGGTGGCGCTTGTCGCCTCCATCCGCTGCATATAGGCCGCGAGCTTCTCGGCCGCGCCGCCGGCGACGCTCTCCGCCTCGCGCCCGCGTGCGGCGAGCGCCGCGACCTGCGCGTCGAGCGCGGCGCTATGTTCATAGGCGACGAGCCCGGCCTGATCGATCGTAGCGGCGAGCGTCCGGGTCTCGTCGGTCGCGCGCGGCAAGGCGCCGAGCAGCGCGTCCAGCTGTTCGGCCGCATGTCCGGCGGCGTTCGCCAGCGCGCGCGCATGGGCGTCGGCGCGCGCGATCTCGGCCGACAGTTCCTCACCGATCGTGGTCAGCCGTGCCGTCGCCGCCTCGCCGAGCGCGGTGAGCAGCCGGACCTGCTCGGCCAGCGCGGTGCGGCGTTCCTCGATCTCGTCGCCGAGCGCGGCGACCGCCCCCTCGAGCGCAAGCGATTCGGTGCGCATCGCGCGGGCGGTCGCGCCGAAGCGACGCGCCTCGGCATCGCTGGTGCGCAGCATCAGCAGCCAGACGATACCGGCCAGCGCGGGCACGGTCGCTGCCGCGGCGCCGAATTGCGCGAGCGCGAGCGCCGGCATCGTCGCGAGCGTATCGCGCGCGATCCATAGCAAGGCCGCCACCCAGCCGAGCGCGAGCACGACCGCGACCCATCCCATGGCGGTGCGACGACGCAGCGGCGCGGCAGCGCCGTCATCGTCGGAAAAGACGGGATCGGTCACGTATTCTGGTGGCTCCGCAGACGGCGTCACGAAAAATGGCTCTGCCGGCGTCGCGGCGCCGGCCGGTCGAATGTCGTAAATGGAAGACGGCCCCCCGTTCATCACGCGGGTGTAACACGTTTACCGGCTGCGGAAACCCGTTTCGGCCTGCTTTCGCGGCTCGGTTCGGCGCAAGCGGCGGTCGTGTCGGGGATTGTTGCCAGCGGTTCGCCGCCCCCCTAACAGCCATGACCATGCTGGCTGGCCTGTTATTCGCGACCCACGAGGCGGAGGATCGCTCCGGGATGCTCGCGGCCACGCTGCCGTTCGCGGCGGCGACGCTCATCGAATATCAGGCGCGCTTGCTGGTCGCGTGCGACGTGGCGCAGATCGTGGTCGTCGTGTCGCGGCTGACCCCCGAACTGATCGGGGCGCTGGCGCGGATCGGGCGGCGCGGGGTCGCGGTCGATACCGTCCGCAGCGCCGCGGACGCGCTGGCCAAGCTCCACCCGCTGGCGCGCGTCGTCATGATCGCGGACGGCCTGGTCACCACCGAGGATGTCGTCAGCCGGATGGCGGGCGAGGCGGGCGACGCGCTGCTGGTGGTGCCGGGCACGCAGGCGGGCACGACCTTCGAGCGGGTCGGCGGCGGCGCCGCCTGGGCGGGCGTGGCGCGGATCGACGCCGGGCGCGTGGCGGACGCCGCGCGGCTGCCCGAGGATTACGACCTGCAATCGACGCTGCTGCACGCCGCCGAGCAGGCCGGGGCGCGGCACGTGACGCTGCGGCTCGACAATATGGCGATGGGGCACGGCATCGAACGCCGTGCGGTGGCGCTGGAGGAGCGCGGGCGCGCCGTGCTCTCGGCGTCGATGGCGGTGCGGCCGAGCTGGTTCGAGCGGCTGGTGCTGCGCCCGCTCGCGCGGATGGCGATCCCGTGGATCGCGCGCCACGGGATCGGCACCGAGGCGTGCAGCGCGGCAGCCGGGGCGGCGATGGCGGCGGGGCTGGTGACGGTCGGCGCCGGCTTCACCGGGGCCGGGCTCGCTTTGGTGCTGGTCAGCGTGCTCGGCGCCGAGCTGGCCGGCGCGCTGGCGTTGTTCCGCGACGAACCGGGGCTGCTCCGCGCGAACCGGGTCGCGATCCTGGTGGCGCCGGCGCTGGCGGTGCTGCTGCTCGCGCATGTCGTCGACGGTCTCGCAGCGACGACCACCGCGCGGCTGCTGGCGGTGCTCGCGCTGGTCGCGGGCGGCGTGGGCGAGCGGGCGGCGAGTGCGGGCGGGCGCCGGCCGTGGTGGGGCGTCGCGCCCGCCTATCTCGCGATCCTGACGCTGTTCGCGCTGCTCGGCTATCCGACGGTCGGCATCGCGGCGGTCGCCGGCTATGCGGTCGCGACGCTGATCGCGGCGGTCGAACGGCTTCGCAAGGCTTAGCCGCGCTTTAACGAACGTGCGCTAACGGGGGAGCATGTCCGCCTCCTCCCCTCATGCCAGCGTCATGGGCGATCCGGCGCGGCTTGCCTCCTATGCGGCCGACGCGGAACGGGCCGCCGAGCAACGGCTGGCCGTCGGGATCGAGGATATTTTCCTGTCACAACCGGGGCGGCTCGACGATCGCACCCGTGCCGCGACGCTGCGCCTTGCCGAGACGACGATCGGCGCGACCGAGCAGCAGGTCGCTGGCGACGCCGCGCGCGCGCTGATGGCGATCGGGCGTCGCGACGCGGCGGCGGTGCTGGGATCGAACCGCGCGGTGGCATGGCCGCGGCTGCTCGATGCCGGGCTCATGCGCGACACGGACCTGATCGGCGGGCTGATCGCGCAGGCGCGCGTCGACCTGCTCGAGGAGTCGCTGGTGGCGCTGCGCGCACCGGATGCCGGGGCGACGATCGTCACGATGCTGATCGAGCATGGCGACGCAGCGCAGCGGGCGGCGGCGAGCGATTATCTGCTGACCGATGGCATGCGGCGCGTCGGCGGGGAGGGACGCCGCGCGGTGTTGCCGGCGGCGGTACAGGCGCGGATCGTCTGGTGGGTGGCGGCCGCGCTACGCGAGCGGCTGGGCGCCGAGGGCGGCGTCGCGGCCGATATGGCGCTGTGCGAGGCGGCGCAGCATCGCATTGCCCGCGCGGGCGAGTGGCAGATGGATGCGGTGGCCGTCCGGCTGGCGCACGCGCTGGCGCCGACCGACGCCAACCGCGGGACGTTGATGGTGCGCGCGCTGGAGAGCGCACGCCTGCCGCTCTTCGCCGCGCTGCTGGCCGACGCGATCGACGTGGATGTCGCGGCGGCGCGGTCGCTGGTGCTCGATTCGGCGAGCGACCGGCTGTGGCTCGCCCTGCGCGCGGCAGGGCTCAACCGCGATGCGATCGCCCGCGCCGGCTTCCTGCTGTCCGAGGCGGATCGCGAGCGCGATCTGACGATGCTCATCGAGGTGCTCGATCCGCTCGGCGCGCTCGATCCCGCCGCGGCGACCGAGGCGATCGCGACGCTGCGCCTCCCCGACGACTTCCGCGCCGCCGTCCGTGCGCTGGCGCGGCGCGGCCCGCCGGAGCGCGGCGCTCCGTGACGCGCGGCTCGTTCCACGCGCTGCTGGATGCCGATGACCGCGTGCTGAGCGGCGATGCGCGGTTCGTCGAGCTCAACGATCGGGCCGGCGGACGCACCGGCGCCGCGCTGGCGCTGGCGGCGGTCGGTGCGCTGGTACGGATCGCCCGCGGGCTGCGCGTGCCGGTCGCGCGGATGATCACGATCGGCGACGAGGACAACGACGGCGACTGGCACGTCCGCGCGGTGCCCGGTGAGGATGGCACGGTGGCGCTCGCGGCGTCGCTGCTGCGCGAGCGGCCGAGCGCGGCGCTGGCGCCGGGCGCGATCGTCGCGGCCGAGCCGCCCGCCGACGCCGCCTGGTCATGGGAGGTCGACGCCGGGCTGCGCGTGCTGCGCGTCGATGGCGCCGCGGTGGCGCGGCACGGGATCGATCCGGTCGCGGTGCTGGGGCAGCCGATGACGAAGCTGTTCGTCCTTGAAGCGCGCGGTGATGGCGCGATGCCGTTGCTGGAGGCCATCTCCAACGTTCGCGACTTCGCCGGGCAGGCGGCGATGGTGCGCGCGAGCGGGGCGCATGTCGCGCTGGCGGGGCGCGTCCGCTACGATGCGGCGGGCGGGTTCGCGGGCTTCGTGGGCGGGGTCTATACGGGGGTCGCCGCCGGGATGCGCGACGGGCTGGCCGGCGCCTTCAACGCGCGGCTGCACCGTGTGCTGCGCAAGCCGCTCGACACGATCATCGCGCAGGCCGAGAGCATCGGCGCGGCGGAGGACGGCGCGCTCGACAGTCATTATCGGGATTACGCGGCCGATATCGCCAGCGCGGGGCGGCACCTGCTGGGGCTGGTCGACGATCTCGTCGACATGGAGGCGATCGAGCGCGGCGACCTGGAGGTGGGGAGCGAAGCAATCGACCTCGCGGCGGTGGTGCGCGAGGGAACGGGGTTGCTGGCAGCCCGCGCGGCGGAGCGCGGCGTGACGATCGCGCCGCTGGCGGGCGAGGTGGCGGCGATCGCGCGCGGCGATTACCGGCGCACGTTGCAGATCTTCGTCAACCTGCTCAGCAATGCGGTGGATTACTCACCAGAGGGCGGGGTGGTCCGACTACGCGCCAAACGCCGCGACGGGCAGATGCGGCTGATCGTCTGCGACGAGGGGCGCGGAATCGCGGTTCATGAACAGGCGCGAATTTTCGAGAAGTTCGTGCGCGGCGACGACAGCGTGCCGGGCGGCAGCGGCCTCGGCCTCTATATCGCGCGGCGGCTGGCGCAGGCGATGGGGGGATCGCTGACCGTCGAGAGCGAGATCGGGCAGGGCGCGTGCTTCACGCTCGCGCTGCCCGCCGCCTCAGCGCAGGCGCCGGGCGAGCAGGATCAGCAGCAGCCCGAAGATCGCTAGCCCGCTGCCGTAATCGGCCCAGATGCCGCGCCCCAGCATGAAGCTGGAGCGCGGCCAGTTCACATAGCCCAGCCCCTGCGCGATCCACAAAGCCCCCATCAGCGCGCAGAGCACGCCGATGACGGTGAGGAGCGGGCGGAGCCGGAACATGCGTTCAGCGCTGCGCCACGGGCACGTAGCTGCGCTGCGTCGGGCCGGTGTAGAGCTGGCGCGGACGGCCGATCTTCTGGTCGGGATCGGTGATCATCTCGTTCCACTGCGCCACCCAGCCGACGGTGCGGGCGAGCGCGAACAGCACGGTGAACATGCTGGTCGGGAAGCCGATCGCCGACAGGATCACGCCCGAATAGAAATCGACGTTCGGGAACAGCTTCTTCTCGACGAAGTACGGATCGTTGAGCGCGATCTCCTCCAGCCGCAGCGCGGTCTCGAACAGCGGGTCCTGCACGTTCAGCGCCTCGAACACCTCGCGCACCGTCTTCTGCATGACGGTCGCGCGCGGATCGTAGTTCTTGTAGACGCGATGGCCGAAGCCCATCAGGCGGAACGGATCGTTCTTGTCCTTGGCGCGCGCGATGAACTCGGGGATGCGCTCGGGCGTGCCGATCTCGTGCAGCATGTTGAGCGCCG
>CAJYLV010000066.1 GCA_913776255.1 uncultured Sphingomonas sp. | reverse complement strand
TCGTAGTTCTTGTAGACGCGATGGCCGAAGCCCATCAGGCGGAACGGATCGTTCTTGTCCTTGGCGCGCGCGATGAACTCGGGGATGCGCTCGGGCGTGCCGATCTCGTGCAGCATGTTGAGCGCCGCCTCGTTCGCGCCGCCATGCGCCGGGCCCCACAGGCAGGCGATGCCCGCCGCGATGCAGGCGAAGGGGTTCGCGCCCGACGAGCCGGCCAGACGGACGGTCGAGGTCGAGGCGTTCTGCTCGTGGTCGGCGTGGAGGATGAAGATCCGGTCCATCGCCTTCTCGACCGCCGGGTTCACCACGTACGGCTCGGCCGGCACGCCGAAGGTCATGCGCAGGAAGTTGCCGGTGTAGGACAAAGAATTGTCCGGATACAGGAACGGCTGCCCGACGCTGTACTTGTACGCCATCGCCGCGATCGTCGGCATCTTGGCGATCAGCCGGTGTGACGCGATCATGCGCTGCTGCGGATCGTGGATGTCGGTCGAATCGTGGTAGAAGGCCGACAGCGCGCCGACGACGCCGCACATGATCGCCATCGGATGCGCATCGCGACGGAAGCCGCGGAAGAATTGCGCGAGCTGTTCGTGGACCATCGTGTGGCGGGTGATCGTGCGCGAGAACGAGTCGAGCTCGCCCTGGTCCGGCAGCTCGCCGTTGAGCAGCAGGTAGCAGACTTCCATGAAGCTCGACTGTTCGGCCAACTCGCCGATCGGATAGCCGCGGTGGAGCAGGACGCCTTCGTCACCGTCGATATAGGTCAGCTTCGACTGGCACGAGGCGGTCGAGGTGAACCCCGGATCGTAGGTGAAGGCGCCGGTCTGGCCGTACAGCTTGCGGATGTCGACGACGTCCGGGCCGACGGAGCCCGAAAGGACCGGATAGTCGAGCTCTTTGCCCGACAGCGTGAACTTGGCGGCTTCGGTCATGATCTTCTCCTGTCAGGCCCCGGTCGGGGTCATGTGGTCCGCGATGCGGGCCAGGCTTTCCGCGCGTCCTAGAAGGACGAGTACGTCGAAGATGCCCGGCGAGGTCTTGCGGCCGGTCAGCGCGACGCGGAGGGGTTGCGCGACCTGACCGAGCTTGACGCCCGCGTCTTCGGCCACCGAACGCACCACCGCTTCGGTCGTCTCCGTATCCCAGTTGTGCACCGCGTCAAGCGCCGTGTGCAGGCGCGAGAGCAAGGCGGGTGCCTCGCCGCCGAGCAACGGCTGCGCGGCGTCCTCCACCGCGAGCGGACGCGCGGCGAAGAGGAAGGCGGTCGCCTCGGTCAACTCGTTGAGGTTCGCGGCGCGCGGCTTGAGCGACGGCATCGCCGCGCGCAGGATCGAACGCCGGGTATCGTCGTGATCGAAGTCGAGTCGCTCCGCGACCAGATCGGCCAGCCGCGCATCGTCGGCGGCGCGGATGTAATGGCCGTTGAGGTTCTCCAGCTTCTTGAGATCGAAGCGGCTCGGCGACTTGCCGACCCCGGCGAGGTCGAACCATTCGATCGCTTCCTCGCGCGAGATGATCTCGGCATCGCCATGCCCCCAGCCAAGCCGGAGCAGGTAATTGTCGAGCGCTTCGGGCAGGATGCCCAGCTCGTCGCGATACGCCTCGATCCCGACCGCGCCGTGGCGCTTCGACAGCTTCGCGCCGTCGCTGCCGTGGATCAGCGGGATGTGCGCATAGATGGGATCGGGCCAGCCGCCCTCGATGGCGTCCATCGCGCGATAGATCGGCAGCTGGCGGAAGGCGTTGTTGAGGTGATCGTCGCCGCGGATGACGTGCGTCACGCCCATGTCGTGATCGTCGACCACCACCGCGAGCATATAGGTCGGCGTGCCGTCGGAGCGGAGCAGGACGAGATCGTCGAGCTCGGCGTTCTGAACGGTCACGCTGCCCTGGACGCGATCCTCGATCGTCACCGCACCCTCGGTCGGCGCGCGCAGCCGGACGACATACGGCTTGTCGGCGGGATAGTCGGTGCGGTCGCGCCACGGCGAGCGGATGCGCAGCGGCTGCTTGGCGGCCTGCGCCGCGGCGCGCATCGCGTCCAGCTCTTCCTGCGTCAGATAGCAGCGATAGGCGTGGCCATGCGCGACCATCGTCTGCGCGACCGCGGCGTGGCGATCGGCGCGCGCGAACTGATAGACCTCCTCGCCGTCCCACTCGAGCCCGAGCCAGCGCATCCCGGAGAGGATCGCGTCGATCGCGGGCTGCGTCGAGCGCGCGCGGTCGGTATCCTCAATCCGCAGCCGGAACGTGCCGCCGTGGTGGCGTGCATACAAGAGGTTGAACAGCGCGGTGCGCGCGCCGCCGATGTGAAGGAACCCCGTCGGCGACGGGGCGAAGCGGGTGACGACGGCGCGGCCGTCCGCGCTGGCGGTTTTGTCGGTTGCGCTCAAGCGCGCTTGCTCCCAGGCTGGATAATCGGATGGCCAGTTCAGCCGCGCCCGCCTCTAGCAAAGCATCGTCGGCGCTTCAAACACGCGCCGCGCATGGCATCGCTTTGATACAGGGGGCGGTCGAACACCGGCTGGAGGCGGAGCGCGACCAGCTCATGCTGTGGGTGCCGGTGGCGCTGGGCGCGGGGGCGGCGGCGTGGTTCGTGCTGCCCGATCCACGTGGCTGGATGGCGGTGCTCTTGTTCGCGCTGGCGGTCGCGTCGGCGGCGCTGGCGTTGGCGCGGGGCGGGCGGGCACCGGTGCTGGCGGCAATGCTGGCACTGGCGGTGGCGATCGGGCTGGCGCTGACGTGGGCGCGCGCCGAGCGGGTCGCGGCACCGGTGTTGGCGCGGCCGGCGATTGCATGGGTGACCGGGCGCGTTGAGCAGGTCGAGCCGCTTCCTGCGCGTCGGCTGACGCGGGTGACGCTCGCGGTGCAGGCGTGGGACGGCGAGGGGACTGCGCCGACGCGGGTGCGGATCAACCTCGACGCGCCGGCCGCGCCGGCCGCATCGGCCGGGCTGGCGCGGGGGGCGGTGATCCGGGTGCGGGCGCGGCTGATGCCGCCGGCACCGCCCGCGGTGCCCGGCGCCTATGATTTCGCGCGGGTGGCGTGGTTTGCGGGGCTCGGCGCGACCGGGCGCGGCTTCGCGCCGGTTCAGGTCGTGACTCCCGGGGCAGCCGGCGCGACCGACGTTCGCGCGACGCTGACCCGCCATATCGAGGCACGGCTGGCGGGCAGCGCGGGCGGGATCGCGGCGGCGCTCGCAACCGGCGATACCGGCGCGATCGATGAGCGCGATGCCGAGGCGATGCGGCGTGCCGGGCTGGCGCATCTGTTGTCGGTCAGCGGGTTGCACATCACCGCCGCGGTCGGGCTGGTGATGTGGCTGACATTGCGACTGCTCGCACTGTCGCCGCGGCTGGCGCTGACCGGGCGGCTGCCGCTGATCGCCGCCGCGGCGGGGGCGGTGGCGGCGATCAGCTATACCTGGCTGACGGGATCGCAGGTGCCGACGATCCGCAGCTGCGTCGCCGCGTTGATGGTGCTGGTGGCGCTGGTGCTGGGGCGCGAGGCGCTGACGCTGCGGCTGGTCGCGGTGGGGGCAGCGGTGGTGCTGCTGTGCTGGCCCGAGTCGGTGGTGGGACCGAGCTTCCAGCTGTCGTTCGCGGCGGTCACCGCGATCATCGCCTTTCACGAGCATCCTCGGGTCCGCGCGTGGTTCGGCGCGCACGAGGAGCCGCGCTGGCGGGCGGGGCTGCGCGCGGCGGGGTCGCTGCTGCTGACCGGGTTGCTGGTCGAGCTAACGCTGATGCCGATCGCGGTCTATCACTTTCATCAGGCCGGACTTTATGGCGCGCTCGCCAATATCGTCGCGATCCCGCTGACCACCTTCGTGGTGATGCCGGCCGAAGCGGTGGCGCTGCTGCTGGACATGATCGGCGCAGGCGCGCCGGCGTGGTGGGTCGCGGATCGCGCGCTGGCGCTGCTGCTGTGGATCGCGCGGACGGTGGCGAGGGCACCGGGCGCGGTGACGGCGCTGCCGGTGATGCCGCAGGTGGCGTTCGGCGCGATGGTGGCGGGCGGGCTGTGGCTGGCGATCTGGCGGACCCGGTGGCGCTACGCCGGGCTGGTGCCGGTGGCGATCGGGGCGGCGTGGACGGTGGCGACGCCGGTGCCGGACCTGATCGTCACCGGCGACGGGCGGCATCTGGCGCTGCGCGGCGACGACGGGGGTGTGGCGATCTTGCGTGATCGGACAGGGGATTACGTCCGCGATCTGCTCGCCGAGGCGGGCGGGCTGGATGGTGCGCCCGCGCTTCTGAGCGAGACGCGCGGGGCGCGGTGCAATCGCGATCTGTGCTGGATGGCGCGGCGGGTCGACGGGCGCGTCTGGCGGGTGCTGGCGACGCGGAGCCTGTATCTGGTGCCTTCTAGTGAGCTGATATCGCTGTGCCGGCGCGCGGATGTGGTGGTCAGCGAGCGGCGGCTGCCGCGCGGGTGCCGGGGGCGGTGGCTGACGCTCGATCGGACGACGCTGGCGCGGACCGGCGGGGTGCGGGTGACGTTCGCGAGCGGGGAGGTGGCGACGGTGCGCGAGGCGGGGGATGCGCATCCATGGGTGGTCGCCGGGCAGCAACACGCGCGGGAGGCGGCGAAAGGGTTGCCGATGTTGGCGGGATGGTTGTCGATGTTGTCTGTGGCGGGGGCGGAAGGGACACAATCGCGGGGTCGACGCTGAAAGCGGCGAGCGCTTGCGGAGCTTTTGGCGGACCACGCCAAGTCCTTGCGAAGGTTCGCCCAACTGGGCCCCAGCCTCCGCCGGGGTAGCGCGGGGCAGGGGCCGATGTTTGCGAAGGTTGTGCCAATCCGGACTGATGCCGGGCGTTGGGAGCGGGGCCCCGGATCACGTCCGGGGCGACGGTGGGCAGATGGGGTGCGGCGCCTTACGAATAGCGCCGCAGCAGTCCCGCGAGCTTGCCCTGCACCCGGACCTGTGCCGGGGCGTAGCGTTGCGGGTCGTAGGCGCGGTTGGCGGGGTCGAGGCGGATCATCGCGCCTTCGTGGCGGAAATATTTGAGCGTCGCCTCGCTGTCCTCGATCAGCGCCACGACGATCTCGCCGTCGCGCGCCACGTCCTGGCGGCGGATCAGCGCATAGTCGCCATCGAAGATGCCGGCCTCGACCATCGAGTCGCCCGCCACCTCCAGCGCGAAATGCTCGCCCGCGCCGAGCAGCGCCGCCGGCACCGGGAGCATCGTCGAGCCCTCGAACGCCTCGATCGGCACACCCGCCGCGATCCGGCCGTGCAGCGGGATCTCGACCACGTCGTTGGCGGGCTCGGGCATGGTCCGCTTGACCGAGGGCGGGGCGGGGCGCTTCGCCTCTGGGCCGCGCTCGGGCGCCTTGATGACCTCGAGCGCGCGCGCGCGATTGGGAAGCCGGCGGAGATAGCCGCGTTCCTCGAGCGCGCTGATGAGGCGGTGGACCCCCGACTTGCTCTTCAGCTCCAGCGCGTCCTTCATCTCCTCGAACGAGGGCGAGACGCCCGTGTCGGCGAGGCGGTCCTCGATGAAGCAGATCAGCTCGTGCTGCTTGCGCGTCAGCATGTCCCGGCGCCTTCCTAGTGAACGGATTGCGAACCTTTATGGAACATAGCGCAGTCCGTCAAGCGATCATCAGGATTTCCGCCGAGTCGCCCGCGCGTGCCGCCGGGGCGTGCGGATCGCGCACGATCAGGCAGGTCGAGCGCGCCAGCGTGCGCAGCATCGAGCTGTCCTGGATGGTCGAGGCATAGGCGCGGCCGTCGCGCAATTCGGCGCGGAGATAATCGGTGCGCTCGTTGTTGGCGGGCAGGTCCTCGCCGAGCAAGGCGCGGGAAACAGCCGGGAACGGATCGCTGGCGCCGGCAAGGTGCGCGACGAGCGGGCGCACGAACAGCAGCGCGGTGACGAACGCCGACACCGGATTGCCGGGCAGCCCGACCACCGCCATCGCGCCGCGGCGTCCGGCGAGCATCGGCTTGCCGGGGCGCAGCGCGATCCGCCAGAAATCGAGCGTCGTGCCCGCCGCGAGCAGCGCCGGGCGGACGAGATCGTGATCGCCGACCGATGCGCCGCCGGTGGTGACGAGAACATCGGCCTCGACGCCAGCGAAGGCCTCGGTCAGCCGGTCGAGCCGGTCGGGGAGGATGCCGAGGTCGACGATCTCGACGCCGGTGCTCGCGAGCAGCGCGCGGAGCAGCAGGCGGTTGGATTCGGGGAGCGCGTCGCCGGGCGTGCCGGGCTCGACCAGTTCGTCGCCGGTCGCGGCGAGCGCGACGCGGACCGGGCGCGCGACCGTGATCTTTGCGACCCCGCCGGTGGCGGCGACCGCCAGCCGCGCGGGGGTAAGCCGCTGGCCCTGCTCGACGAGCACGTCGCCCTCGGTGAAGTCGAGCCCGCGGCGGCGGACGTTGCGGCCGACATGCGCCGGGCCTTCGCCGTCGAGCGTGAGCGTGTCGCCGTCCCGCGCGGCTTCTTCCTGCACGAGCACGGTGTCCGCGCCCGACGGCATCGCCGCGCCGGTGAAGATGCGGACCGCCTCGCCCGCGCCGACCGTGCCGGAAAAGGGCGCACCGGCAGCGCTTTCGCCGATCACGCGCAGCGGGCCGGGCAGGTCGGCGAAGCGTAGCGCATAGCCGTCCATCGCGGACAAGTCGGTCGACGGCTGTGTGCGGCGGGCGATGACCGGGGCGGTGGCCCAGCGGCCAAGCGCCTGATCGAGCGGCACGTCCACCGAGTCGACCGGGCGGCCGAGCGCGAGCACGCGCGCCTGCGCCTCGGCGACCGGGAGCAGGGTCACGGCGCGCGCCAGTCGCCGGAGCGGCCGCCGCGCTTTTCGAGCAGGCGGATGTCCTTGATCGTCATGGCTTTGTCGATCGCCTTCGCCATGTCGTAGACGGTGAGCAAGGCGGTGGAGACCGCGGTCAGCGCCTCCATCTCGACGCCGGTCTTGCCGTCGGTGGCGACGGTGGCGGTGGCGGTGATGCCGTCTGCAACCGGTTCAAGATCGAGCGAGACGCGCGTGATTGGGAGCGGATGGCACAGGGGAATGAGGTCGCTGGTGCGCTTGGCGGCCATGATCCCGGCGACGCGGGCAACCGCCAGCACGTCGCCTTTCTTCACCGCGCCGTCGCGGATCGCAATCAGGGCCGCTTCCGACATGATGATCGTGCCGGTCGCGACCGCCTCGCGGCGGGTGACGGCCTTGTCGCCGACGTCCACCATGTGCGCGGCGCCGTCGGCGTCGAGATGGGTGAGCGTCGCCACCCTAGCCGACCAAGGCGCGCGTCGCGGCGGCGACATCGGCGTGGCGCATCAGCGCTTCGCCGATCAGGAAGCAATGTACGTCGTGCGCGGCGAGTTCGTCGAGGTCGGCGCGGGTCGTGAGCCCGCTTTCGGCGACGAAGGTGCAGCCGGCGGGGGCGTGCGCGATCAGGTCGTAGGTGAGGCGGAAGTCGACCGCGAAGGTACGCAGGTCGCGGTTGTTGACGCCGATCAGGCGGGACGTGAGCCGCGCGGCGCGCTCCATCTCGGCGGCGTCGTGGACCTCGACCAGCACGTCGAGCCCCTGTTCGATCGCCGCGGCCTCGCATTCCGCCATGCAGGCGTCGTCGATCGCGGCGGCGATCAGCAGGATCGCGTCGGCGCCGATGCTGCGTGCCTCGACGACCTGCCACGGGTCGACGGTGAAATCCTTGCGGAGCACCGGCAGCGCGCAGGCGGCGCGTGCGGCGACCAGATACTCCTCATGGCCCTGGAAATATGGCGCGTCGGTGAGCACCGACAGGCAGGTCGCGCCGCCTTCGGCATAGGCGCGGGCGTGCGCTGGCGGGTCGAAGTCGGCGCGGATCAGCCCCTTGGACGGGCTGGCCTTCTTGATCTCGGCGATCAGCGCGTGGCGGCCGGCGGCGACGGTCGCGTCGAGCGCGGCGCGGAAGCCACGCGGGGCGCTCTGCGCGGCGGCGCGCGCGGTCAGGTCGGCGAGCGAGGTGGTGGCCTTGCGCGCGGCGACCTCGCGGCGCTTGGTGGCGCAGATCTCGGCGAGGATGGTCATGACCAGGCGATCCAGCGATCGAGGAGCGTGTTGGCGTGGCCGGCGTCGATCGCCTCGGCGGCCTGCGCGGCGGCGGCGGGCAGCTCGGTCTGGCGGCCGGCGAGCACCAGCGCCGCGGCGGCGTTGAGCAGCACCGCGTCGCGATACGCGCCATGCTCGCCGGTCAGCAGCCGGCGCAGCGCGGCGGCGTTATAGGCCGGATCGCCGCCGCGGATCGCGATCGTCGGGTGGCGCGCGACCCCGGCGTCCTCAGGGACGATCCGCTCGGGCAGCGACACCGCGCCGACCGTGACGACGCGCGTCGGGCCGGCACCGGAGATTTCGTCGAGCCCTTCCTCGCCCGCGACCACCGCGGCTGCGTCGCTGCCGAGCTGGTCCAGCGCCTCGGCATAGATCGGCGCGTAATCGGGGCGCGCGATGCCGATCAGCTGGCGCGTGACATGCGCCGGATTGGCGAGTGGGCCCATCAGGTTGAAGATCGTCCGCCGCCCGATCTTCCGCCGGATCGGGGTAATGCGGCGCATCGCCGGGTGATGGTTGGCGGCGAACAGGAAGCAGATGCCAAGCTCGCGCAGCGTCGCCTCGGCCTGCGCCCCGGCGCGCTCCATGTCGAGCCCGAGCATCTCCAGCGTGTCGGCGGCGCCGGCCTTGGACGAGGCGGCGCGATTGCCGTGCTTGGCGACCGGCACGCCGCACGCCGCGACGACGAGGCTGACCGCAGTCGAGACGTTGAGCGTGTGCTGGCCGTCGCCGCCGGTGCCGCAGACGTCGATCGCATCGGCCGGCGCGGCGATCGGGATCAGCCGCTGCCGCAAGGCGCGCGCCGCCTCGGCGATCTCGATGCTGGTCTCGCCGCGTTCGGCGAGGCGGATCAGGAAGTCGGCGACCGCCTCCTCGCCGGTCTTCGCGTCGAGGATGTCGGCGAACGCCTGCGCCGCCGACTCGCGCGCGAGCGGCGACGACGGATCGGGCAGCAACGCGACCGTGGTCACGCGGCGATCCGCCCCGCATGGTTGACGCCCGCCAGCCGCAGGAAATTGGCGATCAGCTCGTGACCGTGCTCGGTGGCGATGCTCTCGGGATGGAATTGCACGCCGTGGATCGGCAGCTCGCGGTGGCGCAGCCCCATCACCGACGCGTCACCCGCGGTGGCGTTGACCACCAGCGCGTCGGGCACGTCGGTGACGATCAGCGAGTGATAGCGGGTCGCGGTGAACGGCGAGGGGAGGCCGGCGAACACGCCGGTGCCGTCATGCGCGACCGGGCAGGTCTTGCCGTGCATCAGCCCGCCGCGCACGACCTTGCCGCCGAAATGCTGGCCGATCGCCTGATGGCCGAGGCACACCCCGAACAGCGGCCGCCGCGCCTCCGCACAGGCGGCGACGAGATCGAGGCTGACCCCCGCCTCGTTGGGCGTGCACGGGCCGGGTGAGATCAGGATCGCCTGCGCCCCGCTCGCCAGCGCCTCGGCGGCGGTGAGCGCGTCGTTGCGGACCACGCGGACCTCGGCGCCCAGCTCCATCACGTAATGGACCAGGTTCCACGTAAAGCTGTCGTAATTGTCGACCACCAGGATCATGCGCCCGCCATAGCCGATGCGTCGCCGACCGCAACCGCCGAGCGATCCGGCGCGCTACAGGAATATTGCATCGGCGCAAAGATTCGTCATGGCAGCGCAAAGCGCGGTGCGGAGAAAAGCGCCGCCCCGCGCGTTCGCGGGACCAAGGAGAAAGACGATGCGCCGTCCGATGATCGCCCTGCTGGGGGCCGCGATGCTGGTGCTGCCGATCGGCGCGGTGGCGCAGGTCCAGTCGGCGGGCGAGACCGGGCGCGCGCCGCAGCGCGTGCGCAGCGTCACGCTGGAGGGCAACGAGAAATGCCCGGTCGCGCAGGGCGACGAGGTGGTGGTGTGCAGCCGCCTCAACCCCGAGGAACAATATCGCATCCCAAAGCAGCTGCGCGACAGCGCCGAGCCGGCGGCGAAGAACCAGGCATGGGCGAATCGCGTCGCGACCGCCGATCAGGTGAGCCGCGTTGCGGGCGGGCTACCGGATACGTGCTCGCCGGTCGGATCGGGCGGCCAGACCGGCTGCGCGCTGGCGATCAACCGTGCCTGGGCGGCGGAGCGTCGTGCGGCGGAGAAGAACGACTCGATGATCCCCGGCGGGCGGTGAGCGGGCGTCTTCCAACATTGGCGCCGCGGGGGTGATCGGAGACGGCATAGGTCCGCCGGGTAAAGTGGCATGTCGTTCCTCGATCGGCTGAAGCTCGATCTGCCCGCGGTTCAGGCGCCGATGGCCGGCGTGTCCACGCCGTTGCTGGCGGCGCGCGTGTCGGAGGCGGGCGCGCTCGGGTCGATCGGGGTCGGCGCGGTCGACGCCGCGGCGGCGCGGGCGATGATCGCGGATGTGCGGGAGCGCACCGCGCGGACGTTCAACGTCAACCTGTTCGTCCACCGACCGGCGACCCCCGAGCCGGCGCGCGAGGCGGCATGGCTGGCGTGGCTCGCGCCGCTCTTCGCGGAAGTCGGCGCCTCGCCGCCGACCGTGTTGCGGGAAATCTACCGGAGCTTTGCGGACGACCGCGATATGCTGGCGATGCTGCTGGACGTCGCGCCGCCGGTGGTCAGCTTCCACTTCGGCCTGCCCGGCCGCGACGTGATCGACGCGCTGCGCGCGCGCGGCGTCTACACGATCGCGACCGCCACCAGCGTCGGTGAGGCGCGGTCGATCGCGGCGGCCGGGATCGATGCGATCGTGGCGCAGGGGATCGAGGCCGGCGGGCATCGCGGGATGTTCGATCCCGACGCGCATGACGATGCGCTGGGGACGGTGGCGCTGACGCGGCTGCTGGTGCGCGAGACGCCGCTGCCCGTCATCGCGGCGGGCGGGATCATGGATGGCGCGGGGATCGCCGCCGCCCTCGATCTGGGCGCGGTCGCGGCGCAGCTCGGGACCGCGTTCATCGCCTGTCCCGAGTCGGCGGCGAGTGACGCCTATCGTGCCGCTCTCACGGGCGAGGGCGGATACCATACCGTGCTCACCTCGCTGATTTCGGGGCGACCGGCGCGCGCGCTCGCCAATCGCTTCACCGCGTTGGAGGCGCAGCGCGCCGGGGGCCGCCCGCCCGACTATCCGATTGCCTATGACGCCGGGAAGGCGCTCCATGCCGCGGCGGCGGCGACGGGCGAGCACGGGTTCGGCGCGCATTGGGCGGGGCAGGGCGCGCCGCTCGCGCGGGCGCTGCCGGCTGGCGAGCTTGTCAGGGTGCTCGGCGAGGAACTCGCGGCGTGCCGGCGGTGAAGTCGGGCGGGAAGAAGCGGGATCCCGGGTCGAGCCCGGGATGACGTTGAAGGCTTACTGTCCGAAATCCGGCGTCGCCGCCTGCCGTACCGCCTCGCGTGCGGCGGCGAGGAGCGCGCCGGCCTTGGCTTCGCACTCGCGCTGTTCATAGGCCGGGTCGCTGTCGGCGACGATGCCCGCGCCCGACTGGACGTGGATCGTGCCGTCCTTGACCACCGCGGTGCGCAGCACGATGCACGAATCCATCGACCCGTCGGGCGAGAAATAGCCGACGCCGCCGGCATAGGCGCCGCGCTTTTCCGGCTCGAGCTCGGCGATGATCTGGCAGGCGCGGACCTTGGGCGCGCCGCTGACCGTGCCGGCCGGGAAGCCCGCGAACAGCGCATCGATCGCGTCATGTTCCGGCGCGAGCCGGCCGACGACGTTCGAGACGATGTGCATGACGTGGCTGTAGAATTCGATGCCGTAGCTGTCGGTCACCTGCACCGTGCCCGGCGACGCCACCCGGCCGACGTCGTTGCGGCCGAGGTCGAGCAGCATCAGATGCTCGGCGCGTTCCTTGGGATCGGCGAGCAGGCTGTCGCGGTTGGCGGCATCCTCGAGCGCGGTCTTCCCGCGCGGGCGGGTGCCGGCGATCGGGCGGATCGTGACCTCGCCGTCGCGCGCGCGGACGAGGATCTCGGGGCTCGATCCGGTCAGCGCGAAGCCGGGCAGGTCGAGATGGTAGAGGAACGGCGACGGGTTGATGCGGCGCAGCGCGCGGTACAGCTCGAACGCCGGGAGCGGGAAGGGTGCGGTGAAGCGCTGCGCCAGCACGACCTGAAAGATGTCGCCGGCCGCGATATAGTCCTGCGCGCGCGCGACCATCGCGGCGTAGCGACCGGCAGGGAGCGTGGGGGCGAGCGCGATCTCGGCGACATCGGCGCGCGCGCGCGGCGGCAGCGCGGCGGCGGCGAGGCGGGCCTCGACCGCATCGAGGCGC
This sequence comes from uncultured Sphingomonas sp., assembly GCA_913776255.1. GTDB lineage: Bacteria > Pseudomonadota > Alphaproteobacteria > Sphingomonadales > Sphingomonadaceae > Sphingomonas. The sequence continues at coordinate 20,807 of CAJYLV010000066.1, read as the reverse complement.
TCCTCGGCAGCGGCGATCTGGCGGTCCGGCGCGTGCGTGGCGTCGGGCCAGACCGGTGCGACGAGGAACAGCTCGTCGGCGAGCCGGTCGAACATCAGGATCACGGTCGGGCGCACGAACATCAGGTCGGGCAGGCCGAGCGCATCCTGTTCGGGCTGCGGCAGTTTCTCGACCAGCCCGATCGTCTCGTAGCCGAAATAGCCGACGAGGCACGCCAGCGCGCGCGGCAGCTCGGGCGGCAGATCCATGCGGATCGACGCGACCAGCTCGCGCAGCGCGGTCAGGGTCGGTGCAACGCAGGGCGCGAAGGCGTCGCGATCCTCGAGCCAGCGCGGGTTGATCTCGGCGCGGTCGCCCTGCGCGCGCAGCACGAGATCGGGGGCGAGGCCGATCATCGAATGGCGACCGCGCACCGCGCCGCCCTCGACCGATTCGAGCAGGAAGTCGCCGCGCCCGGGCTCGATCAGCTTGAGCGCGGCGGCGACCGGCGTCTCGGTGTCGGCGATCCGCCGCCGCCAGACGAGCGCGGGGCGGCCGGCGGCGAGCGCCGCGGCCGCCGCTTCGGGGGTATCACTGTCCGGCGTCGCCACCGACGAGGTCCTTCTTCAGCTGGGCGATCGCGTCGGGATAGCGCTTGGCGCCCTGCGCGGCGGCGACGGCATTGGCGAATTGCTGCGCATATTCGCCGCCGATCGAGCGGCCGAGATCGGCGCGGGTCGCCTGGATCGCGGCGGGCTGCTTGCTGGCGTCGCCGGGCACGATCTGCTCGACGCGCAGCACCAGCCAGCCGCGCCCGTCGGGCGCCTGGATCGCACGCGCGCTGCCCTGCTTCATCCCGAACATCATCGCGAGCACCGGGTTCACCTGCCCCTGATTGGCGGTGATCTGCGCGCGGGTCGCCTCGACGCGCTCGACCGGCGCCTTGACCCCGGCCTGCGCGACCGCGGCGGCGAGCGGGATGCCGGCGTTGACCCTGGCGACGATCGCGTTGGCGGCGGCCTGCGCGGCGCGGCGCGCGCGCTCGGCGGTGAGGTCGGCGACGACCTTCGCGCGCGCCTGTGCGAGCGGGATCGGCGTGGCGGGGACGATGCGGTCGAGCGCGGCGATCGCGAAGCCACCGTCCTGCCCGATGCCGACCGTCGTCGGCGTGTCACCGTCCTCGGCCGCGAAGCCGGCGGCGATCACCGGGGCAAGCGTCGCATCGGGCTGCGCCTGCGGCTGGTCGGGGTTGATGCCGCTCGACAGCACCGCCGGGGTGGCCTGGACAGTGAGCTTCTGGTCGCGCGCGACCTCGGCGATGTTGGCGTTGTCGGCCAGCGCATCCTCGACCGCGTCGCGGATCTTGCCGATCGCGTCGTTCGCCTTCTGCTTGGTGAGCGCGGCCACGATCTCCGGGCGGGCCTGCGCCAGCGTCTTGCCGGGGTCCTGCGTGACCTTCTCGATGCGCGCGACGACGAAGCCGATCGCGCCGCGCAGCGGACCGACGACATTGCCCTGCGATGCGCCGAACAGCGCGGCGGCGACCGCGGGCGAGGTCTGGGTGGCGAGCGTCGATTGCTCGACCGCGGTGATCGTGCGCGCCTCCAGCCCGGCGGCGCGCGCGGCGGTGGCGAGCGGGGTGCCGGCCTTGACCTTGTCGGCGAGCGCCTGTGCGGCCTTCTGGTCGAGCACGGTGGCGAGCGTCACGTCGCGGAGCGGCTTGGGGGCGTATTTCGCCTTGTCGGCGTCATAGGCCTTCTGGATCTCGGCGTCGCTGGGCACGGCCTGCGCGGTGACCTGCTGCGGGGTGACGAGCGCGTAGCGGATCACGCGGCGCTCGGGCGTGGTGTAGCGCGCGACGTTGCGCTTGTACCAGTCCTGTACCTCGGCATCGGTCGGCGCGGGGCCGGACACGCTGGCGGGGATCAGCGCGGCCTGACCGGCGCGGCGCTCGAGCAGCAGCGAGGCATAGCGGAGCGCGAGCTGCTGCGGCACCTGCGTGGCGCCGACCGTCGGGACGATCAGGAATTGCGCCATCGTCTCGCGCGCGATCTCGCGCTGGACCTGCGCATCGGTCATGCCGCGCTGCGCGATCAGGCGCAGGTACGCCTGCTGGTCGAACTGGCCAGTCGCGCCCGCGAAGGCCGGGATCGCCTTCAGCTCGCTGCCCACCAGCGCGCGGCTGACGCGCATGCCCTGTTCCTCGCCGAACGTCTCCAGTGCGAGGCCGGTGAGCGAGCGGGTGATGAGGCTCTCCACGCCGCCGGCGCGCACGAAGGTCGCCATGTCGAGGTCGGGCTGTTGCTGGCGCGCGCTGCGGATCTCGTCCTGCGCGCGGCGGCGGATGTCGTCCGCGGTTACCTTCTCGCCGTCGACGCTGGCCAGCGGATGGCCGAGGATGCCCCCACCGCTCGCCAGACCGGTGACGTCGCCGGCCGCGAACGCCAGCGCGATCACGATCAGGATGCCGAAGGTGACGATCATGCCGACCTTCGAATGGATGATGCCGCGGAGGAAGCTGAGCATGGAAGAGGCAGACCGGGACAGGAGTGAAGCTCGCCGCTTTAGGCACAGGTCCGGCTGGCATCAAGCCGCGCACGCGTCTAACAGGTTTAACAAGGAAGAGGGAGAATGACGGTGCGGCGCAGGCTGGTGGCGGGCAACTGGAAGATGAACGGCGATCTGGCGTTGCTGGCGGAGCTGGACGCGGTGGCGGCGGCGGCGGCCGCGCATCCGGGGGTCGACGTCGCGATGGCGGTGCCCGCGACGCTGATCGCGCCGGCGGTGCGGCGCGCGCCCGGGCTGGCGATCGGCGCCGAGGACGTCCACGAGGCGGACAGCGGCGCCTATACCGGCAGCGTCTCGGCGGCGATGGTGCGCGAGGCGGGGGCGAGGTTCACGATCGTCGGCCATTCGGAGCGGCGCGAATATCAGAACGAGACGAGTCAGGATGCGTGGGCGAAGGCCGCGGCGGCGCGGCGGCAGGGCTTGTCGGTGATCCTGTGCTGCGGCGAGACGGGGGCGGAGCGCGATGCCGGGCGCGCCGAGCGCGTGGTGCAGGCGCAGATCGAGAAGTCGTTGCCCGAGCAGGCGCATGGCGACTGGCTGACGCTGGCCTATGAGCCGCGCTGGGCGATCGGAAGCGGGCGGACGCCGACGCTGGAGGAGATCGCGGCGATCCATGCGATCGCGCGCGCGAAGATGCGGCAGCTGATCGGCGACGCGGCGGACGGGGTGCGGATCCTGTACGGCGGCTCGGTGACCGGCGACAATGCGCGCGCGATCATGGCGGTGCCGGATGTCGATGGCGCGCTGGTCGGCGGGGCGAGCCTGACCGCGGCGAAGTTCGTGCCGATCATCGAGGCGGCGGTCGGATAAACATGCGGTCGCCCCTGCGGAGGCAGGGGGGCTATGGCTGTTTCGTGTTTTGGGCGGTTTGACACATGGGTGGTGGTCCGTGTGTCAGAGGTTTCGCGGAACGAAGCAGACATGGGCCCCTGCCTGCGCAGGGGCGACGGGTTTGGGGCTGGGGGTGCGTCCTGCCCGTCGTCATTGCGAGCGCAGCGAAGCAATCCAGAGCCGGACCAGGACGCCCTGGATTGCTTCGCTGCGCTCGCAATGACGGAAAGTCACCCGAACCGTTTCTTCAGCAGCGCCCATGACGCGCGCAGGCCGTAGGCCTCGCCGCCTTTCGGTCGGCCGGGACGCGGCGACGGGCGCCACGCGAACGTGTCGAGATGCGCCCATGGCACGCTCGCCGGCACGAAGCGGCGGAGGAACAGCGCGGCGGTGATCGAACCCGCGAAGCCGCCGTCGGGGGCGTTGACCATGTCGGCGACGTCGGACTTGAGCATGTCGTCATAGCCGTCCCACAGCGGCAGCCGCCACAAGGGGTCGTGGACCGCCGTCCCCGCCGCGAGCAGCTCGGTCGCGAGCGTTTCGTCCTGCACGAAGGTCGCGGGCAGGTCCGGCCCGAGCGCGACGCGCGCCGCGCCGGTCAGCGTCGCAAAATCGATCAGCAGGTCGGGCGCGCCCTCGACCGCTTTGGTCAACGCGTCGCCGAGGATCAGCCGGCCTTCGGCGTCGGTGTTGGTGTTCTCGACCGTCAGCCCCTTGCGGGTCGTCAGCACGTCGCCGGGGCGGAAGGCGTTGCCGGCGATGGCATTCTCGACCGCGGGGATCAGCAGGTGGAGCCGCACCCTGAGCCGCGCCTGCATCACCAGCGCGGCGAGCGCGAGCGCGTGCGCCGCGCCGCCCATGTCCTTCTTCATCAGCCGCATGCCCGCCGACGGCTTGATGTCGAGCCCGCCCGAATCGAAGCAGACGCCCTTGCCGACCAAGGCGAGGCGCGGCGCAGCGGGATCGCCCCATTCGAGTTCGATAAGCCGCGGCGCCCGGTCCTTGCTCGCCGCCTGGCCGACCGCATGGATCATCGGATAGCCGGTGGCGAGCGCGTCGCCGCGCGTCACGGTGACGGTCGCGCCATGCTGCGCGGCGAGCGCGTCGGCCTCCGCCTCCAGCTCGGCCGGGCCGAGGTCGCTGGCGCCGGTGTCGACCAGATCGCGGACGCGCGCGGTGGCGGCGGCGAGGCGGACGGTCTCGTCGATCGCGGCGACGTCGGTGGTGAGCAGCACGCGCGGCGCGGCGGGCTCGACCTTGCGGTAGCGGGTGAAGCGGTGCTGCGCGACCAGCCAGCCGAGCCCGGCCGCGCCGGTCGCGCCGCCGTCCGCGAGCCGGTAATTGCCCTCCGGCAGCGTGTCGGCGAGCGAGGCGATCCGCCACGGCGAGTCGAGCGGGTCGTCGCAGACCAGCAGCATCGCCCAGTCGTCCGCCGCTTCGCCGGGCAGGATCGCGCGATTGCCGGCGCGCCCGGTGACCTTGTTGGCGGCGACCGCGGTGCGGACGCGGGCCGGCTGCGCGGCCAGCCAGTCGGCGAAACGATCGGGGTGGACGACGTGAATGTCGCGGGCGGGCTGGCCGCGATCGGGCTGGAGCAAAGCGGTAAAGTCGGTCATCGCCGGACCAAAGCAGGACTTGGCGCGGGGCGCAACGCGCGCGGTTCCCTTGCGCGGCGCGCCATCCTACATCGCGCGCATGACGACACATTCGACTCGCATGTTGATCCTGGGCTCGGGCCCGGCCGGGCTGTCCGCCGCGATCTACGGCGCGCGCGCCGGGATGGCGCCGATCGTGGTGCAGGGCATCCAGCCCGGCGGCCAGCTGACCACCACCACCGACGTGGAGAATTATCCCGGCTTCAAGGAGGTGATCCAGGGGCCGTGGCTGATGGAGCAGATGCAGGCGCAGGCCGAGCATGTCGGCACGCGGCTGATGTGGGACACGATCGTCGCGGTCGACCTGACCGCGCGCCCGTTCCGGCTGATCGGCGACGGCGGCGACGTCTACGAGGGCGAGGTGCTGGTGATCGCGACCGGCGCGCAGGCCAAGTGGCTGGGGCTCGACAGCGAGGACGCGATGAAGGGCAAGGGGGTCAGTGCCTGCGCGACCTGCGACGGCTTCTTCTACCGCGGCAAGAAGGTGGCGGTGATCGGCGGCGGCAATACCGCGGTCGAGGAGGCGCTGTACCTGACCAACCACAGCGACGACGTGACGCTGATCCACCGCCGCGACACGTTGCGTGCCGAGCGCATCCTGCAGGAGCGGCTGTTCGCGCATCCCAACGTCAAGGTGCTGTGGAACAAGGAAGTTCGCGAGTTCGTCGACGGCGGCGGAAATGCCGGGCTGGTCGCGCTCGAGCTGGAGGACACCGTCACCGGCGCGCCGTCGCGGATCGATGTCGAGGGCGGGTTCGTCGCGATCGGGCACCATCCGGCGACCGAGCTGTTCCGCGGGCATCTCGCACTCGACGAGGACGGCTATATCGCGGTCGAGACCGGGTCGACGCGCACCAGCGTGCCGGGCGTGTTTGCGTGCGGCGACGTGATGGACAAGGTCTATCGCCAGGCGGTGACCGCGGCCGGGACCGGGTGCATGGCGGCGCTGGATGCCGAGCGGTTCCTGGCGGCGGCGGAGTTCGAGGCGGTCAAGGAAGCGGCGGAATAGTTGTTTTCCCGTCACCCCGGACTTGGTCGAGACCTCTGCGAAAGTGTAGACCAGATCCTTTGTGAGCCGTACCCCGGCGGAAGCCGGGGTCCAGTTGGAAAGGTGTCTCGGCTAGCTACAAACCTCCCCCAACTGGGCCCCGGCCTTCGCCGGGGTACAAGAAGGGGACTTTTGCAAAGGTCCCGACTTGATCCGGGGCCTGCTTTCTGACCGACAGTGCTAAGAAGGAGCGGGGCCTAAACCAGCGCCTTGTCGGCCGCGAAGATCACCAGCGCGCCGAACGTCTCCAGCATCTCGCCGTCGACCTCGTCGTCCTCAATGACGATGCCGAGCCGGTCCTCCAGCTCGGTGAGCACGCCCGCCACCGCCATCGAATCGAGTTCGGGCAGCGCGCCGAACAGCGGGGTGTCGGCGTGGAAGGTCGCGACGCGCGCCGGGTCGAGCGCCAGGACGTCGACCAGCACCGCGCGCACGGTCGTCTCGATTTCGCTCGTGCCTTCGGGAATCACGCAACCTCCACCTTTGCCGCGTTATCGGTCGGCAAGCCGGCGCCGCGTTAGGCGCAAGGGGTGGATTCCGCAACGCCTGAGCCTAGAAGCCGAACGCATGGTGTCCCCTGATGCTACGCCGCGCCCGATCGACCATGTGCTGCGTGGGCTGCCGCACGCGCCCGCGCTGATCGACCGTGAGGGCGTGGTCGATTATGCCGCCGCCGAGGATGCGGTCGCGCGGCTGGCGGGGTGGCTGGCGGGGGTGGGGCTCGCGGCGGGCGCGCGGGTCGCGACCTGGCTGCCGAAGACGCGGGTGGCGTGCTGGATGCCGCTGGCGGCGGCACGCGCCGGGCTGGTGCATGTGCCGGTCAATCCGGTGCTGCGGCGCGCGCAGGTCGCGCATATCCTCGCCGACAGCGGGGCGGCGCTGCTGCTGACGCAGGACGCGCGCGAGGCGACGCTGGAGCCCGGCGACGTGCCGGACGAATGTCGGGTCGTGACCGCGGCGGGGGCGGGCGATGCGGTGCCGAGGTCGGATGCCGACCCCGACGCGCTGGTCGCGTTGCTCTATACTTCCGGGTCGACCGGGCGGCCGAAGGGGGTGATGCTCAGCCATGCGAACCTGTGGCTGGGGGCGATCGGGGTCGCGCACTATCTGGAGATCGCGCCCGACGATCGCGTGCTCGCGGTGCTGCCGCTCGGGTTCGATTACGGGCAGAACCAGTTGCTGTCGAGCTGGTCGGCGGGGGCGTGCGTCGCGCCGCTCGACTATCTGACGCCGCGCGACGTGGTAAAGGCGGTGGCGCGGGTCGGGGCGACGACGCTGGCGGGCGTGCCGCCGCTGTGGACGCAGCTGCTGGAGAGTGACTGGCCGGCGGCGGTCGCAGGGCAGTTGCGGCGGCTGACCAATTCGGGCGGCGCGCTAACGCCGACGATGGTGCGGGCGCTGCGCACGCGGTTCCCGGCGGCGCGGCTGTTCCCGATGTACGGGCTGACCGAAGCGTTCCGCTCGACCTATCTCGATCCCGATCTGGTCGATGCGCATCCCGACTCGATCGGGCGCGCGGTGCCGTTCGCGGAGGTGCTGGTGGTGCGGCGCGACGGTGCGCTCGCGGCGGCGGGGGAGCCGGGCGAGCTGGTCCATGCCGGGCCGCTGGTCGCGCACGGCTATTGGCGCGACCCCGAACGGACCGCGCTGCGCTTCCGTCCGGCCCCGGCGGGGTCGCATTATGGCGGGACGGCGGTGTGGTCGGGAGACACGGTGGTGGCGGACGGCGACGGGCTGCTGCGCTTCGTCGGGCGCGACGACGAGATGATCAAGAGCGCCGGGCATCGCATCAGCCCGCAGGAGATCGAGGAGGCGGCGACCGCCGGCGCCGAGACGAGCGAGGCGGTGGCGGTCGGGGTGCCCGACGGGCGGCTGGGGCAGGCGATCGTGCTGGTCGCGCGCGGCGATGCGGCGGGCGAGCCGGCGCTGCGCGCGCGGCTGAAGCGTGAGCTGCCGGCTTACATGCAGCCGGCGCGGATCGAGTGGCGCGCGGCATTGCCGCGCAACGCCAATGGCAAGCTGGACCGCGCCACGATCGCGGCTGCGGTGAAGGAGGTAGCGGCATGAAGCCGATGGGACCGATCCCGCCGGGCTTTGCCGCGCAGACCGGCGCGCTGACGATCGGCGGGCAGGATGCGGCGGCGTTGGTGGCGGCGCATGGCTCGCCGCTGTTCGTGTATGACGCGGCGCTGGTCGCGGCGCAGGTGGCGCGGTTCCGCGCGGCGATGCCCGCGGGGGTCGATCTGCATTATGCGATCAAGGCCAATCCGCTGCCGGCCTTGCTGGCGCGGGTCGCGCCGCTGGTCGACGGGCTCGACGTCGCCTCGGCGGGCGAGCTGGCGCGCGCGCTGGCCGTAAAGCCGGGCGCGGCGATCAGCTTCGCCGGGCCGGGCAAGCGCGACGACGAACTGGCGGCGGCGATCGCGGCGGGGGCGACGATCAACCTTGAATCGGCGGGCGAGGCGCAACGCGCGCTGGCGGCGGGGGAGCGGCTGGGGATCGTGCCGCGGCTGGCGGTGCGGGTGAACCCCGATCTGGAATTGCGCGGATCGGGGATGAAGATGGGCGGGCGCGCCTCGCCGTTCGGCATCGACGCCGAGCATGCGGCGGCGGTGGTGCGCACGGTGATCGCGGCGGGCGCGGACTGGCGGGGGTTCCATATCTTCGCGGGCTCGCAGGCGCTCGACGCGGCGGCGGTGATCGAGACGCAGGCGGCGACGCTGGCGCTCGCCGCGCGGCTGGCCGAGGAGGCGGGGGCGGTGCCGCTGCTGGTCAATCTCGGCGGCGGGTTCGGGGTGCCATATTTCGCGGGCGACGTCGCGCTGGATGTCGCCGCGGTCGGGGCGGCGCTGGGCGACGCGCTCGCGGGGCGCGGCGCGGTGCTGCGCGACAGCCGGTTCGCGATCGAACTCGGGCGCTGGCTGGTCGCGGAGGCGGGCGTGTATCTGACGCGCGTCGTCGATGTGAAGCATAGCCGCGGCGAGACGTTCGTGGTGGTCGACGGCGGGCTGCACCATCATTTGGCGGCGAGCGGCAATTTCGGGACGGTAGTGCGCCGCAACTATCCGCTCGCCGTGGCGGCGCGGATCGGGGCGGCTGCAGAGGGCGCGGTGTCGGTGGTCGGTTGCCTGTGCACCCCGCTCGACCGGCTCGGCGACCGCGTCGCGCTGCCGCCGGTAGAGGTCGGCGAGGTGATCGCGATCTTCCTCGCCGGGGCTTACGGCGCGACCGCGAGCCCGGCGGCCTTCCTCGGGCACCCTGCGCCGGCCGAAATCGTCGTGTGACGTGTCGTCCGGTTCGCGTCGGTCATGCGGCGAGCCCGGAGGCGAACGGAACGCCGTCCTGCTCGAGCCGGTCGCGGCCGCCGCGCTTCGCGCGGTACAGCGCGCGGTCGGCGCCGGTGAGCAGATCGTCGAGCGTCGGGGCGGCGGGGTCGCTCTCGGCGAGCCCGATGCTGACGGTCATGCGCGCCGCGCCGGGCGTATGCCGAAGCTCGCGCACCCGCGCCGCGATGCGCAGTCCGAGCGCCGCCGCCTCGTCGCGCGACCCGCCCGGCAGCAGCACCGCGAACTCCTCCCCGCCGATCCGCGCCGCCACCGCGCCGACGACTCCGCCGGTGGCATCGAGCAACGCGCCCGCGAACAGCACCAGCGCGCGGTCGCCCGCCGAATGACCCCACAGGTCGTTGACCTGTTTGAAATGGTCGATGTCGAGCATCAGCAGCGTCGCGCCGCCCGGCAGCTCGGCAGCAGGGGTGGCGCGTTCCATGAACGCGCGGCGGTTGAGGAGGCCGGTCAATGAATCGGTGGTCGCCGCCTCGCGCTGCCGCTGCGCCTCGTTGCCCAGCTCAAGCGTGGTGAGCGACAAGACCAGCGTGATGTAGATCGCGGTGTAGAGCAGCAGCCACAGGCCGGGCAGCGCCGAGGCGCTGGCGAGCGGGCGAACCGGCGCGCTATGCAGCCCCGAATAAGCGGCGAGCGCCAGCGAGGCCGCGGACACGAGCACGAGCAGCCCGCCGGTGAGCCAGCGGGCCGGGAGGCTGCGCCCCTGGGCATGACGCAGCAACTCACCGGTCATGGCGAGAGAATAGCTGGTGAAGGCGAGCGTCGCGACGACGTTGCGCAGCGCCTCGGCGGCGAAGAAGGCCGGGATCAGGCAGATCGCAGTCCAAGCGATGCTGCCGCTCCACACCTTCCACCTTGGGCGCGGACGAGCATGGACGAGCCGGACGCCGCCCCACAGGAACGCGAAGACCTGGATGAAGCAGACCTGCGCCGCCCATATCGTGAGCCAGTCCGGCGCGACGCCGCGCAGCATGTAGCAGAAGCAGCCGAATACCCCGGCGGTGATCGAACAGGCGACCCAGAGATGGACGCGCTGCTCGCGACGGCCGAGCCACAGCGTCCAGAAATAGAGCGCCATGACCACTTCGATCGCCATGCTGGCGATGAACAGCGTCGCCACGTCCAGCGTCACGGATTTCCCCCCGAATCACGGCCCCCCGGCGCGATGCAGTCGTATAACCTTGACTTGACGCAAGCGGCAAGTGCCCGTGATACTTAGGTTTGTTATTTTATGTCGCGGGCGATTAGCGGAAGAGCAGCGCCAGCGCGCCGATCAGCGTCGCTCCGCCGATCGGCGCGACGAGCAGCAGGACGACGTTGACGCCGATGATCGCGGCGAGCGTCTTTTCCTGCCGCGCGGTGAGCCGCGGGCGGCGGCGCGGCGGCTGCCAGGGTGGGGGCGGGGGCTGGTCGCGGAAGTCGACGAACATGCGCGTCCTTTGCGAGGGCCGTGGGCGGGTGGCGCCTCCGTAGCACGAGGCGCGCGCTTCGTCGCCTGCGACAGCGCCGACCGCTTACGCCGCCTGCGGGATCGGGTCGCGGCGGCGGTGGCGGATGTGGTCGTCGATCGCGGCGACGATCGGGTCGACCAGCTCGGGGGGCAGGGTGTGCCCCATGCCGTCGATCTCCAGCAGTCGCGCGCCGTGGATCGCCTGGGCGGTGGCCCGCCCCCCGGCGACCGGGACCAAAGGATCGTCGCTGCCGTGGATTACCAGCGTCGGCGCGGTGATCCGGCGGAGGCGGTCGGTGCGGTCGCCGTCGGCGATGATCGCGGCCATCTGGCGCAGGAAGCCGGTCGGGCAGCGGTTGCGGAGCGTCTCGGCGCGGATCCGTTCCGCCATGATCGCATCCTCGATCGGGAAGCGCCCGCCGACCGCTCGCCCGGCCATCGTGCCGTGCGCGACGATCGCCTCGATGTCGTCGCTCTTGGGATGGCGCAGCAGCAGCGCGGTGGCGCGCATCGTCGGGCGCGAGCAATGCGGATGGCCGGTGGTCGACATGATCGAGGTCAGCGTGCGGACCCGCTCCGGCCAGCGCGCCGCGATCAGCTGCGCGATCATGCCGCCCATCGACGCGCCGACGATATGCGCGCGGTCGATGCCGAGCGCATCGAGCAGGCCCACACCGTCCTGCGCCATGTCGGTGAGCGTGTAGGGCACTGCGGGCACGCGGCCGAACTGCATCTGCATCGCGGTCCAGACGATGTGCGGCGCGCCGCACTCGTCGAACTTGGTGGAGAGGCCGACGTCGCGATTGTCGAAGCGGATGACGCGATAGCCACGCTCGACCAAGGCATCGACCATCGCCTGCGGCCAGCGGACCAGCTGGGCACCCAGGCCCATCACCATCAGGATCGGTTGTCCGTCGCGCGGACCTTCGTCCTCATATTCGATCTGGATGCCGTTCGCCGTGATCGCTGCCATCGTCTGCTCCGTTGCGCCTCCCGAATGTGACTCCGTGAAAGTGATACAGTGTCCTTGTGCCCTGTGTCACATTAATGCAACGTTTCGGGTTCTGGTTCCGATCGTTTCTTTCCCGTACTTTGCTGGGTGTCCCATGGTAGAACGCCTCCATCTCGAGCAATTCCTCCCGTATCTGATGTCGGTGACCTCCAACCGGGTCAGCGGGCGGATCGCCGGTGCCTATGAGGCGGCGTTCGGGTTGACGGTGCCGGAGTGGCGGCTGGTGACGCTGATCGCCGAATATGCGCCGGTCACGCAGGCGCAGCTCGGCGAGCGCAGCCGGATGGACAAGGTGACGGTCAGCCGCGCCGCGATCGCGCTGACCGAGCGCGGGCTGCTGACGCGCACCCCCAATGCCACCGACCGGCGATCGCACCATCTCCGCTTGAGCCCGGAGGGCGAAGCGCTGTACGCGCAGGTCGCGCCGCAGGCCGTCGCGCTGGAGCGCCGGATCTTCGGGCGCTTCGACGCAGACGAACTGGCGCAATTCACGGACATGCTGCGGCGGATCGACGCCGCGGCCGAGGAGGAAGACTGAATGGCGCAGCTGCCGTTGATCGCGGGCGTGGAACTGGGCGGCACGAAGTGCATCGCGGTGCTCTCCAGCGGACCCGACGCGATCCTGGAGGAAGTGCGCGTTCCGACCACCCGGCCCGAAGAGACGCTGCCCGCGCTGGAGGCGGCGATGGACAAGTGGCGCGGCGTCGCAGCGATCGGCATCGCCAGCTTCGGCCCGGTCTCGATCGACCCGCAATCGCCCGATTACGGCAAGATCACCTCGACCCCCAAGCCGCATTGGGCGGGGACCGACATCGCGCGGCGGCTGGCGGCGCGCTACGACGTGCCGGTCGGCTTCCACAGCGACGTGGTCGGTGCGGCGATGGCCGAGGCGCGCTGGGGCGCGGGGCAGGGGCTGGGTGACCTCGCCTATGTCACGGTCGGCACCGGCGTCGGCGCGGGGATGATCGCGCACGGCCGACCGGTCGACGGGCTGACGCACAGCGAATTCGGCCACGTCCGCCCGCCGCGGCTGCCCGGCGACGACTGGGCGGGATCCTGCCCCTATCACGGCGCGTGCGTCGAGGGGCTGGCCGCCGGTCCGGCGATCGCGGCGCGGACCGGGATCAAGGGAGAGGACCTGCCGCACGATCATCCGGCGTGGGAGACGGTGGTCGGCGCGCTGTCGTCGCTGTTCGCGACGCTGACGCTAACCGGCGTGCCGCGGCGGATCGTGCTGGGCGGCGGCGTGATGGTCGGCAATCCGTGGCTGCTGCCGCGGCTGCGCGCGGCGACCGCGGCGAGCCTGAACGGCTATGTCGCGCTGCCGGCAGTGGCGGACATGGACACGTTCGTCGTGCCGGCGGCGCTGGGCGGCAATGCCGGGCCGCTGGGCGCGGTGGTGCTCGGCGCGCAGGCGCTCGAGGACCGGACCGGGATCAAGGTGCTGGTTTCCTGACCATCGTCACCCCGGACTCGATCCGGGGCCACGGTTGGAGCGGGATGACCTTAACCTGATCCGTCATTGCGAGCGTAGCGAAGCAATCCAGAGTCGGACCAGGACGCCCTGGATTGCTTCGCTACGCTCGCAATGACGATCGGCTGGGTCAGGCCAGCGCATACGCCTCCGCCGCCGCGACCTGCGCGTCGGTCGGGCGGACGCCGGTGTAGAGCACGAATTGCTCGAGTGCCTGGAGCGTCGCGATCTGCGCGCCGGTGACGACCGTCTTGCCCGCCGCCGTTGCCGCGCGGAGCAACGGGGTCTCGACCGGCTTGGCGACCGCGTCGATGACGATCTGCGCCGCTTCGATCTGGTCCGGTGTGAAGGCGAGCGCGTCCTGATCCGCGCCGGTCATGCCGAGCGGGGTGACGTTGACGAGCAGCGGCGCCGCGCCGGTCGCTTCCGCCTGCCAGCGACAGCCGAGCCGCTCGGCGAGCGCGCGCCCGGCGGCCTCGTTGCGCGCGACGATCGTGCCGTCGGGGAAGCCGGCGTCGACCAGCGCGGTCGCGACCGCCTTGCCCATCCCGCCGCTGCCGCGCAGCAGGAACGGCACGCGCGGCAGGTCCGCGATCAGGTCGCGTACCGCGCTGTAATCGGTGTTGTAACCGAGCAATTCGCCGTCGGTGTTGACGATCGTGTTGACGCTGTCGATCGCCGCCGCGCTGTCGCGCAGGCCGTCGAGCATCGGGATCACCGCTTCCTTGAACGGCATCGACACCGCGCAGCCACGGATGCCGAGCGCGCGGATGCCGGTGATCGTGCCGGCCAGATCGTCGGTGGTGAACGCCTTGTAGACATAGTCGAGCCCGAGCGCGCCGTAGAGATGGTTGTGGAAGCGCGACCCGAAGGTACCGGGGCGCGCGGCGAGCGACATGCACAGGCGGGTGGCGGGGCCGATCGGCGGCTTCATCGGCAAATCCTTGTGGTCAAAGGGGAAGGGCGGGTTGCACGACGTCCTCGTCGCGCAGGATGCCCGACAGCGTCAACCCGAGCAGCCGGATGCCGCCCGGTGCGGGCAGCAGCGGCGCGAGCAGCCCGCGCCCGAGATCGAGCAGTTGTTCCTGCGTATCGATGATGCCGGTGACCGAGCGGGCACGGGTGAGCGTCGTGAAATCGGCGCGGCGCAGCTTCAGCGTCGCGGTCCGGCCGCGGACGTCGGCGCGCGCGACGCGCGTCCAGGCAGCGGCGGCGACCGTCTCCAGCGCGGCGTCGATCTCCGCCGGGTCGGTGAGATTGGTGTCGAAGGTGCGTTCGGCGCCGACCGACTTGGCCTGCCGCTCGGCGCGGACCGGACGATCGTCGATGCCGCGCGCCGCGCCGTGGAGATAGTCGGCGTGGCTGCCGAAATGCGCGCGCAGGAACTCGATCGGGCGATCGCGCAGGTCGGCGCCGGTGTGGATGCCGAGCCGCGCCATCTTCTCGGCGGTGACCGGGCCGATGCCGTGGAAGCGCTTGACCGGGAGCGTGGCGACGAACGCCGCGCCCCTGGACGGCGGGATCACGCACAGGCCGTCGGGCTTGTTCTGGTCCGAGGCGAGCTTGGCGATGAACTTGTTGTAGCTGACGCCCGCCGAGGCGGTGAGCCCGGTGTCGGCCTTGATCCGCGCGCGGATCTCGGCGGCGATCGCGCTGGCCGAGCCGAGCGCGCGGCGGTCCTCGCTGACGTCGAGATAGGCTTCGTCGAGCGACAGCGGCTCGATCGCATCCGCGTAATCCGCGAAGATCGCGTGGATCTGCCGGCTGACCGCGCGATAGACGTCGAAGCGCGGCGGCACGAACACCAGCTCGGGGCAGCGCCGCGCCGCGACCACCGACGGCATCGCCGAGCGTACCCCGAAGACGCGCGCCTCATAGCTGGCAGCCGCGACCACCCCGCGCGCGCGATTGCCGCCGACCGCGACCGGACGCCCGCGCAACTCGGGCGCGTCGCGCTGCTCGACCGACGCATAGAAGGCGTCCATGTCGATATGGATGATCTTGCGAGGGGCGGCCACGGTGACGCGCGTATCCTAAGGCCGATCGACGGTCGGCGGGCGCCAACCTGCGGCCGTCATCCCGGACTTGATCCGGGATCCCGCTTTGCTGCGGTCGCTAAAGAAGCGGGTCTCCGGATCAAGTCCGGGGCGACGAATGGGGAAGGTTGTCAATCAATCAATTAGGCCGTTTTGAGATAAGAACCTTGTACGCCGATCGAGCCTAGCAGCCCGTCACACGCCTCGCCAGCACAAAGCGGAACAAAGCGGGTATATCGCCGCGGTCAGTCGATCCGCTCGGCGAGGATCATGCGATCGTCATACCATTCGAACGCCATCGTCCGGCCGAGCGGCAGGACCAGCCCGTACCATTGGCCGGACGGATCGCTCGGCACCGACCAATGGCCGGAATCGCAGCCGAGATGGCGCGCGGCGGCGGCGTCGGCCTTCACCCCCCAGGCGGCGAGCGCGCGGGTGAGTATCGCGCGCGAGGCGTCCGGGTGCGGCTTCGCGGCCGGGCTGAGGAACGGGCCGGTGCAGACGTCGGAGATGTCGAACTGGCCGGTGTCGGGACCGTCCCAGCGGATCGCGCCCGGCCCGGCGCCGTTGCCGGTGACGGTCAGCGTCGCGCCGCTCATGCCCATGTCGTCGGCGAGCGGATCGGAGATGGCGGCGGGGTTGAAGGTCTTGACCACCCGCCAGTGCCCGACGACCGCGCACGGGCTTTCGGGGGCGTCGGGCTCGCACGCCATCGCCGCGGCGGCGGGGGCGGGGCCAGGCGTGGCCGTCGCGGACGTGTTGGTCGTCGGGCGGTCGGGTTGCGCCGCGCCGGGTTCGCCGCATGCCGTGAGCAGGAGCAAGGCGGCGAGGACGGGACGCATGGAGCCTCCGGAAGCGATCAGCGGTTGGCGTTGACCAGCACGTAGCTGAAGCTGTGCTGCGTGCCGAGCCCCTTCAGCAATGCCGCGAAGTCGGCCGGCTTCAGCGTCTGGCAGCCCGCCGAGCCAGTGGTGCCGTTCCCGCCCTGGTGGATCAGCATCGAGCGGCCGGCGCCGCTGCGGTCGATCGTGTCGGCGGCGGTGAAGCGCCCGTCATGGTTGCTGTCGCGCAACGCCTGCTGTGTCTCGGTGGCGCGGAAGAAGCGATTGCCCGCGAAATTGCCGGGTTGCAGCTCGTAGCGGTAGTTGCCCTCGACCAGCCGCCCGAGTTCCTTGCGTCCGTCGCCATTGACGTCGACGCCATAGCCGCGCGCGGCATATTTGCCGGCGGGTTCGGTGTTCCCGTCGAAGACCTGCGCGCGGTAGCTGCCGTCGGGGCTGCGCGAGAGCAAGGCGAAGTGGTCGTTATACTCGCCCTGTCCGTTGCGCGCGCCGGTCGCGCTGTCGGTGCGGACCGCGACCAGCACCTGCTTGCCCGCGGCGAGATCGGCACGCGCCTGCGCATCGCCCGAGGTCTCGACGATCTTCGCGAAATCGGCGGCGGTGCGCGCCCCGGCCGAGGTCCCGGGCGCGGCGAGCGCGGCGGGCGCGCCGGGCGCGGCCGGGGCGGCATCGAACAGCGCGGCGACGTCGCGTCGTTCGTTCGGATAGCGGGTGGCCGCGATCGAGCGGAGCTGCGCGGCTTCCTTCGCGGTATATTTGCCGTTGCCGGCGAGTGCGTTGAGGTAATCCGCGCGGCCGGCATAGATGTTGTCGACCAGCTTGCGATCATAGTCGGCTGACGAGCGGTCGACCTGCGCGTCGGTCTTTCGGATCGCGGCATTGAGCACGCCCTGCGCGCCGCCATGCTGGACCGATGTCGACCATGTCGCCTCGCGCACCGCGGCGTGGCGGCTCGACAGGTCGAGCCCGGTGGCGGCCTTCACGCCGTCGATCGCGGGCTGGTAATGCGTGCGATCGATGAAGGCGTGCTGCGCGGCGCGGAAGCCCTGCGGGTCGCGCGCGGCGATCGCCTTCCATGCGGTGTTGAAGCGCTCGCCGCCGATGCCGGTGCCGAGTTCGCCGGCATAACTCTTGCCCTCGTTGGCGAGGAATCTCTGCAACGTGCCGGCGTTGGAGGACAATTGGTAGACACCGTAGGAGACGCCGCCGGGATCGCCGGCACCGGTCGACACCGTCCCCGGCCCGCGACCGCCGCTCTCATAGCGTTCGGCGATCGCGCCGAGCCGCGGCGTGTCGCCTGTCGGCGCGTTGGCGGGCGCCGCGGGTCCGGGCCGCGTGGCCGGCGCGGTGCCGCCGAGCCGCAGCGTCTGGCCGACCGCGATCCGGTCGGGATCGGCAAGCTGGTTGGTGCGGGCGAGCGTGGCGACGTCCAGCCCGTTTTCGCGCGCGATCCCCGACAGCGTCTCGCCGCGCCGGACGACATGGGTGGCGGGGGTGTCGCTCGCCGGGAGCCGGAGCGGCTGGCCGATCGTCAGCCGGTCGGGGTCGGAAAGGCCGTTGATCCGCGCGAGCGTCTGCCACGTGGTGCCGTGCTTCGCGGCGATGCCGGAGAGCGTCTCGCCCTCCGCCACGACATGCGCGGCGGGCGGGGCGAGCTGGTCGAGTCGCGACGGGCTGGCCATCAACCGGTCGAGCGCGTTGCGGGCCACCGGCGGATCGAACGACGTGCTTGGGTTGGGGTTCGTACCGACCCGCGCAGTGGCCTGATTGGCTGACAGCATCGTTGCGCCCTTTCCTCTCCGGTGACGTGACCGGAGCATAAGGGACCCGGGAGGCCGGCTCGATAATCGGATCGATTAGGGTAGCGGGCTGGGTTGGGTGTTCGTCATTGCGAGCGCAGCGAAGCAATCCAGGGCGTCCTGGTCCAACCCTGGATTGCTTCGCTGCGCTCGCAATGACGTGGAACCGCGGGGCGCGATGGTCCTAGCGGAGCGCTCGGACTGCCGGCGTGTCGAGGCAGGCGAGCATGGCGGCGGGGGTTGTGGCTGGCGTGTGGGGCGGGGCGGTCGCGAGCGGCACTTCCACCATCCGCCCGATCGCGATGGCATCGAAGCCGGTGCGGTTCAGGCAGGTCATCGCCGCCTTCAGCATCCGCGGCGGCGTGTCGCGCGCCTCATAGGACAGCCGAAACGTGCCCCAGTGGATCGCCAGCGCGTGCGCCGCGCGCAGCCGCTCGAACACGAGCGCCGCATGTGCAGGGCCGATATGCGCGCCCGACGCCATCTGGCCGGGGACGAAGCGGAACGCGCCGATCGGCAGCAGCGCCAGCCGGACCGGGCCGAGCGCCGCGGCCTCGGCCGACCATTGTCCGTCGCCGAAGCCGGTGTCGCCCGCGAAGAACAGATTGCCGCCCGCGGGCAGCTGCACGACGAAGCTCGACCAGAGCGCGCGGTTGCGGTCGGCGAACCAGCGGCTGCCCCAGTGATGGTTGCGGGTCACCGCGACGCGGATGCCGGGGCGGACCTGCACCGTACCGCGCCAGTCGAGCGCGGTGGCGCGCGCGCCGGTCTGCGCGATGACGCTGTCGTTGCCGAGGCTGGTGACGATCATCGGCCGGTCACGCTGCCACAGCCGCCGCAGCGTCGCCTTCTCGAGATGGTCGTAATGGTTGTGGCTGACCAGCACGAGATCGATGCGCGGCAGGTCCGCGAAGCGGATGCCCGGCGCGGCGACGCGGCGCGGGCCGAACCCGAGCGGGCCGGCGCGCTCGCCCCACACCGGATCGGTGAGGATGTTGAGCCCCTGCGTCTGGATCAGCACGGTGGCGTGGCCGACCCACGTCACGAGCATGCGCGTGCCCTCGACGCGCGCCGGCGGGTGGGCGGGGGTGACCGCGACCGTTTCGGGCCATGCGGGGCGATCGTCGCTGCCGGTCAGTTGCCGCCACAGGAACCCGCCGCGGCTGCCGCCGGCGGGCGGCGCCATCGTGTCGTCGCCATCGGGGTTGAAGAAGCGCGCGCCATCGTAGTGATCGCTCGCCGGGCCTTCGTAGTAGCGGCGGTCGAGGAAGCGCGGGACGATCGTGATCGCGAGGCCGATCGCGACGACGAGCAACAGCAGCGCGGCGAGGACGGTCCTGAGGAGCTTTCCGACGACCGGCACGCGCCGTTCCTTCCGCGGGAGGTGAGGTGGCGGAATGATCGCGGCGGCGGTTCGATCCGTTGTGCCGGGCAGTTCGTCATTGCGAGCGCAGCGAAGCAATCCAGAGTTGGACCAGGACGCCCTGGATTGCTTCGCTACGCTCGCAATGACGGACCGGGACGGACCGGGCATGCGGCTGCCTCTTCGAGCGCGGTCCGCCGTTCATCGGCGGCCCGCCTTCTCTCGTCATCCCGGACTTGATCCGGGATCCCGCTTTGACCGCAGTGGCGGAAGAAGCGGGGCCCCGGATCACGTCCGGGGCGACGACAGCTGGCTTACTGGCAGGCGAGGCACTCGTCATAGTCGGTGGTTTCGCCGATCGAGAATTTCGGCGTGTCGATCGTGTTGTCGGCCTCGACCCCGCCCGAGCCTTCCGAGCCCGCGAAGCCGGCGCGCTGTACCGACTTGGAGCGGAGATAGTAGAGCGACTTGATGCCCAGCTCCCACGCGCGGAAATGGAGCATCAGCAGGTCCCACTTCTCGACGTCGGCCGGGATGAACAGGTTCAGCGACTGCGCCTGATCGATGTACGGCGTGCGATCCCCGGCGAGTTCGAGCAGCCAGCGCTGGTCGATCTCGAACGAGGTCTTGTAGCAGTCCTTTTCCTCCTGCGAGAGGAAGTCGAGGTGCTGCACCGACCCGCCGTGCTCGAGGATCGAGTTCCACACCGAATCGGCGTTCTTGCTCTTCTCGCTGAGCAGCTTCTCCAGATACGGGTTCTTGACCGCGAAGCTGCCGGACAGCGTCTTGTGGGTGTAGATATTGGCCGGGATCGGCTCGATGCACGCGCTGGTGCCGCCGCAGATGATCGAGATCGACGCGGTCGGCGCGATCGCCATCTTGCAGCTGAAGCGCTCCATCGCGCCGACGTCGGCGGCATCGAGGCACGGGCCGCGCTCATGCGCCAGCACCATCGACGCCTCGTTCACCTGCGCGTTGATCTGCTTGAACATGCGCAGGTTCCAGCTCTTGGCCATCGCGCCCTCGAACGGCAGCCCGCGCGCCT
Source organism: uncultured Sphingomonas sp. (assembly GCA_913776255.1). Classification (GTDB taxonomy): domain Bacteria; phylum Pseudomonadota; class Alphaproteobacteria; order Sphingomonadales; family Sphingomonadaceae; genus Sphingomonas. The sequence goes on along the minus strand of CAJYLV010000066.1, from coordinate 361 downwards.
GGAGGAAGGAGTGGAAGCCCATGACGCCGAGGCCGACCGAACGCTCGCGCGCCGCGCTGTACGCCGCGCGCTCCATGCCCGGTTCGTGGCGGTCGATATAATCCTGCAACACGTTGTCGAGGAAACGCATCACGTCCTCGACGAAGCCCTTCTCGTCCTTCCACTGGTCCCACGTTTCGAGGTTCAGCGAGGACAGGCAGCAGACCGCCGTCCGCTCGTTGCCGAGGTGGTCGATACCGGTCGGCAGCGTGATCTCGCTGCACAGGTTCGACGTCGATACCTTCAACCCTAAGTCGCGGTGATGCTTGGGCATCGTGTTGTTCACATGGTCGCTGAACACGATGTACGGCTCGCCGGTCGC
>CAJYLV010000065.1 GCA_913776255.1 uncultured Sphingomonas sp. | reverse complement strand
AGCGGATCGTGTTCGTGACCGGCGGGGTCGAGGACGGCATGGCCAGCCTCATCACCGCGCAGCTGCTGTTCCTCGAGTCGGAAAATCCGAAGAAGGACATCTACATGTACATCAACTCGCCGGGCGGTGTCGTCACGGCGGGCATGGCGATCCACGACACGATGCAGTACATCCGGCCGCGCGTCGGCACGGTCTGCATCGGTCAGGCGGCGTCGATGGGCAGCTTCCTGCTCGCCAGCGGTGAGCCGGGGATGCGCGTCGCGCTGACCAACAGCCGCATCATGATCCACCAGCCGTCGGGCGGCGCGCAGGGCATGGCCGCGGACATCGAGATCCAGGCGCGCGAGATCCTGCGGATGCGCCACTTCCTCAACACGCTCTACGCCAAGTACACCGGCAAGCCGCTCGAGGAGATCGAGCGTGCGATGGACCGCGACAAGTTCATGAGCGCCGAGGAAGCCAAGGAATTCGGGCTGATCGATCAGGTGTTCGACAAGCGTCCGCAGCCGGCCGAGGACGCGGCGGCGGCCTGATCGGGTGCGATCGGCGCGCGCGACCGGCGCGCGTCGATACCAATTGCTTACCCCGACCTGCTATGGCCGGTTCGCGACGAACCGCGCCGGGCTCGCCCTTGAAGCCCGTCGCGGGACGTTCGATATAGGCCGTTGCGCCGGCGGGAAGCGGGACCTTCGCGCCGCGCGGCGGCCAACGACGCTTTGTACGTTGTTGCTTAAGGAGCGGTGCGTTAGCCTGCGCCGCGCACAGAGCGGGTCGACGATCCGCGACGAAGGATGGACTGAATGACGAAACTTAGTGGCGGCGATAGCAAGAGCACCCTCTATTGCTCGTTCTGCGGCAAGTCGCAGCACGAGGTGCGCAAGCTGATCGCCGGACCCACCGTCTTCATCTGTGACGAATGCGTCGAGCTGTGCAACGACATCATTCGCGAGGAGACGAAGTCCGCGCTGGTCGCCAAGAAGGACGGCGGCGTGCCGACGCCGCAGGAAATCTGCGACGTGCTCGACGATTATGTCATCGGGCAGAAGCAGGCCAAGCGCGTGCTGTCGGTGGCGGTCCACAATCACTACAAGCGGCTGAACCACGGCGCCAAGGGGGCCGATGTCGAGCTGGCGAAGAGCAACATCCTGCTCGTCGGTCCCACCGGCTGCGGCAAGACGCTGCTGGCGCAGACGCTCGCGCGCATCCTCGACGTGCCGTTCACGATGGCTGACGCCACGACGCTGACCGAGGCCGGTTACGTCGGCGAGGATGTCGAGAACATCATCCTCAAGCTGCTCCAGGCGTCTGACTATAACGTCGAGCGCGCGCAGCGCGGCATCGTCTATATCGACGAGATCGACAAGATCAGCCGCAAGGCCGAGAATCCCTCGATCACCCGCGACGTGTCGGGCGAGGGCGTCCAGCAGGCGTTGCTCAAGCTGATGGAGGGCACTACCGCCAGCGTGCCGCCGCAGGGCGGGCGCAAGCATCCGCAGCAGGAATTCCTGCAGGTCGACACCACGAACATCCTGTTCATCTGCGGCGGCGCCTTCTCGGGGCTGGAGAAGATCATCGGCGACCGCCTGCAGGGCAAGTCGATCGGCTTCGGCGCCTATGTCGCGACCCCGGAGGAGCGTCGCACCGGCGAGGTGCTGCGCCAGACCGAGCCGGAGGATCTGCTCAAGTTCGGGCTGATCCCCGAGTTCGTGGGCCGTCTGCCGGTGATCGCGACGCTCGAGGACCTCGACATCCCGGCGCTGGTCAAGATCCTCGCCGAGCCGAAGAACGCGCTGGTCAAACAGTATCAGAAGCTGTTCGAGATGGAGGAGGTCAAGCTCGGCTTTACCGACGATGCACTGACCACGGTCGCCAAGAAGGCGATCGAGCGCAAGACCGGCGCGCGCGGACTGCGTTCGATCCTCGAGGGCATCCTGCTCGACACGATGTTCGACCTGCCGGGGATGGACTCGGTGGACGAGGTCATGATCGACAAGGACGTGGTCGAGGGCCGCAAGGACCCGGTCCGCGTCTATGCCGAGAAGAGCAAGAAGGCCGGCGAGGTCGCCTGAGTTGATGATGCAGGGTGGGGGAGCCGGTGGCTCCTTCCACCAGCGTCGTCCCGCGCTTGACCCGGGGCCCCGCTTCCTCTGCTACCAGCGCGCCGCTCAGATCATGATGACCTGGGGCCGAATGAACTCGTCGTCATCGCGAGCGTAGCGACGCAGTCCAGGGCGTCCTGATCCGGCCCTGGATTGCGTCGCTACGCTCGCAATGACGGATCAGTGGACGCCGTGGCGCTCTAGCCCCGAAAGTCATGCCGGACGTGTTCCGGCATCCAGCGCGCCGCGAACGTCGAACCGGTGGATGACCGGGAGCCGTGGCCGCCGGAACAAGTCCGGGGTGACGGATCGCTCCGGACGCATCTCGCTTTCTCGCAAGCCCGGCCGCCCGCGATGACCTGCCCCTAACAGGCCTCCCCGATCGTTTCACCCGCGGATCATGTCCGCGGCTCATGCATTGGTCGGGAGAAGGGAGCCCGACGATCGCATGACCCTCGAAGACGACGCCTTGCCGCCCGCCGACGTGCGCCGTTCGCTGCTCCACCGGCTCGACCTGCCGCTGTGGACGCTGGCGATGCCACCGCTGGGGCTGCTGACCGTGCTGCTGTCGCTCTACAAATTGGGCGCGGCGGGCACGATCGGCGCGACGATCGTGCTGTTCGGCTGCGTGCTCGCCGCGGTCCACCACGCCGAGGTGGTGGCGCACCGCGTCGGCGAGCCGTTCGGCACGCTGGTCCTTGCGATCGCGGTGACCGTGATCGAAGTGTCGCTGATCGTGTCGCTGATGCTCTCCGACGCCGGCGACGCCTCGGCGCTGGCCCGCGACACCGTCTTCGCCGCGATCATGATCATCCTCAACGGCATCATCGGGCTGTGCCTGCTGGTCGGCGGCCTGCAACATGGCGAGCAGCGCTTCACGCTGCGCGGGGTCAGCGCTGCGCTCTGCACGCTTGCCGCGCTGGCGGTGCTGACGCTGGTGCTCCCCAATTACACGCTCACCACGCCGGGGCCCTATTATGCTACCTCGCAGCTGGTGCTGGTCGCGGTGGTCAGCCTGTTCCTCTATGGCGTGTTCGTGATGGTGCAGACCTTGCGCCACCGCGAATATTTCCTGCCCGAACAGGGCGACGAGGACGGCCATGCCGCGAGCCGACCCGCGCCACCACCGGCGTGGCCTTCGCCACGCTGCTCGTCGCGTTGGTCGCGGTGGTGCTGCTCGCCAAGGCGCTGTCGCAGACCGTGGAGGAAGCGGTGCTCGGCGCCGGGCTGCCGCTCGCGGTGGTCGGCGTGGTGATCGCGGCGCTGGTGCTCGCACCCGAAAGCCTCGCCGCCTATCGCGCCGCGGCGCGCAACCGCATCCAGACCAGCCTCAATCTCGCGCTCGGGTCGGCGCTGGCGACGATCGGGCTGACGATCCCCGCGGTCGCGATCGTCAGCCTGGTGCTCGACCTGCCGCTCGCGCTCGGGCTCAGCGCGATGAAGATCATTCTGCTGGCGCTGTCGCTGTTCATCGCGACGATCTCGCTCGGCACCGGGCGGACCACCGTGCTGCAAGGCGCGGTGCATCTGGTGATTTTCGCGGTCTATCTGTTCACCACGGTGGTGCCCTGACCCTCAGGGCTGGGACCGATCGGCATTCAGTATTCTCATGACTGACCGGCCATTTGATGGATCGTCAGCCTCCCACGTCCGTCGCCCCGGACTCGATCCGGGGCCCCGCTTCTTCGGCAGCCGCAGCAAAAGCGGGATCCCGGATCAAGTCCGGGATGACGAAGAAGGGGGGGGAGCGCGGTGTATGTCGATAGGGGCTAGCCCCGCTGCCGCGCCGCGAGCGCCAGCCCCGCGGCGATTTGGACCAGCGCATAGAGCCGCCGCCGACCCGGCCGTCCGACGAACGGCCGCACCGTCCGCTCCGCCCCTAGCGCGCGCTCCTTCCACAAATCAGTATGCCGCTCGGTCTGCGTCAGCCCGAGCAACCCGTCACCGATCATGAAAACCGCCGCCAATTCGACCACCCGGGCGGTCAGCGGGACTTCTGCTGCTGTTGTCGCCATTGCTGATATTCCTCCACGGCCACCGAGCGTCGCAGGATACGCGCCGCCGGATCGATCACCACATGCGCCCCGGCCGGCACTGCGACCGTCGCCGTGCCGTCGGGCATCTGGATCCGCCGCATCACGCCGTCGACGGTCAGTTCGACCGGCATCGCGAAGACGCGCGCGCGCTCCGTCCGCCAGGCGAGCCGCAGCGCATCGCCGTCGCGCGTCGTCACCAGCTCGGGCAACGCACGATCGCGCAGATAGGTGTCGAAGAACCACGACAGATCGCGGCCGCTTTCCTCCCGCACGATCGCCTCGAACTCGCGGGTCGATCCGTAGCGCGGGGTGAAATTGCCGGGCTTCGGATCGCGCCGGCCATAGACGAGCCGCCGCACCGAATCGAAGAAGGCGCGGTTGCCGATCAGCCAGCGCAGGGTGTGGAGCGTCCACGATCCCTTGTAATAGATGTCGGTGCCCGCGCCGCCCTTGGCCGGCTCATAGACCTCTTCCTCGGTCAGCACGCGGTCGCGGACGATCGGGGCACGGTTGGTGATCTGGTTGCGCTGCGCCTCCAGCATCACCGCATAACGCGCATCACCATCGCGCCACTGGCCGTAGAGCGGCTGCATGTAGCTGCCGAACCCCTCGTGCAGCCAGTAATCGTCCCAATTGGCGGCGGTCAGCTGGTTGGCGAACCATTCGTGGCTGAACTCGTGGTGGAACAGCCAGTCGAACCCCTCCGGCGCCTTGGCATAGCCATTGCCATAAGCGTTGATCGTCTGGTGCTCCATGCCCTTGTGCGGCGTCTCGACCACGCCCAGCTTCTCGTCGCCGAACGGATAGGGGCCGATCACGCTCTCGAAGAAGTCGAGCGTCGGCGCGAACTCGTCGAACAGCTTCCTCGCCTGTGCGCCCTCGCCGGGCAGATGCCAGTAATAGAGCGGGATCGTGTTGCCGTAGTGGCTCTTGTAGCTGCCCTCGATCACCTCATACGGCCCGATGTTGATCGCGATCGCATAGGTGTTGGGCTGGCGCGCACGCCAGTGCCAGACCGTGCGCCCGTCGGGCAGCGGCTCGACCCTGAGCAAATTTCCGTTCGACGGCGCTTTCAGGCCCTTGGGCGCGACGATGTGGAGCGTCGCCACCTCGGGCTCGCCGGTCGGGAAGTCGAGGCACGGCCACAGCAGGTCGCAGCCGTAGCCCTCGGTGGTGCTCGCGATCCACGGCTGCCCGTCGGGGGTCTGCGACCACACCATGCCATCGTCCCACGGCGCGTTGACGGCGACATGCGGCGTGCCCTCGTAGACGATCACGACCGTGGCCGGCGCCGCGCGGGTCAGTGCGTGCGGCACGACGATCCGTCCGTCCGGGCGGGCGATCCGCACCGGCTTCCCGTCGACCGTCACCGACTCCACCTTGTAGTTGGAGTCGAGGTCGAGCGTGATCGCCGTGACGTCGCGCTTCGCGGCGACGACCAGCGCGGCGCGCGCCATCATCCGGCGCGTCGCCGGATCCGGGGCGAACGACAGATCGGCGGAGCGCAGCGTCAGCTCGGCCTGTCCGGCCGGGCGCACGCCGCCGGAAAGCTGGGTCTGTTCGCTGATCGGGGGTTCGCCCTTGCCGGGCAGTTGCGCCGCGCTGGGCGCCGCGGCAACCGCCAGCGCGAGCAGAAGATTGATGCCGCGACCGAACGCACCATATAAAGAAGAGAGGCCGCCCCCGACCGGCGGCACCGGAGTATCCATGACGTCTGCTTTCCCCGTTCTGCCGCTTCGCGACATCGTCGTCTTTCCGCACATGATCGTGCCGCTGTTCGTCGGACGCGACAAGTCGGTCGCCGCGCTGGAAGCCGCGATGGCCGCCGACAAGGAGATTTTCCTCGTCGCGCAGCTTGATCCGGCCGAGGACGATCCCGCGCGCGACGATCTGTATGCGATGGGCGTCACCGCCACCGTCCTGCAATTGCTCAAGCTGCCGGACGGCACCGTCCGTGTGCTGGTCGAGGGCAAGGCACGCGCGACGCTGGCGACGCTGGAGGAAGGCGGCGAGTATCTGACCGCGACGGTCGCGCCGGTCGCCGATGCCGTGGCCGAGGGGCCGGAGGCGGCGGCGCTGATGCGCTCGGTGGTCGACCAGTTCGAGAATTACGCCAAGCTCAACCGCAAGCTGCCCGCCGAACTCGCCGCGCAGCTCGCCGAGATCGACGATGCCGGCCGGCTGTCGGACACGGTCGCGGGCAACATCCAGGTCAAGGTCGCCGAGCGGCAGGCGCTGCTGATGGAGGCCGATCCGCTCAAGCGGCTGGAGATGGCCTATGCGCTGATGGAGGGCGAGCTTGGCGTCCTGCAGGTCGAGAAGAAGATCAAGAGCCGCGTCAAGCGCCAGATGGAGAAGACGCAGCGCGAATATTATCTCAACGAACAGCTGAAGGCGATCCAGCGCGAGCTTGGCAACGAGGGCGAGGAAGGCGAGGGCGACGAGATCGCCGAGCTGACCCAGAAGATCGCCACCCTCAAGCTGTCGAAGGAGGCGCGCACCAAGGCGACCGCCGAGCTGAAGAAGCTCAAGACCATGGCGCCGATGAGCGCCGAGGCGACGGTGGTGCGCAACTATCTCGACGTGCTGCTCGGGCTGCCGTGGGGCAAGAAGAGCAAGATCAAGAAGGACATTCCCGCCGCCGAGGCGATCCTCAACGAGGATCATTACGCGCTGGAGAAGGTCAAGGACCGGATCGTCGAGTATCTGGCTGTGCAGGCGCGCACTAACAAGCTGAAGGGGCCGATCCTGTGTCTCGTCGGCCCGCCCGGTGTCGGCAAGACCTCGCTGGGCAAGTCGATCGCCAAGGCGACCGGGCGCGAGTTCATCCGCCAGTCGCTGGGCGGCGTGCGCGACGAGGCCGAGATCCGGGGCCACCGCCGCACCTATATCGGCTCGCTGCCGGGCAAGGTGGTGACGAACCTCAAGAAGGCCGGGGCCAGCAACCCGCTGTTCCTGCTCGACGAGATCGACAAGCTAGGTCAGGATTTCCGTGGCGATCCGGCATCGGCGCTGCTGGAGGTGCTCGATCCGGAGCAGAATGCGAAGTTCAACGACCATTATCTGGAGATCGACATCGATCTGTCGGACGTGATGTTCGTCTGCACCGCCAATTCGCTCAACCTGCCGCAGCCGCTGCTGGACCGGATGGAGATCATCCGGCTGGAGGGCTATACCGAGGACGAGAAGGTCGAGATCGCCGAGCGGCATCTGGTCGCCAAGCAGATCGAGGCGCACGGGCTCAAGCCGGGCGAGTTCACGCTCACCAACGCGGGGCTGCGCGCGCTGATCCAGCGCTACACCCGCGAGGCGGGCGTCCGCACGCTGGAGCGCGAGCTGGCGAAACTGTGCCGCAAGGCGCTGCGCCAGATCCTCGAGGGCAAGGCGGAAAGCGTCACGATCACGCCGGACAATCTGGCCGATTTCGCGGGCGTTCAGAAATTCCGGCATGGCCTGTCGGAAACCGAGGACCAGATCGGCGGCGTCACCGGGCTCGCCTGGACCGAGGTCGGCGGCGAATTGCTGACGATCGAGAGCGTCACCGTTCCCGGAAAGGGACAGGCGAAGGTCACCGGCAAGCTGGGCGACGTGATGAAGGAATCGGTGCAGGCCGCCTTCTCGTTCGTCCAGGCGCGCGCGCCGTCGTTCGGGATCAAGCCCAGCCTGTTCCACCGCAAGGATATCCACATCCACTTGCCCGAAGGCGCGGTGCCCAAGGACGGACCGTCGGCGGGGATCGGGCTGGTGACCTCGATCGTCTCGACGCTGACCGGCATCCCGGTCCGCAAGGAAGTGGCGATGACCGGCGAGGTGACGCTGCGGGGGCGCGTGCTGCCGATCGGCGGCCTCAAGGAGAAGCTGCTCGCCGCGCTGCGTGGCGGGATCGAAACCGTGCTGATCCCCAAGGAGAATGAAAAGGACCTCGCCGAGATCCCGCAGAACATCCGCGACGGGCTGAAGATCGTGCCGGTGTCGCACGTCGACGAGGTGCTGCGACTGGCGCTGGTCCGCCCGCTGGAGGCGATCGACTGGACCGAGGCCGACGAGCTGGCGGCGCTGCCGCCCGCGCCGATCGCCCCGGTCGGTGGCGAGTTGCACCACTAATTCACCTAGCTTCTCAGGTTATTGCGACCGCCGTATCGGTATTCCGGTACGGCGGTTTCGTTTGACTCGGTGGCGGGGGCGCGCGTTAATGGGCTGGTGCGGGTTCCGATCCGCGAATCCATTCCATATGCGTAATAAATTGTGAAAGTGGGGTTTTGCGGATGAATAAGCAGGAACTGATCGCGCAGGTCGCGACGGCCGCCGGATTGGGGAAGAACGAGGCGAGCCGCGCGGTCGAGGCAGTGTTCGATACGATCTCGACGTGCCTGAAGAAGGGGGACGAGGTGCGGCTGGTCGGATTCGGCACGTTCGCGGTCAGCAAGCGCAAGGCCTCGACGGGCCGCAACCCGCGGACCGGCGAGCCGATGGCGATCAAGGCGTCGAGCCAGCCCAAGTTCAAGGCCGGCAAGGTGCTGAAGGATTCGCTCAACTGACGCGATTTTGCTCTGGACAGGGCGGGGGGGCTTGCGTAATTGCGCCGCTCCGCCAACGGATGGGCGCGTAGCTCAGCGGTAGAGCACACCCTTCACACGGGTGGGGTCACAGGTTCAATCCCTGTCGCGCCCACCATCCGGTTCACGAAAAGCCCCGCCGGTCGCTGCGACCGGCGGGGCTTTTCGCCTGTGGTGCTTGGCTGTCGCCCGAAGCGTCCGTCGCCCCGGACTTGATCCGGGGTCCCGCTCTTTCGTCCCGGCTTCGAGAAGAAGCGGGGTCCCGGATCAAGTCCGGGACGACAGTCGTGACCTATGTTACGTGAAGCCACGATGAAGTCCCATTTTCGGGCATGTCATGCAATCGTAACGGCTGCGTCACGCAATCGTCTCTGAAATCGCATTCAGCTGTCATCCTCGCCGCCTAGCGGCGCTCCTGACGATCGAGCGGACAGTCAGGTCCGACTCGGATCGGGGCCTTGGAAAAGGGTCCGAATCTCGAAGGGAGTGAGTTCATGGTCAGCTTCAGCCGCCGCAGCCATATGCTGCTGGCATCCAGTGCCGCCCTGTTCCTGGCGTCGTGCGGTGCGGACGATGTGGCGTCGCCGGGTGCTGGCAGCATTCCGATCACGATCAACCAGCCGGCCCCGACGCCGACCCCGACCGGCACCGCGACGCCGACCCCGCTGACCGCCGCGCAATTCGCGCTGTCGACCGCCGTCAACGGCGTCAGCATCACCGCCGACGAACAGGTCGCGCTGGCCAACGCCGGGCAGAACAACAACCTCCAGGGCTTCGGCGCGACGCTGAACGGCGTCTACCCGGTCAGCGGCACCTCGCTCGCCACCGCCAGCAACCCGCAGACGGTGCTGGGCAACACCGGCTTCATCCAGAACACCAGCTTCGTCGGCGCGCTCAGCGGCCCGAACGACAATGCCTTCTCGGGCTGGACCTGCAATTCGTCGAGCGCGACCTTCCTCAACAGCAGCGCGTGCACTGCGGTGCCGTCGATCGGCACTGGCACCCCCGCGGCGTCCTGCCCGTCGGGCCTGACCGACGACGGCCTGAACACCTCGAACGGCGCCAGCAACCCGGCGACCTTCCGCTATTGCCGCCTGCCGCAGGTCATCACCGCCGATCTGACGCTCGCGAAGGTGCCCGGCCTCGTCTACCGCTTCCGCGGCCTGACCGAAGTCGGCGTCGACGGCGGCGCGGCGGCGACGCTGACGATCCAGCCGGGCGTGGTGCTGGCGGCGGATTCGACCGAAACCTCGAACGACGTCGTGCTCGTCAACCGCGGCAGCAAGATCAACGCGGTCGGCACCGCCGACGCGCCGATCATCTTCACCGCGCAGCAGAATCTTGCCAGCAACGGCGTGTCGGATTCGTCGCAGGGACTGTGGGGCGGGGTGATCCTGCTCGGCAAGGCGCCGACCGCGGTCTGCGCCACCGGCACCGGTCCGAACACCGCCGACGGCACCTCGGCGGGCGCGGCGGCGCCGTGCCAGCAGCAGATCGAGGGCGTCAGCGGCCGGCTCTACGGCGGCACCGATGCCGCCGACAGCTCGGGCACGATGCAGTACGTCCAGATCCGCTACACCGGGATCGCGATCAGCGAAGGCAACGAGCTTCAGGGCCTGACGCTCGGCGGCACCGGCTCGGGCACGACGATCGACCACGTCCAGAGCCACAATTCGGCCGACGACGGCATCGAGATCTTCGGCGGCGCGACCAACCTGAAGTATTTCGTGGTGACCGGTGCCGATGACGACGGCTTCGACGTCGACAACGGCTGGCGCGGGTTCATGCAGTTCATCATTGCCGCCCAGAAGGCCGGCGGCTCGACCGCCGACTCGTTCGCGACCGAGATCGACTCGAACAACGCCGAGGACCTGCTGCCGCGCACCTACGGCCGCTACGCCAACTTCACCTTCATCCAGACGAACTCGGCCCCGGCCGCGATCCGGCTGCGGGGCGGTGCGGACTTCGCGTTCGTCAACGGCATCGTGAAGACCCAGTCGGGCGCGGCGTGCCTCAACCTGATCGCGGGCGCCGGCGCGGGCGACACGCGCACGACGATCCGCCCGGCCAACAGCGCGTTGCAGGACGTCGGGCCGCCGACCTTCAACTCGATCTACTTCCAGTGCCAGGGCCGCTGAGCCGCCGCGCTTCGTCACCCGCACTTCGTCCCTCGTGACGGGCGGAGCCCGGGGAGCGCCTGATCGCGCCGCCCCGGGCACGCTTTTATGACCTTCGATCGGAACACCCGACCATGCGCCAGCGCCCCCTTGCTTCGCTTCTTCTCCTGACGACCACGCTGGTCGCCCCCGCGGCGCTCGCGCAGGTCGCTCCCGCTCCCTCGGCGCCTGCCGGCCCGCCACCGACCAGCACCACCGCGCCCGGGCCGGCGACCTCCGCCGACCGGCAGGCCGAGGCGACGCAGGACGCCGTGCCCGGCGGCGCCGACGACCAGGCGGAAATCTCCGCCCCCGGCGTCGACGCCGGCACCGCCGGCGACATCGTCGTCGTCGGCCGCAACATCCCCAATGCGGTCCGCGCCACCGCGCAGGTCGTCAACGTGCTGTCGACCGCCGATATCGCGCGGACCGGCGAGGGCGACATCGCCGGGGCGCTGACCCGCGTCACCGGCCTGTCGGTGGTCGGCAACGGCTATGTCTTCGTGCGTGGGCTCGGCGATCGCTATTCCTCGGCGCTGCTCAACGGCTCGCCGCTGCCCAGTCCGGAGCCGTTGCGGCGTACCGTCCCGCTCGACATCTTCCCGACCACCGTCGTCGGGTCGGCGCTGGTCCAGAAGACCTATTCGGTCAATTATCCCGGCGAGTTCGGCGGCGGCGTCATCAACCTGACCACCAAGGCGATCCCCGACGAGAATTTCCTCACGGTCGGCGCGTCGGGCGGGATCGACACCGAGACGACCGGGCGGCTCGGCTATACCTATTTCGGGTCGAAGACCGACTGGCTCGGCTATGACGGCGGCGAGCGCAACGTCCCCGACTTCATCAAGCAGGCGCCGACCGGCAACGGTGTGATCCCGAGCGCGCAGGTGCTGCAATTGTCCAACGCGCGCACGACCTTGCTCCAGCGCAACAGCGACATTCCCGGCAATTACTCGGGCAGCCTCGACCTCGGCGTCACCGGCGATCTCGGCGGCACGCGCGTCGGGCTGATCGGCAGCGTCGGCGTGTCGAACAACTGGCGCACCCGCGACGCGGTGCAGCAAGATACCGTCAGCGACGATGGCACGATCCGCAACGATTTCCAGACCGTCATCACCGACAATCGCGCGGTGGTGAACGGGCTGCTCGGCTTCGGTGCGGAGTTCGGTGAGAACAAGATCCGCTGGACCAACGTCTATATTCACGACACGCTCAAGCAGGGGCGTGCCTCGGCGGCGACCGTCTACAACAATTCGAGCGGCAACCCGCTGTTCCAGCAGAACACCAGCTGGTTCGAGCGCAAGCTGATCGAGACGCAATTGGTCGGCGAGTTCAAGCCGGTGCAGGACCTGTCGATCGACCTGCGCGGCGCCTATGCCAATTCGCAGCGCAACTCGCCCTATGAGCGGCAGTTCATCTATCTGTGCAACACCTCGCTCAACACCGACCTGAGCAACGCGCCGGTGTCGGACACCGGGGTGAGCTGCCCGGGCGTGTGGCAGGCGACCAACGCCTTCGACCGCTTTGCGACCGTGGTGTTCAGCGAGCTGAACGAGAACCTCTATTCGGGGCAGGCCGACGTCGCCTACAAGTTCCAGGGCGAGCGTCCGATGACGCTGTCGGCGGGCTATTATTATTCAGAGAACGAGCGCACCTCGACGCGGCTGCCGTTCACCTACCAGACGGTGGCGGGCGGGGCGATCCCGTTCCCGTGCAACCTCTTCCGTCCCGATTACCTGCTGTCGCCGGATGTGGTGAACGGCTGTCCGGTGCCCGGGGCGGGCAATCCGGCCGACACGGCGGTGCAGATGCGCTTCGACGCCGGGCAGAACGGCTCCTATGCCTATGACGCCCTGCTGCGCGTCCACGCCGGCTACGCGCAGGCCGAAGCCGAGGCGTTCGACGGCGTGCGCGCGATCGTCGGCGTCCGCTACGAGACCGCCACGCAGCGCGTCACCCCGGTCAACGCCACCGGTACGCGACTGAAGAACGATTATTTCCTGCCCGGCGCGACGCTGACGTGGAATTTCGCGCAGGACATGCAGCTGCGCCTCGCCGCGTCGAAGACGATCGCGCGCCCGCAGTTCCGCGAGCTGGCCCCGCAGGCGTTCCGCGACTTCGAATCGGACCGGCTGTTCTTCGGCAACCCGCGGCTGAAGGATTCCGAGCTGTACAATCTCGAGGCGCGCTACGAATGGTTCTTCGCGCGTGACCAGCGGATCACGCTCGCCGGCTTCTACAAGCGGATCGACAATCCGATCGAGCAGGTCGGCTTCTTCCCGACCCCCGACGCGCGGCTCCAGACCGGCTTCACCAACCTGCCGCGCGCCAAGCTGTACGGCGCGGAGATCGAGGCGCAGAAGTACATCCCGCTCGACTTCATCTCCGAAGGCATGGCGGGCAAGCGCGCGGTGGTGATCGCCAATTACACCTGGACGCATTCGGCGCTCACCGCCGACCGCACCTGCGTCCCCGGCGTGCTGGAGGGCACGACGCTCGGCGGCTGCCCGACCAACTTCGCCCCGGCCGCCAGCCTGTTCCGCGACGGCGCGCCGCTGACCGGCCAGTCCGACCACCTCGTCAACCTCCAGCTCGGCTATGAGGACAAGGACAATGGCACGCAGGCGACGCTGCTGTTCAACTACGCCAGCGAGCGGGTGACCAACCGCGGGCCGTCGCTGCTCGGCGGTGCCGGCTTCCAGCCCGACATCATCGAAAAGCCGGGCATCCGGCTTGACTTCGTCGCGCGCCAGACGGTCGATTTCCTGAGCAAGAAGGTCGAGATCAAGGCGGAGATGCGCAACCTGACCGGCACGCGCTATCAGGAGTTCCAGACCTTCGAGGGCGGCAACCGCGTCGACATCAACAATTACCGCCTCGGCCGGCTGTTCACGCTGGGGGCCAGCGTGACGTTCTGACCCACGCCACAAAATCGCTACGTCATTGCGAGCGCAGCGAAGCAATCCAGGGCCGGATCAGGACGCCCCGGATTGCTTCGCGACGCTCGCAATGACGGAAGCGCTCACCATCCCCATGGCCGCTCGCGATACCATTTGGTGATGATGTACTTGGTCCCGGCGCGCACCTTCATGCCGTGGTGGATCGTCGCGGGGTTGAGCGTGCCGTCGGCGCGGCAGTTGTTCCAGCAGACCAGCTTGCCCAGCTCGGGCTGGATCGTCTTGTCGACCGCCTTGAAGCGCGTCGCGCCGCCCGCCTCGGGCTCGTTGAGATAGATCATCGCGGTCCAGGTGCGGTTGCCCGCGACGCTGCAATAGCGCGCGAAGTCGGCGCCGTCGGGCTCGAAATAGTCGGTATGCGCCTTGAACTCCTGGCCGACCGCGTAACGCTGCCCCTGGATCGGCTCGCCATGCAGCGGGTCGAGCCCGGTCGCCTCGGCCAGCGCGGCGTCCACCGCCGCCACCACCGGATCGGTCGCGGGCAGGTCGCAGGTCTCGCTGGTGCGGAACGCGGTGTCGCCGTTCGGATCGGCGATCGTCGAGGGGCGGCGGCCGAGGTCGATCAACGCGACCAGCTGCGCGCACGATTCCGGACTGAGGAACGCACGCTTGACGAACAGGGTCAGCTTGGGGCTGGGCAGGCGCTGGAAGCCCGGCAGGACGGCGAGGCGGGCGGCGATCGGATCGGTGGCCATTGCGGGTTAGTGCCACAGGTAAAGGCGCGCGCCCAAGCACAGAAATATTACACAAAGCCGCAATAGCCACGTAATATGGTTTACCTAGCGGCCGTTCGCGGGGAGTTGGCCTGGCCGATGCGATTGAAGTTCGATGCCCGTGCGCGGGCGATCCTGCGGCGTCTGCCCGTGGTAAACGTCTATTCCGCCGCCGAACTGGCGCTGCTCGCGGCGCTGGCCGTGCAATGCGCGCGGCTGGCGTGGGTGCTGCTCACCCCCGTCGCACCGCTGGGCGCATGGGTGCCCGCCGGGCCGACCATCCCCGCCGATGCCGCCGGGGTGCTGGCGGGCTTCGATCCCTTCTACCGCGTCAGCGGCGCCGCGCAGGCGCAGGGGCCGAGTGCGGTCACCTCGCTCCAGCTCACCCTGTTCGGCACGCGGATGGACAGCGCGCAGGCGCGCGGCGCGGCGATCATCGCCGGCCCGGACGGCGTGCAGAAGAGCGTCGCGGTCGGCGAGGAGGTCGTCCCCGGCGTCACGCTCAAGGCGGTCGCCTTCGATCACATCACGCTCGATCGCGGCGGGCGCAGCGAAGACCTGTTCCTCGACCAGTCGGGCAGCAGCGGCATCGTCACCGCCCCGTCCGGTGACGCCGCGCAAAATCCGCCCGCGCCCGGTGTGCCGCCGGCCCCGCCGCCCCCGCCGGGCGGAGCGGGCCGCGCCGAGCCGCTCGAAACGCCGAGCGGCGGGCCGCTTCCCCCCGGCGCGGCGAGCGTCTCGCCGCAGCAGCTCCGCTCGGAGATCAGCGCGATCCCGCGGATCGAGGGCGGCAAGGTCACCGGCGTCACGGTGCGCGGGCAGGGCGGCAGCGCGTTCCGCGCCGCCGGGCTGCGCGACGGCGACATCATCACGACGGTGGCGGGCCGCCCGATCAGTGGCCCGTCCGATCTCGACATGCTCACCCGCGCCCGCGCGTCGGGCGGCACCCTGTCCCTCACGGTCGAGCGCGGCGGGCAGCCGCTGCCGCTCACCATTCCGGTAGCTCGATGAACCGCACCGCCACTTTCCTGTCGCCGCTCGTCCTCCTCGCCGCGGTGCAGCCCGCGCTGGCGCAGACCACGCTCAACGTGCGCGATGCCGACATCCGCGCGTTCATCGCCGATGCCGCCAAGGTGACCGGGCGCACCTTCATCATCGACAATCGCGTGCAGGGGAAGGTGACCGTCGTCACCGACCGGCCGCTGTCGCGCAGCGAATATCTGGAGGTGTTCCTCTCGACGCTGCGCGCCAACGCTTTGGTCGCGGTGCCGACCGCCAATGGTGCGTTCCGCGTCCAGCCGATCGACAATGCCGCCAGCCAGCCGGGGCGGATCGGGCTCGCCGGGTCGCAGCGCAACCAGCTCGTCACCGAGATCATCCGGCTGCGCTCGGTCGATGCCGCGCAGGCGGTCGATACCGTGCGGCCGCTGGTCAGCGCGCAGGGCTCGGTCACCGCCAACCGCGGCGGCAACAGCCTCGTCGTCGTCGATTTCGCCGACAACGTCCGCCGCGTCCGCGAAGTGGTGCGGCGGATCGACGCCGACACCTCGGCGACGCGGATCATCGCGCTCAAGAACGCGCGCGCCAGCGAGGTCGCGACCGCGCTGACCGGGCTGATCGGCGGCGGCGCACAGGGCGGCGCGGCGGCGGCGACCGGCGGCGCCTCGGCGGTCGCGATCGAGAGCAGCAACGCCGTGGCGCTGCGCGGCGACCCGCAGACCGTCGCGCGGCTCGCCGGGCTGGCGCGCGAACTCGACCAGAGCGCGCGCAACGCCACCGAGATCCGCGTCGTCTTCCTCGAAAACGCCGACGCCAACCAATTGCTGCCGGTGCTCCAGCAACTCGTCGGTCAGGCACCGGATGCGGTGCAGGAACAGGGGCTCAGCCGCACCGGGCTCAGCACGTCGAGCACCGGCGCGACCGGGGTCGGCGCGACCCCGCAACCCGCGACGCGCAGCCAGCCGCAGCAAAGCGCGACCCAGCAATCGGGCAGCCAGCCGCAACAGGCCGCGATCCGCGGCGAAGGCGCGCGCACCGCGGCGGTGGTGACGCGCTACGCCGGCGCGAACGCGATCGTCGTCGCCGCGCCCGCCGACGTCCAGCGCCAGCTCGCCGACGTGATCCGCAAGCTCGACCAGCGCCGGCAGCAGGTGCTGGTCGAGGCGATCGTCGCCGAAGTGTCGGACAGCACCGTCAACCGGCTCGGCGCGCAATTCCTGCTCGGCAACATCGACGGCGGCGCGTTCGCCGCCTCGACGTTCAGCAATTCCGCGCCCAACATCCTCCAGATCGCCGGCGCGGTCGGCGCGCAGAAGCTCGGCAGCACGCAGACGACGGTCGTCGCGCCGGACGGGACGCGCACCACCACCAACGTCAACAACAGCGCGTCGAACCAGCTCACGCAATCCGCGATCAGCTCGATCATCGGTTCGCAGGGCGGGTTCGGCGGGTTCGGCGGGCAGGTCGGCAGCACGATCTTCGGCGCGATCATCAATGCGGTGAAAAGCGACACCCAGTCCAACCTGCTGCAAGTCCCGCAGATCATGACGCTCGACAATCAGGAAGCGCATACCTTGGTCGGGCAGGAAATCCCGATCACCACCGGCGAGGCGCTGTCGAACAATTTCGACAATGCCTTTCGCACCACGCAGCGCCAGAATGTCGGCATCGGGCTCGACGTGCGCCCGCAGGTCAATTCGTCGGGCACGATCAAGATGAACCTCCATCTGGAGGTCAGCTCGATCGCCGGTCCGGTCAGCAGCAACAATTCCGACCTTATCCTCAACAAGCGCGAGGTCGAGACGGTGCTGACCGTCGACGACGGCGCGATCGGCGTGATCGGCGGGCTGCTCTCGGACGAAGAGCGGCGCACGATCGAGAAGATCCCGTTCCTCGGCGACATTCCGGTGCTCGGCAATCTGTTCAAGAGCAAGGCGAAGACCCGCGCCAAGTCGAACCTGATGATCTTCATCCGCCCGACCGTGATCCGCTCGGCGGAGGAGAACCGCCGCGTCACCGAACGGCGCTACGGCTATCTGCGGCTCCAGCAAGGCTTGCAGGACCCGACCGCCGAACCGTCGATCGACGAGCTGGTGCGCGATTACATGGGCGCGACCCCGCCGCTGCCCGCGCCGGGCGAGCCGGGCAGCATCGAGGACCCGCGCGTCGGCGTGCCGGTCTATCGCAACTCGACCAGCGTCATCACCGGCAAGGGCAAGCGCAAATGATCCTGCGCACCGGCGCGGAGATCGACGCGGCCGCCGCGCCGCTGCCGCCCGCACCGGCGGGCGCGACGGTGCTGGGCGACGCGGTGCCGGTCGTCCCGCCGGTCGCGCTGCCCTATGCCTTCGCGCGCAAGTTCGGCGTCGTGCTCGACGGTGCCGGCCCCGATCTACGCGTCGCGTTGCGCGAGGGCAGCGATCCGCGCGCGCTGATCGAGGTACGGCGCGTGCTCGGGCGCGCGTTCGATGTCGCGGTGGTCGCGCCCGCCGCGTTCGACCGTTTGCTCAGCGACAATTATGCGATGGACGGGCAGGCGACTGCCGCCGCCGCGGTCGGGATGGGCGACGAACTGGACTTGCTCGCCGAGGGATTGCCGACCGCCGAGGACCTGCTCGACACTGCCGACGACGCGCCCGCGATCCGGCTCATCAACGGCATCATCGCCGACGCCGCGCGCAATGGCGTGTCGGACATCCATATCGAGCCCTATGAGACCGGCCTGGTGGTGCGGATGCGCATCGACGGTGTGCTGCGCGAGACGCTGCGCATGCCGCCGCACGTCGCGCCGGTGGTGGTCAGCCGTATCAAGGTGATGGCGCGGCTCGACATCGCCGAGCGGCGCGTGCCGCAGGACGGGCGGATGGGGCTGACGCTCGGCGGCAAGTTGCTCGACGTGCGCGTCTCGACGCTGCCCAGCCGCGCGGGCGAGCGCGTGGTGCTGCGTATTCTCGACAAGGAGAATGCCGGCATGGATCTCGACGCGCTCGGGATGAGCGCGCCGATGTATGCGCTGCTGCGCGAGGCGATCGCCGAGCCGAACGGCATCGTGCTCGTCACCGGGCCGACCGGCAGCGGCAAGACGACGACGCTCTACGCCGCGCTGCGGCTGCTCAACGACGGCAGCCGCAACATCCTGACCGTCGAGGACCCGGTCGAATATGCGGTCGAGGGGGTCGGGCAGACGCAGGTCAATGCCAAGGTCGGGCTGACGTTTGCGGCCGGGCTGCGCGCGATCCTCCGGCAGGATCCCGATACGGTGATGATCGGCGAGATCCGCGACCGCGAGACCGCCGAGATCGCGGTGCAGGCGTCGCTGACCGGCCACCTCGTGCTGTCGACCGTCCACACCAACGACGCAGTCGGCGCGATCACGCGGATGCGCGACATGAAGGTCGAGCCTTTCCTGCTCGCCTCGACGCTGCGCGCGGTGATCGCGCAGCGCCTCGTGCGTCGCCTGTGCAAACATTGCGCGCGCCCGGTGCCAGCATCGGAGACGGTCGCGCCGCTGCTCGGCATCGATCCGGCAGCGA
This sequence comes from uncultured Sphingomonas sp., assembly GCA_913776255.1. GTDB lineage: Bacteria > Pseudomonadota > Alphaproteobacteria > Sphingomonadales > Sphingomonadaceae > Sphingomonas. Next base: position 30,834 of record CAJYLV010000065.1, on the reverse strand, counting down.
CCGTCTACGAGGCGGTAGGGTGCGAAAATTGCAACCGAACCGGCTTCCGCGGCCGGATCGGCGTCTACGAGGCCGTCCGCGTCGACGCGACCGTCCGCCGCCTGATCAACGAGGGCGGCGACGAAGATGCCATCGCGCGACACACCTTCGCAAACAACGACACGCTCGCCAGCGCCGCGCGACGGCTGGTGGAGAGCGGGCAAACCACGGCGGAAGAAGCAATTCGCGTGTCGCGCAGCGAAAACGCCGACGCCGCCGAGGTGGCGATCGCCGATGCGCACTGAACCCGATCTTCCGTTCGCTTCGAGCAGCATCGAGCGCAGCCGAGATGCGTCCGTCGAGAAGGTTGGGGCCACAGGCTTCTCGACCCCGGGTCTCGACGTCGCTCGATCCTCGGCTCGAAGCGAACGACTTGTTTCCCATGGCTGACTTCGACTATCTCGCAATCGACACCCGCGGCAATGAGACGCGCGGTCATGTCAGCGCGACCGACATGGACGCGGCGCGCGCCGCGCTCGACCGCAAGCGGCTGTACGTCGTCCGCCTCGAACCCGGCAGCACCCCGCAGGCGCGCAGCCGTCCTTTGTTCGGGCTCGAACTCGGCCGCGCGAAGATGTCGGGCAAGCAATTGACCTTGTTCACCCGCCAGTTGGCGACGCTCAACCGCGTCTCGCCACTGGAGGAGTCGCTCCGCACGATCACCCGCCAGACCGAGCAGGAGAGCGTCCGCGCGATCGTCCAGACCGTCCATAGCGCGGTCGTCGAGGGGCGCCGCCTCGCCGACGCGATGGCGCGCGAGCCGAAGAGCTTTCCGCCGCTCTACCGCGCGATGGTCGCGGCGGGCGAAAGCTCGGGGACGCTGCCGCAGATCATGGAGCGGCTGTCGACCCTGCTCGAACGCCAGGCCGAAATCCGCGGCAAGTTGCTGACCGCGATGGCCTATCCCTCGGTGCTCGCCGCGGTCGCGCTCGGCGTGGTGCTGGCGCTGATGACCTTCGTCGTCCCGCAGGTGATCGAGCAGTTCGATACCGTCGGACAGGAACTTCCGCTGCTGACGCGGCTGGTGATCGGCCTGTCCGACGTGCTGGTCGGCTGGTGGTGGCTGATGCTGCTGGTGCTGGTCGGGCTCGGCTTCGCGGCCTGGGCGGCGCTTCGTCAGCCGCCGATCCGGCTCGCCTTTGACACGTGGCTGCTGCGCGTGCCGCTGCTGGGGCGGCTGCTCCGCGACCTCCACGCGGCACGGATGGCGCGGACGCTGTCGACGATGGTCGCCAGCCGGCTCCCGCTGCTCGAAGGACTTAGCCTCACCGCCGGCACGATCCACAACCGCCGGCTGAAGGCGGCGTCGGACGAGATCACCGAGTCGATCCGCGGCGGCGGCAGCCTGTCGGCGGCGATGCGCCGCGCCGGGGTCTTCCCGCCGCTGCTCGTCTATCTCGCCGCCAGCGGCGAGGCGGCGGGGCGGCTCGACGAGATGCTGGAGCGCGCCGCGGATTATCTGGAGCGCGAGTTCGACCGCTTCACCGCCACCGCGATGTCGCTGCTCGAACCCTTCATCATCGTCATCATGGGCGCGATCGTCGCGACGATCGTGCTATCGATCCTGCTCCCCATCCTTCAGCTCAACACGCTGGCCGGACAATGAGAATGCCTATGTCGACCGAACAGAAGAACCGCCGCCGGAAGCGCAACGGCTTCACGCTCGTGGAGCTGATGGTGGTGATCGTCATCATCGGCCTGCTCGCGACGATCGTCGCGCTCAACGTGCTGCCCTCGGGCGACACCGCGCGCATCCAGAAGGCCAAGGCCGACATCGCGACGATCGAGCAGGGCCTCGAACTCTACCGGTTGCAGATGGGCAATTACCCGACGACCACGCAGGGCCTGCAGGCGCTGGTCACCCCGCCGGCGGGGGCGGATGCGGCGCGCTATCAGGCCGGCGGCTATATCAAGCGCCTGCCGCAGGATCCGTGGAACCGCCCGTATCTCTACGCCTCGCCCGGTCAGCACGGCGCGGCGGACGTCTGGACGCTGGGGGCTGACGGCAAGGACGGCGGGCAGGGGATCGATGCCGACATCGGGTCCTGGCAGTAAGGCGCGGCGGCCGCGCGCCGGGCGGCAGCGCGGCTTCACGCTGATCGAGCTGATGGTGGTCATCACCGTCATCGGGCTCGCGTCGGCGGCTGCGGTGCTGATGATGCCCGACACGCGCGGCCGGCTGATGGACGAGGCGACGCGCTTCGCGGTGCGGACGCGCGCCGCGCACGATGCCGCGATCGTCGAGGCGCGCCCGGTCAGCCTGTGGGTGACGCCGGGCGGCTACGGCTTCGACCAGTGGCGCGGCGGCGCGTGGACGCCGCTGGACGGCGCGCTCGGCGTCGAGCGCTGGAAGCCGGGCACCGCCACCACCGGCCCGGCCCGCGACCGACTGACCTTCGACACCACCGGGCTCGCCGATCGGGCGATGACCGTGACGCTGACGCGCGAGGGCATGCGCACCGACGTGACGATCGACGCCGACGGGACCGTCCGTGTCGCCGGCTGACCCGCGCGCGCGCGGGTTCACGCTGGTCGAGATCATGGTCGCGCTCGTCGTGTTCAGCCTCGCCGCGCTCGCGCTGATCCGACTGGAGGGGCAGACGATCCGCTCGACCGGCTTCGTGTCGTCGGCGCTGCTCGCGCAGATCGTCGCCCGCAACGTCGCGATCGAGGCGGTCACCGACGCGCAGCCGCCGACCCGCGGCCGGGCAAGCGGGGTCGAACAGGCCGGCGGACGCACTTGGACATGGGTGCGCGATACCCAGCCGCTCGGTGACGGCGACGTGCAGCGGATCGACGTCGCGGTCAGCGATGCGGGCGGCGCGGTGCTCGGCCGCGCGACGATGGTCCGCCCGCCGCCCGCGCCGATCGCGCAGACGCGGGTCGGGCCGTGACGCGCCGGACGACACAGGAAGCGGGCTTCACCTTGGTCGAGGTGATGATCGCGCTGATGATCTTCGGGATGATCGCCGCCGCAGGGGTCGCGTTGCTGGCGTTCAGCGTCCGCGCACAGGGCGCAACCGGCGCCGCGCTCGACGACAATGCCGCGCTCAACCGGTTGGTGTCGATCATGACCGCCGATCTCGCGCAGGCGCAGGACCGCCCGACGCGCGACGCCACGGGCACGTTGCTCCCCGCCTTCTCGGGCGACCGCAGCGCGCAGCCGATCCTGCGCTTCGTGCGCGGCGGCTGGGCCAGCCCCGATCAGGCGCCGCGCGCGACCTTGCAGAAGGTCGAATATCGCCTGACCGCCGACGGGATCGAGCGCGTCCCCTATCCCGCGCTCGACGGCGCCGCGCCGCTGCCCGCGGCGTTGCTGGTCGACCGCGTGCAGGAGGTGCGCGTGCGCTTCCGCTATGCCGGCGCGTGGAGCGACACATGGCAGGGCGACCAGCGCGCAACGCTGCCGCAGGCGATGGAACTGACGTTGGTACGGGCGGGCGGACAGTCGTTCCGGCTGCTGTTCCTCGTCGGCACCGGCGCGCCGCGGCCGGTCGACGACACCAACAACGGTCAGCAAGGCCCCGGCACCCCGACAGGCGCGATCGATGCGCCGCGCTAGACCCGGCGAGCGCGGCGCCGCGCTGCTGACCGTGCTGCTGCTCGTCGCGGTGATCGCGGTCATGGCGGCGACCGCGCTGGAGCGCTTGCGGCTGTCGACGCGGCTCGCCGCCAATGCGGTCGCGCTCGATGCCGCGCGGGGCTATGCCTATGCCGCTGAAACCTTGGCGACGCGCCGGGTCTCGACATTGCTGCAACAGAGCCGCGACCGCGTCGCGCTGACGGGTGGGTGGAGCGGGCGGCCGTTCGGGCTGCCGATACCGGGTGGCACCGCCACCGCGCGGGTGACCGACGGCGGCAATTGCTTCAACCTCAACGGGCTGGTCACCTTCGGCTTCGGCGACGCCTATCTCGTCAACCCGCAGGCGCTGACGCGTTTCCAGCGGCTGTTGCGGCTGCTGCGCGTCCCCGATGGCGATGCGATCGCGGTGGCGACCGCCGACTGGCTCGACAGCGACGACGATCCGCTGCCCGGCGGCGCGGAGAACAGCGCCTATCGCGGCTATCGCACCGCCGGGACGCTGATGGCCGACGTCAGCGAGCTGCGCGCCGTGAAGGGCGTCACGCCCGAGGCGTACAAGCTGATCCAGCCCTGGGTCTGCACCCTGCCGATCGCGCGGCAGTCGGTGCTCAACGTCAACACTTTGCTCCCCGAACAGGCGCCGCTGCTCGCGATGCTGCTGCCCGACACGATGGGCGTGGCGCAGGCGCAGGGGCTGCTGCTCCGCCGCCCGCCGGGCGGCTATGCGCAGGCCGGGCAGTTCTGGGCGCAGCTGGCGAGCGCGGGCGGCGCGACCGACATCGGCGCGCAGTCGCAGACCGCGGTCACCACCAAATGGTTCGCGCTGCGTATCGATGTGGCCAATGGCGGCGCCGAATTGCACGAGGAAGGGCTGATCGACGCGCGGACCCTTCCCGTCCGGCTCGTGACGCGGCAATGGGGGGATGTACCATGACCGCTGCGACGCTCCTCTTCCTGCCCCCCGACGATTCGCAGCCATGGCGCTGGTGGCGGATCCGCGACGATGCGGTCGAGCGCGAGGGCGAGGGGCTGCCCGAGGTGACGGCGGAGGATCGCGTCGTCGCGGTCGCACCCGCCGACGCGGTGACGCTCCACTGGGCGAGCCTCCCCGCGCGTTCTCCGGCACAGGCGCTGGCGGCGGCGCGCGTCGTCGTCAGCGACGCGACCGCCGAGCCGGCGCACGACCTGCACGTCGCGGTCGGACGCGAACGCGATGGCGAGCGCGCGATCGCGGTCGTCGCCCCGGCGCGGATGGCGGGCTGGCTCGCATCGCTTGCGCAGAACGGGGTCGATCCGGCCGCGGTCGTTCCCGCGCCGCTACTGCTCCCCGAGCCCGAGGAAGGCTATGTCCGCGCCGACCTCGGCGGGCAGGTGGTGGCGCGCGGGCGCACCACCGGCTGGGCCGACGAGCCGGTGCTCACCGGGCTGGTCACCCGCGGCGAGACGCCACGCCTGCTCGACCGCGCCGCGCTCCGCGCCGCCGCGATCGACGCGGTGGCCGAGCCGGTGATCGACCTGCGGCAGGGGGCCTTCGCCCGCCGCCGTCGCCGCACCGCGATCGACTGGGGGCTGGTGCGCCGGCTGGCGGTGCTCGCCGGGCTGACGCTGCTCGCCACGCTTGCGATCGATGTCGTGCGGATCATGCGCTATTCGTTCGGCGCCGACGCCATCGAGCAGCGTGCGGCGACGATCGCGCGCCAGGGCCTGCCGCGCGGCACCGGCGAAGGCGACGAGACGCGGATGCTCGGCGAGCGGCTGTCGGCGTTGCGCGGGCCGGGGCAGGGGTTCACCCGCACCGCCGCGGCGGTCTACGCGATCGTCGAGGCGGTGCCCGAGACCGAGATCACCGCCTTGCAGTTCGAGCCGAACGGCGCGCTGCGCGTTTCGCTGTCGCTGGCGGGCGAGGCGCAGGCGAACACGGTCAAGTCGCGGCTCGCCAACGCCGGATTCACCGTCGAATCGAGCGTCTTCCAGCAATCGGCCGGTCGCCTGACCGGCGACATGACGGTGCGGCCATGACGGCGTTGAAGGCGTGGTTCGACGGACGCTCGCTGCGCGAGCGGCGCTTGTTGCTGGTGATGGTCGCGCTCGCGGCGGTGACCTTGGTGTGGGGCGCGGTGATCCGCCCGGTCCGCGACGGCCTGTCGTCGTCGCGTGAACGCTATACCGATGCGGTGATCCGGCTCGGCGCCGCGCAGGCCGGGCTGCGGCAGGTCAAGGCGTTGCAGCGCCGCGCCACGCCTTTGTCCGCGCCGCTCGCCGACATCGTGCGCGCGCGCGCCGATGCCGCGGGGTTCACGCTCGCGAGCCTTGATGTCGAGGCGCCCGACCGCGTCCGCACCGCGATCGCCACCGCGCGCGCTGGCGCATTAATGCAGTGGATCAGCGGGCTGGAGGCCGAAGGCATCCTCGTCGATTCGCTCAGCGTGTCCGGCAATGGCGCGGGGAGCGTCACGGCGACGATGACGCTGCGGTCGCGGGGCGTCTGATGCGCATCCCGCTCACCACCGGTCGCCGCACCTTGTTCCTCGCGCTGTTCGCGGCGGCGATGCTGGCCTTTTTGCCGCTGCGGCTCGCGCTCGGCTGGAGCGGGCTCGACGGGCAGGGGTTCGCCGCGCGCGAGGTGACCGGCAGCCTGTGGTCCGGGCGGCTGGTCGAGGCGCGGTTCGGCGACATCGCGCTCGGCGATCTCGACGCCGGGCTGTCGCCGTTCGCGCTGCTGATCGGTCGCGCGCGGATCGCGCTGGCGAGCGACTCGAACGATCCGGCGCAGCGGCTGGCGGGGGTGGTCGAGATCGGGCGCAACCGCGCGGCGGTGATCGACGCCAGCGGGCCGCTCTCCCCCGGCAACGCCTTCGCGCCGCTCCCCGTCTCCGCGCTCAACCTCGACGGCGTCACCGTGCGCTTCGTCGATGGCACCTGCCAGGCCGCCGAAGGTCGCGTCCGTGCCAGCCTCGCCGGGGCGTTCCTCGGCCAGCCGCTGCCCGGCGCGCTGAGCGGCAGCGCGCGCTGCGACGCGGGCGCGCTGCTGCTGCCGCTTGCCAGCGGCGCGGGAGAGGGCGTCAACCTGCGGCTCTGGCCCGATGGCCGCTATCGCGCCGACCTGACGTTGATCCCGACCGACCCGACGATCGCGGCGCGGCTGGACGGCGCGGGCTTCGCGGCCAATGGTGCGGCGCGTAGCTTCTCGGTCGACGGACGCTTCTGAACCGCTTGACGAACGGCCTGCGGTGCCGCTAGGGGCACGGCCTTCGCGGCGATCGTAGCTCAGTTGGTTAGAGCATCGGTTTGTGGTACCGAGGGTCGCGGGTTCAAGTCCCGTCGATCGCCCCATCCCTCCATTTCTGTTTCTTGCTGGCGTTTTTCGCTCGACAAGATTATTGCGTGCGGCGGTAATTTAACGTCGCGCGCACTGGAGAGACGATGACCTCCGTCTGGGACTATTCCGATTTCGACAGCCATGAGGGGCTGCACCTGTTCACCGATCCGGCATCGGGGCTGAAGGCGGTGATCGCCGTCCACTCGACCGCGCTCGGGCCGGCGGCAGGCGGGGTGCGCTTCTGGCATTATGCCGATGATTCCCGGGCGATTACCGATGCGCTGCGGCTCTCGCGCGGCATGAGCTACAAAAATGCGATGGCCGGGCTCGAGCTGGGCGGCGGCAAGGGCGTCGTGCTCGCGGACAAGCCGGGCGCGACGATCAGCGACGAACAGCTGGTGGCGTTCGGCCGCGCGGTCGAGTCGCTCGGCGGCCGCTACGTCACCGCCGAGGACGTCGGCATGTCCGAAGCGCGGATGAAGGTGATCGCGGGCGAGACGCGCTACGTCTCGGGCCTGCCGGTCGCACAGGGCGCGGCGGGCGGCGATCCCGGCCCGTACACCGCGCACGGCGTCTATCTCGGCGTGCGCGCCGCGGCGAAGCGCGGGCTCGGCAGCGACGACATGAAGGGCGTGCGCGTTGCGATCCAGGGGCTCGGCTCGGTCGGCGGCGGGCTCGCCCGCTTGCTGGCGAAGGACGGCGCGGTGCTGACGCTCGCCGATGTCGATCAGGCGCGCGCCGAGCGGATGGCGGCGGATCTGGGCGCGACCACGGTCGCGCCGGACGCGATCCTGTCCGCGGACGTCGATATCGTCAGCCCCAACGCACTGGGGGCGATCCTCACGGAGCGCTCAATCCCGACGCTCAAGGCGAAGATCGTCGCCGGTGGTGCAAACAACCAGCTTGAGACGCGCGCCGACGGGCAGCGGCTCCACGATGCCGGGATCGTCTACGCCCCCGATTACGTCATCAACGCCGGCGGCATCATCAACGTCGGTTTGGAATATCTCGGTCACGGAGACGAGGCCGAGGTGATGGCGCGGATCGCGCAGATCCCCGATCGGCTCGATCAGGTGTGGGATGAGGCCGCCGCCTCGGGCGATCCGACCGCCGAGGTCGCCGACCGGATCGCGCGCCGGCTGATCGGCAGGGCGGCTTGATGGCGGTCTGACACACCGCCGCCTTGCGTGGCGGCGGGGATGCGCGAGACGAAGCAGACATGGGCCCCTGCCTTCGCAGGGGCGACGGTTGGTTGATCCCCGTCGCCCCTGCGAAGGCAGGGGCCCATGTCTGTAACCTTCACCGGCACGCTTGCCGCGCAGGACGCGGCCATTGTGTCCTTATGCCACCGCTCCCCCAAACGCCGGGGGTGACGGCCGCCCCCGGTTCGCCTATTCCGGCCGCGTGCCTGCGCTCCATGCCTTTGCCAATCCGGCGCGTTTCCTGAAGATCGCGCGTCCGCTCACCCCGATCCTGTGGTGGGCGGGCGTCGCGCTGATCGCGATCGGTTGCTGGGCGGGGCTCACCCAGACGCCCGCCGATTACCTGCAGGGCGAGACCGTCCGCATCCTCTACATCCACGTTCCCGCCGCGTGGCTGGGGATGGGCGGGTGGAGCGGCATCGCCATCTCCAGCATCGTCTTCCTCGTCTGGCGGCATCCGCTGGCGATGATCGCCGCGCGTGCGATCGCCGCGCCGGGTGCGATCTTCGCCGCGCTCTGCCTCGTCACCGGCGCGATCTGGGGGCGGCCGACCTGGGGAACCTGGTGGCAGTGGGACGGGCGGCTGACCTCGATGCTGTTGCTGTTCTTCGTCTATCTCGGCTTTATCGCGCTGGCGCAGGCCGATCGCGAGCGCGACGGTGACGGGCGCATCCCGGCGCTGTACGGCATCGCCGGCACGGTGCTGCTCCCGGTGATCCGCTATTCGGTGGTGTGGTGGAACACGCTGCATCAGGGGCCGAGCATCGGGCTGACCGGATCGAGCATCGACCGCTCGCTGCTGTGGCCGCTGCCGATCATGCTGGCGGGCTTTTCCTTTTTCTTCGGCGCGGTGGTGCTGATGCGGATGCGGACGATGCTGGCGCGCGAGAAGGCGGAGGCGCGCCTGCGTCGCCGGGCGCGCGCATGAACCCGTGGCCGTTCGTCACCGGCGCCTATGCGCTGACCCTGCTCGCCGCGGCGGCGCTCGCGTGGTGGAGCTGGCGCCAGATGCGGGACGCCGAGAAGTGACCCGCAAGAACCAACGGCTGATGCTGGTGCTGCTCGGGCTCGGCGCGATCGCCGTGGCGGCGTTGCTCGCGCTGTCGGGGCTTCGCGACCAGGCGGCGTTCTTCTACGCGCCCGCCGACGTGGCGGGCAATCTGCCGCCGCCCGACAAGGCGGTGCGGCTGGGCGGGATGGTCGAGCGGGGCTCGCTGCGGCGCGCCGCCGACGGCGTGTCGATCGACTTCGTCGTCACCGACGGCAAGGCGACCACGCCGGTGCGGTTCAGCGGGATCGCGCCCGACCTGTTCCGTGAAGGCTCGGGCGTGGTCGCGGAGGGGCACTTCCGCCCCGACGCGTCGTTCGTCGCCACCAATCTGCTCGCCAAGCACGACGAGAAATACATGCCGCCGCAAATGGCCGGAAAGATGCACGAAACCCGCACGCTCGAGGAGCAGCACTGATGGGGTTCGTCGCGCTCCTGCTGCTCGGCGCGGCCGCGTTCGCCGCCATGGCGTTCTGGCTGCGGGTCGATCGGTTGCTCTGGTCGATGCTCGGCGCCGCCTTGTGCCTCGGCGGAGTCGGCTATGCGTGGCAGGGGCAGCCGATGCTCGCGGCGGCGGCGCCGCAACGCACCGCCACCACCCCGCCGGTCGACGTCGGGGAAGTGCAATTGCGCGACAGCATGTTCGGGCGGTTCAACGCCGACACCGCCTATATCGTCGCCGCCGACGCGATGACGCGTAGCGGAAATGACGACGCCGCGGCGCGGGTCGTGCTCGGCGGTCTTTCCAAGTTGCCGCAGAGCTTCATGCTGTGGACATGGGCGGGCGTCACGCTGGCGGCGGAGGCGGGGCACCGCGTCTCGCCGCCAGCGCTGCTGGCGTTCCGGCAGGCGGCGCGGCTCGCGCCCGACCATCCGGCGCCGCCTTATTATCTCGGCTTCGCCTATCTCGAGGCCGGCGACCTGGCGAAGACCCGTCAATTATGGGCGCGGGCGGTCCAGCTGTCGCCGGACGGGACGCCCTATCGCCTCGAGATCGCGCGCCGGCTGATGCTGCTCGACCGCCTCATCGCGGCCGATGCCGCGCGTTGAGCCGGCGCAGCTATTTGCCGCGGCCGGTCTGTTCCTGAAGCGCGTCGATCCGTTTCGAGGCATCGGCTTTGGTGAGCGACTCGTCGAACATCTCACCGGCCTCTTCGCTGAGCGTTTTCAGATAGCTCGCCTGCGCGCCGGTCATCGGCTCGTCACCGGTGGTCCAATCGTCGGGATCCTTCTCGGCGTTGGAGAAGGGCTCACTCTTCGGATTATGGGTATCGCTCATCGTGGCAAGGTCCTTTCGCTGAACAGAACATTTATGTTCGCCACCTGTTCCGCGTTGCGGGCGCTTCGGGCGCGTGCTAGGCGCGCCACCTTATGGCCACACATGCCGACGACCTCTCGATAGCGGTGGCCAGCGCGTGAGCGTCAGCACCGTCGACCCCGCGGTCCGTGCACAGGCGGGCGCCGCGCATCATCACCATAGCGGCAGCCTCGCCAAGCTCGCGCTCGGCGCGATCGGCGTCGTCTACGGCGACATCGGCACCAGCCCGCTCTACGCGATGAAGGAGGTGTTCGTCGGACACCATCCGCTGGCGGTCGACCCGCTGCACGTGTTCGGCGTCATCAGCCTCGTCTTCTGGTCGCTGATGCTGATCGTCACGCTCAAATACGTGCTGATCGTGCTGCGCGCCGACAACAACGGCGAGGGCGGCAGCCTCGCGCTGCTCGCGTTGATCCAGCGGCGCTCGGGCGCGGGGAAGAAATGGGGGTCAAGCCTCGTCATCCTCGGCGTGCTCGCCACCGCGCTGTTCTTCGGCGATTGCATGATCACCCCGGCGATCTCGGTGCTGTCCGCGGTCGAGGGGCTGGCGACCGTCGAGCAGGGCTTCGACTCGTTCGTCCTGCCGATCGCGGTGACGATCCTGATCGCGCTATTCTACATGCAGTCGATCGGGACCGAGAAGGTCGGGCGGCTGTTCGGGCCGATCATGGCGGTCTATTTCGTCGTGCTGGCGGTGATGGGCGTGTCGCACATCATCCAGCGCCCCGACATCCTGTTCGCGCTCAACCCGCTCTACGCGGTGCGCTTCGCGATGAACGACGGCGGGCTCGCGTTCCTCGCGCTCGGCTCGGTGGTGCTGGCGGTGACCGGCGCGGAGGCGCTCTATGCCGACATGGGGCATTTCGGCCGCCGCCCCATCGAGCTTGCGTGGCTGGCGTTCGTGCTCCCGGCGCTGATGCTCAATTACCTCGGGCAGGGGGCGCTGCTGTTGCAGACGCCGTCCGCAGCCGAGAACCCGTTCTTCCTGATGGCGCCCGAGAACTGGCGGCTTCCGCTCGTGATCCTCGCCACGATGGCGACGGTGATCGCGAGCCAGGCGGTCATCACCGGCGCCTATTCGGTCGTCCAGCAGGCGGTGCAGCTCGGGCTGATGCCGCGCATTCGCATCACCCATACCAGCGCCTCCGAAGCCGGCCAGATCTACATCCCCGCGGCCAATTGGGCGCTGATGGTGATGGTGTTGCTGCTCGTCTTCGGCTTCGGCGAGTCATCGAACCTCGCCGCCGCCTATGGCATTGCGGTGACCGGCACGATGTTCATCTCGACCTGCATGATCGGGGTACTGATCCGCCGCGTCTGGCACTGGCCGCTCTGGGCGACCGCGCTGTTCGAGATCGTGTTCCTGTCGATCGACGGCCTGTATTTCGCGTCGAACCTCACCAAGGTGCCGGACGGCGGCTGGTTCCCGCTGCTGGTCGCGGTGATCGTCTTCGTGCTGCTCACCACCTGGTCGCAGGGGCGCAAGCTGATGATCGAGCGGATGCGCGAGGCGGCGATGCCGATCAGGATCTTCATCGATTCGGCGGCGACCTCGGCGACGCGCGTCTCGGGCACCGCGGTGTTCATGACCTCGACCCCCGAGGGCGTGCCGCACGCCTTGCTCCACAACCTCAAGCACAATCGCGTCCTGCACGAGCGCGTCATCCTGCTCACCGTCCGCGTCACCGACATGCCCTACTTCCCGGAGGAGGATCGCTTCCTCCACGAGGATCTGGGGCAGGGCTTCCACCGCGTCATCCTGCGCTACGGCTTCATGGAGGAGCCCGACGTGCCCGCGCACCTCAAGACGTTCGATGGCTGCGGCGCGGCGTTCCGGATGATGGACACCAGCTTCTTCCTCAGCCGCCAGACGCTGCTCGCCTCGGAGCGGCCCGGCATGGCGATCTGGCGCGAGAAATTGTTCAGCTGGATGCTGCGCAACGCCGAAAGCGCGATGGAATTCTTCCGCCTGCCCACCAACCGCGTCGTCGAGCTGGGCAGCCAGATCGAGATTTGACTGCGTCCTTCGAACCCGCGCCGATCATCGTCACCGCGCTGTTCGGGCGTGAGGATCAGGCGTTCTTCGACGGGGAGCGCAGCGCGTATTTCCCGCCCGAGCGCAACCAGCTGGCGGCACATCTCACGATGTTCCACCATCTGCCTCCAACGCTCGCCCCGGAGCTTCGTCAGCGATTAATCGCGGAGACGCGTGGCATCGCAGCGCCGCGTGCGCGGATCGCGGATGTCATTTCGCTCGGGCGCGGTGTCGCCTATCGGATCGACAGTGAGGAACTGGTCAACATCCGCGAGCGGCTGGCTGCTGCTTTCACCGGCCTGCTGACGCCGCAGGATGCCGGCGGCTGGCGGGCGCATGTCACGGTGCAGAACAAGGTCGAGCCGGCGGCCGCCAAGGCGCTGCTCACGGCCCTGCGCGCGAATTTCCGGCCGCGTCCGGTCGCGATCGCCGGGCTTGCGGCCTATTGGTATCGGGGCGGTCCGTGGGAAATGCTGTACAAGCATCTGTTCTCGGCTTGACCGCTGTGATTCGGCTGGTATAGCCCGCGCCTCACGAGCGCTGGTTCCCTCGGAAATCGGGGCGGAGTAGCTCAGCTGGTTAGAGCAGCGGAATCATAATCCGCGTGTCGGGGGTTCAAGTCCCTCCTCCGCTACCAAGCGTTCGTGTTTCCAAGCCGTTGTATTTGCGCCGACTTTTCGGGTTGGTCTTGTCGATCGTGGATGACGCGAGGCGTCCGTTTGGGCGTTTGTTTGGGAAAATGGCTAGTCGGGCGGCGGCTCCTCCCTCTCCAGTTTGCGGATCGCCGCCTCGCCCAGCGCCGGGTCGCGGTTGAGGTAATGGGCGTCCAGGATCTCGTTGACGTCGCGGAGCGAGTGGCCGGTGACGGTCGCGATCTCGGGCGGGGTCGCGCCGGCCAGCGCGAGGCGGGTGACCGCGGTGCCGCGCAGGTCGTGGAAGGTGACCCCCGTGACCCCGGCCAGCGCGCATGCCTTGCGCCATGACGCGCGGAAGCCGCCCTCGGTCCATGCCGCGCCGCGCTCGGTGAGCAGGATTGTCTCGCCGGGCGCGCGGCCGGCGCGGCGCGCGTCGAGCCGCGCCTTGAGCGGCGCGCCGACGCGGATCACGACGCGCTTCCCCGCCGAGCGGCGAACCTTGCTGACCGACTTGCCCTGCACGAGCCGCAGGTGCGTGCCGTCATATTGCGCCCAGGTCAGCGCGATCAGGTCGCCCTGGCGCTGCCCGGTCCACAGCGCGAGCGACAGTGCGAGGTGGAGGTGGTCGGGCGCGCGCGCGTAGAAAGCGGCCTCGTCGACCGTGGTCCAGATCCGGTCCGACCGCGCGGCGCGATAGACCCGCCCGCCGGCGCGACACGGGTTGGTGGTGATCAGCCCGCGGTCGAGCGACCACGACAGCACCCGCGCGAGCACCGCAAAGGCGTAATCGGCCTGGCGTCGCGAGCGGGTCGCGAGGCGATCGCGCCACGCCATGAACTCGCCGCGCGTCCGTCGATCGTCGAGCGCGGCGAGCGGAAAGTCGCCGAACTCGCGGTCGATCGCGCGCAGGTGCTTGCGGTAATCCGCCTGCGTACGCTTCGCGAGATCGGTGAAGTCGGCGGCGTCTTGATAGAGATCGAGCAGGCTGCGCAGCTGGTGTGTCGCCTCGGCGCGGCGCGTGCGGACCGCATCGGCGTAGCTGGCGTGGAACTCGGCGCTGCCAAACGCGCCGCTGAGCCGCGGTCCGCCCTTCCACGCGTAATAATAAGTGACCGTCGCGCCCGAGCGCAGGCGCGTCGTCACCTTGTTCAGTCCCTTTAGCCTAACGCGCATCGCGGCGCGCCCTCCATTCGTCGAACGGCGTCGCGGCGGCGGGAAGTTCGTGCGCGTGGAAGAGGATGATGCGGCCATCGGGGGTGATCTCGGTCCGGCTCACCACCACCTGCGCCTTCGCCGCCGCCCTGAGCGCGCGGGCGAGATCATGCTGTCGGAAGGTGACGCGTCCCCGGCTCATACGGCACCCGCCGCGGCGGCGTGGCAAGCCTTTCGGGAATCGGTCGACGGGCGGCTCATGCGATCATGGTCCTGAAAGCGATGGAGGCGGGTAGGGAGGGCGGTGCGCGGTGGAAGGCGCATTCCACCGGACACGGCCGGCGTGGCTGTCGAAGGCCCGGTCACAGCCCGAACAACACGAACGGACCGGGCCCGCCGGTCGCCGCGTCGAGCAGCACGACGATCAGCTGCCCGAGCGCGAGCCCGGCCAGCGCGCGACACGCGATGGCGTGCGCGGTGAGCGGCGGGTCGTCGGTCACCGCGCCGCGCCGAGTCGCGCGATCAGCAGCAGCAGCACAACGGGCGTGGCGACGATCGCGCCGACCAGCGCGACGACCAGCAGCGCCAAGCGACGCAGGCGTTTGCGCCGAGGCGCTCGGGTCACGCGGCATCGCCTTCGCCTTCGATCCCGGCGCAGCGGGTGCAGATATGCTCGCTCGCCCAGCGCAGCGGCCCGGCGTCGTCGCGGGTGACGCCGGCGCTGGCGGCACAGCCGCGGCACACGCGCGGGTGGCGGTCGGGTGGCTCGCTGGCGAGCTGACGATAGACGTCGGGATCGAAGGCGGGGAGGATTCGCAGCCGCTCGAGCGTCGCGGCGCGGCGCGCGACGTTGCCGGGCGTCTCCAGCACCGCAAGCAGGTCGCTGGCCTGGGGCAGGTCGTGGGCGCGCGGCGCGAGTCGCGCCGCCAGCGCGTGGCGGGTCAGCCCCGCCGCCTCGCGGCACAGCCGCAAATACGCCGCCGGGGTGAGCGGGACGAAGCGGGCGCGCGGCGCCGGTCGGCGTTCGGCGCGCGGCGCGAGCGAGAAGGTCCGGGGGAAGGCATGCATCATCGCGGCGATCCTTTGCGGCAAGGCGGGGGCATGGCCGGAAGCGCGTGCAGCCGGCGGGCAAGGGGACGGAGATGGGCGCGGCGCGGGCCGCGAGGACTCAGGGCGTCATCGGACCGGAGCCGCGGGCACGCGCGTAGCGCCGGCAGCCGGCGGGGCGTCGTCGTTGGCCGGGGCGGCGGGGGCGAGCAGCGGGAGCGCGATCGCCGGGTGCGGGCGCAGGCTCGGCTGGATCGTGCGCACCGCGACGATCTGCGCAACGAAGCGACACCCGCATTCGTCGTTGGTGCACAAGGCGTGGAGATCGCGGACCAATGCCGTGATCTGGCTGCTGCGCCGGATCTCGGCCGGCGTCTGGCAATGCGGGCACAGCACCATCGGCGCGCGCTTGGTGTACGTCCTGCTCCTGCTCACACGGTCACCCCCGTCGACCCCGCGCCCGGCGCCGTGCCGGACGGAAGGAAGCTCGCGACGCGCCGCTGCACCGCGTCGATCGCGTCGGCGGCTTGGGTGACCTCGGCGAAGGCGCGTTGCGCCTCCAGCGGCGAGGGCGCGGAACAGGTGAGTGCGAGCGAGGCGGCGATCGCCTCGCCGACCTCGCGCGAGGCGGTGCCGACCTCGTCGACCAGCGCGCGCGTGCACGGCGGCTGGCGCTCGACTACGAGGCCGAGCTGAAAGGCGAAGGCGTCGAGGAACGGCGCGCCATCGCCGCCGGCGGCGCGCCACGCGGCGTCGAACGCCAGCGCCTGGTCGATCGGCGGCGCGGTGGTCGAGCCGGGATGCGCCCAGGCGTAGATGGTGCGCTCGGCGCGGCCGGCGAGCGTCGCGGCGGCGGGATAGCCGATCCGCGCCGCGATCTGTGTCATTGCCGCGGCGAAGGTCAGCGGGGCGCGCTGGTGCGTCACGCCGGTAGCGCCTGCGAAGCGCCCGACCGTTCGCGCGCGACGCGGGGGGCGGGGCGGTCTACGTCGTCGACGATCCCGAGCTTGACGGCGATCCGGAGGGAGTTGCCGCGCACGCACGACCGTTTGCCCGAGAGCACCTTGCTGACCAGCGCGGGGCTCTCCTGATTCGCGCGTGCCCACTCCACCGCGGTGAGCCCGCGGCGAAGAAGCCACACGCGGGCGGCGGTGATTTTGTTCGGGTCTGGCAGCGGCTTGGCACGCGTGCGACGTGGTTCAGCCTTGGCGGCGTCGGCAATCATGTTATGCCCACAGATGTGTCCAATGGCGGACAAGATACATACGAACGTGGTCTGGTCAAGCTGTCGATGCACTCAAACGTTGTCAGTCTTGGTGAGATCGGTGCAAGATTGCGCGCGGAAAGGGAAAGTCGCGGGCTGAATCAGGAAGATTTCGGGCGGATCGGCGCGGTGACCCGAAACAGCCAGGCGGCTTATGAAGCCGGACGTCGTGCCTGCGACATCGAATATCTTGCCCGGCTGAGCGCCAATGGCGTCGACGTCGCCTTTGTCGTCACCGGCGAACGGTCGGCTGCAACACTTGCCCCCGAAGTTGCTGACATCGCTGAACTCTCGTCGCGGCTTGGCCGCGAGGAGCGGTCGGCGTTGCTGGTCCTCGCCGAGGCCGCGGCCGGGCGCGCAAAGAGCGGAAAGCAGCCGCAGGAACGCGCGGGCGCGATGCCGTCCGTCGATTCGCTGGAGCAGGACTATCGCGAGATCCTCGCAGCCTCGCGCGACATGGACGAGGCTGGGCTTGCCCGCGCGCTCGCCGAGCGATTGCCGACGCTGCTCGATCAGTCGAGGAAGCCGTGATCGAAGCACAGGGCGGATCGCGCCCCCGGCACATTCCCGCGCGACCGCGGCGCGCTGCACGCGACATGCGCCTATAACGAGAAGACCACAGCCATCAGCCTTCGGCGTTAGGGGACGCTTCAACGATGATGTTATTCGCTTTTTCGCTTCTGGCCGTGCCGCAGCCCGCGGTGCCGCTCGATGCGCTGACGCCGGTAGCCGAGCTGCGCCGCGCCGCGCGTTCCAGTCGCCGGATTCGATCGGGTGCGGTATCTGTCGGTGCGGTGAGCAGCGTCGGCGCCTACCGCAGCTGCGCCGCGGCACGCGCCGCCGGGGCCGCACCGCTCCGCCGCGGGCAGCCGGGCTACAGCAGGAAGCTGGATCGTGATGGTGATGGAGTAGCCTGCGAATGACCGATCTGTCCGAGCCCGCTGTCGAAGGGGCCGCCGCTGTCGCCATGTGGGAGCAGCGTCATAAGCACGCCGGATTCTACCAGACGCAGATCAATGCGGTGCAGCAAGCGTCCTTGGCATTCAATACGGCTGGCACGGTGATCATCACGCTCAGCGTGGCCATGACGAAATTGTCCGACTTCGCAGGCGGCGGCGATTTCTGGCCGATCTTCCTGGGTGTGGTCGGCTGGGTCATCCTGACGTTCATTCTGACGAACAGTTACCAGCGATCCGCGGAGCGGGTCAGGGCGGCCTATGAGAAGGAGCATGCGCTGCTCTTCCCGGGTCTGACGCCCTACCGGCTGGAGAGTTACCTGCTGCGCTATTCCGACAAGGACGCCAAGCGGTAGCACCGCCTCCGCCCCGTGATCGCCGTCACAGCAGGGTCGCGGCGGGCTTCGCATATTCGGGCGCGCTGACCGTCATCAGCTGCGCCGGGAAGGGCGCGACCAGCGCGTCCAGCTCGCCGGCGAGCCAGCGGCCCTCGTCCTCCGCATGGAGGATCAGCGGCATCGCCTTGGGGTGGACCGGTGCGACGAGGCTGTTGGGCTCGCAGGTGAGAAACGCGAACACCGCCCCGCTCGCCGCCGGTCGCCAGATGCCGGCGAAGGAGAAGATCGGCCGGCTCGGCACGTCGAACCAGTAGAGGGGCAGATTGCCCTTCTCGCCCGGCCCGTATTCGCTGAACGCGGTGACCGGGACGAGGCAGCGCTGCGCCGGCTTCGCCAGCGCGTTGCGCCACATCGGGCTGTCGAGGTTGCGGACGTTGGTGACTTGCGTCTCGCGCGGCCCGCGCGCGCCGGGCACGGTGCGCGGCCAGCCCCACGCCATCACGTCGAGCGCGCGCTGGCCGGCCTCCTCGCGCACCACCCACGCCGCGCGCTTCGGGAACAGCTCGGGCGGCGGGATCGTGAGATCTGGCGGAAAAGGCACCGCAACCCCGTAGCGGGTGGCCAGCTCCGCCTGCGCGGCGGTCATGCGGTAGCGGTTGCACATGGCCTATGCCCTTGAGGCTTGAAGCACCTTAATGCGTCTCTCTCGAGACATCCTCGATGTTCACAACCTTTCCGAAATCTGCATGGGTTGTGAAGGTCGAACGAACAGTCTTCGTATCCGGAGCCTTTTCAGTCAGCTTGCGTCTAGCCTCTTCCACGGCGATGTCTTTCCGCATCGCTAAAGCGCGGCGTAGGATTGCTGGAATTTGACCTGCGCGAGAAACAATCGCGGTTACAGACCCGACCACAATCGCAACCCCCATGCGAGGCAAAATCTGTTCCGTCAGTAACGGGATGCGGCTTAGCAATGTCGGGGGCTTGATAGAGAGCGCCATAAGCGCCGCGAAAGCTATTGCTGTACATCCGAAGAGGAGGAAGAGAGCGTTTAGTGCTGCTTCAAGCTCACGATTAAGGTTTTCGATCGCTTGGACTGAACGTCCTCCTGACGTCATACCATTCACCAGAAGCGTGATGGTGGGCAGTAAGCTTGCTGAAAAGAGGCCTAAAAACGTCACGAGCATGCGACTTGCATCCCCGGAGATTGTCTCCGGCGGCAGTGCTGCTCCGGCGGCGGCGCAGGCCGCGACACCGAGTACGCCAATCAGTCGAACCTGCAATCGATTTTCCCGGAAGCAGCCCACTCTCGAAGGGCGTTCACAATCTGTTCCATAGCACTAGACGGATCTAAAAGCGAGCGCAGAGTCTCGACCGGTCGCTGCACCGAGAGCTTCACGATTCCGCCCTTTTCCGATCCATTTCCCCGTAGCCCCAAATCAGCAGGGTCGATGTTGCGCAAGGCCTCGTTGATCGTGGCTCGGGAAATTGCCTTCCGGCGTCGCTTCTCTTTTATGAAAACCTTGAAGTAGCCCTCGATCCATCCGTCGTCAGGAACCTCGCCTTTTAAACTTGTAATGGCCTCGTTGCTCCAGCCTAAAACCCGAAGGACATCAAAAACCGTAGCGCCTTCGTCCCTAGCCGCGCCAGCTTCCCGGCTTGACAATCCTCCTTCAGAAGCTCCGGGCCGTATGGGTGCTTCGTCGCTCCGATTAGGGGTCGCAGCGACAGTGACCTCCGATGACTCGTCCAGCTCCTTGCCGTCACCAGCCATGAATTTGCCGTTTAAAATGATCGCTTGGCCTGGCTCTATCTCCTCGGCTTTCTGGAACAGGGCTGTTAAGTAGCGTTCCAGCGTCCGCCCACGAACTTGTTGGCCTTCGATGATGCCGACGTGATTGCCGGCAATGGCAAAATACAGGGCCCCTTTTAATACTCTAGTCCTTGCACCCACATTCAAATTTTGAAGGACGAATTCCGACGTGTCTTCGTCAAGTGACTGCGTTACGGCATGAACGTCAGAGCCCTCTTGAAGCTGTATGAGTTGGCCTGAGAATACAGGAAGGTTCCAAGACACCGGGTCGCTTAACTTATTCAGAATAACAAAACTCTGGTCCTGATCAATATCAAGTATCCGATGTTTTGCATTGGTGTCCCATCCCCGGCGGCGCAGGATGTCCACTAGCATCGCCTTAAGGTCGGTTCCCGGTGGAAAGCCATCTGTCTTCATCTGGCGGTATTGAATCGTAGTGTTCTTGACCGGCACGTGGCTCTCTCCCGTTCCCCAGCCAAAAAGAGCCACAGCGCCTCACTGGAGTCGAGATGTGAAATTGTACCATTGTCAGTTTCGCGGGCTTTCAAGCTGGCCCTTCTCAGGAGAGCTAATCGATGTCGCTCGACCCCGCCCCGCTTTGGCACAGAAGCACGATCTGGAAACGGTTTCAGCAGCTTAACGCCAGATGAACCATCGACTACCCGGACGCGGACCGCCCGATCAGAGGCGGGACAAAAACCAAGGGGTCACATGAAGTTCCTGCCTGCTCTGCTCGCCGCTGCCACCGCCGTCGTCAGCACGCCCGCCAGCGCCGCGTACATCACGCGCAGCTATGACTTCACCGCGACGTTCGGCGCGCTTTCGCCGAACAAGGTGATCAGCGGCTCGTTCACGATGGAGTTCGATCCGATGGCGCGCGAGAACGCCGCCGTGCGCGCATTCTCGTCGAAACAGCTGGACGGCTATCAGTTCGGCGGCGCGTCGTTCGACAACGGCAACGTGTCGTTCGGCAATTGTGACCGGACGGGATGCCGGGCCGGATCGAGCACCAACACCTTCTTCGCCAGCTTCAAGGTCGACGCCGAGGGCAACGTCGTGTCGGTGCGCGACACCGACTTCGTCTACGGCAAGGCGCTGACCTGCTGCATGACGTGGCAGTCGACCAGCTTCGTCGTCAACCGCGTCGGCGGCTCCGCCCCGGCGGTGCCCGAGCCCGCGACCTGGGCGACCATGATGCTCGGCTTCGGCGTGATCGGCTACGCGCTGCGTCGCCGTACCGTGCTGCGCTTCGTCTGATCAACAATCAAAGGGGGGAATGATGAACGTGAGGAAATTGTTCGGTCTGGGGGCGGTGGCGGCCATCGCACTCCTGTCCGCCACGCCCGCTTCGGCGGCCTATCTGTTTGATGTCGATCAAGCCGGCACCGACGTCGTCGTCACCGGAAGCGGGTCGCTGAACACCACCGGGCTGACCAGCGCGTTCAACACGAGCATCAACGGCGCGGTTCACGCTTCCTGGGGGCTGATGGTGGTCGGCGAAGGTCTTGGGCCGGTCTATGCAGCGCTCAGCGGCCCGGCCAGCTTCGGCGGCGACGTCAATGCGCGCGCCGACAAGATGACGGGCACCGCCGTCGGCATCAACATGTTCAGCGGCAATTACTTCTTCGTCGACCGCAGCTATGTGTCCGGCGCCGAACTCGGCATCAGCACCGCGGTGTTCAGCAACACCACGATCGCCAAGCTGGGCCTGAAGGTCGGCACCTACGCCTATGCGTTCAACCGCGGGGCCAATGCCGACTCGATCACGGTGCGGATCAACGCCGCGACTGCCGCGGTGCCCGAGCCCGCGACCTGGGCGATGATGATGCTCGGCTTCGGCGTGATCGGCTACGCGCTGCGTCGCCGCACCGTGCTGCGCTTCGTCTGATCGCCCGACGCCGGATCGCGACCGCGGTCCGGCGTTACCCGGCGCGCTCCAGCGTCAGCGCGGTCGTGAAGCCGCGCCCGGCGGCCAGCTCGTGCGTCACCTCGCTGACCAGCCAGCGCGTCGCGTCGATCGCCGCCTTGAAGCCGCGCACCGTCACCGGCCGGTCGGGGTAGATCTCCAGCCGGCCGATCGCGAGGCTGAGCACCAGCTTGCGCGGCGCGCGCGCCGCGCGGCGGTGTTCGGCCTGCGCCGCAGCGCGCGCGGCGGCCTCGCTCGCGTAGGTGCGCGCCAGCCGGCGCGGCTCGCCGGTCCCGACCGTCACCAGCTGCTGCTTCGCGTGCCGGCGGTCGTGCCACGCCGCCGCGACCGCGTCGGCCTCGTCGCGCTGCTCGATGCTGAAGCTGTGGCGGTCGCCGTCGCGGCGCGTGATCACCAGCGCCGGGATCGCCGCACCGGTCGCGGTCACGCCCGCGCCGATGGGCGCGAAGATCAGCGTCCCCGCCTTCACCGTCGCGGTCGCGTCATGCGCGCGGCCGAGCCGGCGCAGCAGCGCCATGTCGCTCTCGCGGGTCTGCGCCAGCGCCGGCACCGCGATCCCGGCGAGCGCCGGCGCGACGCGCGCGCGCAGCCGGTTGCGCGCCGCCACCTCGCGGACGATCGTGCCGAGCGTCGTGCCGCGCCAGCCGTGCTCGCGCCGCGTGCGGAGCGCGCCGGTCAGGTCGGCGGCGTGCGCGCGGATCACCAGCTGGTCGGGTGGGCCGCTGTGCTCGATCGCGTCGATGACGAAGCGGCCCTTGTCGACCAGCCCGACGCTCACGTCCGTGCCGCTTGCCCAGCCGAGCTGCACCGCGATCGTCGCGCCGGGCGGCGGGATGGCGAGCGCGCCGTCGCTGTCATCGAGCGTCAGCTCGAGCTGGTCGGCGTCGCCGCCGCGCTTCTCCGACAGCCGCACGCCGACCAGCCGCGGGCGCGGCGCGCGCGTGCCCTCGCGCACGGCGCCCTTTAGTCGCGGCGTGAGGTCGCGGCCGTCGACGGTGACGCGATAATCGGCGATGTTCGCCGCGGTCATGCCGCGCCCGGCGCGGGCGGCGCGTCGACCTCGAGCAGGGTGAGCGTGAAGCTGATCAGCCGCGGCGTGCCATCGGCGAAGAAGGCGGTGTGGCGCTCGCTGATCTTGGTGACGACGAAAGTGCCGAGCACCGCGCCGGTGCCGGCGACGAGCGGCCAGGCCGCACCGTCCTTCGCCATGTCGACCAGCTGGTCGAGCGAGGCGCGCCCCGCCATCAGCTCGGCGGGCGCGTCTCCCGACAGCGTGATCTCGTCATTGTCGCGGCCGGTGAACTGGACGGCATCGAGCGCGCCGACACGGGCGGCGCGCGCGTGGCGCCACGCCCGTTCGCGCGCCAGCTCCTGATAGGCGAGCGTCGGCAACGAGAAGACGAACATGCCCAGCGCCATCAGGTTCACCGGTCGGCTCCGTCGGGGTCATCGCGGAAGCTGGCGCGGCGATCGGCGGCGCGGCGGCGCTCGAGCCGCTCGATCTCGCGGCGGATCGCCTGCGCGAGATCGTCGGCGGACTGGCCGGGGGCCTGCGTGAGGTGGAAGTGATATTCGACCGGCGCGGCGGGGGCGGGGGCGGCGCGGGGATTGCCCGGCGCGCGATCGACGGCGCGGAATTGTGCGACCGCGCTGGTGCCGCGCGCGAGCGCCTGTCGTGCCTCGGCCCCGCGCGCGTCGAGGTCGAGCCCCGGCGCGGCCACCGCCGCCCCGGCTGCGAAGGTGCCGGCGAGCGCGCCGGCGACGCGGCGCACGTTGGCGAGCGGTCGGCGCGCGCCGTCGTCGAGCCCGCGGTCGAGCCCGGCCATCATGTACCCGCCGAGCCCGGCAAAGACGCGACTCGGCGAGTGGATGCCCAGCACGCTCCTAAAGGCGCCGATCGCGGCGCGGCCGAGCTGGACGATGCGCGCGACCAGCCGGTCGGGGCTCAGCATCGTCAGCAGCCCTTCCATGAGGAAGCGGCCGATGCGCGGCCCCCACTCGATGATGAACGCACCGGCGCTGGCGAACGCGCCTTTGACACCCGCCCACAGGTTGCTGAAGAAGCCGCTGATCGCGCCCCAATGCTGGTAGATCAGATAGGCGGCACCGGCGAGCACCGCGACGCCGGCAACGACCGCGGCGACGGTGGCGATGATCGGGAACAGCCCGATCGACGCCGTGCCGCCCGCGACGCCCAGCGCCACCAGCCCGGCGTTCGCCATCGCAATCGGGCCGAGGATCGCCGCCGCGCCGATTGCCAGCACGCCGAACGTCACCATCAGCACCGCCAGCCCGGCCGCGGCGAGCGCGGCACCCTTGGCGAGCAATGGGTGGCGCTCGGCGGCGTTGGCGAGCCAGCCGGTCATCGCCGCCAGCTTCCCGGTCACGGCGTTCACCGCGGGCAGCAGCAGGGTGCCCATGTTGACACCGAGGATCCTGGCATTGATCGACAGCGCCTTGGTCTGCTCGGCGCTGTCCTTCATCCGCTCGGCGAAGTCGGTGTCGGTCACGCCCTTTGCCGCGGCCGCCTGCGCGCGGATGCGGCGATATTCCTTGAGGTTCTGGATCAGCGGACGCAGCGCGTTCTGCACCTGCGCATCCTCGAACAGATTGCCGAGCTTGCTGAGGTCGCCCTTGGTCGCCTGCTGCGTCAGCTCGGCGATCGCCTCGAGCGGCGTCTTCCCGTCGCGATACGCCTTCTTCAGCGCGGCGGGCAGCGCGACCCCCATTTTGGCGAACGCCTTGACCGTCGCAGGCGAGGAAATCTTCTGGATCAGATTGGCGACGTTGTTGGCGGCGGTGGCGCTGTCGCCGGCACCTTTCCGCGCGATCTGGAGCGCGGCGGCGAGATCGGCGACCGCGCCGACGCCTGTCTGCCCGAGCGCCTGATAGCCGGCGGTGAGCGACGGGAACGCGCCGGCCATGTCCTTGATCTCGAACGCGCCCGCCTTGCCGGCCGCGGCCATCACGTCGATCACGCGCGCGGTCTGCTCGACCGGCACCTTGAGATTGTCGTTGGCGGCGAAGGCGGCGGCGGACAGGTCGGCGATCTCGGCCTTGTAGGCGGTCGCCGCGCGCCCGATCGGCTTCATCATCGCCACCGCCTTGCGGGGATCAAGCCCGAAGCCGGACAGCACGTCGACCCCGGCCTGCAATTCGTCAGGCATCTGGTTGGCGGCACGTGCCGCGCCGAGCAATTCCTTGCCCATCCGCGCCGCCTGTACGCGGCTGAGATCGGCCTTTTGCGCGATGTCGGTCATCACCGATTCGAAGGTCTGCGCGGCCTTGACGCCCTGCCAGATCCCCGCGCCGAGCGCGACGCCGCTGCCCAGCGCGCCGGCGCCCGCGCCGGCGATGTTGCCCGCGATGCCCTGGATGCGGTCGAAGCGCTCGCGCGCCGCCGCCATCCGGCGCTGGCGCGCGGCGAGCCGCTCGGTGCGGCGGAGCTGTTCTTCCAGCTCGCGGTTCGCGCCGGCCGCGGCGGTGCGCAGCTCGCGGTCGTGGCGCGCGAGGTCGTTGGTGGCGACGCCGGCTTCACGCAGCGCCTGACGCAGTTCGTGGAGCTGGCGCTGCTCGCCGTCCTGCTGACGGGTGAGGTTCGCCACCTCGCGGCGCGCGCGCTCCAGATCGCGGGTCATCGCGCGCGTCGGCGTGCCGGCCTGCGCCATCGCGCGCGACAGTTCGGCGACGCGCGTCCTCGCGCCTTCCAGCGCGCGGCCGGTGGCGAGGGAGTCGGTCTTGACCGTGCGGAACGCAGCGACGTTGCCGCGCGTGCGCTCGATCTCCCGCAGCCGCTCGCGCGCGCCGCGCAGCGCGGCGTCGGCGGTGCGCCCGCCGTTGGCGAGATCGCGCAGCGGCCGCGAGAAGCGATCGCCGGCCTCGAGCAGCATGCGGATGCGAAGATTGCGGTCCATGCGGTCAGCGCGCCCTGGCCGGAGGGTTCATCGCCTTGAAGCGGTCGAGCGCGCGCGCATGCCAGCGCATCAGCTCGCCGAGCGGCATCGGGTCCATGGCGGCGGGCGGCCAGTGGAAGACGGTCGCCACGTCCGCCATCACCTCGGCTACGTCGTCGGCAAGACCGCCTTCGCCGCCTTCGGCAACAAAAAATCCATCACCTCGCCGCCGAGCTGGGTGAGGTCGGCGGGGTCCAGCTCGGCGCCCTTGGGGATCACCGGCGAGGTGATGCGCGGCGCGATCGTCAGCAGCGCGGTCACGTCGCAATTGAGCAGCGCGTTGACGGTGAGCCCGCGCAGCTCGCCCGACAGCGGCTTGCGGACGCGGATCTCGGTGCCGGCGGCGATCACCTCGGCGCCGCCCAGCGTGACCGGGCCGTCGAGCGTGAAGGTGGCGAGGGTCGTTGCGGCGGGCAGTTGTTCGGTCATCGGTCACTCCGGGGAGAGAAAGCGGCCGGCGCGGGTGACGCGCCGGCCGAGGTGGGCGCGGGGCAGGGGGGAGCCCCGCGCCGGGGGATCAAAGAAGCGCGGCGCGCATCTCGGCGAGCCGGTCGATGCCGCCGACCTTGAAGACCATGTTGAGCAGGTCGATCTCGATCTCGGTCACGCCGTCCCAGTCGAGCCGATAGTAGGTCAGCACCGACTTGACCTTGAACTCGCCGGGCTCGCCGGGTTTCTGGTCGCCGAACTCCATTTCCTCGTGCCGGCCGCGCGTGGTGATCTCGATCGTCGCGGTGCGGCCGGTCGAATCGTCCTGATAGAAGCCGACGAAGCGCTGGTAGACGCCGCTCGCCGAGGTGTGCCCGAACTGGCGCAGGATCTCGCGCATCGGGCCGCCGTAGGTCGCCTCCTGTTCGAGCGCCTCGCTGCCCATGTCGTATTTGACCGGGCCGTCCATCGCAGCCCCGCGATAGTCGTCGAGCTTGCGGGTCAGCTTCGGGATCGTCACCGCCGACACCTCGCCGAGCCAGCTCTGGCCTTCGTTGAAAAGGTTCATGTTTTTCAGCAGCGCCGGCAACGCCATCGGTCAGCTCCGTCGATCGGGGGAAAGGAAGGTCGCGCGCATCAGCCCGCCAGTCCGGCCGCGAAGTCGGCGAGATAGCTGTCGGTGATGCGCTGGGTGAGGTTGAGGTTTTCGAGCGGCGGAACGGCTGTGTAGTCATAGTCGATCGCCAGCTTGCCGGCGGACAGATAGGCGGTGTCGTTCTTGCCGGGCTTCTGCTCGAACCATGCCCGGCCATCGACGATCCGGCCCTCGGCCTTCATCTGGCGCAAGCCGCCGTTGATCGTCTCGACGATGTCCTTGACCAGCGACGGGCGCAGCGGCTTGTCGATCGCCCACAGCAGCCCGGCGACGATCGTGTCGGTCAGCACGTCAGCCGTGCGCGCGGTCGACTCGAACGCGAACAGGTCGCCGGTCGGTGCGGTGGTGCGATTGCCCCAGAAGCGATAGCCCGCCGGCGTGCGCACCAGCGCGGTCACCTCCTTGGCGTTGAGCAGGTTCGCCTCGCAGGTCGCGTCCATGACGTCGAAGCCGATATCCTTGGTCAGCCCCAGCACGCTCTCGACCGGCACGTTGCTCAGCGTCTTGTGCCAGCCGGTTTCCTGATCGATCTTCGCGCGCAGGCCGAGTGCGCGCGCGACCGCGAAGCTGGTCACGTTCGCCGCGGCGAGCGGGTCGAAGGCGACGAAGTCGGGATAGACCAGCATCAGCCGGCGCGACGAGAAGGTGCCGCGATAGGCGATCGCCGCGGCGGTGTCGGCGCCGATCGCGCTGGCATAGGCAAAGCCGCGCAGCCGGTCGGCGACCGTGACCAGCGCGGCGGTGACCGCGGCGCTGTCGAGGCCGGGGCAGCCGAGGATGCGCGGGCGGACGCCGAGCTGCGCCTCGGCGGCGAGCAGCGCCTGCATGCCGGTCTTCTGGCCGTTGTTCGTGCCGCCGATGACATTGGCAGTCGTGCCGGCGGTGTCGGCGCCGGGCGCGACGCGCACGACGATGACGGGCGCGCGGACCTGATCGCTGATCGCCTGAAGCGCGGGCCGCAACGTGCCGCCGGTGCCGGCCACGCCGATCGCGGCATCGAGATCGGCGACCAGCACCGGGCGGTTGAGCGGGAAGGCGGCGTCCAGCGCCGCGGTCTTCTCGCCGGCCGCGGCGGTGGCGGTCGCGACCATGCCGATGACGGCGGTGGCGACGGTGACGAGCGAGCGCGCGCCCTGACTGACTTCGGTGTAGGTGATGCCGTGCATGGGCAGATCCTTCAGGCGGTGCGGGCGAGGGGGACGAGCAGGCGGGTGCGGGCGTTCGGCGCGGGCACGTCGAGGCGGAGGGCGTCGATCGTCATGGTGGTGATGCCGGTCGCCGCCGGGGCGACGGCAACGGCGGTGACGCGGAGGCGCGGCTCCCAGCGCGCCAGCGCCAGCGCGGTTGCGGCGATCAGCCGCATGCGGCCGAGCGCGTTCATCGGCTGATCGAACAGCTCGGGCAGCAGCGAGCCATAGTCGCGGCGCGCGATGCGCGAGCCGAGCGGGGTGGACAGGATGTCGGCGACCGACTGGCGCAGGTGATCCTCGCCGCCGAGCGGCTTGCCGGTGCTCGCGTCCATGCCGATCATTGCGGCGGACCCGAGACCGCGCCGCCGGCCTGCACCCTGGTGTGGACGTGATCCTTCAGGCTCTTGCCGCCACCAACCACGTCGGTCGCGGCGGTGATCGTGGCGGTGCAGTCGAGCGTGCCGTCGACCTTGACCGGGCCGGTGAGGCTGACGCCGCCCGGCGCGACGATCGTCAGCGGACGCCCGCCGGGCAGCGTGAGCTTCAGCCCGGCGCCGGCGGCGTCATAGGACAGCTCGGCGCCGTCGCTGAAGCGGATCAGATCCACCGCGGTGCTGGCGGGCGCGGGATTTGCATCGGAAAACAAGCCGGGCAGGACGATGCCGCCTTCCATGTCGCCTTCCGGGCAGAGCAGCAGGCATTGCTCGCCGACGCTCGGCGCCGACCAGATGCGCGTGGTGCCGGCGCGCGCGGCGAGCCATGGCAGGTCGCCGGTCTCGATCAAGCCGACGCGCACGCGGCACGTCGCCGCGGCCAGATCGATATGCTCGATCGTGCCCAGCTGGATCAAATTGCCGGCGAGGCGGCGAGGGTCGGAGATGGCGGTCACGGTGCCGGACCATGCCGCTGCGGGAGCGGGGGTGCGCTGGCGGGTGGCGGTGGAAAGGCTATTCCACCGTCACGAAGTCTCTCGCACGGGTACCGATCTTGCCGTGCCTTATTCAAGATGGAATGCGTGCGAAACCTGTGTCACCTTCGAGCCATGGCACGCCATCCACGCCTGATCCTGCTCACCGCCTTCTCAGCGATGGCGGCCTGCTCCACGCCCGAACCACAGGCGTGTAAGCAACCTCGCGATTACTGGCGCAAGCCCCATAATCGGGTAGGCTTGTACCCGTATAGCAACACGCTGGCGCTCACACATGACGGGTCTACATACTGGAATGGCTCAAAGGTCTCGTTGAAAACGATCGACCTTTATCTGCAACAGTCCCACACAATGATCCCGGAGCCGGAGGTGTTTCTGGAAGCCGAGATGGGCTCGTCATGTCGCACGCTGGAGAACCTGCGTAACCGGATGGATAAGGCGCTGGAATGTAACAAGGATTGGGCTGTTTGTGCCGAGGGTTTGCGGTCGGTCTGGGATGCGTTGCCTTCACCGCCTGGGGCAAAGGTAAGCTGAAGCCGGCTCGCTGACGGCCGGTCGCGTGCGTGCGAGCGAGATGTCCTCGTCACCGGAACTCCGCCCACACCGAGTGCCCGCGCGTGATCAGCGCCGCCACGATCCAGCCGTGCGCGAAATGTGTCTCATGCGCCGGGTTCGCCTTCGCGCCGACCGCCTCGTCCCAGAAGCGCACCAGCAAGGTCCGGTCGGCGAGGAACGGCCGCAGCACGCGCAGCGCCAGCCGCACCGCGGGGGTTGCGGCGTCGTGCTGGCTCGCGCGGCACGCGGCATCCTTGAGCACGGTCAGCGCGAGGTTGATGACCAACGTGTCGGCGCGGCGCGCGCGCAGCTCGCGGTCGTTGCCGCCGAACGGGACGATTCCGACCGTCACCGCGGTGCGCTCGGGCGAGCATCGCCAGCACCAGGCGTCGTGCACGAACACCTGCCAGTCGAGCGAGCGGCGCTGGAAGCTGCGCTCGCGGATCAGCTCCTCGAGGTCGTGATCCCTGATCGTCCCGCACGCCGCGCAGGTGAGCCGGATCGCGCCGTGAATCTTCCGGACGTCGTAGAGCGTCTTGGGCTGGCCGACCACATCCGCGGGTCAGGCGAGCGCCGGCAAGGGCAGCTGCTCGCCGCGCACCAGCAGCACCGCGCGTGCCTGCAACGCGGCGTCGACCGCCTGACGGTAATGCACGGTCGTGCAGCGCTCCGCCTCGTCGAAGCCGATCGGCGACCAATCGTCGCTCGGGTAGCAGGCGTCATAGATCGCGCGCGCCGCCGCACGCAGCAGGAGGTCGTGCTCCATGCCAGGGCTCCTTGGATGTCGGTGCGCCGTCGAGCGGCGATGCTTCACGCTACGCCGATCGCGGCGTGATTCGCAAGAACATTGCGGGAACAGATATTTGCTGACATGGCGGCGGGATGATTGCCGCTCTGCCCCCGACGCTGGTCTGCGAGGTCGTCCGTGTCCATGACGGCGACGGACCGCTGTGGTGCCGGTCGGGGGTGAAGATCCGCATCGCCGGGGTGCAGGCGCCCGACTTCGCGCGCGCGGCACCGTGCCAGCGGCCGGCGGCGCAGCGGCGTGCCTATGTCTGCGACGATCGCGCGGCGCGCCGCAGCCGGCTGCTGGTCGCACGGCTGACGCTCGGCAAGCGGCTGGTCTGCCAGCCGGTCGATCGAAGTTATAGGCGGGTGGTGGCGCGCTGCACCTTGCCGGACGGGCGATCGCTGTCGTGCGCGGCGATCGCGGCCGGCGCTGCGGTCAGATGGAACCGGTACTGGCTTCGGTATGGGATGGGCGGGTGTCGTTAGGCGTCTGAGCGGGCGGGGGGGATGCCATCTGAACGCGCAATGTCGCATTGTGGTGGTTAGCGGACGTAAAGCGGTCTACGAACAAGTACGCCCAATATCGCGATGAGCGTCACCACCAAAGTACATAGGATTACGTACAGCGTCGGGTTTGAGCCGTTTGTTAAGAAGCCGATCAT
>CAJYLV010000064.1 GCA_913776255.1 uncultured Sphingomonas sp. | reverse complement strand
CTCCCCTAACGGCGTCCTTCTTTCGGGCCGTCCGCTTGGGCGGCCCTTCGACATTCGATTTCGGGACATGAACGATGAAGCGGACCTTTCAGCCGAGCAATCTGGTGCGCGCCCGCCGTCACGGCTTTCGCGCGCGGATGGCCACGGTCGGCGGCCGGGCGGTGATCCGGGCGCGTCGCGCGCGCGGTCGCAAGAAGCTGTCGGCGTAAGCACGACCGATACCCGCCCCGCCGCGGCTTCGGCCGCGGTCGGGCGGATGACCAGACGGCCGGACTATCTGGCCGCGAACGCCGGGCGTCGGGTGCCGATGCCCGGCTTCGTGCTTCTGGTGCACCCGCGTGCCGACGATGACGGGACGATGCGGATCGGCATCACCGTCACCAAGAAGGTCGGCAATGCGGTGGTGCGCAACCGCATCAAGCGGCGCTTCCGGGCGTTGGCGCGCGAGATCCTGCCCGATCATGGCTGGCCCGGCGCCGATCACGTGCTGATCGGGCGCGAGGCGGCGCTCACCTCCGATTTTTCGGACCTGCGCGCGCATCTGGCCAAGGCGCTGGCCAAGAGCCGCAGCGTCGCGCCGGGCGGCAACCGGTCACGGCCGAAACGGTGATCGCACGCGTGCTGATCCTGCTCGCACGCGGGTGGCAGCTGGGGCCGTCGGTTCTGCTGCCGCCCTCGTGCCGGTTTCAGCCGTCATGTTCAGCCTATGCAATCGAGGCGCTTCGCCGCTATGGCGCGGGCAAAGGTAGTTGGCTGGCAATACGCCGGATTGCGCGGTGCCATCCCTGGGGCGGGCACGGGCACGATCCGGTGCCATAAGGAAAGCGTGGGACGCTGGTGAAGGACGAGAGCAAGAACTTCGTGCTGTTCGCGGTGATCGCGGCGCTGATCCTGTGCGGATGGCCGCTGATCCAGAGCCGCGTCTTCCCGACGGCGAACCCGCCCGCCACCAGAATGGTCGACGGCAAGAACAAGCCGCTGCCCAACCCCGCCGCGGACCCCACCGCCGATTCGCCCGCCGCGATCCGTGACCGCGCCGTCGTGTTGGCCGAAAGCCCGCGCGTGCGGATCGACACGCCCGCGCTGAAGGGCTCGATCAACCTGAAGGGTGCGCGGATCGATGATCTGGTGCTGACCCGCTACAAGGAGTCGGTCGCGAAGGATTCGCCGCCGATCCGGCTCTTCTCGCCTGCGGGCACGACCGACGCCTATTTCGCCGGCTTCGGCTGGCGCGCCGACGGCCTCACCCCGCCCGCCGCCGACGCGGTGTGGAGCGCCTCGGCACCGGTGCTGACACCCGGCAAGCCGGTGACGCTGACCGCCAGCAATCCGCAGGGGCAGCGCTTCGCGATCGAGATCGCGGTCGACAACGACTATCTGTTCACCGTCAAGCAGACCGTCGCCAATGGCGGCGGTGCGGCGGTGCCGGTTGCGGCGTACGGCTTGGTCAGCCGCGTCGGCGTGTCGAAGGACCCGGACAGCTGGACGATCCACACCGGGCCGATGTCGGTCAACAATGGCGCGGCGCACTACAATCCGAACTTCAAGGACGTCGACAAGGAGCCGACGCGCTTCACGACGACCGGCGGCTGGCTGGGCTTCACCGACAAATATTGGCTGGCGGCGCTCGTCCCCGATCAGGGTCGCGCGTTCGACGGGCAGTTCCGTGCGGGCGCGAACAACGCCTATCAGGCGGACTTCACCACCGCGCCGCAGGTGCTGCCGCCCGGCCGCCAGCTGACGCAGACCGCCAAGCTGTTCGCGGGTGCCAAGGAAGTGAAGCTGCTCGACCGCTACACCGATACCGGTGCGGTGACGAAGCTCGACTATGCGATCGACTGGGGCTGGTTCCGGCTGGTCGAGAAGCCGATCTTCTATTATCTCGACTGGCTGTTCCGCATCGTCGGCAATTTCGGCGTCGCGATCATCATTCTGACCCTGACGATCCGCCTGCTGGTCTTCCCGATCGCGCAGCGGCAGTTCGCCAGCATGGCGGCGATGCGCGCCCTCCAGCCGAAGATGAAGGCCATCCAGGAACGCTTCAAGGACGACAAGCAGCGCCAGCAGCAGGAGATCATGGCGCTCTACAAGGCAGAGAAGGTCAATCCGCTCGCCGGCTGCCTCCCGTCGCTGATCCAGATCCCGATCTTCTATGCGCTCTACAAGGCGCTGATGCTGACGATCGAGATGCGTCACCAGCCGTTCGCTTTGTGGATCAAGGATCTGTCCGCGCCCGATCCCGCGACGATCCTGAACCTGTTCGGCTACATTCCGATCACGCTGCCGCACTTCCTCGCGATCGGCGTGGTGCCGGTGCTGCTGGGCATCTCGATGTTCTTCCAGTTCCGCCTCAATCCGACGCAGATGGACCCGGCGCAGCAGCAGGTGTTCGCGATCCTGCCGTGGGTGCTGATGTTCGTGATGGCGCCGTTCGCGGTCGGGCTGCAGATCTACTGGATCACCACCAACTGCATCTCGATCCTGCAGCAGAAGTGGCTCTACAGCCGCCATCCGCAGCTGAAGAACGCGCCCGCCAAGTGAGCGACCTCAATCCCAGCTTCGACGAGGAGGCGATCGAGGCGGCGCGCAAGCGCTTCGCCGGACCGATCGAATTCCTGAAGTCGGCACCCGCGCTGAACTTCCTGCCCGCCGACGAGGTGCCGGAGGTGGCGTTTGCGGGTCGGTCGAACGTCGGCAAGTCGTCGCTGCTCAATGCGCTGACCGGGCGCAAGGCGCTGGCGCGCACCTCGGTGACGCCCGGCCGGACGCAGGAGCTGAACTTCTTCGATGTCGGCGATCCGCTGGCGTTCCGGCTGGTCGACATGCCCGGCTACGGATTCGCCAAGGCGCCCAAGGACATCGTCAAGAAGTGGCGCTTCCTGGTGAACGACTATCTGCGCGGGCGGCAGGTGCTGAAGCGCGCGCTGGTGCTGATCGACAGCCGCCACGGGATCAAGGACGTCGATCGCGAGATCCTCGAGATGCTCGACCGCGCCGCGGTCAGCTACCGGCTGGTGATGACCAAGGCCGACAAGGTGAAGGCGAGTGATCTGGCGGTGACCGTCGCCGCGACCGAGGCCGAGGCGCGCAAGCGTGCGGCGGCGCATCCGGAGATCATCGTCACCTCCAGCGAGGGCGGCATGGGGATCGCCGAATTGCGCGCGGCGGTGGTTGAGGCGATCGGCTGAGCCTTCCCCGCTGTCCTCCCGGACTTGATTTGGGATCGCGCCAGCGCAGAGGCGGCAGCGAAGAAGCGCGACCCCGGACCAAGTCCGGGGCGACGATGAGTTGGCGGCGCGTTCCTACCAGATCGTCGCGCGGCGCGCGGTACGGGCGGCCTCGATCTGCTGGCGAAGCACTTCGGAGCGGCTCGGGGCCGGCGCACGCGCCGCGAACACGAAGGTCGGCGCTTGCACGAACGCTGGCGTCGAAGCGCTCAGCGCCGCGTCGGTCCGGGGGAAGCTGGCCATGGCAATGCTCCTTCGTTGACGATCCTTCTCTTGGGTCGAGGATAGGCGCACATCCCTGCCAGCCGATGGACGAGGCCGGTTAACGCGCCGCTCGCCAATATCGCGCGCGGCGTTGCCCTGCGCGGCAATGGCTCCTAATCCGGCACCATGAAGCTCATCATCGGTAACAAGGCCTATTCCTCCTGGTCGCTGCGCGGCTGGCTCGCGTGCCGGCAGTCCGGCCTTCCGTTCGAGGAAGTGGTCGTACCGCTCTACGACGACGAATGGGACCGCCGCCGCGAGGGCGACGAGTTCGCGCCGTCATCGGGCAAGGTGCCGATCCTGTGGGACGGCGAGGCGGTGGTGTGGGACAGCCTCGCGATCATCGACTATCTTGCCGACAAGGTCGGCCGCGCGCCCTTCTGGCCGGAAGACGAGGCCGCGCGCGCGATGGCGCGGTCGATGGCGGCGGAGATGCATTCCAGCTTCGCCGCGCTGCGCCGCAAGCACACGATGAACGTCCGGCAGATCTATCCGCCCGTCGCCCCCGACGACGACGTGCGCGCGGACCTGACGCGGATCTTCGAGCTGTGGGCGCAGGCGCGCGCGCGGTTCGGCAGCGGCGGCGACTTCCTGTTCGGGGCGTTCGGCGCGGCGGACATCATGTTCGCCCCCGTCTGCACGCGGATCGCGACCTATTCGCTTCCCACCCCGCGCTTCGCCGCCGCCTATGTGATGGCGGTGCTCCAGCATCCGTTCATGCAGGACTGGATCGCCGGGGCGCAGGAAGAGGAATGGGTGATCGAGAAGTTCGAACAGCCCGTCACCTGATGTCACTCGCGATCGTAGCCGGCATCGGGCGACCAGCGCATCGCGATGTCGGGATAGTGGACCGGCGAGCGTTCGGGCAGGCTGACCGCGAACACCACGCACGGCGCATCACCGTCGTTGCGGAGATGGTGCGCGTTGGCGTCACCCTTGCGGAACACCGCCACCTCCCCGGCGTGCAGCGGTCGCGCGCCATCGTCGTCGACCAGCGTGGCGGTGCCGGCGAGCATGACGACGATTTCGTCCTCGCCCTCATGCCAATGGCGTTGCGACGACCAGCCGCCGGGCGGGATCGTGACATGCGTCGCGACGAAATCCTCCAATCCCCCCGCTGCCGCCAGATCGCGCACCAGCCGGCCCGAGGCCGCGGCGGCGAACGGCGGCGGATAGTCGCTGCCCATGGCGGGCGGCACGACGGCGATGTCCAGCTTCGGCATAGGGAGCCCTCCTGTTGATCGATGTCGTTCAACTCGCCAGCCTGTTGATCGGTGCCGAAAGCGTCACCCCGGCGCGTGGACCGGTGTTCGACGTGCTGGAGGCGGCGCTGGTGCCGCTCGGCTTCGCGGTCGAGCGGCAGGTGAGCGGTGATGCCCCGGACGGTCCGGTCGAGAACCTGCTCGCCACGCGCGGGGCGCAGGGGCCGCATCTCGCCTTCGCCGGGCATGTCGATGTCGTGCCGCCCGGCGACGGGTGGAGCGGCGACGCCTTCACGCCTCAGCAGCGCGACGGGTTGCTGGTCGGGCGCGGTGCGGTCGACATGAAGGGCGCGGTCGCGGCGTTCATCGCGGCGGCGGCGCGCGTCCCGGCCGACGCGGGGCGGCTGACGCTCATCATCACCGGCGACGAGGAAGGGCCGGCGACGTTCGGCACGGTGTCGCTGATCGAACGGATGCGCGAGCGTGCGTTGCTGCCCGATCTGTGCGTGGTCGGCGAGCCGACCTCGGTGGCCGCGCTGGGCGACATGGTGAAGATCGGGCGGCGCGGCTCGGTCAATATCTGGATCGAGGTGCCCGGGCGGCAGGGGCACGTCGCCTACCCGCATCTCGCCGACAATCCGATCCCGCGGCTGGTCGCGGTCCTCGCCGAGCTGGACGCCTTGGCGCTCGATCAGGGGAGCGAATGGTTCCAGCCCTCCAACCTCGAAATCACCGACGTCACGGTCGGCAATCCCGCCACCAACGTCATCCCGGCGCGCGCGACGGCGCGTGTCAGCATCCGCTTCAACGATCTCCAGCGCGGGCAGGAGCTGGCCGAGCGGGTCGCGGCGATCGTGCACCGCCACGCGCCGGCGGCGATCGTCACCCCGCGCATCTCCGGCGAGGCATTCCTGACCGAGCCCGGCGCGCTGTCGGCGCTGGTGTCGGCAGCGGTGCTGGAGGTGACCGGGCGGACACCGGAACTGTCGACCACCGGCGGCACGTCGGACGCGCGGTTCCTGCGCGCGCTGTGCCCGGTGGTCGAATTCGGGCTGCTCAATGCGACGATGCACAAGGCCGACGAGGCGGTGGCGATCGCCGATCTCGAACAACTGACCGACATCTATACCCGGATCATCCAGCGCGCATTTTCAGCGCCGGCGGCGTAGCACCACGTACAAGGCGCCCGCACCGCCATGGCGAGGATGGGCGTTGCGCACCGCGGCGATCGCACCCGAGAACGCAGAGAGCCGCAGCCAGTCCGGGATCGCGGCGCGGATCGCACCGCGCGCGTGCGGGCGCTGGCTTTCGGGACGCGGCGGCTTGCCGGTAACGAGCAGGATGACGCGATCACCGTGCATCAACGCCTGACCCAGCCCCATTTCGAGCGCGGCATGGGCGCTGGCGAGCGTATGGCCGTGCAGGTCGATCGTCCGGTCGGGCGCGACCACGCCGCCCGCGAGCCGCCGATCCCAGCCGCCGTCGAGCGTGTGGCCCGGTTCGCGACGCGCGTGCGACGGCGGGGGCGTCGGGACGCTCGGTGCCGCCACGCCCTTCACCGGTGCGGGCAGCGGCAACCGCTCGGGCGATGCCGCGGCGACCTTGCGCCCCGGAATCGCGCGCACGGTCGCGCGCACCCGCGCCCACAGCGCCTCCTCGTCAGGGCCGAGGCGTCGCGCCGCCACTCGCCGCCTGCCCTGCCCGCCAGCGCGCATAGCTGCCGCGCGGCAACAGCACGAACGCGGTGCCGCGCGCGCTCATCCCACCGGCGATCGCGCGTGCCTCCTCGCCTGCGCCCCAGAAGGTGTCGAAGCGG
The DNA here is from genome assembly GCA_913776255.1 of uncultured Sphingomonas sp. GTDB lineage: Bacteria > Pseudomonadota > Alphaproteobacteria > Sphingomonadales > Sphingomonadaceae > Sphingomonas. The sequence goes on along the minus strand of CAJYLV010000064.1, from coordinate 12,772 downwards.
TTGCTGCCCTTGATCGCACCGCCAGTGTCCTGCGCGATCCAGATGCCGTTGGCGTCGGTGCGGTCCATCGACAGCAGCACCGGCGCGCCGAGCGGCACGAACTTCGGATCGGCGGCGACGGTCGCACCGCCGCTGACCGGCAGGCCGAGCGCGCCCTGCGGCGCGCCGGTCAGCTCGCGGAAGAAGACGTAGCTCTTGTTCTCGCGCATGATCGCGCGGCCCTCGTCGGGGTGTGCGTGGAGCCATGCGACGATCCCCTGCATCGACGACTGCCCGGGGCCGAGCAGCCCGCGGCTCTTCATCAGCGCGCCAATGCCGGTGTAGTCGCGCCCGTTCTGCGTGTCATAGCCGATGCGCAGCACCCCGCCTTCGTCGAGGCGGATGAAGCCCGAGCCCTGCACCTGCAGGAAGAACAGCTCGACCGGGTCGGCGGCATAGCCGAGGATCGGCGCGCGGCCGTTGAGCGCGCCCTCCTCGATCGCCGTCCGGTCGAAATACGGGACCAGCGCCATGCCGTCGACGCGGCCGCGGATCTTCTTGCCGGTCCAGGTCGGCGAGAAAGCGCCGAGGTCGACCTCGATCAGATCATTGGGTCGCCCGTAGATCGGCGCATAGCCGGCGCGCGGCCGGCGCGAGCCGGCGATCTCGGGGATGTAATAGCCGGTGGCGAAGGCGCGGCCGTCACCGACCTGCACCGCCTCGAACCAGCGCTGGAAGAACGCCGTGGCGGCGGACGGATCGGTGCGCGCCGCCTCGGTGCAGGCGGCCTGCCAGTCGCTGCCGAGCGTCATCCCCGACGTGTCGGTGCGGCGCACGAGGCTGGGGCATGAGATGCGGAACGCGGCGAGCGCGGCGCCGGTCTGTGCGGGATCGAGCGCGACGGTCGCCAGATCGACCGCCGGGGTGAGGCCGGCCATCGCCGCGCTGGTCGCGCCGGGCACGACGTTCGCGGCGAGCGCCGGGAGCGGCACCGACGCAACCGGCTGGCGCACCGCCAGCGGTCGTGATGGCAGGGTCGTCGGCACCGGCCGCGCGGCGACCGGGCGGGAAGCCGGGGCCGGCGGCAGCGAATGTCCGCCCGGCCCCACGCAGCCAGCCATCAACAGGGCGCCCGCCATCGCGAGCGTCGCTTTGCTCCGCAACCCCTACCCCCTTCTTCGCTTTTGGCTCAGGCTTCGTCGGTGTCGGCGAGGATCCAGTTCGGGTCCGACGCGCGCACGGTGCGCACGAAGGTCCAGACGTCGTGGGTCTGCACCGCATCGCTGGTCGAGCCGGCGACGACGTTGCCGTCGGCGTCGCGCGTCACCGCAGCGATGTCGGCATCGAAGCGCACCGCGACGCGCGCCTCGCCGTTCGCGACGCCGGCCGAGACGATCGTCGCGCGTTCGATCGCGATCAGCCGATTGTCGAGCACCTGCCCCTGCGCGTTGCGCGCCGCGATCGCCTCGGCGAAGGCAGCATGGACGTCGTCGCTGACCAGATCGCGCAGCGCCGCCTCGTCCCCGCGCCAGAACGCCTCCAGGATCATGCGATACGCCGACTTCGCGCCTTCCAGAAAGCGCGTGACGTCGAAGCCCGGCTCCGCCGACACGATCGCGCGCAGGCCGGGCTCGGTCGTGGCATCGAACGGGCGCGTCGCGGGCTCGCGCATCTCGGCGGCGGGCTCGATCGCGCGCGGCACCGCCACCGACGCCACCCGCTCCTCGGCAGGCTTGGGCAGCGGCTGTTCATGGCCGGAGCGCTTGCCCAGAACCGAATAGAGTCGCAGCGCCAGAAAGCCGGCGACCATGGCGAGCAAGACAACGTAGAACACGGCAACTCCAGTAAGCTGGTGTGCGTACATAGGCGCGTGGGCACCGAACATCAAATCGCCCAACCCCCGCATTGTATCCGCCACCGACCGTATCCGCGATTGTCACCATCGCGGGGCGCTGCTAACCGCCCGACACTTTCCCGCGCGGCGCCGCACCGGCGCGCGCCTGGCCTGACGATAGGGGTAGGACGATGGACGAATTCAGCAATGCCGGTGGCGAACCGCTGGCCAACGGTGCCGACACCGCGCCGGCCGCCGGGCTGATCTCGCAATATGTGAAGGACCTGTCGTTCGAGAACCCGAACGCGCCGGCGATCTATCAGGAGCCGCAGGCGCCCGAGATCAACGTCCAGTTCGACATCGGCGCGGCGCAGGTCGCCGACGAAGTCCACGAAGTGACGCTGAAGATCGAGGTCCGCGCCACCACCGGCGGCAAGACCGCGTTCATCGCCGAGCTGTCGTACGGCGGGCTGTTCGGGCTGCGCAACGTGCCGGCCGAGCATGTCCAGCCGTTCCTGCTCGGCGAGGGCCCACGCCTGCTGTTCCCGTTCGCGCGCCGCGTCGTCGCCGATGCGATCCGCGATGGCGGCTTCCCGCCGCTGCTGCTCGAGCCGATCGACTTCAACGCTCTGTTCCTCCAGCAGGCGCAGGCTCAGGGCGTGTCGTTCGGCAGCGAAGACGCAGGTCAGGCATAAGCCACGCGAGCGGGTGAGGATCGGCGGATGAACCTCGCCCGCGCGCTTGGCTCGATCGGCGGGCTGACGCTGGTCAGCCGCGTGCTGGCGCTGGTGCGCGACACGTTGCAGGCCAGCTATGTCGGCGCGAGCTTCGCGTCGGATGCGTTCTTCGTCGCCTTCCGGCTGCCGAACATGTTCCGCGCGCTCTTCGCAGAGGGCGCCTTTTCCGCCGCGTTCATCCCCTTGTTCAACCGCAAGGTCGCGGAGGGCGGCGGGACCGCCGCGGGGGTCGATTTCGCCGAGCGGGCGCTGGCGCTGCTGTTCCCGGTGCTGCTGGTGATGACCGCGCTGATGCTCGCGGCGGCATGGCCGCTGACCTGGGCACTGTCGGGCGGGTTCGACCGCCAGCATCCGACACCGGAGCAATTCGCCTTTGCGGTGACGCTGTCGCGCTTCACCATCCCCTATCTGCTGCTGATCTCGCTGGTGTCGCTGCTCGGCGGCATCCTCAACTCGCTGCATCGCTTCTGGGTCAATGCCGCCGCGCCGATCCTGCTCAACATCGCGATGGTCGGCGCGCTAATCTTCTTCCACGGCGGCGATCCCTATGCGACCGCGCGGGCGCAGGCGATCTCGGTGACGGTCGGCGGCGCGATGCAGCTAGCGTGGCTGTGGTGGGCGTGCCGCCGTGCGGGCGTGAGCCTGAAGCTGCGCCGGCCGCGCATCGACGACGACGTCAAGCAGATGCTCAAGCTGATCGTCCCCGCCGCGACCGGCGCGGGCGCGGCGCAGATCAACCTCGCGATCTCGACCGCGCTGGCCGGCGGTCTGCTGTCCGCGGGGTCGATCTCGGCGATCTATTACGCCGATCGGCTCAACCAATTGCCGCTGGGCCTGATCGGGATCGGGCTCGGCACGATCCTGTTGCCGGTCGTGTCGCGCCTGCTGTCGCAAGGCCGCGAGGCGGAGGCGATGGAGACGCAGAATCGCGGGCTCGAACTCGCGCTGTTCCTTACCCTTCCCGCTACCGCCGCGTTCGTCTTCGCCGCCGAGCCGATCGTGCGCGGGCTGTTCCAGCACGGCGCGTTCGACGGCGGCGACACGGTGCGCGCCGCGCAGGCGCTCGCCGCCTTCTCGCTGGGGCTGCCGAGCTATGTGCTGGTCAAGGTGCTCACGCCGGGCTTCTATGCGCGCGCCGACACGAAGACGCCGGTGCGGCTGGCGCTCTATTCGGTCGCGATCAACCTCGTCGGCAACCTGATCCTGATCCCGACGCTGGCGCACTGGAATATCGGGCAGATCGGGCCGCCGCTGGCGACCGCGCTCGCCTCGACCGTCAACGTCGTGTCGCTCTACGTGGTGCTGGCGCGACGCGGGCATTTTGCGCTCGATCCGCAGGTCCGGCGCAAGGTGCCGCGGCTGGCGCTGGCGGCGCTGCTGATGGGCGCAGCGCTGCTGCTCGTCGCGCCCTATGTCGATCCTTATCTCACCGGCGCGCTGGCGGTGCGCGCGATCGGGCTGATCGTGCTCGTGGGTGCGGGCGTCGCCATCTATGCGCTGGCGTGCGTCGTCACCGGCGCGTATCGCCTCGCCGATCTGAAAACCCTCCTTCGACGCAGAGCCTCCACCTGATGACCAACATGCGCGTCCTTTCCGGCATCAAGCCGACCGGCAATCTCCACCTCGGCAATTACCTCGGCGCGGTGAAGCAATGGGTGGCGATGCAGGACGAGATTCAGGCGTCGGGCGGCGAGACGATGTATTTCATCGCCGACCTCCACGGCCTGACCGAGTTCATCGCGCCCGCCGAGATGACCGCCAACACCGTCGAGATGACGGCGACGCTGATCGCCGCGGGGATCGACCCGGCGCGCTCGATCGTGTTCAACCAGGCGCGCGTCCCCGCCCATGCCGAGCTGGGGTGGCTGCTCAACAATGTCGCGCGGGTCGGCTGGCTGAACCGCATGACGCAGTTCAAGGACAAGGCCGGCAAGAACCGCGAAGGCGCATCGGTCGGGCTGTATGACTATCCGGTGCTGATGGCCGCCGACGTCCTGCTCTACCATTCGACGCACGTGCCGGTCGGCGAGGACCAGAAGCAGCATCTGGAGCTGACTCGCGACATCGCGACCAAGTTCAACACCGATTTCGGCGTCGAGCTGTTCACGCTGCCCGAGCCGCTGGTCAGCAAGGCCGCGCCGCGGATCATGTCGCTGCGCGATGCCGGCGCGAAGATGTCCAAGTCGAACCCTTCCGAACAGTCGCTGGTCAAGCTGGTCGACAGCGACGAGGTGATCGCCGACAAGTTCCGCAAGGCCAAGACCGACCCCGATCTGCTGCCGGCGACGGTCGCGGAGCTGGAAGGGCGACCGGAAGCGCGCAACCTGCTGACGATCTTCGCCGCGCTCGCGGATCGCGCGCCCGATGCGGTGCTGGCGGACTATGCCGGCAAGGGCTTCGGGCAGTTCAAGCCCGATCTCGCCGATCTGGCGGTGGCGAAGCTCGGACCGATCCGCGACGAGATGCTGCGGCTGCTGAACGATCGCGGCGCGATCGATGCGATCCTGCGCAGCGGTGCCGAGCGTGCCGCGGCGCTGGCCGCGCCGACGCTGCGCCGCGCGCAGGAGGCGATGGGGCTGCTGATCTGAGCCGATTGGCGCGCGACGCCATGCCGCGCGCCAACGTTCGGTAAATCCCGCCTGTTCGCGACGGGCGCATGACCCGAATGCCGCAGAAACGCGCGGTCGCAGCATTTGGCATCGGATTTGCTCAGTGTCTCGCAACAACGGAGCGAGACATGACCGACACCCACACGACCACCACCACCCCCGCGGCCCCGCGCGACAATCTGTTCGGCGTGTGCGCCGCGCTGGGCGAGGATTTCGGCTTCAACCCGCTATGGCTGCGGCTCGGCTTCGCGGTGGCGTTGCTCTTCTCGCTCGAGAAGGTGCTGATCGCCTATGTCGCGCTCGGCGTGCTGGTGCTGGTCAGCCGGCTGCTGTTCCCGAACCGCACCCGCACGGCTGTCACTGTGCTGCCTGTGGCCGAGGGGGCGAACGAGCCGGTGGAAGAGCCGTACCGGCAGGCGGCCTGACCGTCCGCCTGCGTTACCGGCGCTTCAAAATGGTCCCGGGCCGCGCCCGGGACGACGCGATCAGGCGCCGAGCTGCCCCAGCAGCATGTGCACCGCCTGATCGACCTCGCGATCGCTGTCGCGCAATTCCTCGATGCGGCGCACCGCGTGGATCACCGTCGAGTGATCGCGCCCGCCGAATTTGCGGCCGATCTCGGGCAGCGACCGGGTGGTGAGCCGCTTGGACAGGTACATGGCGATCTGCCGCGGCCGCGCCACCGCGCGCGCGCGCCGCGCCGACAGCAGGTCGAGCGGCTTGAGCTCGAAATGGTCGCACACCAGTTTCTGGATCTGGTCGATCGTCACGCGGCGCTGATGGCCGCGCAGCATGTCGCCGAGCGTCTGCGTGGCGAAGGCGAGATCGATCGCCTGTCCGGTCAGCATCGCATAGGCGGTGACCCGCGTCAGCGCGCCTTCCAGCTCGCGGATGCTGGTGGTGATGCGCTCGGCCAGCAGGTCGAGCACCGCCTCTGGCACGCGGACGTCGGGCATCTCGGCGACGCGCCGCGCGAGGATCGTGCGGCGCAATTCCAGCGACGACGGGCGGATGTCGACCACCAGCCCCGCGCCGAGCCGGCCGAGGATGCGCGGTTCGATGCCGTCGAGTGCCTGCGGTGCGCGGTCGGCGGCGATCACCAGTCGCTTGCCGGCCGCCATGATCTCGTTGACCGTGTGGAAGAACTCGTCCTGCGTGACGTCCTTGCCGGCGATGAACTGCAGATCGTCGATCAGCAGCAGGTCGCAGCTGCGCAACTTCGCCTTGAATGCGAACGTGTCGCGCGCGCGCATCGCCGCCACGAACTCGAACATGAAGCGCTCGGCCGACATCAGCATGACGCGCGCCTGCGGGTGATCGGCGAGGAAGCGATGCGCGATCGCGTTCATCAGGTGGGTCTTGCCCTGCCCGGTGCCGCCATGAATGAACAACGGGCTGAACCGCACCGCCCCCGGCGCGGCGAGCGCCTGCGCGGCGTTGAGCGCCACCATGTTCGAGGCGTCGACGACGAACCGCTCGAAGGTCAGGCGCGGGTCGAGCGACGGCGGCTCCGCCGCCGCACTGCTTGCCGCCGGTGCCGCGACCGGCGCGGGCGCGGCGGCGACCGGCGCGGTCAGCACCACCGGGGCGGCGGCGCGTGCGACGGTGTCGATCGCGACGCTGCGCACGCCCGGAAGGACCGCGCGAAACTCGTGGAGCAGGCGATCGGCGTAATGGCTCTTCACCCAATTGGTCGCGAACGCGGAGGGCAGCGTCAGCCGGACGTCGACGATATCGTCGCCGTCCACCAGCGCGATCGGCGCGAGCCATTGATCGAAGACGCGCGCCCCGGCCGAGCGGCGCAGGTTGGCGCGGACCCGGGCCCATGCCCGTGCCAGTTCGCTCACCCCGTCATCCACGTCAGCCATTTGCGTCACGCACGATTCTCCCGTCACCGCAAACGCCTGGTTCGCGGAGCCCCAGTTCAAAAAGTCAAACGTCCCCCTGCCCGCGGCCCCTAGCGCGTTGGCATCCGAACATTGTCCTTATGCCGCGCAGCACGGATGGCGGCGCGGTTCGAGAGGATTAGGAACAGGCGGGTGAGTCGATCAACCCCGCGAACGGGTACGATATCGAAATAAAGCGGATTGACTCGCCGTCAGCGGCACAAATGCGTCATATTTCTCGTAAAGCACTGATAAAAAACGGCGATTTACGCAGTCGCCGCACGGACCCCGGCGCGAATCGCGAGGATTCCGAGCATTTTAGAAGGGTGCCATTTTGTTCTTCGAGCGATCGCCCGCAGACGCAAAAACGCCCGCCGGGACGGTCCCGACGGGCGCTCTTTTTCCGGTGCGTCGCAGACGTTACGCCAGCGCGGCGACCCGCTTGGTCAGGCGCGAGAACTTGCGCGACGCGGTGTTGCGGTGAAGGACGCCCTTCGCCACGCCACGCTGCATCTCCGGCTGCGCCGCTGCCAGCGCGGTCGCCGCCGCGGTCTTGTCACCCGCTGCCAGCGCGGCCTCGACCTTCTTCACGAAGGTACGGATGCGGCCGACCCGGGCACCGTTGATTTCGGCCCGGCGCTGGTTGCGGCGGATGCGCTTCTTGGCTTGCGGCGTGTTCGCCATGAACGTCCTCTGATAAGTTTCGAATCGATGGAAAAAGGCGCTGGGTAAGCCCTGCACCCTCGTAAGGCGCGGCCCATAGCCCGACCACGCAGCAGCGTCAACTCCGCTGGCAGCGCGGGCACCAGAAGGTCGAGCGTCCGCCCTCGGCATAGCGCTCCACCGTTCCCCCGCACGCGCACGGCTCGCCGGCGCGGCCATAGACCGCGAACTGCTTCGAGAAATAGCCGAGCTCGCCGTCCGGCCGCGCATAATCGCGCAACGTCGAGCCGCCCGCCTCGATCGCCGCTTCGAGCACGAGCTGGACCGCGGGCACGAGCCGCGCGAGCGCGGGCGCGTCGAGCGATCCGGCGGGCGCGTGCGGATCGATGCGCGCGTCGTACAGCGCCTCGCAGACATAGATATTGCCGAGCCCGGCGACGATCCGCTGGTCGAGCAGCGCGAGCTTGATCGACAGCCGCCGCCCGGCCAGCGCAAGCCGCAGATGCTCGGGCGTGAAATCCGCGCCAAGCGGTTCGGGGCCGAGCAGGCGGAACGCCGGAAAGTCGGCGACCCCGGCGGTCGGCAGCAGATCGACCGAGCCGAAGCGCCGCGGGTCGTTGAGCGCCAGCGTGCGCCCGGCCTCCGTGGCCAGTACGAGATGGTCGTGCGCCAGCAACTCGGTCGGATCGACGCGCCACCGCCCCGACATGCCGAGATGGAAGATCAGCGAATCGTCGCGGTCGGTGTCGATCACGCCATATTTGGCGCGCCGCCGCAGCCCGGTGACCCGCGCGCCGGTCAGCCGCTGGCGCAGATCGGCGGGGAAGGCGCGGCGCAGGTCGTCGCGGCGCGGCTCGACGCGGGTCAGCACCTGCCCCTCCAGCACCGGGCGCAGGCCCCGCACGGTGGTCTCAACCTCTGGCAATTCCGGCATGTCTGCCCTCTAGCCGCTCGCGGTCATGGCGGCTAGAGCGAGCGCCATGAGCGAAACCGTCTCCTTCGGCTACGAAGACGTCACCCCGACCGAAAAGACCGCGCGCGTACGCGGGGTCTTCTCGAATGTCGCCAGCCGCTACGACCTGATGAACGACGCCATGTCCGGGGGCATGCACCGGCTGTGGAAGGACCGCTTCGTGCGCCGTGTGAAGCCGCGCGCGGGCGAGCAGATCCTCGACATGGCGGGGGGCACCGGCGACATTGCCTTCCGCCTCGCCGCGCACGGCGCCGCGGTGACCGTCGCCGACATCAACCCCGAGATGCTCGAAGTCGGCATGCGCCGCGCGCAGCAGCGCGGGATCGACGGGCTGGTGTGGACCGAGGCCAACGCCGAGACGCTGGCCTTCCCGGACCGGTTCTTCGACGCCTATACGATCGCCTTCGGCATCCGCAACGTCACTGACATCCCGGCCGCGCTGCGCGAGGCGCACCGCGTACTGCGCCGCGGTGGCCGCTTCTACTGCCTCGAATTTTCGACCACGCAGTGGCCCGGCTTCGCCGAGGTCTATGATGCCTATTCGCACCGCATGGTACCGAAGCTCGGCCAGCTGCTCGCGGGTGACTCGGACAGCTACCGCTATCTCATCGAGTCGATCCGCCGCTTCCCTGACATGCCCAAGTTCGAGCGGATGATCGCCGAGGCCGGCTTCGTGCAGACCCGCGTCGAGGCGGTGCTGGGCGGGCTGGTCGCGATCCACAGCGGCTGGAAGATGTGACCTCACCCATCGTCCACACTTGGCGGCTGCTCACCTGGGGACGCACGCTGGCGCGCCACGGCGCGCTGCGCGGGCTCGAGCGCGACCTCAACACGCCGCCGCGGCTGCGCCGGCTGCTGCGGCTCGCGCGGCTGGGCGCGCGCGTGCCCGCGACACCGCGCTACGCCGACGCCTTCGAGGCGCTCGGGCCGGCGGCGATCAAGTTCGGCCAGACGCTCGCCACCCGTCCGGACCTGGTCGGCGAGGAGGCCGCCCACGACCTGCTGCGGCTGCAGGACTCGATCCCGCCGGTGCCGTACGCGGCGATCTCGCAGGTGATGCGGACCAGCTTCGGGCGCCCGCTCGACACCTTGTTCCGCGAGATCGAGGAGGTGCCGGTCGGCTCGGCCTCGATCGCGCAGGTGCACCGCGCCGTCACCACCGATGGCCGGCGCGTCGCGGTGAAGGTGCTGCGCCCCGGAGTCGAGGAGGATTTCGCGCGCGCGATCGACACCTATGAGTGGGCCGCGGCGCAGATCGAGCCGATGGGCGGCGAGATCGCGCGGCTCCAGCCGCGACTGGTGATCGAGACGTTCAAGCGCTGGACCGCGCGCGAGCTCAACTTCACGCGCGAGGCGGCGTCGGCGTCCGAGCTGGCCGAGACGATGACGGCCGAGCCCAAGTTCGTCGTGCCCGCGGTCGACTGGGCGCGCACCACGGGCAAGGTACTGACGATCGAGTGGGTCGACGGCATCAAACTGTCCGACCGGGCGGCGCTGATCGCGGCCGGCTACGACCTGCGCGAGCTCGCCCGCGTGCTGGTCCACGCCTTTTTGCGCCAGGCGATCGCCGACGGTTTCTTCCACGCCGACCTGCACCAGGGCAATCTGTTCGCGTTGCCGGGCGACCAGGTCGCGGCGATCGACTTCGGCATCATGGGGCGGATCGACCGGCGCGCACGCGTGTGGCTGGCCGAGATCCTCTACGGCCTGATCACCGGCAATTACCGCCGCGTCGCCGAGATCCACTTCGAGGCGCAATATGTGCCGGCGCACCATAATGTCGAGGAGTTCGCCACCGCGCTGCGCGCCGTGGGCGAGCCGATGCGCGGGCTGCCGGTGAAGGACATGTCGATCGGCATGATGCTCGACGGGCTGTTCGGCATCACGCGCGACTTCGACATGGTCACCCAGCCGCACCTGCTGCTGCTGCAGAAGACGATGGTGATGGTGGAGGGTGTCGCCACCGCGCTCGACCCCGACATCAACCTCTGGGTCACCGCCGCGCCGCTGGTCGAGGACTGGATCCGCACCGAGCTCGGCCCCGAGGCGGCGATCGCGGACAGGCTGGTCGCCGACGTGCGCACGCTGGCGCGGCTGCCCGAGCTGGTGCGCCGGATCGAGGCGCGCTTCCCGGCGCCGGGGGGCGCGCCGCCGCGACCGCCGCTCAAGGAGATCCAGGTGGTGCGGGTCGGTGGCGGCTGGCGCTACGCGCTGGTCGGCGCGCTCGGCCTGGCGGCGGGCGCGGGCGCGATGCTGCTGGCGGCGCCGTGGTGACGCCCGCGCCGCTGCTGCTCGTCGCGCAGACCCGCCTCGGTCGGGTCGAGCGCGGCGCGGCGCGGTGGTGGTGCGCGGCACTGCTGCTCGGCCTGATCGCGGCGGCCGGCCTGTCCGAGGTGAGCGCGCGGCCCGCCGCCGAACTGCTCCACGACTCGATCGTCGCGGCGATGCGCCACGGCGGCCATTATTACGAGACCTTCCGCGACCTGGCGCGCACCGCGCCCGACGGCGAGGACGCGCGTGCGCTGCCGCCGACGCTCGCCGCCGTCAGCGCGGCTCTGCCGAATGGGGCGATGCTGCTGCTGGTCGGTGCCGCGCTCGCCGGGCTGGTCGCGGTCGGCGTGCAGCGGCTCGCCGCGCTGTTCGCCGGCGCCGCGGGACAGGTGCTCGCCGCGCTGCTGCTCGTCGCCGGCACCACCGCGGTAGCCTTGCTGTGGGAGCAGGCGCCGCACGCGGGCTGGGCCGCGCTGCTCGCCGCCTATGCCGTGCTGCTGCGCCGCGCCGAGCGCTGGGGCACCGCCGCCGCGCTCGGCTGCGCCGCCGCGGTGATCGATCCCGCCGCGCTGCTGGTGCCGGCACTGATGGCCGCCTTCGCGCTGCATGACGGCAGCGCGCGTGAGGCGCTCGGCTGGCTCGTCGCGCTCGCGGTCGGGGGCGCGGTGCTGGGCTGCCACCTGTGGGCGATCGCCGCGGTGGTGCCGCTTCCTACCGAGGCGCCCCCGCTGCTGACCCTACCACCGGGCGGGCTGGCGCGGCTGCTCGGCGCGGCGCTGCCGAGTGTCTCTTCCGGACCGGCGGCGGCGCTGTTGCTGCTCGCGCTGCTCGGCTGGGCGGCGCTGCCGCGCGCGATCGGCGGGCGCGTGGTCGCGCTGGCGCTGGCGGGGCTCGCCGCCGACGGCCGCGTCGCCGGGCTGCATAGCGCCACGCTCGCCACCGCGCTCGTCGCCCCCGGGCTCGCGCTCGCGCCCGACGCGATCGCCGACCTGCTGCGGCGCGCGCCGGGGCGCCGTCGCATCACCGTGACGAGGGTGACACGATGAGCCGCATCCTGCTGATCGTCGGGGGCGGCATCGCCGCCTACAAGTCGTGCGAGCTGGTGCGGGCGCTGCGTCGCCGCGGTCATCAGGTGCGCTGCGTGCTGACCGAGGGCGGCGCGCATTTCGTCACCGCGATGACGCTCGCCGCGCTGAGCGAGGACAAGGTCTACACCGACCTGTGGGACCTCAAGGACGAGGCCGAGATGGGGCATATCCAGCTCAGCCGCGAGGCCGATCTCGTCGTCGTCGCGCCGGCCACCGCCGATCTGCTCGCGCGCATGGCGGCGGGGCTGGCGAACGACCTCGCCACCACGCTGCTGCTCGCCACCGACAAGCCGGTGCTGGCCGTCCCGGCGATGAACGTGCGCATGTGGCAACATGCCGCGACCGCCGCCAATGTCGCCACCTTGCGGGGGCGCGGCGTCACCGTGCTCGATCCCGACGAAGGCGCGATGGCGTGCGGCGAATTCGGCCCCGGCCGCCTGCCCGAACCGCCCGCGATCGTCGCCGCGATCGAGGCGATGGCGGCACCCGCGCCGCAGTCGCTGGCGGGCCGCCATGTGCTGGTCACCGCCGGTCCCACGCATGAGGCGATCGATCCGGTCCGCTATCTCGCCAATCGCTCGTCGGGCAAACAGGGGTTCGCCATCGCCGCCGCCTGCGCCGCGCGCGGTGCGCAGGTGACACTGATCGCGGGGCCGGTAACGCTCCCGACCCCGCCGGGCGTGACCCGGATCGACGTCGAATCGGCGCGCGACATGGCCAATGCCGTGGCAC
>CAJYLV010000063.1 GCA_913776255.1 uncultured Sphingomonas sp. | reverse complement strand
GTCAACCTGTTCCTGTTCGCGATCGGGCGGCTGATCGTCGACCGGCCGCCGCTGTACGGCAGGGACGTGACTGCGCACGCCGATCCGCTGCCGCAGGCGCTGGTGCTGACCGCGATCGTCATCACCTTCGGGATGACCGCGCTGACGGTGATCCTGTCGCTGCGCAGCTTCCTGGAGAGCGGATCGGATCAGGTCGACGGGCTTGCCGACCGCGACCACGAGGAGCCGGCGTGACGCTGCTCGATCATCTGCCGATCGCGGCGGTCGTCGTTCCGGCGGTGACCGCGCCGCTGACGGTGCTGCTGATGCGGCGGCGTGCGCGTGCCGCGGCGGCGCTGTCGCTGGGCGGCTGCGTCGCGATGCTGGCCGTCGCCTGCGCGCTGTTCGCGGTCGCGCAGGGCGGGACGATCCGCAGCTATGCGCTCGGCGCCTGGCCGGCGCCGTTCGGGATCGTGCTGGTCCTCGACCGGCTCGCCGCGCTGATGCTGGTGCTCGCCGCATTGCTGGCGACGGTCGTGATGGGTCATGCGCTCGTCACCGGCGCCGACCGGCGCGGCTGGCACTTTCACCCGCTGTTCCATTTCCAGCTGATGGGGCTGAACGGCGCCTTCCTGACCGGCGACCTGTTCAACCTGTTCGTGTTCTTCGAGGTGCTGCTAATCGCCTCCTATGGCCTGATGCTGCACGGGCAGGGCGCGCTGCGCATGAAGGCGGGGGTGGCCTATGTCGTCGTCAATATCGTCGGATCGGCGCTGTTCCTGATCGCGCTCGGGCTGCTCTACGGGCTGACCGCGACGCTCAACATGGCCGATCTGGCGGTGCGGATCGCGACGCTCGGTGCGGCGGATCAGGGGCTGGTGCGCATCGCCGGGCTGCTGCTGATGGTCGTCTTCGGGCTCAAGGCGGCGGTGGTGCCGCTGCACCTGTGGCTGCCGCGCACCTATGCCGCGACGATGCCGGTGGTCGCGGCGTTGTTCGCGATCATGACCAAGGTCGGCGTCTATGCGATGATCCGCACCGTGCCGCTGATCTTCGGCGCGCGAGCGGGGGCCGCGGCGTGGGTGCCCGCGCCGTACCTGCTGCCCGCCGCGATCCTCGGCGCGATGGTCGGGTTCGTCGGGGTGCTGGCGGCGCGCGGGATGCGCGAGCAGGCGGCGTTCGCGGTGCTCGCCTCGACCGGCACGCTGCTGATGGCGGTGGCGTCGTGGCGCGAGGCGACGCTCGCCGCCGCGCTTTACTACATGGTGCAGGCGGTGCTGGCGGGCGCGGCATTGTTCCTCGTCGCCGACGTGACGATGCGGCGGCGCGGGCAATATGCCGATTCGCTCGTTCCCAGTCCGCGCTTCGCCGGGCAGGACGCGGCCGGGCTGCTTTATTCCGCGGCGGCGATCGGCGCGGTCGGGCTGCCGCCGCTGGCGGGGTTCGTCGGCAAGCTGCTGATCCTCGACGCCAGCTTCGCGACCCCCGGCTGGCCGGCGGTGTGGACGACGATCCTCGTCACGACGCTGATCGGTGTGATAGGCTTCTCGCGCAGCGGCTCGACGTTGTTCTGGAAGGTGAGCGCTGCCGACGCCGATCCGGTCGCCTGCCCGGCCCGCCCGCGCGCCGAGTTCATCGCGCCGGCGCTGCTGCTCGCCGTGCTGGCCGCGCTGACCGTCGCGGCGGGCTGGATGACCGCGCAGACCCGCGCCACCGCCGCGCAGGTCATGACGCCTGCGCCTTACGTCACGGCGATCCTCGGAGCGGCGCGATGAGGCACCTGCTCCCGCACCCCGGATTGTCGGCGATGCTGCTGATCGTCTGGCTGTTGATGGCGAACAGCATTACCGTCGGCGGAGTCGTGCTGGGCGGCGTGCTCGCGCTGATCCTGCCCAAATTCACCCAGCCGTTCTGGCCCGACCGGCCAAGGATGCGGTTCGGCCGTCCTTTCTTCGGCTATCTGGCGATCGTGCTGCTCGACATCGTCGTCGCCAATTTCCAGGTTGCATGGCTGATCCTGTTCCGGCGCAACCGCGATCTGCGCGCGCGTTGGCTGGTGGTGCCGGTCGAGCTGACCACGCCCGAGGCGATCACGATGCTGGCCGGCACGATCAGCCTGACTCCCGGGACGGTCTCGTCGGACGTGTCGGCGGACGGGCGCTTCCTGCTCGTCCATGCGCTCGACGTTGCGGACGAGGCGGCGGAGGTGGCGCGGATCAAGACCCGCTACGAAGCGCGGCTGCAACGGATCTTTCTATGATCGAGCTTGCCCTTCACCTCGCGGCGGGGGCGATCGCGCTCGCGTTGCTGCTCAACCTGTGGCGGCTGCTCCGCGGCCCGGCGCTGGGCGACCGGATCGTCGCGCTCGACACGATGGTCATCAATGCCATCGCGTTGATCGTGCTGATCGGTATGATCGGTGGCAACGACACCTATTTCGAGGCGGCGTTGCTGCTGGCGATGGTCGGCTTCGTCAGCACCATCGCTTATTGCAAGTTCATCCTGCGCGGGGACATCGTCGAATGAGCGTCATCGCCGACACCGCCATCGTCGTGCTGCTGCTGCTGGGCGCGGCATTCGCGCTGATCGGCAGCTGGGGACTGGTGCGGCTGCCCTCCACGATGGAGCGGCTGCACGGACCGACCAAGGCGACGACGCTCGGGCTGGGCGCGCTGCTCGTCGCGTCGGTGGTCTATTTCCAGGCCCGGCTCGGCGTCTGGACCGCGCATGAGCTGCTGATCTCGCTGTTCCTGTTCATCACCGCGCCGATCTCCGCGAACATGATCGCCAAGGTGCATCTGCACCGCGCCCGAAGCGGTGCGATCAGCGAGCCCGACAGCATCGCCGGTCCCCCGCCGCGGCCGGGCGGGGAGGGCGACTGGGCGACCTTTGAGGCGCCGCAGCGCGACACGCCCGCCTCGACCGCGAACAGCTGACACGGTGGTGCCACGCGCCGACCGCAAGCCCGATTACCATCTGTACCGGCGCAGTCGTACGCCGGTATGGCTGGCGCTGTCGTGGCGCGCGCTGCTCGCGCTGGCGTTGATCGGCGTCGCACTGGCAGTCCACTGGTTCGATCGCGACGGGCTTCGGCAGGCGTCGGGCGCGCCGGTCACCTTCGCCGACATCCTGTATTTCACCATGATCACCGTCACGACGGTCGGCTATGGCGACATCGTACCGGTCACGCAGCAATCGCGGCTGTTCGACACGTTCGTCGTTACCCCGATCCGACTGTTCGTGTGGCTGATCTTTCTGGGGACCGCTTATGACTTCCTGCTCAGGCGCGTCTGGGGGCGCTGGCGCATGTCGGTGATCCAGCGGCAGTTGCGCGACCATGTCGTGATCGCGGGATTCGGCAACAGCGGGTCGGAAGCGGCCAGCGAGCTGATCCGCCGCGGCGCGCATCCCGATACGATCGTGGTGATCGACGAAAGCGCTGCCGCGCTGCGACACGCCGAGGCGCTCGACGTCGCGGTGATGGAGGGCAACGCGACGCGCGACGTGGCGTTGAAGGCGGTGCGGCTGGAGACTGCGCGCGCCCTGATCGTCGCGGCCGGGCGCGACGACACCTCGATCCTGATCGTCCTGACCGCGCGTCGGATCGCGCCGGCGCTGCCGATCAGCGTCGTCATCCGTTCGCTCGACAATGAGCCGATTGCCAAACAGGCCGGCGCCAACACCGTCATCAACCCGGCGAGCTTTGCCGGCCTGCTGCTCGCGGGATCGACGCACGGCGTCCATCTGGCCGATTACATGGCGGACCTCGCCGCGACCGACGGGCGGGTGTCGCTGCGGGAGCGGCGCGTCACCGACGCGGAGGTCGGCATTCCGCTTCGCGCGATCGCCACCGGGATCGGCCACCGCATTTATCGGCGCGGCACGATGGTCGGTTTCTGGGAGCCGGGAGCAGACCGCCTCGAAGCGGGCGACGTGATCCTGGAGGTGGTTCCCGCACCGGGTCAGGACAACGATGGCCCTCCCTGAAGAGCGGCGATCAGAGGAAGCGCCCCTTGCGGCATCGAGATCCGTCATACGGGCTTGAACCTTTCCGCAATCCAGCCGCTCAGCGCCGAGACGGCGATGACGGGGCCTGCCAGTGCGCACAATACCGCCAGCCCTGCCGGCAGCAGCGCTCCGATGCCGGCGTTGATCCCCACCACCGGAAGCTGGGCGAAGGTCAGGATCGCGCCGGCCATCCACCCCGGCCTTTTCAGCACCCAGCCGAACAGGGCGGATAAGACAAAGGAGCAGGGATACCAAAGGCGCCAGTAATCGGCGGCGTCCCACGGTTCACTTGCTCCTGTGATCCAGCAGACGCCACGCCAATAGGCGGTACTGGAAAGCAGGAGCAGGACGATCGTCGTTGTGCCGCGGTGCATGCCAAGCGTCTTCCACAGGCCGCACCGGGCGGCAACTTTCGTCCGTGCGCTCGTCGCCCGGTACATGCGTGGCGATCGGGCGGAAGGCGTTTCCCTGCGTCGAGGCTGCTCCCATCGTCATCGACCCGCGGCACGTGCGCAGCACCCGGGAAAGAACCATGGTGCGGAACGCGTTAACGGAGCGCTTGGCCGCAGCTAAGGCTTGTTGCAATGTTGCGTCGCTAAAGGGGGATGATGAGGCGTCTTTCACTCCACGATTCCGGGCTCGTCCTGCCGGCGGTCGTCGGGCTTTCTTACTGGCTGGCGGCCGCCTCGTCGCTCTGGCTCACCGCCGGAGTCGATGGTGTCGCATCGCTGTGGCCGGCAAGCGGGATCCTGCTCGGCGCGGTGATCCGGTTCAACGGCCGCCTGCGCCTCACCTGCATCCTGATGGCCGCGCTCGCCAGCCTGGCGGCCAACGCCGGTGCCGGCATGAGTGCCCGGGTCAGCATCGGGTTCACGGTGGCGAACATGGCCGAGGCGATCGTTGCTGGCTGGGCATGGTTTCGCCTGTCGCAGGGGCGGCGTACGTTGACGTCGTGGACCGACGTGCTGTGGCTCTCGGTCGCGGTGATCGTTGCTTCGTGCGTCAGCGCGCTGCTGGCCGCCATCACGATCGGTTCGCCCGGTCCGGTCTTTTTGGTATCATGGTTCTGCACGGTCGCGCTCGGCATGCTGCTGGTCGCGCCGGTGGTGATGACCGACGAACATTTTCTCGAGGCGGAGCTGAGCGTCGGGAAGCCGGGGAACCGATGGGTGTGGCTTGGCGCACTCGTCGTCATCACCGTCGGCGCGTTTGCGCAGGTGGGCTATCCGCTGCTTTTCCTCCCCATGGCCCTGTTGCTTGGCGTGACCTGGCATGTCGGCGTGCGCGGAACGGCGATCGGCATCTTCGTGATCAGCATGGTCGGCTCGATGTGTACCGGGTTCGGGAGAGGACCGATCGCGCTGATCGATGGCACCGTCGAAATGCGATCGTTGTTCTTCCAGATGTACCTGCTGGTCCTTTTTTCGACCGCATTGCCGCTGGCCGTCATCAGTTCGTCGAAAGCGCGGTTGGCGAACCATCTGCTCATCTCGGCGCAGGAGTCGAAGCGCGCCGCGGAAATGTCGCTCGAACTTGCCGACCGCGACGCGCTGACCGGGGTGGCAAGCCGGCGTCGAGTGCTCGGCGAACTCGAGCGGCTCGTGCAGCTCGCCACCGTGACCGGGCGGCGGCTCAGTATCGTCCTCATCGATATCGATCACTTCAAGACGATCAACGATCGCTTCGGTCATGGCGAAGGTGATGCCGTGCTGACGAATTTCGCGTCGATTGTCATGGGCGCTGATCCGTCGATCAATCTGATCGGCAGGATCGGGGGCGAGGAGTTCCTGATCCTCACCGAGCAGAGCGCGTCGGCGAGCGCGATGCTGGCGGAACGATTGCGTCGCGCTGTCTGTCACAGCAAAGTGTCGGAAATGCCGATCCAGGTCACGGCGAGCTTCGGCGTCGCGGAATATGCGACGGGGGAAACGGTCGCGAGCTTGCTGCGCCGCGCCGATGTCGCGCTGTATATCTCGAAGGAGAACGGCAGGAACCGCGTGGAAGTGTCACAGATCTAGCATCGGCAGCGATGCGCGACCGAGGTCGCAGCCGCCGTGGCGACTTCCGGCCGGACCGCGGCGCTGCGCCGCGCCAGCTGCCGGACATCGCTGGTGGCCGGCCGGCGATCGTGACCCCGCTGCCCGCGCCGCGCGGCGACCAGCGCATTGGCCAGCCCAACCTGCGCCGACGGCCGCCGGCTCATAGCGTGGCACGGCGATGTTCCATTGCGGGAGCGTACAGGAAGCGCAGCGCCGACAATCCGGTCAACGCCACGACGATGACGGCGGTCGCGCAATTGCAACGCTCGAAGAAGCCAAGCCAATCCAGGTGCGGCGCGGCGATGCTGCGCACGAGCAGCATGGCGACGCTGCCCATATAACCGGACGAATCGGCGATATAGATCAGGAAACCGGCGTTGGCTGCCGTGCCGATCGCCGCGATCATCCGGTCGAAGAGCATGGCGTTGAACGGGGTATAGGCGAGGTATAGACCCGCACCGGTCAGGCTCATCCAGGCCAGCGGTGACAACAGGCCGGCCTGAAACGCGAGCGTCGCCCCGCCGAGGATCGCCGCGCCGGCCGCGATCAGACCATGGATCGCCAGCAGCGCGCGGCGATTGTCGCGCACCAGCATCAATGCCGCGAGCACCCCCAGCGTCGTTACCGCTACGGGCAACTCGCTGACCGTGAACAGGCTCGCCCGGCCGCCGCGCCCCAGCGCCGCCCAGATCTCGGCGGAGAAATTGTCGCGCACGTCGCGCGTCGCCGTCAGCAGCGTATAGGCGAGCACCAGCATCGCCATCGTGCCGCCATGCGCGCGCCAGAAGGCGGCACGCTGCGCCGCGGGCATCGGCACGCGCGGCACCCGTTCGGCGCGGTCGCGCGCGTCGGGCGGCGGCAGCCGCTCCAGTTGCCGGAGCGCGATCAGCAGCAGCGGCATGAAGGCCGCGCCGGTCGCGGCGGGCATCCACCATTCGGACACGCCGGCCGTCATCAGCATCGTCGCGACCGATTTGACCACGCCCGACGAGAGCACGAAGCTGGCACACAGTATCGCGCCGAGCAGTTCGGAGGCGCGTCGTCCCTCGATATAGCTGAACACCAATCCCCAGATCAGCCCCAGCGGCAGGCCGTTGAAAAACAGGCAGGCAATGTTCCACGGTGCCGGGACCAGCGCGAACAGGGCGAGCGCGATCCACGACGCGGCGATCAGCGCGACGATCAGTCGCGCGCGCGCCTCATGCCCCGCCTCCGCGATCACGCGCACGCCGATCAGCTTCGACACGGCATAGCCGATGACCTGCGCGATCAGCAGCGCGGTCTTGTAATCCATCACCCCTTGCCAGCCGGGGACATCGGCATAGGTCGCCGCCGCAAAGGGTTTGCGAAAGGCGTACATGGCGAAATAGACCGCAAAGGCCGCCAGTCCGCCGAGCAGCAGCGACAGGCGCGAGGCGCGACGATCGGCGAGGGCGCGGCTCACCACGGGCGCTCCGCCAGGGCGGCGGCCTGGGCCGCGCAGATCGTCGCCTCCGGCGCGTCGGTCCGATGCCGCAGGCGGGCGAGTTCGGCGCGCGCGCGTGCGACGTCGTGTCGGAACGAGGGACTGGACTGGAGCGCCGCATAGGCCGCCGCCCCGGCGAGATAGCCCGCCTGCACGGCACTCAGCGAATGCGAGCCGCACACCGCACGGCTTTCGCCATAAGCGCGCGCCCGCGCCAGGATCGCGCCGGCGCGTTCCGGCAGCAGTTCGGCGAGGATCAGCGCCTCCAGCCAGCCCGCCGCGGTGTGACCGGAGGGATAGTCGCCGTTACTCGCCAGATGCGCGGTTTTCGCCTCGCAGATCGGCGCCGCCGGCTCGTCGAGATAGGGGCGACGCACCTGATAGGCGCGCTTGACCGGGTCCACGACCGGCGCAACGCTCGCTTGATCGAGCAGGCGGGCGATGATCGGCGCGGTCTGTGCATCGAGCCGCATCCCCATCGCGCAACCGTAGCGGTTCAGCGGTTCGTTGGTCACGTCGTCGGTCGCGATCCGCCAGCGCGGTGAGCCGATCAGCCGCCTGGTCTCACGGAACATCTGCCGGTCAAGCCGTGCGGCGGGACTGTCCGGCATCGGCGGGGGCGGCAGGATCGCCAGGCCGTCGGGAAAGGCGGCCGCATCCAGATAGCGTCCCGCGTCCGGCGGCGTGGCGCCTGCCGTCAGCAACGCCAGCGCCGCGAGCGATGCGCGCCACATCATGCCCGCACCTGCAGCGTGCCGATGCCAGGATCGGTCTTCCCCGCCCGGCCCGTCTCCACCTTTCCTGCGAAGCGCCGCAGAAAGCCGGGATCGCCGTCGCGCGTGACGCTGAGGTCGTACCAGTGATCGCTGGCGGTCAGGGGCCAGACGATGCGCCGCTCGTCGCCGGGCGGCACGGTGATCCCGCGTCGGCGCGCCTCCGTGACGGGATAGCGCGCGTCCATGGCGACCTCGATCATGGCGGGTACGGCGCCGGGATTGCGGATCGTCAGCACGACCGCATCGCCGTGCGGCACGAGATCGACCGTCGGTACGAAGACCACGTTGGCCGCCGCCGCGATCCGTCGCCAGAAACCGTTCGGCCCGCGGATCGTCAGGTCATAGCCGGTCGCGACGGTGCCGAACCCGGTGGCGGCATGGCGATCGCCCGCGCCGATGGTGAAGTGCCACGGCTCCTCGCGATCATGATTGTCGTGGACGGTGAAGGTGGCGCCGACGGTGCCGCTGTTCACGAACATCAGTCGCACGTCGCCTTGCGGGGTGACGGAAGCGACCAGATCGACGGCATAGGGCAGGGGGCGATGGCGACGCTGGCCCGTCAGCGGCGTTACGGCGATCTGCTGCGCGGGGATCGCGGTGGCGGTGCCCGCCAGCGAGCGCGCGATCCGCGCCGGAACGTCCCCGGTCGAGGCAAGCGGGCGTGCCGGCCGCCTCGCGGGCGCGGCGAAGTCGAACGCGCTGGTCAGGTCGCCGCACACCGATCGTCGCCACGCACCGATGTTCGGTTCGACGACCCCAAACCGCTCTTCGATGAAGCGCACGACCGACGTGTGATCGAAAACTTGCGAACAGACATGGCCGCCGCTGGTCCATGGCGAGACGATGATCGTCGGCACGCGTATCCCCAGGCCGATCGGATGCACCTCGTCGTCCGCCAGACCGGTGCCTCGATAATCCTTGGCCTCGCCCGCGGTCGAGACGGTCGAATGGCCGCGATAGCGCCCGACCGGCGGCACCGGCGGGGGCATGTGATCGAACAGCCCGCCCGCCTCGTCATAGGTGAGGATGAAGGCGGTCTTGGCGAAGGTTTCGGGATGATCGACCAGCGCCTCGACCAGCCGTGCGGTCAAATCCTCACCGCGTGCCGGTTCGGCGGTGGGATGTTCAGAGAGTTTGGCGGCGGAGACGATCCACGAAACCTGCGGCAGCGTGCCCGCGGCCACGTCGCGGCGGAACGCCTCGACCAACTGACCCCCATCCGACCGGGTGCGGTCGGAGCCGCTCTTGTGTTCGCTGACCCAGGAGCGCCCGCGCCGATACAGTTCCGAATCACGACCGCAGGGACGGAACGCCGGAAAGATCGACAACAGGTTGTCGCCGAAATTATCGTATTCCTGATAGACCTTCCAGTCGATGCCCGCGGCCTGCAACCGCTCGGCATAGGTGGTCCAGCGATAGGCGTCGGTGCGCAGCGGGCGGTCCTCCGCCATGTCCGCGCTCGGCGTTTCGCTTTCGCCATAATTGGTCATTTCGGGATCGCCGCCGACCGTGCCGCCGCCGTTGCACCCGCTGAACAGGTGCAGCCGGTTCGGATAGGTCTGCGTCATCGTCGAACAATGATAGGCGTCGCAGACGGTGAAGGCGTCGGCCAGCGCATAATAGAAGGGCAGGTCGCCGGGGCCGTAATGCAGCATGCGGTTGTGCAACTCGCCGCTGTGGCCCCAGCGATCGAAGCGGCCGCGATCGAAGATGTGCAGGTTCTCGACATGCGATTGATCGGCGCCGTCGACCGCGAACGAGCGTGTGGTACGGGAATCGCCGTGAAAGGGCAGGACGTGACCGTCAGGATGTTCACTGGACGGTTGCGCGAACACGCTGCGCCCGCCGGGCAGACGCAGGGGGCGCGGGTCACCGAAGCCACGCACGCCGTTCAACATGCCGAAGTAGTGATCGAAGGCGCGATTTTCCTGCATGTGGACCACGATGTGCTGCACGTCCTCGATCGTGCCGGTGCGCCGTGCCGCCGGGATCGCGCGCGCCCTGGCGACCAGTCCTGGCCACAGGCTGGCGGCAGCCAGTGCCCCCGTCATCCTCAGAACATCGCGCCGATGGGTCGCATCCATGATCGGAACCTCTATGGAAATATCCAAGTTGCACTGGTATAGACCAACTCTCTTACGGTTTGACGACGGTGCGGGGGAGAGGCGGAATGACGAGGCCCGACGGCATGGTGGCGGAGATTTTCTCCGTCTTCGCGCGGCACGGCGCTGAACATTATGGCGAGGGCGTCACGCAGATCGAGCATGCGCTGCAATGTGCGCAACTGGCGGTGGATCACCATTGTCCCGACACGTTGGTGGTCGCGGCACTGCTTCACGACATCGGGCGCCTGCTCGATCCCTCGGGCAACGACGAGGAAACGCAAGGGATTGACGCCCGACACGAGGATGTGGGTGCCCGGATGTTGGCGGCCTGCTTTCCGCCCGATGTCACAGAGCCCATACGCTTGCATGTCGCGGCCAAGCGCTATCTGTGCGCGGTCGATGCCGATTATCGCGCGACGCTGAGCGAGGCGTCATTGTTGAGCCTGACGGTGCAGGGGGGGCCGATGAGCCATGACGAAGTCGCCCGATTCCGCGCCGAGCCTTTCTTTGCCGCCGCCGTGCAGCTGCGCCGCTTCGATGATTGGGGCAAGCGCACAGGCTGCCCGGTTGCCCCGCTCGACAGCTATCGTCCCACGATCGAGGCCGTGATCCGCAAGGAAAATGTTGCGTAGCATGAAGGTGCTAGAGAAAAACGCCACGCTGCTCACGCCAGTGTAACCAAGGCGTCATTACAACTGGACTATACCAAAATAGACGAAGGCGGGTCGCTGCGTTCTTCGTCGCGGGTATGGTCAGTCACGGCAGAATCCTCACCGCCATTGCCCCACGGGCGAGGGCGGAGGCTGGCGCGCGTCACCCGCTCCTCCCAGCGACAGTCATCATGATCGCCGGCATCCGGCGGGGGGGGACATTATGGAGCGATTTGCACGGCTGAAGCGGGTAAATGTCGCGGTCCTGGGCAGTACGATCCTGGCGGCGCTGACGCCGGTCGCCGCCGGTGCGGAGGGGGCAGACGACAAGGATATCGTCGTCAAGGGCCAGCGGCTGAGCGCAGAGAAGGCGCTGGAGGCCAAGCGTCAGGCGACCTCGGTGGTCGAGATCATCAGCGCCGACGATCTCGGCAAGATTCCCGATGCCACCGTCGCGGACGCACTGGCGCGCGTTCCTGGGCTCAGCTTGATCGTCAACCAGGAAACCGGCGAGGGCCAGTATGTGACGATCCGCGGCCTGTCGGGCACCTATAATGCGGTGTCGATCAACGGCGTGCGCGTCGCCCAGACCGACAGCGGCAGCCGTGACGTCTCGCTCAACGTCCTCCCGCCCAACGGGCTTGCCGAAATTCGCGTGACCAAGACGCTGACGCCCGATCAGGATGGTGACGCGATCGGCGGCACCATCAACTTCCGCACGCCGACCGCCTTCGACTTCAAGACGCCGCAGGTGCTGCGCGCCTGGCTGACCGGCGGCTTCAACAGCTACGCCCGAAACTCCGGCGAAAGCGCCGGCACCTATCAGGGGCAGCTCGATCTCGGTCGTCGCTTCGCCGACGATCGGTTCGGGGTCTTCGTCTCGGGCAATTACGGCGTCTCGCACGGCAACAGTCAGGAAACCGAGAATGACGGCGAGTGGGAGCCTTACGTCTGGCGGAAGAACGGGACCGAGGCGATTTCGCAGACCAACATGCACCTGCCGGGCATCGATCTCGACTATCGTCGCTTCAAGCAGGTCCGCCGGGGGGGCAGCGCCTCGTTCGACTATCACGGCGAGACGACGCAATTCTATCTGCGCGGCCAATATGCGCGGTTTGAGAAGACCGGCACCAACGACTACACCGATTATCGCAGCCGCAAGAGCAAGCGCCTGACCCAGGTGAACCCCGAGGATACCAGCCTGCGTCAGCCGGAGGATATGATCACCGGCACCGATGCAACGCTCGGCAAGGTCTATGGCTACACGCCGGCCCAGATCGTCGATGTCGATGGTGACGGCAGGATCACCGATGCGGATCGCAACTCCAGACAATATTGGTCGCTGAACGGCCGCTCCGGCGTATGGAACCCCAAGGTGTTCCAGTTCGCGCGCAGCTTCGAAACGCAGGATTATCGCCAGTACCTCGCCACGGTGGACATCGGCGGCGTCAGTCGCTTCGACAAGCTGAAGCTGAGCTATGACCTGAGTTACAGCACCGGCAACCAGGGATCGCCGGGACAGTACAGCATCAGCTATAACAACGATGCGAAGACCTATCCGTTCAACGCGACCGGGATGGACTGGGTGTCGCGCGATCCACGCTTCCCGCACGCCAACCTTCCGGCGTTCGCCGTCAACGCCGAGCGCGATCCGTCGCTGCTGCCGTTCGACGGCGCCGGTCTCAGCCGCTGGAAACAGAGCGACCATCGCTGGGCGGGCAAGTTCGACGCGCGTTATGATCTCGGCGGCCTGATCGATCATGTCCAGGCCGGCGGCAAATGGCTGCGCTCCAGCCGCGACTATGACTCGACGCCGGTATGGAGTGGCGACCTCGGCGGGACGCCGCTCGCGGGCAAGTCGCTGGCCGCTTCGGGGCTGATCCAGAAAACCGTGAACAGCATCCTTGGCGGCGAATATTATTATGGCGCGGTGCTCAGCCGCAAGGCGGTGATCGACGCGATCAAGGCCGCCATCGGCGCGCAGCCCGACAATCTCGCCTCCGGCGACGACCTGATCCGGGACGACAAACGTGCCCGGGAGACGATCACGGCCGCTTATGCGCTCGCCGATGTCCGGGCGGGGCAGATCGACATCGTCACCGGCGGTCGCGTCGAGCACCGCGATACCTACAATCGCTTCTGGTCCGAGGATGGCGCGACCAAGGGCTTCGACAGCAGTTCGCGCGGCTACACGGTATTCCTGCCCAGCATCACCGCCAACTGGCGACCAGCCGACCGGCAGGTCTATCGCGCCGCTCTGTGGACCGGCTATTCGCCGCCCGAATACGGCAATCTGGCAGCCAGCCAGTCGATCGGACGCGATCCGAAGACCAAGGAAATATTGACGATCAGCCGCGGCAATCCGAATCTGAAGCCGGCCCGCGCGACCAACGCCGACGTCTCGTTCGAATGGTATCCCGATGCGGCGAGCCAGGTTTCGCTTGCCAGCTATTACAAGCACATCGAAAATTTCATCTTCACCAACGGGAATCAGGTCACCGCATCGACGAAGAACGGCACGATCGAGATCACCCAGCCGCAGAATGGCAAGACGGCGGAGGTCTATGGCGTCGAACTCGGCCTGATCAAACGGTTCGACGGGCTGTCCGCGCCGTTCGACGGCTTCGGGTTCGAGGGCAACCTGACCGTACAGCATAGCGCGGCGGACAGCGGGCAACCCTATCGCAACGGCGCAAAGATGCGCTTCGTCAACACGCCGCACCTGCTCTACAACGCCGCGATCACCTATCAGAAATACGGGATCGAGACGAAGGTTTCGTACAATTATCGCGGGAAATATCTCGAGAGCCTGCGGGACAACGCCGTCGACAAATGGGTGCAACACAATCGCAGCGTCGACTTCCATTCGCGCATCACGCTGTCGCGCATGGTTGCGATCGATTTCGACGTGGCGAACTTGCTCAACGACTGGCGCTATTACACGACCAAGGGCGACAATCCGAGCTATCAGAAGGATTATATGGAGCCGGGTCGCACGTTCCTGCTGCGCACCAGCGTGATGTTCTGATCGCCTCGACGGGCGGCGGGGCGCGTCCTGCGGATGGCCTTGCCGCCCGGCCGGCGACGGGGGTTGAGCATCGCCGCGATGCCGCCTAGCAGCGATGCCACCCTTCGCAAAAGGTCGCCCATCGCCGATGCCGTCCGAACTCGCACTGCTGCGCGCGCCGGGGGGCGAGGATGGTCGCCCGCAATATCTCGCGCTCCGCGACCAGATCGCCAATGCAATCGCGATGGGGAAGCTCGCCGCCGGGGCGCGCCTTCCTTCGGAGCGCCAGCTGCAGACCGATACCGGCGCCGCGCGCGGCACGATCCGCGAGGCGTTGTTCCAGCTGGAGGCAGAGGGGCTGATCTATCGCCGCGACCGCAGCGGCTGGTATGTCTCGCCGCCGGCGATCACCTATGATCCGACGCGCTGGACCGGCTTCATGGCCTATGTCATCGAGCAGCAGCGCGTGCCGTCGACGGAGGTGCTGTCGATCGACAGCGTGGCGGCATCGTCGGGCGTGGCGGACATCTTCCGCGTCGCGCCGGGTACGCCGCTGTATCATGTTACCCGTCGGCGCTCGATCGACGATCGCGCTGTCCTGATCGAGCGGATTGTCGTCGATCCGGCCCTTGCGCCCGGACTGGAGCGGCATGACCTCGGCACGTCGCTCACGCGCATCCTCGGCACCGCATATGCCCTCAAGGTGGTACGCAATCGCGTCGACATGCGCCCTTGCGCACTTACCACGTCGATCGCCGAGATGCTGAACGCCAAGCCCGGCACCCCCGGGCTGCTGGTCGTGCGGACCAGCTTCGATGCCGAGGGGCGGGTGATCGAATATGATCACGAATATTGGCGCCATGACGCCATCCGGGTCCACGTCGATCTCGACATCCGATCCTGACGGCGAAGCGATCCACGAAGGGAGAACGCCACCAGGGTGTCGCTCGCTGTACCGTCGTTAGCGCCGGGTGCGGACACGGACGATTGGGGGGGGACGACGCCTTTCGAACCGATCGAGAGGCCGGCGCACCCGGAAGGGGGGTAGTCATCCCGCTAAAACAATGCAGAGGCAGACTAGCCGGGAAATGTCGCGCTGCGGTTGGCTGACGTGATGTGCGCTGGCGGTCCAGGGCTTGCGCGTCTTTGCAGACGGTCGTTGTCCCTTGCTTGGTCCAGACAGCCGGGACCCCGATGTCGATCCGCAGCCATTCCGTCCGCTCTCATTGGTCGGCGGCGTAGAGCGCGGCCATGCGCTGCCGTGCGTCCATCATTTCAAAGGTGGTGCCCCGACTGAAAAGCCGGGATCGGTCAGGCTGCCGACAACCCGCCGATCGACATCGGGCGCGGCCAGATCGAGCGGGCGGCCGTGCCTGAGCGCCCCTACCAGCGCCCGTGCAACCGCCCGGTCGAACCGCCAGCGATACGCGCGCGAGAAGCGCGATGGTCCGCAGTCCGGGTCCTGCCGGCCCTGCGGAAAGATCGAGCGCGATGGCCGGTTCTTGGCCGGACGCGGCAGCGATCGACAGCGCCGACACCACCACCGCTGCCATCCTTCCCGATCGTCCGCCCCACGCCATGCCGCCGGACCCTGTCGCCCCGCATCGTTACACGGCGATGGTGACGACGGAGAGGGACGCTCAGGGAATCCCTACCGCCCCGTGTCGCGCGCGTTCAGCAGGTCATCGAGGAATTCCGAGCCCGGCGCCACGCCGGACAGCATCAGCCGGTCGCGCCCGCGCGTCGCCGCGACATAGAGAAGATGCCGTTCCGCATCCTGGATCGCTTCCAGATCGGCAAGATCGCCGATGTCGGTCAGGCGCGCAGGATCAGGCAGCACGTCTTCGTCCAGTGCCATCACGGCGACCGCGCGGAACTCCAGACCCTTGGCATCGTGCATTGCGATCGCGGGTACGGCCACGCCCGCCGCCCTGGCCGCAGCCTGGCCGCGTGCCACCTGCGCCTCGCCGCGGACGAGGATCGCCAGTTCGTCTTCTGCCATCCCTTCGGCCGTCAGCCCCGACAGCCAAGCAGCGACCGCTCCGATTTCCACATCGGAGTCGTCGAACACCTGCACGATTGGCTCCGGCCCGTCGAACACAGATACGGTGCCGCGCCGACTTTCCTCGATACCGTCCTGATCCGCGATGACCGGCACGAGCAAGCGATCGGCGGCGCGCCGGATCTGGTGCGAAGTGCGGTAACACACCTTCAGCACCTGTGCCCGGCCTCGCACGTCCAGCCCCAATTTCGCCCAGGAGAAGGGCAGATGGAAGATCCGCTGGCCCAGATCGCCGGTGAAGAACAGCGCATCGGCGCTGCCTGCCTGCCCGATCGCTGCCAGAAAGCGCGCCTGCGCCACCGACAGGTCCTGCGCCTCGTCCACCACGACATGGGTGAAGGGTGGCGCGCCGCCCGCGACGACCCACCGGGTCAGTCGGCCGTAGACGTCCGCCGTCGTCATCACTCCCTGCGCCGTCAGCCGATCGCGGACGAACGCGAACACCGCCCAGGCGCTCTCGCGCTGCTTCGGCCCCAGCCGGGTGCGTCGCCCGATCCGTGGAACGGCGGCATAGCTCTCGGCGTCGTGCAGGCCCCAGGCGTCGACCAGCTCTCCCCATTCCTCGTAGAGGAACGCAGGGCTGTGCCCGCTGCCATGCCCGGCATCGACCGCCGCCGTGATCGCGGCGCGCACCTGACTGGCGGTCGCTAGGTTCGGCGGCGCACCGAACGCCCGACCGTACAGCTCGTGCGCCGCCTGATCGATCGCGCGCACGGATAGCCGCTGGCGCAGGTCCGGCCGCGCCTCGGTCATCAGCGTGACCTTGTCCGCGAGGCTGGCGGCCAGCGGCTGCGAGAAGGTGGTGAGCAGCACGCGCGCTTCGGCCCGCTCGGCCAGATGCACGGCGCGGTGCAGCGCGACGATCGTCTTGCCGGTGCCCGCCGAGCCGGAGACCCGCGCCGGTCCCTTCCAGTCGCGCGTGACCGGCGCCCGCTGCGCCGGGTGGAGGAACACCGCCCATTGCGCGAACGGCGCGTCGAGCGCGGCCTTGAGCTCCTCCAGCCCATCCACCGCGCGGAAGCGCCGCTGCGCGTCCGGGTGCGCGAAGGGATCGGTGCCCGGCAGCGCCCGCATCGCGACATGGTCCTCCAGCCGCCCGCCGGTGGCATGATCGAGCAGCGCCTCGGCCGCCTCGTCCGGCAGTGCGGCAAATAGCCCGTCGACGCTCGCCTCGTCCGCCGCGCGCACGGCCTCCAGCCAGTCGCGGGGCACGCCGACGTTGAGCAGGTCGTCGTCGGAGAGCATGGCGAAGGGCCGATGCGACGCGGCGGGCGCAGGCGCGGCATCATCAACCCGCTCGGTGTAAACGAGCCGCTCCTCGGCGCGTTCGACGATTTCGACCAGCTGCATCGCCCCGGTGCGCTCGTGCGGCACCAGTCGCCGCCGCTCGGCCCAGCGATAGGCCTCGTCATGATGCCCCACCCAGGCGAGCAGGGTGCGCTCTCCCTCCTTGTGCAGGACGAGGCGGACGTCCCGACTGACCCGGGCGGTCCAGAAGCCGGGGGCGGCCTCCACACGGTGCAATTGCAGCCCGTTGCCGCCTTCGTCCTGCGCGAGGTCGAAGGCGGTGATCTTCACCTGCTTTTGCTCAGCCGCGGTTAGACGATCCAGCGCTTTGGTGAAGGTCGAGGCGTAGAGCAGGGTCATCGCAAGCGTCAGAAGGTGCCTGCGACACGGAACGTTCGCCCTTGAGCCATTTAAACCTCCACCACCTTCATCACCTCGTCCCCGAGATGGTTGATCACCTTGACCGCCACGCGCCCGTCCTTCGGACGCGGGAAGGGCCGGCTGCGGGTGCGCTTCAGGCTTTCCCAGGCGTCGCCGTCGATCTCCGCCTTCAGCGTGGTCTTGAGCGCCTTGTAGGGATCGTTGGCGCCCGGGAAATAGGCATGGCGGACGAAGAAGCTTTCGTAGTTATAGTCGGTGTCGATGAACCACACGGCGATGTCGTCCGGGTCGCTCGCGACGATCTCGCCGCCCTTGTACATGTCGACGCCGGCCAGCTCGATGCTGATGCAGCCATCGTCCTCGTCATGCACCTGGATGTCGGGCTCGCCGAAGACGGTGAATAAATTGCCGGCGCCGGTATTGGCGAGGTCCGGCATGTGCAGGTCGGGGTTGATCCGCGCCTGCAGCACGGTGAGCGCGCCCATCCGGTCGAACTCGCTGGCATGGGCATCGAAGTTGAACGAGGCGGCGATCAGCAGATCGAAGCCTGCCTCCATCGCCTCGCGCGCGGCCGCGGTCAGGTCGGCGCGGGCGATGGTGCCATATTCGGGGCCGACCAGGATCGCCGCGCGGCGCGTGGGGCTGTCGTCCAGCGTATCGCCTTCGCCTTCCGAGGCCTGGCGCACCGTGCCCTCGGCGCAGACGAACTTGCCCGGCCAGGGCTTGAGCGACGAGAAGACCAGCCGATCGGCCTTGTGCGCCTGTTGCACGCCGGAGCGCCTGAGGTTCTCCAGCACCATCTCCGCGAAGTCGGCGCTTTCCTCCGCGGCGGCCTTCTTCTGGCGGCGGCCCTCGGCGGCGTCCAGCTCGTCGAACAGGCTGTCGTCGACATCGACCGCGGGGACGCGGTGCGGCGACAGGCTCTCGACCGTGAACGGCCCGGCGACGCGCACGCGCGTCTTGTCCTCATAGGGCTGATCGTAGAGATATTCGGTGTCCGCCTTGGCGGCGATCGAGGCGTCGATGTCCTTCTGGCGGGCGGTACGCTGTTCCCACCACGCGGCATGGGCCTCGGCCGCGGCGGCCTGGCTGGCGCTCAGGTCGCGCGGGATCTCCCATTCCTGCCAGCTGGTGCCCAGCGCAGCGTTGATCGCCTCGCGCAGCGGCTCCAGCTTTTCCTGATAGGCGGCCCAGATCGTGTCGATCTCGGCATTGTTGGCGATCCGCCCGGAAGTGATGTAAGGCTGGCGTTTGTAGATGAAGCCTTGCCGAAGGCGGCCATAAGTGGCGATGTCGCGCGGCACGGTCCGCGTCAGCTCGGCCTCCTTCACTTGCCCCTCGCGGCTATCGGCAAGCAGATACCAGGGATAGCGCGCGCCCATGATCCGCGCGCGGGCCAGCGCCAGCGCGACGCGGCTGGTATCGATGGTGATCCAGCGGCGGCCCCATTGTTCGGCGACATAGGCGGTGGTGCCCGAGCCGCAGGTGGGATCGAGGACGAGGTCGCCGGGGTCGGTGGTCATCAGGATCACACGCTGAACGATGCGCTCATTCGTCTGAACTACATAGATTTGATTCGACGCTCCTCCGAAGCCGTCCCACCAGTTTGAGATCGACTTGTAAGGAAAGTCATCAAGGTAGCGCTTGAAATCCAAGCTCTTCCCGCCTGCGATAAGGCGGTCTGCCACACGGATGCGCACCATCCCCGAGAGACCTTGCTCCTGGGGCTTGGAAATGTGGCGCCAGCAGCTTCCTCGAGGTGGATCAAATAACTTTCCTTGGAATTCCACCGGATCCATTTGCTGCGCTCTTTCGCCGCCATTCGATATTGGCCAAGGCCTAAAGAGTCTAGCGCCGGGAAAATCCCGTTCAATCCTTCTCGGATAGGCGCGATAATCTATCATTTTTCCGTCTTTATCACGTACCTGCTTGAGATTTATCGATTTGCCTGTAGAAAGCTCGATTCTCGAAAACTCGTCTACGGTTTCCGAATCGAGATCGCGACTCTCATATAAACTTCGAAATTTTACCTTTCCGCTTGCGCGGGATGATTTTCCATACCACAGAAGATAATCATTTACGGGGTCAAGGGCGGAGGATTTCTGGCTACCTTTCTTTTTTACGAGTATTTCTGATACGAAATTATCTTCACCAAACACTTCATCCATCAGCGCCCGCACGCGATGAACATTTTCATCTCCGATCTGGACGAAAATGCTGCCGCTTTCGGTCAGCAGGTCGCGCGCCACCGTCAGCCGGTCGCGAAGATAGGTGAGATAACTGTGGATGCCGTCCGCCCAGGTGTCGCGGAACGCCTTCACCTGTTCGGGCTCGCGGCTGAAATGATCGGCCTTGCCGTCCTTCACGTCGCGGCTGGTGGTGCTCCACTGGAAGTTCGAGTTGAATTTGATGCCATAGGGCGGATCGATATAGATGCACTGCACTTGGCCCTTGAGCCCCTCGCGCTCGGCCAGGCTCGCCATCACCTTCAGCCCGTCGCCCAGGATCATCCGGTTCGACCAATGCTGGTCATGCTCGTAGAATTCGGTGCGCTGGTCCGGCGCGATGCCGTTGAAATCGGCAAACAGGTCCGGCGCCGCCTCGGGCTCGCGGCGGCGTGTCGATGCGCGCTTGAGGTCCTCGATCAGCGCCTTGGGGTGGATCTTCTCCTGGATGTAGAGCGGCGGCGCCTCGACGATCAGATCGGACCAGTCGGCGACATCCTTGCCGCGCCACACCAGCTGCGGGTCGAGATCCGGGTTGCGGCGTTCATAGGCGGCGCGGATCGGCGTCTTCACCGCGGGCGGCACGAACGCCTCCAGCTCCGCCGTCGGCGCGTTCCTGCGCGACGCCTCGTCGTGGGTGAGCGTGTCGACGGTAAGGGGCTTCTTGGCCATTACGCGGGGTCCTTCAGATGCTCTTCTTGCGCGGCGGGCGCCGTACCCGTGGGCCGCGGCAGGCCTGATTGCAGGCCATCGATATGTTCGTACAGATCGTCGTTCACCCGCTGCCACAGCGGGTCGAGGATGAGCTCCTCGACATGGCGATGGCACATGAAGCGAATGGAGCCGACGACGTTCTCGGGCGTGTTTCGATGCCGCTCCCCAACCAGCCTGGGCAAGCGCTTCGTGAAAAAGCCACCATCGATCAGGATCGCGATTTCCCGGCTCATGCGGGCACCGCGCAACGAGCCGAAAACGAAAAGGCCCCAAGATTTCGGTAGCGCTCTGGATTGTCGAGCGAACCTACTCTCAGGGGGCGGATGTGCGGTTCAGATAGGGCGCGAAACCTTAAGGCGCAATTAAAATCGTGCGCAGAATGTGAAGCGCTCATGCCGCATCGCTCCCGCCCATGCCATCCAGCCATGCCTCGACCTTGGCCGCGAACTCGGTGGCGATGGTCCAGACGTCGGTAAACTCGGCAAAGCCCCAGCGGCCATGGTCGCCCAGCGCGTTGACGCCCGGCACCCACAGCGTGTGCATCGTCTCCGCCTTGTCCTTGTCGTCCTCGTCGCGCGCGCCCTTGATCTCGACGACCAGGTTCAGCGGATCCTCCGGGCCATGGCCGTCGTCGATACGCAGGATGAAGTCCGGACGATAGCGCCGCGCTTCGCCGCCGGCAGTATAGGGCACCTCGAAGCCGAGATTGTGGTTCTTCACCCAGGCGAGCACGCGGCGGTGCCGATCGGCGACGCGGCAAAACTCTGCCTCCCAGTCGCTGTCGATCACCGCATAGTTGATGTGGCAGCGCGCGCCGGTCGCGTAGCGATCCTTGCTCGTCATGAAGCTGACGTGGCGGGTGCTGCCCTCGCGGTTGTACGGATCGAGCATGGCGATCACGCGGCCGCCGCCTTCCTGGCCGCGGGTGATGGCGGCCATGATCCGATCGGCGACGCGATCCGCGATGTTGTAATAGAGCAGCTGCGCAGGCTGGGTGCCCCCGGCCAGCCTCAGATGGTTCGCCATCCACTGCCGCACGATCGACTTGGCCTGCAGGATCAGCCCGACATTGGGGCGATCGCCGGCATTGGTCAGGCGGCGTTTCACCAGCCATTCGGCCAGGCGGAGATGGATGGTCGCCGCGCGCGTATCGGCGAGGTGGGCGATGGTGAGATCGGCCTGCTCGCCGATGATGCCGGAGTTGATCGTCTCGGTCGCACCGACCAGCTCGGGGGTAAGTTCCAGCGTCGAATCGTCGGTGAAGCTGGCGGTCAGCGTCTCGCTGGGCAGCTCGGTGCGGTAGCCCTCGACGCGCGGGTAGCGGATTTCCGATGCGTCGCGCGCCGGGCTGATCGCATGGACACGCTCCATATTCTCGGGCGGCGACGGCTTGGAGATCACCGGCTGCGCCGTGAAGTCGAACGGGATGCCGAGCACGTCAGCATATTCGACGGGGAACTTGCCGGCGTCCGGCCCGTCGGTCTGCAACTGGTAGGACTGGCGGCGCAACGCGCGGCCGATCACCTGCTCGCACAGCAGCTGGGTGCCGAAGGCGCGGATGCCGAGGACATGCGTGACCGTGTTCGTATCCCAGCCTTCGGTCAGCATCGAAACCGACACGACGCAACGAATGCCTTCGCCCAGCTGGCCCCTGCGACCGACGGTGTTCATCACCTCGCGCAGGATGGCGGCGTCGTCGACCTTCTCGGCGGCCGCGCGATCGCCGGTGCGCTGGATCAGCTCCTCCTTGAAGCGGGCGATCTCCTCGCTGGCGGCGTCGCGAAAGTCGGTGCTGATCGCCTCGCCGCTTTCGAGTTGCTGGCTGTCGATCAGCAGGGTGCGCATGCGGGGCAGCGCGGCGCCGTCCGGATCGAAGTTCCAGAACAGCTTGCACTTGCCCTTGATCGTGGAGGCATTGCCGTCGCTGTCCTCGATCTTGTAGCCGGCGATATAGTCGTGGACGAGCTTCGAGGTGGCGGTGTTGTTGCACACCACGATGAACACCGGATCGACGCCGATGCCGGCGTCCTTCCAGGTGGTATAGGTCTTTTCGTAATGACCGTAGAGTGCGTCGATGGCGGTCAGCAGCTCATTGGGCAACTTTTGCGGATCGAGCCCCTTGGCATTGCCGCGCCCCTTTTTCGGCAGCTGCTTGCCGATATGGTCCCACAGATTGCGAAACATCGGCGTGTCGCCGCCGGGAACATTGTCCATCACCGGCACGCGTGGCAGCTTGACGATGCCGCACTCGATCGCGTCCATCAGGCTGAAGTCCGAGATCACCCAGCCGAAAAGCGAGCCTTCGCGATAGCCCGAACCGCGCAGGAAGAAGGGCGTGGCGGACAGGTCGTATACCATCGACACGCCGAGCTCGCGCTTCACCGCCTCGATGCCGGAAATCCACAGGCGGGCGGCTTCGTTGGCCTCCTTGGCGGCGGCCAGTTCGTCACCCTTCAGTGCCTTCTGCTCCTCTTCGGTCAGCGGGCGCTCGCGATAGCAATGGTGCGCCTCGTCGTTCAGTACGACGATGTTCTTCAGGCCCATCAGCTCGTCAGCGACGCGGCGGATCATGGCGCCATCGCTCTCGGGCCTGGGTGTGGTACGCAGCGCGGCCTGCTGCACCTTGTTGAGCGGGACCTCGTCCTTCTTCTTGAAAGCGTGATAGTTGGTAATGACAATCTTGGCGCGGCCGAGGTCGAGGAGCATGTCCTCGGGCACGATCTCGCGGCTTTTGTAATAGCTTTCCGGATCGTTGGGCTGGAGGACGCGCAGCCGGTCCTTGATGGTGATGCCCGGCGCGACGACCAGGAACCCCTTCGAGAAGCGCTTTGCGTTCGGGTGGCGGACGGCGTTCAGCGTTTGCCAGGCGATCACCATCGCCATCACTGTCGTCTTGCCCGCGCCGGTGGCCAGCTTGAGCGCCATGCGCATCAGTTCAGGATTGGAGGCGGCATTGGCGGCCTCCAGATGTGTCCAGAAGCGGCGCCCCTGCGAGGACGAGCGTGGCGCCACCTCGGTCAGCCAGATCACCGTCTCCACTGCTTCGACCTGGCAGAAGAAGGGGCGCTGGTGGGCGAAGGAATGCGTGCGCCAGTGGCGAAGCAGCCGGGCGGTGGTCGGCGTGACCTGCCACTGGCTCTCCGGCAGGGTGCGCCAGCTTTCCACCGCCGAGCGGATGCCGTTGATCACCTCGGTGGGATTATATTCCTGTCCCCCTTCATCAGCGTACATGTCCGCCTGAACGGCCCTGCCGCGCACCTTCTTCGCCTTGGGAATGGGCGAGATCAGCGCGCTTTGTCGCCGGCGCGGAACGATCACGTTGGTCGGCTGGCCGTTGTCGTCCAGTTCCCAGTGCTTGCTTGGTTCTTCGTATGGCGAATTCAGGATTGGCGACTGAAAAAAGATCTCACTCATCCCGTTGCCGCCCCCGTCGCAATTTCAAGATGGCCCATGTCGTTCCTGCATGGTTCCGGGCATGTGGAGCCGTCAAGGTCTTGACGCCACGAATCCCTTGACAGCGCCTCTTCGGCGGCACTGCAACGACGTGATGACCGGCGAGCAGCTTCAGGCGACCAAGCCTTTCACGCAGTGCGTCGATCGCCGCCGAAAACCTCACGGCCCGTGCGCCCTGGAAATCAGCGAGGATCGTAGCCAGACAAGCGATATGTTCAGGCACGTAGGTTGAACGGGCTTTGTACGCGCGTTCCGGTTTCGAACACGCCTGTTTCTGCGTGTTCTCGCAGGAAACGGTAGAAGCCGAAGCGTTTTAGGACGGAGAAATGGCGCACCCGACAGGATTCGAACCTGTGGCCTCTGCCTTCGGAGGGCAGCGCTCTATCCAGCTGAGCTACGGGTGCCGGTTCGGTTCGCCTAGCAGGGGTCGACGCGCGGCGCTACCCGTTTTGCACGTGAAATTCGTCAGCGGCCCGGCGTGACCGGCTGGAATGGGGCCAGACCACAGCGCGCGCCCTGCATCGGGCCGCTGGCGTACAGGACGGTGATGAGATCCTGCGCGCACAATTGGCCGATCGAGGTCGCGTAGCCGAAGCGGCGTTCGCTCCCCAGTCCGGGGCAGCGGTGCGGCAGCGTCACGCGGTAGAGGCGACGCCCGGTGGTGCGGAAGTCGATCACGCGGTCGTTGCGCACCAGCGTCTCTTCGATCGCGGCGAGCGGCAGGCAGGTGCGGGGCGGTCCTGCCGGGGTCGCGGGCGGCACGTCGGCCGCGCGGTCGCGCGCCAGCGTCGGGTCGGCGGCGGTGAGCAGCGCGGCAACGATCAGCGGGCGCATCGTCACTCCTTGGTGCGCGCGGGCGGCGGCGGGGTCTTGGGCTTGAACGCGCAAAGGTCC
Organism: uncultured Sphingomonas sp.; assembly: GCA_913776255.1. Lineage (GTDB taxonomy): Bacteria > Pseudomonadota > Alphaproteobacteria > Sphingomonadales > Sphingomonadaceae > Sphingomonas. The sequence goes on along the minus strand of CAJYLV010000063.1, from coordinate 17,566 downwards.
GCGACGATGCAGCGCCAGCATTCCGGGCGGCGTGCCTTGCAGACGTAGCGGCCGTGCAGGATCAGCCAGTGGTGCGCGTGGGCGCGGAACGGCGCGGGGGTGGCGGCGTCGAGACGCTTCTCGACCGCCAGCACCGTCTTGCCCCTGGCGAGCCCGGTGCGATTGCCGACGCGGAAGATGTGCGTGTCGACCGCGAACGTCTCCGCCCCGAACGCGACGTTCATCACGACATTGGCGGTCTTGCGGCCGACGCCGGGCAGCTTCTCCAGCGCCTCGCGGCTGGCGGGAACGCGGCCGGCGTGGTCGTCGACCAACGCCTGCGACAGCGCGATGACGTTCTTGGCCTTGGTGTTGAACAGCCCGATCGTGCGGATGTGCTGCTTGAGCCCGTCGAGGCCGAGATCGAGCATCTTCTGCGGGGTGTCGACCGTGGCGAACAGCGCGCGGGTCGCCTTGTTGACCCCGGCGTCGGTCGCCTGCGCGGAGAGCACGACCGCGACGAGGAGCGTGTAATCGTTGACCGATTCCAGCTCGGTCTCGGGATGCGGATTGGCTTCGGCGAGGCGGCGGTAGAATTCGGCGACGTCAGCCTTTTTCAAAGCCCGAGCACCTCGGCCATCGCATAGCGGCCGGGTGCGCGGCTGGCGAGCCACAAGGCCGCCTTCACCGCGCCGCGCGCGAAGGTCGTGCGGTCGTCGGCGCGGTGGCCGATCTCGATCCGCTCACCTTCGCCCGCGAAAACAACATTATGGTCGCCGACCACCGAGCCGCCGCGCAGGCTCGCGAAGCCGATCGTGCCCTCGCTGCGCGCGCCGACCAGCCCGGCGCGGCTGTCGACGCGCACCTCCGCCAGCCGGGTGTTGCGCCCCGCCGCCGCCGCCTCGCCGAGCAGCAGTGCGGTGCCGGACGGCGCGTCGACCTTGTGGCGGTGGTGCATTTCGGTGATCTCGATGTCCCAGTCTGCGCCGAGCCGGGCTGCCGCCTCGCGCACCAGCACGCCCAGCAACGTCACGCCGAGCGACGTGTTGCCGGTCTGGAGCACCGCGATCGACTCTGCGGCACGCTCGATGAGCGTATGATGCGTCGTCAGGAGCCCGGTGGTGCCGATCACGATCGGTGTTTGGGCCGCAATCGCCGCCTCCAGATGCGATTCGAGCGCCGCCGGTGTCGAGAAATCGACCAGAACGTCGGCGGCGTGCGCAATCGGGAACGGATCGCTGCCCGCATCGCCGCCGCCGGCGACCGTCACGCCCTCGCCGGCGGCGATCGTGGCGATCGCGCGGCCCATGCGGCCGTTGCTGCCATAGATGCCGATGCTGGTCATGTGGGGTCACTCTGCAGGGATTGTGTCGGACAAATCCCCTTCGCACGAAACCGCGCGGCGCGGCAGGGGGCGGGGCGAACTTTTCCGCCGGTGCGTCGTGCCGCGGTGCGGCAAAGTGCCGCTGCGCTGCGACGGGCTCAGGGCGGGGGCTGCCGTCGTTTATCGTGGCGAAATGTGCCGCCGCTATGTTCCTCGCCGCAAAGCGAGGGGTCGTAAATGAACAAGCAGATTGTCGCCGCGGCGGTTGCCGCGGGCGTATCGTTGGCGGCTGCGGCCGCGACATCGTCGTCGAGCGGGACGACATCCCAGGGCAGCACGGGGGTGACCGTCGTCGCCGCGGGGAGCACGGCCGCGCCGGCCGCCGCGACCACGGTGAGCACACCGGTCGCGACCGCCGCCGCCACGGCGTCGGTTGCTGCGCCGGTCGCCGCCACGACGCAGACCACGTCGTTCAAAAAGTCGGTCTATGTCGGCAATTTCCCTGCCGATCTGGTCGCGTACGAGTTGTGGCTCGGCAAGCGCACCGACGGCGTCCAGCTGCACACCGGGCGTGCCGGGTGGCTCGACTGGATCAATTCCATCGGCTGGCTGGTCGGGCTGTGGCGGGGAGTCGACCGCCCGGTCTATTGGACGATCCCGCTGTTTGCGCAGGGAGGCACGCTCGCGACCGCCGCCGCCGGCAAGTATAACGGTTATTACGTCAACGCCGCGCGCACGCTCGCGCAGGGCTATCCGAACACCGGCAAGATCTACGTGCGCACCGGCTGGGAATTCAACGGCGACTGGCAGCCGTGGGCGGCCGCCGGTAAGGAAGCCTATTATCGTGCGGCCTATCGGCAGTTCGTCAAGAGCTTCCGCAGCGTCTCCAATCGTTTCGTGTTCGAGTGGACGCCGAATATCGGCGATCTGGGGATGAACCCCGAAAATGCCTATCCGGGTGACGACGTCGTCGACATCATCGGCATGGATTTCTACTACAACCATCAATGGGATCCCGCCGACGGCGTGAAGGCGTTCATCCATCGCCGTGACGAGAAATACGGGCTCGCCTGGCATCAGGCCTTCGCCAGGCAGCACCGGAAGCCGACCGCCTATGCCGAATGGGGCATCAGCAGGAACAGCGATGCCCCTTATGTGCAGGCGGTCGGCGAGTGGTTTGCGACGCACAACATCGTCTATGCATCATATTGGAACTCGAACGCCGCCTATCGGGGCAAGCTGAGCGACAACCAGTATCCGGCGGTGAGTCCGGCCTATCGGGCGCTGGTGTTGAAGTAGGCTGGTAGCCAGCTTCCTTTCGTCGCCCCGGACTTGATCCGGGGCCTCGCTTCTTACTTCTGTCGCCAAGAAGCGGGGCCCCGGGTCAAGCCCGGGGCGACGATCTTTGGGGGAGCGTCAGTCGACGGAGAGCGCCAGCTTGCCGTCGCCCTCGTCGACATGGACGGTCGCCCCGTCCTTCACCTCGCCGCGCAGGATCAGCTCGGCGAGCGGGTCCTGCAGGTGGCGCTGCACCGCGCGCTTGAGCGGGCGCGCGCCATAGACCGGGTCGTACCCCACACGCCCGAGCCACGCGCGCGCCGCGTCGGTGAGGTCGAGCGTGACCTTGCGGTCCGCCAGCAGTTTGCCGACGCGGCCGACCTGGATGTCGACGATCGGGCCCATGTGCGCCTGACCCAGCCGGTGGAACAGGATGATCTCGTCCAGCCGGTTGAGAAATTCCGGCCGGAAGTGCGCACGCACCACCTCCATCACCTGCGGCTCGACGCTTTCCACGGGCGCGTCGTCGGGCATGTTCGCCAGATACTGGCTGCCGAGGTTCGAGGTCAGGATGATGAGCGTGTTCGAGAAATCGACCGTGCGCCCCTGACCGTCGGTCAGCCGGCCGTCGTCGAGCACCTGAAGCAGCACGTTGAACACGTCGCCATGCGCCTTCTCGACCTCGTCGAACAGCACGACCTGATAGGGCCGCCGCCGCACCGCCTCGGTCAGCACGCCGCCTTCCTCATAGCCGACATAGCCGGGCGGGGCACCGATCAGCCGCGCGACGGCGTGCTTCTCCATGAACTCGCTCATGTCGATCCGCACCATCGCGCTGGGATCGTCGAACAGGAATTCGGCGAGCGCCTTGGTCAGCTCGGTCTTGCCGACACCGGTCGGCCCGAGGAACAGGAAGCTGCCCAGCGGCCGGTTCGGGTCCTGCAACCCGGCGCGCGCGCGGCGCACCGCGGTGGAGACGGCGCGCACCGCATCGGCCTGACCGATCACGCGCTTGCCGAGCACTTCCTCCATGCGCAGCAGCTTCTCGCGCTCGCCCTCCAGCATCCGGTCGACCGGCACACCGGTCCAGCGGCTGACGACGCCAGCGATGTCGTCGGCGGTCACTTCCTCGCGCAGCATCGCGCCCTGCGTCGTCGCCTGCGCATCGGCGAGCTGCTTCTCGAGCGCGGGGATGCGCCCGTAGGACAGCTCGCCCGCCTTGGCGAGATCGCCCTGCCGCTGCGCCTGTTCGAGTTCGAGCCGCGCGGAGTCGAGCTGTTCCTTCAGCTTCGCCTCGCCCGCGATCTTGTCCTTCTCGGCCTGCCAGCGCGTCGTCAGTTCGGCGGATTGCTGTTCGAGATTGGCGAGCTCGCCCTCCAGCGTGTCGAGCCGATCGAGCGAGGCGGCATCGGTCTCGCGCTTGAGCCCCTCGCGCTCGATCTTGAGGCGCAGGATGCGGCGGTCGAGCGTCTCGATCTCCTCCGGCTTGCTCTCCACCTCCATCCGCAATCGGCTGGCGGCCTCGTCCATCAGGTCGATCGCCTTATCGGGGAGGAAGCGGTCGGTGATGTAGCGGTTGCTGAGCGTCGCCGCCGACACCAGGGCGCCGTCGGTGATCCGCACGCCGTGGTGCAGCTCGTACTTTTCCTTGAGCCCGCGCAGGATGCTGATCGTATCCTCGACGGTCGGCTCGCCGACGAACACCGGCTGGAAGCGGCGTTGCAGCGCCGGGTCCTTCTCGACATGCTTGCGATATTCGTCGAGCGTGGTCGCGCCGACGCAATGCAGCTCGCCGCGCGCCAGCGCGGGCTTGAGCAGATTGCCGGCGTCCATCGCGCCCTCGGACTTGCCCGCGCCGATCAGCGTGTGCATCTCGTCGATGAACAGGATGATGTCGCCATCGGCCTGCTTGACCTCGTCGATGACGCCCTTCAGCCGCTCCTCGAATTCGCCGCGATATTTCGCGCCCGCGATCAGCGCGCCCATGTCGAGCGCCATCAGCGTCTTGTCCTTGAGCCCGTCGGGCACGTCGCCGTTGGCGATGCGCAAAGCGAGCCCCTCGACGATCGCGGTCTTGCCGACGCCCGGCTCGCCGATCAGCACCGGATTGTTCTTGGTGCGGCGCGCGAGCACCTGGATCGTGCGGCGGATCTCCTCGTCGCGGCCGATCACCGGGTCGAGTTTCCCGTCCTTGGCGGCCTGCGTCAGGTCGCGCGCGAACTTCTTGAGCGCGTCGTAGCGGTCCTCGGCGCTGGCGGTGTCGGCGGTGCGGCCGCCGCGCAATTGCGTGATCGCGGCATTGAGTGCCTCCGGCGTGGCATTGGCGGTCTTGAGCGCCTTGCCCGCCGCGGTGTTGAGGCTGAGCGCGAGCGCGACCAGCAGCCGTTCGACGGTGACATAGGAGTCGCCGGCCTTTTGCGCGATCTGCTCGGCCTGATCGAGCACGCGCACCGCATCGGCCGACAGGCCGGGCTGGTTCTGCGCGCCCGAGCCGCTCACGGCGGGGATCTTGGCCAGCGCGGCGTCGGTTTCGGTCGTCGCGCGGCGCGCGTCGCCGCCCGCTGCGGTGATGAGCCCGGCGGCCATGCCCTGCTCGTCCTCCAGCAACGCCTTGAGCAGATGCTCGGGGGCGATCTGCTGATGGTTCATGCGCAGCGCGACGGTTTGGGCGGATTGGAGGAAGCCACGCGCGCGATCGGTGAATTTTTCTAGGTTCATCTGTAAGCCCTGTTTCTCTTGGGTGTCAGATGGTGTTGCTTTTGAGCAACACAAGGGGATGGGTTGCGCCACCGAAGCTAGGATGGCACCGCGCAGGCCGCAAGCATGGAGGCAGAAGTGGCGCGTCGTGTTCTGGTGACCGGGGGCTGTGGGTTCGTGGGGCGCCATCTGGTCGCCAAGCTGGCCGCGGAGGGCGGTAACGAGGTCTGGATCATCGACGATCTGTCGACCGGCAAGGCGCCCGCCGACTGGGAGGTGCCGCAGCTCCGCCACGTCGGCGAAGACGGCGGTGTCGCGTTCCACGAGGTCGTCGGCCATGACGCGGTGGTGCGCTTCATCCGCGCCGATTTCGTCGCGGTGGCGCAGGCCGAGCTGGGGATGACGCCGTCGCTGGGGCTCGCCAAGCTGCCCGCCTTCGACGAAGTCTATCACCTCGCCAGTGTGGTCGGCGGGCGCAACGTGATCGACAACGATCCGCTGGCGGTCGGGATCGATCTGGCGATCGACAGCACCTTCTTCCTGTGGTCGGCGAAGGTCGCCCGACCGGCGCGCATCCTCTACGCCTCCTCCAGCGCGGCCTATCCGATCGATCTGCAGGAAGCCGGCGAGAGCCGCGCGCTGCGCGAGGAGGACATCTCCTTCGAGAAGCGGCTGGGGCTGCCCGATTACACCTATGGCTGGAGCAAGCTGACCGGCGAATATCTCGGGCGGATCGCGCATGAGAAATACGGGCTGAGCGTCGGCGTGGTGCGGCCGTTCTCGGGCTATGGCGAGGATCAGGACGTGGTCTATCCGTTCCCGGCGATCGCGCTGCGCGTGGCGGCGCGGCGCGATCCGGTGCGGGTGTGGGGGTCGGGGCAGCAGACACGCGACTTCGTGCATATCGACGATGCGTGCGATGCGTGCCTGCTGGTCTGCCGCGGGGTCAGCGATGCGCGCGCGTTTAATATCGGATCGGGGAAGGCGACGAGCTTCCTCGATCTCGCCGCGCGGATGGTGGCGATCGAGGGCTATGACGCGCCGGTGCTCGGGACCGAGGGGAAGCCGGTCGGGGTCGCGGAGCGCTATTCGGACGCGGCGCGGATCCGCGACGAACTCGGCTGGCGGCAGACGATCCCGCTCGACGACGGCATCCGCCGCGCGCTCGATTATGCGCGCGGACGGCTGGCGCGCGGGGCGGAGCCGGAAATGTAAACGCCCGCCCACGTCGCCCCTGCCTGCGCAGGGGCGACGGCTGATCACAGTTTAGCTCAACCACGTCTTTTCGCGCAGGTTGCAATTGCCCATCCGCCGCGCCGCCAGCCGCGGGCCGAGGAAGCGGTAAAAATACCAGTCCTTCGCGGCGGCAGGCGTGAAATGGTAGAGCAGCCGCTCCGCGAGCGTCCAGTTCACCGCGCGGCGATCCGCGCGGCGGTTGGACGGCACGCACCACAGGTCGAACGGATAGACGATCCGGCCATGCTTCACGACGCGCTGCATGATCTCATGGTCTTCCAGTACATAGCGCCACCAACGCTCGCTATAGCCGCCGGCCGCCTTCAGCGCCTCGGTGCGGAAGGTCTGGCCATAGCCGCCGGTGTGGGTCTGCCGCGGCCACAGCCGGCTGACGCACTGGATATGCCGGCGCTTGCGCAGTGCCGCCGCGGCATCGTCGCCGGGGACGTCGGTGCCCATCACCGCGACCACCTCCGGCGCAAAGGCCGCGGCGGCGGTCGCGAGATAGTGCGGCGGATAGATCGTGTCCGCGTCGCCGAACGCGACATAGGGTGTGGTCACCGCCGCAAGCCCGCATTCCAGCGCGTGGATCTTGCCGGGGCGGGGCTCGTGCAGGTGTATCACGTCGATGTCGGTCAGCGTCGCGCCGCTCTGCCGCGCGAGCGCCGCCGACGCATCGGTCGAGCCGTTGTCGACCAGCACCAGCCGGAACGGCCGCAACGTCTGCGCCGCGAGGCTGTCGAGCGTCGCAGGCAGGTAATCGGCCTCGTTGTAGTAAGGGATGACGAACGACCAGTTCAACGCAGCATCCCCGCGAGCACCTGACAGGCCGCGACGCTGCTATCCAGCCCGTGCGTCGCGACAACATGCCGCCGCGCGGCTGCGCCCATCGCCGCGATCCGCGCCGGATCGTCGAGCAGCGCCGCGGTCGCCGACGCGAACGTCGCGCGGTCGACGCGCAGTCCGCAGGCGGGCGGGATCACGTCATCGCCCATGCGCGCGCCGAAGCCGACCACCGGCTTGCCGCACGCCATCGCCTCGACGATCGCGCGCGGGAAGTAATCGCGCCGCCCGGCGTGGAAATAGACGTGCGACTGGTGGAGCAGCCCGGGCACGTCGCGATGCGGCACATGCCCCAGCCAGTCGATCTTCGGGTAGCGTTTCGCCAGCGCCGCCGCGTCCGGCCCGCCGCCGGCCACCGCGACCCGGTAGCGCTGCGACAGCGCGCCGACCTCGTCGAAGCTCTTCCAGCGCGACAGGCGGCTGACCGCGATCACGTCCCAGCGGATCGGGCGCGCCTCGGGATGGAACAGCTCGGTATCGATCGCCTTGGGCAGCCGCAGCATCCGCGTGCGTGGGATCGGCGTGCGCCAGAAGACGCGCGGATGGGCGAGCGCCTGCTCCTGCACCGCCGACTCCGGGAACACCATTTTGGCGCGTGGGAGCAGCCGGCTCCAGTAATCGCCGCCGATGATGACCGCATAGCGCCGTCCGTCCGGCTTCAGCAGCCGGTCGTACAGATGATAGCCGATCCCGCCGTTGGTGCCGATCACCACGAACAGCGCGTCGGTCGCGGCGCGCGCCGCCGCCAGCATCGCGGCGCTGACATGCTCGCGCGGCGCGCGGCGCGGATTGTCGGCGCCGAACAGCCGCACGGTATAGCGCGTGCCGGCATCGCCCGCCGCCTCGACGGCCTGTGGCGTGCGCCCGATCCCCCATAACTCGACTTCCACCCCCATCGCCGATAATATAGCGGGCATCCGACGATCGCGATTGTTCCACGCCAGCCATTCGGCCTGGTCGGCGACGCTGACGTAGGTGGGATAGCTGAGGATGAAGATGATACGCGTCATGCAGTGGTCGCTGGTAGCCGGTTCGCGGGCTCCTGCCCAGCACGCGGGAGCGCGCGCATGATCGCGCCCTTCAACGACGCGGGGCCGCGCATCTCCTGCCTGATGGTCACCGCCAATCGCCGCAAGCTGGCGGAGCGGTCGATCAATTGCTTCCTCGCGCAGGATTATCCCAATCGCGAGATGGTGATCGTCGACGATGGCGAGGAAGATTACACGCCGATCCTCGCCGCGATCCCGCCCGAGCGGCTGATCCACCACCGGCTGGTCAAGGATCCCAAGCGGACGCTGGGCGACCTGCGCAACCTGTCGCTCGACATCGCGCGCGGTGCGTTGATGTCGCATTGGGACGACGACGACTGGTTCGACCCGGAACGCCTGTCGCGCCAGCAGCAGGTGCTGGGCGGCAAGGCGGCGTGCTGGACCACCGCGACGCTCGTGCATCTCGACGATCCGGCATGGCTGGAGCGGCCCTATGTCGGCTACATCCAGGGCGGTGCGCCGAGCACGATCCTGCACGTCCGCGACGACAGCATCCGCTATCCATCCGAGCGCAAGGGCGAGGACAGCACCTTCCGCGATGCATGGGTGAAGCGCGGCGTCGTGACGATGGGCGCCGAGTGGGCCGGACTGCTGATCCGGTGCTTCCACGGCAGCAACACCTGGGAACGCAACCACTTCACGCGGCGGGTGGCGTTGCGGCCGCAGCACGTCATCGAGTGGAACATCCGCAAGCTGTTCGGCACCACCGACAATTACTCGCAATTCCGCCTGACGCCGCGGCAGCGGGCGTCGTTCGATGCCTTCTACGCGGAATCACGCGCGCTCGGCATCTTCTGACGCACCACGGCGATGCTGGAGGAACGTCTCGACCGCTGGCGCGCGCTGGCGGAGCGCCCCGCGGCCAAGGTCGCGGGCAAGGTGGCGCGGATCGCCTTCTTCATCGGCATGATTGCGTGGATGACGCTGAAGGTCCGCGCGATCGGCTGGCGCGACGTGGTCGCCAGCCTGCCGGTCAGTCCGCTGTTCTACATCCTGTTCGTGGTCGGCTTCCTGATCCTGCCGGCATCGGAAATTGCGGTGTTCCGCACGATCTTCGCGCGGCCGCTGCCGGGCGGCTTCCCGATCTACATCCGCAAGCGCATCCTCAACAGCGCCTTGGTCGGCTATTCGGGTGAGCTGTACCTGTTCGTGTGGCTGCAGCGTACCATCGGCCTGCCCGCGAAGACGATCGCGATCGGGCTGAAGGACAATGCGATCCTTTCCGCGCTCGCCTCGGGGCTAGTGACGCTGCTGCTGCTGGTCAGCTTCGCCGCAGCAGGCGACGCGCGGCGGATCGCGGCGTGGCTCGATCCCGGTCCGGCGCTGCTGATCGCCGGGGTGCTGGGCGCGATCTTCGTCGCGCCGTTGCTGTTCCGGCTGCGCACGCAACTGATCGCGCTGCCGGTGCGGCGGGTGGCGCAGGTGATGGCGATCCACGGCGCGCGGATCGTCGCGTCGGTGCTGTTGCAGGCGACGCAATGGGCGGTGGTGCTGCCGCAGGAGCCGTGGAGCGTCTGGCTGGTGTTCCTGACCGCGCAGATGGTGATCTCGCGGCTGCCGGTGATCCCGAACCGCGACCTGCTGTTCCTCAGCGCCGCGCTGGAGATGAGCGGGACGATCCACGGACCGCGCGAGGCGATGGCGGGGCTGCTGCTGGCGGGCGGGGCACTGACGCAGGGCAGCAATCTGTTGTTCTACCTGCTGACCTCGCTGTCGAAGTCGCCACCGGTGGAGGAGGGCGGCGACGTCATCGAGGCGGAGGAACCCGATGGCGACAAGATCGCCGGGATGCCGTGAACCTCCCGCCATTCCCGCGTTCGCGAGACCTCTGGGAACGCCCCTTTTTGTACCCCGGCGGAGGCCGGGGCCCAGGTGGGGGAGGTTTGTGACCAACTGAACCGCCTTGCCACTGGACCCCGGCCTCCGCCGGGGTACGGCTTGGCGACGGCATGGGCCCGCACTTTTGCAGCGATCTCGCCATCGGGAATGACGGAGTTGAAGCGGCTGCCTCCTACCGCGCTACCGCCGCCACGTCGGCGCGGGTCCAGCCGCCGCCCATCGCCTGATACAAAGCGACATAGCTGTTGAGCCGGTCGGCGCGCGCCTGCGCCAGCGACAGTTCGGCGGTGAGCAACGTGCGCTGGGCGTCGAGCTGCTCGATATAGCTGGAATAGCCCGCACGATAGCGGTTGGTGGCGTTCTGGAGCGCGCCGCGCGACGCCGCCACCTGCTCCGACAGCGCCTGCGCCTGTTCGCCGGTACGCCGCACGCCGGCAAGCGCATCCTCGACCTCGCGGAACGCGGTCAGCGCGGTGCGGCGATAAGCGAACGCGGCCTGATCGCGGCGTGCGGTCGCACCGCGTTCCTGCGCGCGCAGCCGCCCGCCGTCGAAGATCGGGCCGAGAATGCTGGCGCCGAGCGAGAACACCACCTCCGGCTGGGCGAGCGCGGTCGACAGCACGAGGTTCGCCGCGCCGGTCAGCGACAGATTGGGCAGCATCGCCGCGCGCTGGCTGTCGAGCGAGCGGTCGGCGGCGACCAGGGTCTGCTCGGCCTGGAAAAGGTCGGGGCGGCGGCGCAGCAGGTCGGCGGGCAGCCCGTCCGGGATCGCCGGGGTGGCGAGGCGTTCGAGCGTTACCCCGCGGTCGATCGCGCGCGGCACGTCGCCGGTCAGCAGCGCCAGCGCGTTCTCGGCGCGCGTGATCGCGAGTTCGGCGGTGGGGACGAGCTGCGCGGTGCTGGCATATTCGGCCTGTGCCTGCCGGTATTCGAGCCGCGAGGTATAGCCGGCCTCGAAGCGCCGCCGCGCGATCCGCAGCGCCTCGGCGCGCGCCGCAAGCGTGTCGCGCGCGATCGCCAGCCGGTGGTCGAGCGCGCGCAAGGTGATGTAGCTCTGCGCGGTGGTCGCGGCGACGGCGAGCCGCACCGTATCCGCCGCGGCTTCGGTGGCGAGCAGTTGCGCGCGCGCGGCGCGGGTCGCCTGCCGCAGGCGCCCGAACAGGTCGAGATCGTAGCTGAGCGTCAGCCCCGGCTGCACCGCCGCCGAGCGCGCGGTGGTGCCGAGCGCGCTGATCTGTTGCCCCTGCGTCTCGGGCACCGCGCCGCCGACCTGCGGGAGCAATTGCGCGCGCGCCAGCGCCTCGGCAGCGCGGGCTTCCTCGACGCGCGCGGCGGCGGTCTGGATGTCGGGATTGTTCGCCAGCGCGCGTTCGACCAGCGCGGTCAGCACCGGATCGCCGAACCCCTGCCACCAGCCGGCCTGTACCGGGCCACCGACCGGCAAAGCGTTGCGCCACGCCGGCGGCGGTATGACCGCGGCGCTCTCCGGCGCGGCGCGGCGCGGGCCGGGCAGGGCGCAGCCTGCCAGCAACAGCGGGAGCAGCAGCGCGCGAGACTTGCTCATCGCGGGCTCGGCACACCGTCGGTGTCGACGCGCGCCTGCACCGACATGCCGGGGCGCAACCGTTCGGCGAGCCGCTGGCCGGGGTCGACGCGAATGCGGACCGCGATCCGCTGCGGGACCTTGGTGAAATTGCCGGTGGCGTTGTCGGATTTGAGCACCGCGAACTCGCTGCCCGCGGCGGGCGAGATGCGCTCGACGCGGCCGGTGAGCCGCGCATTGGCGAGCGCGTCGACGGTGAAGCTGGCGCGCTGGCCGACCGCGATCCGCGCGGTCTGCGCTTCCTTGAAATTGGCGATCACCCAGGTTTCGGGCGGCACGAGGAACATCAGCTGCGACCCCGCGGTCACATATTGCCCGACGCGCACGCCGACCTCGCTCAGCCGCCCCGCTTCCGGGGCGCGGATCACGGTGTTGGCGAGGTCGATCGTCGCGAGGCGCAGCGCGGCGCGCGCGCCCGACACCCCGGCCTGCTGCCCGCCGCGCCCGACCTCGACGGTGCGGATGTCCTGCCGCGCGATCTCCTGCGCGGCCTCGGCCTGGTTGAGCTGCGCCTGCGCCTGTCGCAGCGCGGCGAGCGTCTGGTCGCGCTCGCGCAAGGACACCGAGCCGTCGGTGACGAGATCGTTGACGCGGTTCATGTCGGCCTGCGCGCGCATCAGCTGCGCGCGGGCATTGGCGACCGCCGCACCCTGCGCGCCGAACGACGCCTGCCGGCTGGCGGCGGTCTGGGTGGCGTTGGCGAGCGTCGCCTGCGCGCTCTCGACCTGCGCCTGCGCCTGTTCGACGCGCTGCGCATAGATGCGGTCGTCGATCGTGACGAGCGGCTGGCCGGCTTTCACATTCTCGAAGTCGCGCACCAGCACGCGCGTGACATAGCCAGAGACCTGCGGCGCAATCACCGTCGTGCGCCCGCGGACGTAAGCGTTGTCGGTGGATTCGTACGCGGTGGTGAACGGCCAGACGCGCCATGCCGCCAGCACCGCGGCGATCCCCGCAACCGCGAGCAGCAGGATCAGTGCGACCGCGGTGCGCGACAGCGCGGGCGGGCGCCAGCCGGAGCCGGCGGGCGGGGCCGCGGCGGCGGCGTCTTCGGCCACTTTCTCCTCGGTGACGGGACCGGCGGCAACGGGGGAACGGGTATCGGTCATGCGGTGGCCTGAACGCGCGCGCGCCACGAACGGCGCAGCAGGAGGAACAGAAGGTAGAAGAAGGTGAGCGCCGCGAGCACCGCGATCAACCGGAACATGTCGTCATAGGCGAGCACGTTCGCCTCGCGCGTGGCGGCCTGCGACAGCAATGCGCCGCCCTCGGCGCTGCGCAGCGTCGGGTCGCCGACGACGCGCGCGACGCCGCTCGCCCCGGACTGGAGCCGCGCCTGCACGATCGGGTCGGTCGGGTCGATCGCCTGTACCAGCGCGGCGCTGTTCGCCTTCTCGCGGACGATCTGATAGGTGCCGAGCAGCGCGGTGCCGGCAAGCCCGCCGATCGAATTGAGCACGCCGAACAAAGCGAGGAAGCTGATGACGTGCCCGGCGCCCTGTTGCAGCGCGCGCGTCATCCCGAACAACAGCGACGGGCCGAGGAAGAAGGCGCCGGCGAAGGCGATCGTCGCCTGCGTCGCATAGAGCTGCGGCGCGCGCGTCAGGCTGGTCGAATAGGAATCGACCCAGGCGGCGATCGCGACCAGCCCGATCGCGAGCATCACCGGATGCGCGAGCTTGGTCGGGTCGAGCGTGATCGCGCTGACGACGAATCCCGTGACGGTGGCGAGGAAGATGATCGTGAAGAACGGCACGAGCTGGTCGTTGTTCTGCCCGAGCACGGTCAGCAGCCCGACCGCGCCATAGGTCTGTTCGGAGAGCACGATCCGCGCCATCAGCGTCACGACCGCGAAGCGGATGATGTCGGCGCTGCCCAGCCAGCGCGTGTTGAGCAGCGGATTGGCGCGGTGATGCTCGATGATGAGCGCCGCCGCGAGCATCGGGATCGCGCCGAGCAGCGCCCAGCCGATCCACGCGGATTGCGTCCACCAGACGTAGCGCCCGAGCCCGAGCACCGCCGCGAACAGTCCCATCGAGCCGGCGAACAGCGCGAAGGTGACGAAGTCGAGCCTCTCGAACGCCTTCTGCCGTGTCGTCGGCGGCAGGCGGAAGGCGAGCACCGCGGCGAGGCTGAGCGCTGACAGGCCGAGCTCGAACAGATACAGCGTCCGCCACTGGCTCATCGACAGCAATTCGGGCGAGAACAATCGCGCGAGCGGGGTGGCGAGCTGTGGAATGCCGATCCCCAGCACGATCGCGCGCAGCCGCCATTTGGCGGGGAAGGCCTGCATCAGATAGTAGAGCGCGAAGGTGTTGAGCGCCGCGCCCGCCATTCCGCTCGCCGCCCGCACCAGCACCGCCGACCAGAAATCGCGCACGAACAAATGTCCGAGCGTCAGCAACAGGTAGAGCGACAGGAAGATGATCGCGAACGGCCGCAGCCCGAATTGCTGGCGGAACTTGATGAGCAGCAGGTTGATGCTGACGTTGGTCATCACATAGACGGTCGGCAGCCACGCGATCTCGGCCGGGTCGAGCCCGAGCGCGCCCGCCAGCGTGACGGTGTTCGCGCTGACCAGGGCATTGCCGAACCCGCTGGTCAGCCCGACGAGGATCGCGACCAGTGCATAAGCGATCTGGCGGCGGCGCGGGTGGTCGGGCGAGCCCGGCGAGCCGGGCATGACCGGGCGCTCGTGGGGCGCATAGTCCCAGCGTTCCTCGGCGAGGACGGTGCGGAGGCGGGTGAGAAGCGACACGGCCGGCCCTCTCCGGCCGTCATTGCGAGCGTAGCGAAGCAATCCAGAGCGGCACGCGCGCGGCCCTGGATTGCTTCGCTACGCTCGCAATGACGGCATGGTTGGTCACTCCACCCAGTCGAGGCCGAGGTCGCGGTAGATGCCGCGGTCCTCGTCCCAGCCGGGCTTGACCTTGACGTGCAGGTACAGATGCACCGGACGGTCGAGCAGCACCGCCAGCTCGGCGCGTGCCTTGGCGCCGATCTCCTTGATCCGCGCGCCGCCCTTGCCGAGCACGATCGCGCGCTGCGAGGTGCGCTCGACCATGATCTGCTGGTGGATCTCGGTCGAGCCGTCCGGGCGGTCGGTAAACTTCTCGGTCTCGACGACGCTGGCATAGGGTAGCTCGGCGTGGAGTTGCAGGTACAATTGCTCGCGCGTCACCTCGGCGGCCATCGCACGTTCGGTCGCGTCGGAGACGTGATCCTCGGGATAATGCCACGGCGCGGCAGGCAGCGCCTTGGCCAGCTCGCGCTTGAAATGCGCGACGCCGTCGCCGGTCTGCGCGGAGATGAAGAACGTCTCCGCGAACGGCAGCAACGCGTTGAGCCGCTCGGCGTGGAGCAGCAATTTGGGCTTGTCGGCGAGGTCGACCTTGTTGAGCACGAGATAGATCGGCTCGGGCCGGCCCTTCAGCGCCTCGGCGATCTCGGTCACCTTGGGGCCGAGCCCGCCCTTGCCGTCGACAACCAGCGCGATCACGTCCGCGCCCTCGGTGCCGCCCCATGCCGCCGACACCATCGCGCGGTCGAAGCGGCGCTTCGGCTCGAAGATGCCGGGCGTGTCGACCAGCAGCAGCTGCGTATCGCCCTCGATCGCCACGCCCATCAGCCGGGTGCGCGTGGTCTGCGCCTTGGGGCTGACGATCGCGACCTTCTGGCCGACCAGGGCATTGACCAGCGTCGACTTTCCGGCGTTCGGCGCGCCGACGACCGCGACGAGGCCGCAATGTTGCGCCCCGATCTCCCCCGGCGAATGTTGCGAATGTTGAGACGCTGGCGCGTTGGATTCGGGTAGCGCGTTTTCTTCGTGGTCGGTCATTCGCCCGCAATGACACTCTTCAGCCGCGAGAAGAAGCCCTGGCTCTGCGGGCATTCCTCACCGGTTTCGGTTTCGCGGAACTCCTCCAGCAACGCGCGCTGGCGCGTGCTGAGCTTGGTCGGCGTCTCGACATCGATCTGGATGACGAGATCGCCGTAGCCGCGGCCCTGCAGCACCGGCATGCCGGCACCACGCTGGCGGAGCTGCTTGCCTGACTGGATGCCGGCCGGAATCTTCACCTCGTGGCGCTTGCCGTCGAGCCCGGGGATCGACATCGTGCCGCCGAGCGCGGCGGTGGTGAAGCTGATCGGCGCGCGCGCGAACAGCGTCGTGCCCTCGCGCTCGAAGATCGCGTGCCGCTTGACGTGGAGGAAGATGTACAGGTCGCCCGGCGGTGCGCCGCGCGCTCCCGCCTCGCCCTCGCCGGTCAGCCGGACGCGCGTGCCCTCGTCGACGCCGGGCGGAACCGAGACGGCGAGCGTCTTGGTCTTCTCGACGCGACCCTCGCCGCGACAATCGCCGCACGGATCGGTGATGACCTGCCCCGAGCCGTGGCAGAGCGGGCAGGCGCGCTCGACGACGAAAAAGCCCTGCTGCGCGCGGACCTTGCCGTGGCCGTGGCAATGCTGGCAGGTGTGCGCATGGGTGCCGGGCTTCGACCCGGTGCCGTGGCAGGTGTCGCACGGTGCGGAGATGTCGACGGTGATCTCCGTCTCCTTGCCGTGGAACGCCTCCTCAAGCGTGATCTCCATGTCGTAGCGCAGGTCGGCGCCGCGGCGCGTCTGCTGCCGCCCGCCACCGCGCTGCCCGCCCATGAACTCGCCGAACACGCTCTCGAAAATGTCCGAGAAGCCGCCGAAATCCTGCGCCTGATGCCCGCCGCCGCCGTTGCGGAACGCGGCATGGCCGAAGCGATCATAGGCCGCGCGCTTCTGCGGGTCCTTGAGGCAATCGTACGCCTCGCTGACCGCCTTGAACTTCGCCTCGGAGTCCTTGCACCCGGCGTTCTTGTCGGGGTGGTACTTCATCGCGAGCTTGCGGTACGACGATTTGATCGTCGCCGCGTCGGCGGTGCGCTCGCATTCGAGCAGCTCGTAATAGTCGATTTCGGTCATGCTGGCACTTCTAGCCCTCTCCCCTGTGGGGAGAGGGTTGGGTGAGGGGCGGCCACGCACGCTATCGCCTGTTGCATGACCACCCTGCCTCACTACCCCTCACCCCGACCCTCTCCCCGCAGGGGAGAGGGAGGGCGTTTCATTACTTCTGCTCGTCGACTTCCGAGAATTCGGCGTCGACCACGTCGTCCTTCTTGGCCTCTTCGGCGCCCGCCTCGCCCTGCGGCGCGGCATCGGCCTGCTGCTGCTTCTCGTAGATCGCCTGACCGAGCTTCATCGCGACCTGCGCCAGCGCCTGGCTCTTCTCGTTCATCTGCTCCGGGTCACCGCCCTCGACCGCCGCCTTGGCCGCGTCGATCGCCGACTGGATCTCACCCTTGAGCGATTCGTCGACCTTGTCGCCATTGTCCGCGAGCTGACGCTCGGTGGTGTGGATCAGCGATTCGGCGTTGTTCTTCGCCTCGGCCGCCGCGCGGCGCTTCTTGTCTTCCTCGGCGAACGATTCGGCGTCGCGGACCATCTTCTCGATATCGGCGTCCGACAGGCCACCCGACGCCTGGATGCGGATCTGCTGCTCCTTGCCGGTGCCCTTGTCCTTGGCCGAGACGTTGACGATGCCGTTGGCGTCGATGTCGAAGGTCACCTCGATCTGCGGCACGCCGCGCGGGGCGGGGGGGATGCCGAGCAGGTCGAACTGGCCGAGCAGCTTGTTGTCCGCCGCCATCTCGCGCTCGCCCTGGAAGACGCGGATCGTCACCGCCTGCT
>CAJYLV010000062.1 GCA_913776255.1 uncultured Sphingomonas sp. | reverse complement strand
GGGTCTGCGCGGTGGCCGGCAGCGCGGTAAGCACCGTCCCCAGAGCCAGAGCGGACAACGCCAAACGCAACGACGCACGATACGACTTCACGGCCATATAGATTCCCCCGGATCGGACGCTGCGGCGTCCGTCTTATGTCGGTGACACTCTTGTCATTTTAGCCGGCATGGCAATGGGGTTGCCGTTACGGCGCACAGGTTTTGCCCCATGGTGGCATTATCGCCACAGCTGACATATCCGGTTGGTGCATCTTTTCCCGTGAACGAATCTGCCTTATATCGTTCTGGAGGAAATATGATGATGGCGACCGCCCTGCCCTCCCGAGATGCCGATGCGCCGCGTGTGCTGAGCGAGGCGATCGCGCGGATCGCGACGTTCTGGCAGCTGTCGAATGCTCGGTTGGGGGCGATCCTCGGCCTGTCGGCGCCGACCGTGTCGCGGCTGCGCGGCGGCAGCTATCGGCTGGAGGCGGGGAGCAAGCCGTTCGAGCTGGCGCAGCACCTGCTCCGCCTGTTCCGCTCGCTCGACAGCTGGCTGGGGCAGGACGACGAGGCGGCGCGATCGTGGCTGGCGACGCCCAACCTCGACCTCGGCGCCGCGCCGCTCGAGCTGATCGCCAGCGTACGCGGGCTGCTGCGGACCAGCGATTATGTCGACGCGCTGCGTGCGCGTGTCTGAAGCGCTTTCCGATCACGCCCGCCCCTATCGCGGGCGGGTGATCCGCATGGTCGAAGGGCAGCACCGCATCGCGACCAACCGGCTCGCCGACAGTGGTGTGGATCAGGCGTTGCTCGAAGCGCTGGCCGATGACGTGAAGCCGGCGCTGCCGCCTGCCGCGCAGCGCCTGCCCTGGCTGCTCGCCGCGCCGTTCCGTTATGGCCTGGGGCGCCCGTCGCGGTTCCGGGGCTCGGACGTGTTGCCCGGCATCTTCTACGCGGCGGAGGATATCGCGACCGCGGTCGCCGAGACGGCCTATTGGCGGCTCGTCGCCTTTTCGCGTTCGCCGGGCTTCCGCCGGCCGCGCACGCCGACGCCGATGTCGGCCTTCGCGGTCCTTGTCGCGAGCGACCGCACGCTCGACCTGACGCAGGCGCCATTCGACACGCCCGCGGGCCGCTGGACCCACCCGGCCGATTATGCGGCGACGCAGGCGCTCGCCGCGGCCGCGCGGGTCGCCGGCATCGGGGCGCTGCGGGCGCCGTCTGCGCGGGCACGGGGCGGGACCAACGTCGCGGTGCTCGACCCTGCCGCGCTGGTGCCGCCCCCTGCCCCGCATTCGAGCTGGGCGTTCCTCGTCACGCATGAAGGCCTGATCGCGACGCGCGAGATGCGCAGCGAGGCGCTACGCTTCACCGCTACGGGGTTTGGGATCGGGTGACATGTCGGGGTGTCTACATGTCGGCTATGCGACGCGTAGCGTCATTAGGTAGTTCACGCGAAGACGCGAAGACGCGAAAGTGTTGCGCTGCGGTGCTGGCGTAGTGCTCTAACAATGCCTTTGGTGGGACGCGCATGCGGCGCGGCATGCGACCCCTCTTGGCGTCTTCGCGTCTTCGCGCGAACCAAAACTACTGCGGCGTCAGCTCCACCAGCGCGCCATTATCGCCATCGCGCAACACCCAGAGCGAACCGTTCGGGCCCTCCTCCACCTCGCGCGTGCGGCTGCCCAACCCGATGCGCGCGACCTCGCGCGCGGTGTCGCCGGTGACGCGGACGCGGACCAGGCCCTGTTGCGCGAGGCCGGCGAGGAGGAAGTCGCCGGTCCAGCCTGCGAATGCGCTACCGCGATACTGGATCATGCCGCCAGGCGCGAGTACCGGCGTCCAGCTGACCAAGGGCGCGGTGTAAGCGGTGTTGGTGCTGTGGCGCGGAATGGGCGTGCCGTCGTAATTGTCGCCCTCCGACACCTTGGGCCAGCCATAGTTCCTGCCCGCCTGGATCAGGTTGAACTCGTCGCCGCCCGCCGGCCCCATTTCGGATTCGAACAATCGCCCGTCGCTGGCGAAGACGAGGCCGTAGGGGTTGCGGTGGCCGAGCGTCCAGATCTCCGGCTTCGGACCCGAAGCGAAGGGATTGCCCGACGCGGCGCTGCCGTCGAGGTTGATCCGCACGATCTTGCCGAGCGTCCCCGCCGGGTCCTGCGCGGGGGTGAATTGCTGGCGCTCGCCGGTGCTGACGACCATCGTGCGCCCGTCGGGTGCAAAGGCGATCCGCCCACCCAATTGCCCGCCGGTCGTCGCCGGCGTCGCGCGCCACACGACCGTCACGTCGTCGAGCCGCGGCGTGCTGCCGGACACCAACGTCGCGCGCGCGACGGCGAGCTGCTGCCCGCCGGTCGCGGGCTCGGCATAGGTCAGCCAGATCCGCGCATTGTTGGCGAAGCCGGGGTCGAGCACGACGTCCTGCAACCCCAATTGCCCCGAATAGGTGACACGCGGCACGCCCGACACCTGCGTCTTGGCGCCGGCCTGCGTGACGAGCTGCAACCGCCCCGGCTTTTCGGTGACGAGCGCGCGTCCGTCGGGCAGGAACGCCATCGCCCAGGGGTTGTCGAAGCTGGCGACGACGCGCTGGTTCACCGCCGTCACGGTGGGTGTCGGCATCGGCGTGGCGGTCGCGCTGGGGGTGGGCGTCGGCGCGGTGCCGGTGGCCCCGCCGTTGCCGCCATCTTCGCCGCAGCCCAGTATCAGCGCGGCAAGCGCGACCGGCAACAGATGATATGTCCGCATGGGGTTCCTATCCTCTCCCGCGTCCCTGCCCTGTCCGAACGCATGGGCCCCCACGGGGTGCCCGGCCTGCGGTGAAGCGAGGCCACGATCGGCCCGGTGTCTTCGTTCTGTTTCCGAAATGTAACTCAGTCGTCTTCGGACATGTCTAGCGCGCCGCCCGACGAACACGGGGGGACATCATGGTATCGCGTACGAATATGTTGTTGCGGTCGGCTGCGGCGGTCGCACTGATCGGCATGGGCGCCGGGACGGCCTGGGGGCAGACCGCCGGCAGCGCCGCGGCGGGCGCTGCTCCGACGATCACCGCGGAAGACGATCAGTCGGGCGGGCTCGCCGACATCGTCGTCACCGCGCAGAAGCGCAAGACGAACCTGCAGGACACGCCGATCGCGATTTCCGTGCTCGACGACAGCGCGCTGCGCAACCGCCACGTCCAGTCGCTGGTCGATCTGCAGGACGGTGCGATTCCGTCCTTACGCGTTGCGCCCTTCTATTCGCGCAATTCGGCGCTGATCGTGAACATCCGCGGCGTCGGCGTGCTCGCCGACAGCAACCAGCCCGCGCGCGACCAGGGCGTCGGCGTTTATATCGACGGCGTGTATCTGGGCCGTGCGCAGGGCCTGGGCACCGCCCTCTACGACGTGCAGAGCATCGAGGTGCTGAAAGGCCCGCAGGGCACGCTGTTCGGCCGCAACACCGAAGGCGGCGCGCTCAACATCGTCACCAAGAAGCCGACCGGGGAATTCGGCTTCAACGGCACCGCCGGCATCGGCAATTACGGCAGCTACAAGGGCGAGGCGCATCTCGATCTGCCCGCCTTCGCCAATATCGCGGTGAAGCTGGACGGCATCGTCACCAGCCGCGGCGGGCTGGTGAAGAATCCGATGTCGGGCCAGGCGGACTTCAACGCCTTCGACCGCCGCGGCTTCCATGGCGAGGCATTGTGGAAGCCGGTGACGGGCTTCAGCGCGGACTATGCGTTCGACACGTCCTACGATGCCTCGACGCCGCTCTATCTCCAGTCGATCACCGCCGGCACGCTGCCGCGCGCGCCCGCCCAGCCGCTGCAGCCGACCCGTGCGCGTACCGCGACCGTCGGCGTGCCGCAGCAGCCCAGCATCGGCAAGACGCACGGCCATCGGCTGACGCTCGACTGGCAGGCCATGCCGGGCCTCGAGCTGAAGTCGATCACCGCCTATCGCGCGATGACGCAGTCGCAGTTCGACAATGGCGGCGCCAACACCTCGGTCTATGCGCCGAACGGCGCCTTCTCGCGCTACAGCCTCGCCTATTTCAAGCAGCACCAGTTCAGCGAAGAGGTGCAGGCGATCGGCGAGACGGCGCAGCTCCATTACCTCGCCGGCGCGCTCTATTATCGCGAGAAGGTGGAGGACAATGCGCAGGCGTTCAACACGATGCGCTGGAACGCCGACGGCACCGCGGCGAGTGTGATCCCGCTCGTCATCGCCGACCAGCGTATCGATCGCGCGAGCCATGTGACGACCGAAAGCGTCGGCGTGTTCGGCCAGGCGACCTGGACCCCCGATTTCGCCGAGGACCGGCTGCATCTGACGGGCGGCGCGCGCTGGACGCGCGATGCCAAGCATGGCGAATTGTTCATCGTCAACGGCGCGCTGCCGAGCGTCAACGGCGTGTCGGCGCCACGCGCCCTCAACGCCCATTGGTCGCGCATCGACCCGATGGTAACGCTGGCCGCCGATCTGACGCGCGACGTCCACGTCTATGGCAAGTGGAGCACCGGCTATAAGTCGGGCGGCGCCAATTCGCGCTCGCTCACCTATGCGCCGTTCAATCCGGAAACCGTGTCGATGTTCGAAGCCGGCGCGAAGATGGAATTCTGGGATCGGCGGGCGCGCTTCAACGTCGCCGCCTATGTCGGCGACTATAAGGACATCCAGATCGATTTCAGCGCCAACTACCAGCAATATGTCACCAATGACAAAGGCGAACGGGTGCTGCTCAACACCACGCGCACCACGACCGAGACGACCAACGCGCCCGGCACCGGCCGCCTGAAGGGCTGGGAGGGCGATGTCACGCTGCTGCCGGTGGACGGCCTGACGCTGACCGCCAGCTACGCCTTCACCTATGTCCACATCCCGCCGACGTCGAACCCCTTCCCGCAGACCAACGGCGTGGTGGTGACGACGCCGATCCGCATCTATCCGGTCTATACCCCGCGCAACGCGGCGAGCGGCGCGATCGATTACGAACTGCCGCTGACCGGCACGACGTTCCGCGCGCACCTCGACGGCAATTACGACGACGGCTTCTACGCCAATTACAACGATCCGCAGACGGGCGTGCGCCAGCCCAAGGGCGACGGTGCGTTCGTCGTCAACGGCCGCCTGGCGCTGACCGACATCCGGCTGAACGGCACGGGCGCGACGCTGGGCGTGTCGGTGTGGGCGCGCAACCTCTTCAACGAACAGCATCTGTTCTTCCGGGCGCTGAGCCCGCTGCTCGGCACCTACGGCTTCTTCAACGAAGCGCGGACGCTGGGCGCCGAAGTGAACGTGCGGTTCTGATGCCACCCCGTGCTCCCGCGCGGTGCGGGAGCACGGACACTTTCAATCGTCGTTCGCCCTGAGCCTGTCGAAGGGCGCCGTGCCTCAGGCGCTGCGCTCGCGGAAAGGCGCCCTTCGACAGGCTCAGGGCGAACGGGGATGTCTTACAGGACGATCCATGCGCCATTTCGCCCTCCTCTTCGCCCTCGCCCCGACGCTCGCGATCGCGCGGCAGGTCCCCGCCCCCGTCGCGCCGCAGGTGCCGCACGAACGCGTCCTGCCGTTGCAGGGCGGGCAGAATTTCCGCGATCTCGGCGGCTATCGCACCGCGGACGGGCGGACGGTGAAATGGGGTCTGCTGTATCGCTCGGGCGCGATGAACGCGCTGACCCCGGCAGACTTTGCGGCGCTGGCCAAGCGCGGTCTCGTCACCGTCTGCGACCTGCGCGACACGCGCGAGCGCGCCAAGGCGCCGGTTGCCTGGCCCGAGGCGCATAAGCCCGCGGTCTTCGCCGACGATTACGACATGACCGGCGACATGCGTGCCCTCGCCGACCCCAAGCTCGACGGCGCCAAGGCGCGCAGCATCATGACGCACACCTATGCGGAGCTGCCCTTCCGCTTCGCCGGCGCCTATCGCCGCATGTTCGCCGAGCTCGCCGCGGGCCACGCACCGCTCGCGTTCAACTGTTCGGCGGGCAAGGACCGCACCGGCGTCGCTGCGGCGCTGCTGCTCACCGTGCTGGGCGTGCCACGCGTGACCGTGATGCAGGATTACATGCTCTCCAACCGCTATTTCGATCCCGCGCGCGCCGCCCGCCAGGATCCGAACGCGGCCGCCTGGACGAAAGCCCTGCCCGCCGACGTGGTAAGCGCGCTGATGGGCGTCGACCCCGCCTATCTCGACGCCGCCTTCGCCGCGATCGCTCGACAGCCGGGCGGCATGGCGGCCTATCAACGCGATCAGCTCGGCCTCGACGCCGCGACGATCCGCCGGCTGCGGGCGATGTACCTGACGCGGTGAGGAGGGGTGTCACGATAGCGTAACACCGACTCCATCCCCACGTAACATTCCCCCGCCACGGGCTGCGGCGACACGACCGGTGCGGGGAGCATCGGCGCCATCACGCTCAGGGGGAGCATCATGCACGCCATTCGTCCGGCCGTCCGCGCGCTTGCGGGGGTTTCGCTCGTCGCACTCGGTTTCGCCGCGCAGCCGGTGCTCGCCGCCTCGGTCGATGCGCCTGCCGCCACGCCGGCGGGGGCGCCGATCGAGGGACCGATCGTGTCGGGCCGCATCTATGACGCGAGCGGCCTCGCGCTGCCCGGCGCGCGCATCGTCGTCGAGGGCACGGGCGCGCAGGCGACGACCAATTTGCAGGGCGAGTTCACGATTCCGACGCCGGATGCGAGCGGCGACGTTACGTTGCTGATCGATTATCTCGGCCGCCCGCCGGTGACGCGGACGATCACCGCGGCCGAACGCGGCCGTGCCGTGTCGTTCACCCTGCCCGCCGCGAGCGGTGGGGAGGGCGACATCGTCGTCGTCGGCGCGTCCTTGGTCGACAATACGGCGCGGGCGCTCAACCAGCAGCGCACCGCCGACAATACGATCACCGTGATTTCGGCGGACGCGATCGGCCGCTTCCCCGATCCCAATATCGCCGAGGCACTGCAGCGCGCGCCGGGCGTCGGCATCGAGCGTGACCAGGGCGAGGGCCGTTACATCAACGTCCGCGGCGCGCCGTCGGAATGGTCGGCGATCTCGGTCGACGGCATCCAGATCCCGTCGGTCGACCCGACGACGCGCGCGGTCGATCTCGACACCCTGCCGTCGGACATCGTCGCCAATCTGGAGGTGACCAAGTCGCTGCTCCCCTATCAGGACGCGGATTCGATCGCGGGCGCGGTCAACATCACCACGCGCTCGGCGTTCGACCGCAAGGGCTTCGCGCTGACCGGGATGGCGGGCGCGAGCTACAACCAGTTCGGCAAGGGCAGCGACTATCGCGCCTCGGGATCGGTCGGCGACCGCTTCGGCGCCGATCGCCAGTTCGGTATTTTGCTGTCGGGCAGCTATTCGCGCACCGATCGCCAGCCCGACAATGTCGAGAACGCCTGGACGCCGACCAGCGCCGGGCTGCGCGTCACCGAGACGCTGTTCAAGGATTATGTGACGAAGCGCGAGCGGATCGCGGGCACCGCGGCGCTCGAATGGCGCCCGACCGATGCGACGCGCACCTGGGTGCGCGGCACCTATGCGCGCTTCGAGGATAACGAATATCGCGACCGGATCGGCATCACGTGGAACGCCGATCAGGCCGCGCCGGTCGCCGGATCGACCGACACCGCCGCGACCTGGAGCAAGACGCGGATCGAAAAGGCGCTGCGCCACCGCGAACAGGTCAACGAGATCAAGACCGTCACCGGCGGCATCGAACAGAAATTGGGCGACGGGCAGGTGCGCGCCGATGTCGCGTATAGCGAGACGTCGCAGACCTATCCGCGCCGCGACGAACTGGTGTTCCGCTCGACGTTGCGCCCGACGCTGTCGTACGATTTCGGGCGCGACACCGATCTGCCGAGCTATTCGCTGTTCACCTCGAACGAGCATCTCCAGCTCGATCGCTACGGGTTCCGCGAGAACAGCTATCGCAGCAACACGACGAAGAACGACGAATTTACCGCGCAGATCCGCATGGACATTCCGCAGCCGCTGGGCAGCGGCACCGCGACGCTGTCGACCGGCGGCAAGTTCCGCGCGCGCAATATCCGCGCTGACGAGGAACGGCTGCGCGACCAGCGCGCATCCGCCGCGCCGACGCAGACGCTGGCCGGATTGCTGTCCGACGAGGACTCGCGCAACTTCGGTTATGCGCTCGGCGATCGCTTCGACACCGGGCTGGTCGACAGCTATTTCGATGCGACCAAGAGCGCGGCGCAGCGCCGGCTGCCGCAATCAGCGAGCGCGGATTATCGCGCGACCGAAAAGCTGCTGGCGATGTTCGGCATGGGCACGTTTGAATTCGGCGACACGACGCTGATCGCGGGGCTGCGCGTAGAGGCGACGTCGTTCCGCAGCGAGGCGCCGACCGTCTCGGCCAAGGGCGTGATCGGCACTGCGCGCGGCGACACCAGCTACACCGACTTCTTCCCCAACCTGACATTGCGGCAGGCGTTCACGCCGAACCTGATCGGGCGCGTCGCGCTGACCCGCGCGATCAACCGCCCGAACTTCCCGCAGCTCGCGCCGCGCGTGCTGGAGACGACCGAGGGCAATACGGTGCGCGTCGAGTTCGGTAACCCGAATTTGCGCCCGACGCTGGCGAACAATGTCGATGCGGGGGTCGAATATTACCTCCGCCCGCTCGGGGTGATCGCGGTCAATGCGTTCTACAAGGACCTGAGCGACTATCGCTACAACGTCACCGGCTTCGGCACGTACAACGGCATCGCGGGCGCGGTGCTGAGCCGCCCGGTCAACGCGCGTGAGGGCAAGCTCTACGGCGTCGAGGTCAATTGGCAGCAGCAATTGTCGTTCCTCCCCGGCGCGCTCGGCGGGTTCGGGGTGTTCGCCAATTACACCTATACCGCGGGCGATGCGCGCTTCGACACGCCGTTCGGCGGGCGCACGCGCTTCCGCCTGCCCGGCCAATCAACGCATATGTGGAACGCCAGCCTGTTCTACGAACGCGGGCCCGTGAACCTGCGCGTCGCCTATACCAAGCGCAGCGATTACCTCGACGAGATCAACGCCGACCTCCCCGCGCTCGACCTCTATTGGGAGGGCCGCGGGCAGCTCGACGCGACCGGCAGCGTGCAGCTGACCAGGGAGATCAACCTGTTCGTCGAGGGCAAGAACCTCACCAATTCGGCGGGGGTGCGCTATTATGGCGAGCGGAGCCGCGTCTACGAGTATGAGAAGTTCGGTTACACGATCTTCGGCGGCGTGCGGGTGAAGCTGTGAGGCGCGCGCTTCCGTTCGCGCTGTTGCTGTCGGCGTGCGCGACCGCGACGCCGGTCGCGGACGTGGTACCGACCGTCGCCGCGACTGCCGAGACCGACCCGGTCGACACCGCCGCCGATGCCGCGGACGATCCGGCGATCTGGCGCAACCCGCGCGATCCGGCGAAGAGCCTCGTGATCGGCACCGACAAGCAAGCGGGCATCCACGTCTACGACCTGACGGGGAGGCGGCTGTCGTTCACCCCCTTCGCACGGCTCAACAATGTCGATCTGCGCGACCTCGGCGCGCGGGTGATCGTCGCGGCGAGCGACCGTGCCGACAAGGAACACGGGCATGTCGCCTTGTTCACGCTCGATACCGCGCGCGCTACGTTGAACCCGATCGGCCGCTATCCGTCGGGCATGGGCGAGGCCTATGGCATGTGCCTGTGGCAGCGCGCGCGCGACAAAGCGCTGTTCGGGTTCTTGGTGATGAAGGACGGACGCATCGATCAGGTCGCGATCGACCTCGCCGCCGCGACGCCGCGCGTCACCACCGTGCGGTCGATGAAGCTCGCGACGCAGGCCGAGGGCTGCGTCGCCGACGACCGCACCGGGTTGCTGTACGTCGCGGAAGAGGACGTCGGCCTCTGGCGCTTCGCCGCCGACCCTGCCGCGCCGGTCGCCGGCACGAAGGTCGCATCGGTCGACGGCCGGACGCTGGTCGCCGATGCCGAGGGGCTCGCGCTCGCACCGCGTGGACGCAGCGGCGGATTTCTGGTCGTCTCCAGCCAGGGCGACAATGCCTACACCCTCTACAGGCTGCCGGGCATTACCTACGCCGGGCGCTTCCGGATCAATGGTGGCCCCGTCGACGGCACCAGCGAGACCGACGGCATCGAGCTGGCGCTGGGTGACTTCGGCCCCGATTATCCGGGCGGGCTGTTCGTCGCGCAGGATGGCGACAATGCGCCCGACACGCAGAATTTCAAATATGTGAGCTGGAACAAGGTGTTACTGACACTCAAGCTGCGGTGAAGCGCGCTTGACAGGCGGTGGGTGAAGGCAGAGCGTGGCGGGCATGACCGGTCCGCTGCTGCTGCTGCTGGCGCAAGTCGCCGCCCCCGCCAACCCGTCGACGAACGACGTGATCGTCGTCGGCCATCGCGCGGAAAAGGAGCTGGCGGCCTGCCTCGCGCGGAATTGCCCGCCCTCACAGGAGGTCGAGGCGTCGTTGCAGGCGTCGGTCGAACAATTCGCCGACGGCCGCTACGGCGATGCCCGCCAGACGCTGCAACGCGCGATCGGCCGCAACAAGCGTTATGCCGCCGAGCTGCCGGGACCGGTATCGAGCCTGTACGCGACGCTCGCGACGGTCGCCGAACATGAGGGCGACACGCAGCTGTGGCGGACGGCGTCTCGCAACAACCTGCTGACATTGCGCGAACAACTCGGCGCGAACAACGTCGCGACGATGCGCGAGGAGCTGCAATTCGCCGATGATATGGTCAGTCAGGGGACATGGCGGTTCGGCGACGACACCTATGCCAGGATCCAGCGCCGCGCCGCCGCGAGCGGACATAACGACATCGCCGCAGCCGCAGCGTTCCGGCGCGCATGGCTGGCGCTGGCGCTCACCCGCACGCACGACGCCGAGCGCTTCGCCGACGAGGCGGTGACGCTGGCGGGACCGGGCGACGCGACGATGGCGCAATTGCGCGAGATCGTGCGGACGCGGATCGCGATCCGCAAGGGCGACGACGGCGCGGTCGACGCGCTGGCCGCCCGCATCCGCCAGGCCGCCGACGGTCGGCCGACGTTGCTGTATGCACCGCCGTTGGACGACATCAACCCGCCGCCCAGCCTCGTCAATAGCGGGTTCCAGCGCGACCGCGGGATCCGCTTCGCCGATATCGGCTACTGGATCCGCCCCGACGGCACGGTCACCGACGCCGAATTGCTGCGCACGAACGGCCTCGGGCAATGGTCGCCGGTGATCCTCGAACACGTCCGCGCGCGTCGCTACGTTCCGCTGCGGCTCACCGAGGGCCAGCCGGGCCTGTACCGGATCGACCGCTTCACCGTGCGCGGCACCCGCGACACGCCGACCGGCACGCGGCTCGCGCAGCGGATGGGGCGTCTGTCGGTGCACGTCATCGACCTGACCGAGACCGAGGCGATGAGCGAGGCGCAGCGCGAGCGGGTCGCACAGGGGATTCCACCGGCGGTTCCGACCGGAGTAAACTGAGGACCCGCGGGGGGGGGGGGCAGGAGCCTGCGCCCCTGCCCCGATCGCCTCACGCAATGTGCAGCAATTCCATCCCGCTGTAGCGCGCGTGGTTGCCCAGCATCCAGCCGGCGCCGGTGTCGTCGCTCCATGCATCGGCGGCGAGCAGCGCGGGCGCGGGGTCCGTGCCGAGCCGGAGCAGCGCGAGCTGCGGGTCGTGGTCGGTCGGGCGATCGCCGCCGAACTCGGCGTTGAGATGCACCGCGTCGAACGACGCCCCGTCCAGCAGCCCGCCGGTCACCAGCATGTTGTCGAGCGCCTGCGCATTGCCCTGGAACATATAGCTGTAGCGCTCTTCCTCGGGCAGCAAGCTATTGAGATTAGTAAACTTCCCGCCCTGCGCCGGGTCGGTGAGCTGGGTCTGCGCCTGTTCGAAATAGAAGCCGTTCCAGTCGCCCATAATCGCGACGTTGAGCGACGGGTCGGCAGCGAGCTTGTCGTTGACCCACGCCTTCACCCCCGCCGCCTGCGCGGTGCGCGCGGCGTCGCCCGCGTCGAACGGCGGCTGGTTGGCGCCCCACAATGGCTCGCTGCCGCCGCGTGACGTCAGATGGACGTTGATCGTCGTCAGCTGCTCGCCATGGAAATCCCAGGTCGCGACCAGCGGCTTGCGGCTGCCCGCATAAGCATCGCCGGTGATCAGCGTCGCGCTGCCGTCGACATAGCCGACGCGGTCGAGATTGTAGAGATAGCCGTTGCGGATGTTGCCGCCCGGCTCGCCGCCGGTCGACCCCGCGACGGTCGGCGCGATCTCGATATAGGCGTAGCGCCCGCCGTTGAGCGCGGCGATCGCGTCGATCAGCCCCTGCGCGGTCTTCTGCCCCGACAGGTCGCTGCCGGTGCCCGCGCCGTCGGCGTCCTGGATCTCCTGCAACGCGACGATGTCTGGCGCGCGCAGATTGTAGACGATGTTGCTCGCCAGCACGTCGAACTTGCCGTCGCTGCTGTCGAGATTCTCGACGTTATAGGTCGCGATCGACAGATGCGTCGCATCGCCCTCGAGCGCGGTCACTTCCTTGGCGAGCGTGACGTCCTTGGTAACGCTGACCGCCTCGGTGACGATCACCTCATAGGTGGCGTTGGCGTAATTGACGATGCCGGTCACGCTCGAGAGCTGGTCGCCGATGCTGTAATGCGGGTCGAAGCCGTCGAACACCGCGCGATCGGCCTGCAACTGGATCTTCTCGGGGTTATAGTCCCCCGGCGAGATCGTGATCCCGCCGCGCGCGTTCAGCCCGGTCGCGCCTTCGCCGCCCGAGACGACGACGTCGGTCTCGTGCCACTGGTCGTCGGTGGTGCTCGACACGACGTGCGGCGCGTCGAGCGTGACGCGCATCCCCTCCAGCGCTTCCCAGAAGGCGATGCCGTCGGTGATCTTTTCGGTCGGGATCGTCAGTCCGCCCTGCCCGATCAGCACCGCGTCGGGCAACGCGTCGCCGAAGCTGTCGACGGTGATCGACGTCGGATTGAGCTGCGTCACCGTCAGCCCGCCGGTGCCGGCGCGATATTCGGAAACGCGGCCCTCGATCGTCAGCGTGTCGCCGATGAACACGTCCTGCGGTGCCGAGGAGGTGAAGACGAAGATTGCATCAGAGGTGCGCGCGTCGCCGTCGCCATAATCCTGAATGTAAAAGCCGTTGCTGTCGATCGCGGTGACGACCCCGGTGGTGAGCACCTGCTGCCCCTCGAACGCGGATGTCGCGCCGGTGCCCTGGATCGCGCCGATCGTGCGATAACCGATGTCGTCGTTGAGGATCGTGCCGGTCGCGATCGCTCGGTCGAGCGTCGCGCCGCCGATCGGGTTCGACAGCGCGACGGTGAAGGTTTCGTTGTTTTCCAGCAAGGTATCGCCGGCCACCGGCAGGTGGATCGTCGCGCTGGTCTGGCCATCGGCGAACTGCACTTTGCCCGAAAAGATCGTGCCCGCCGCGAAATCAGCCGCGTCGGCGCCGTCCGCGCCGCCGGGCAAGGTGACGCTCCACCCGGCCTCGACCGCGCCGCTGCTGCCGCCGACCCGCGAGACGGTGAAGGCGATGTCGTGCGTGCCGCCGTTGCCCTCGGTGGTGGTCGCGTCGGCGATCGACAGCGCGCCCGGCTGCGGCGCGCCCGCGCCGTTGCTGGTGACGCGGATGTCGTCGATCCCGATCCATTCGTCGTTGCCGACCGCATTGGTGGTCATCACGCGGATCTGCAACGTTGCGACGCCGTTCGCGGCCTCGGGCAGCGTGACGTCGATCTTGCTTTCCTGCGTCGCGGTGCCGCCGGTGGTCGCGTCAGCGATATAGGCGGACGGCAGGTCGACCCACGCCGCGGTGTCGTTGAGCCGATACTGGACCGCGACCTGCTGGATCGCATTGTCCGCCGTGCCGTCGATGTCGCGGACCAGCGCGGTGAAGTGCACGTCGCTGCGGCCGCTCGCGTCGAGATAGAAGGCCAGATACGGCGCATCGGCGGTGCCCGAGCCCTGCAGCGCGACGACCGGATTGGCGATCTCGAACTCGGCGACCCCGCCGTTGGTGATCGCGGTGCTGGTCTGGTTGGCGATCACGTCGACGACGTCGCTGCTGCCGGTGATCGTGCGCGGATCGGTGCCGGTGCGCGTCGTCAGATCGTCGCCGCGAAAGCCCATGATGCTGGGGACGCGGCTCCAGTCGTCGTCCTTGGTGATCAGCGACGCGTCGCTCCAGTCCTGCACCAGATCGCCGCTGCCCAGCTTCCAATAGTTCGTGCTCATGCGACGCCGACCCCTGTTAACCCGCTTCGTTCATGAGCGGCCTAGTCATTCATCATGACAGTCGGGTTGCAGATCAGAAGCTTGGCCCACATTCACCGTGTCGCGCGACTGCAACATCGCGCTGATAGACGCAGCGGCGTTTACGAAGATTAACAGGGGGTTGCGGATCGTGAAGCGGGTGATAATGGCGGCGGCGCTCGCCGCAGCGGGCGTGATCGCGGCGCCGGCACAGGCGGCGACCGTCGTGCAGGATGCCGGCGGATCGCGCGGCACCAGCATCTTCCAATATGGCCCGGTCGGGCAGTCGTTCACGATGGTCGGCACGTCGCTGGCGTCGTTCGGTTTCCAGTTCCAGACGATCAGCACCGCACAGACCAACGCCGCGCTTACCTTCGCGCTGCTCGACGGCAGCACGCTGGGCACGACGGTGCTGAAGCAGGTGACCGGCACGCCCGCCGCGGGCGCGGCGCGTCAGAACTTCTGGTATGATTTCGACCTCGGCGGCCTGTCGCTGACCGAGGGCGCGACCTATACCGCGGTGGTGAGCGCGACGACCGACCGGCTCGGGCTGGTCTATGGCCCGGCGGCGAACGCGACTGCCGACGGCTATGCGGGCGGGCAGTTGCTGACCAGCAAGCCGGCGTTCAACGCGGCGAGCAATTGCACCAGGGGCATTTGCGACGCGAACTTCCGCTTCACCAGCAGCGGCGCGACCGGCGGCGCGGTGCCCGAGCCGGCGTCCTGGGCGATGCTGATGCTCGGCTTCGGCGCGGTCGGCTATGCGCTGCGCCGCGCGCGCGGGATGCGGGTGGCGCGCCGGTTGGTGTGAGGTTGAGGGGGCCGGTCGGCCCCTCAACCGTCGATACGGAGAAAGCGCGCGGCGTTGTCGTGCAGGATGAGCCGTTTCTGACGCTCGGTTAGGAACGGTGCCTTGCGGATCCGCTCGATCGCGGATTCGATCGCCTCCGGCCACACCATGTTGTCCGAGCCGAACATGATCCGCTGGGCCATGCCGCCGTCGATCAGTCGGCGAAGATCCGGATAGAGCTGCCGATCGGGATACGCCCAGTCGAGCACCGCGATGTCGACATAAAGCTGCGGATGGGCGAACAGCATCGCGTCGGCGAACGGCCAGCCGGCATGTGCCGCATAGATGCGCAGCTTGGAATGACGAGCCCAATATTTCTGCGCGCTCCGCGCCTCCGCGTGAAATCTCTTTCGCTAGGCTTGCACAGGAAACGGAACGTCGAGAGGGATTGGGCCCACGCTCACCGATCAGGCGAAGTCGCCGAGCTCCTCCGCCGATTCTTCGGGCAGGTCGGCGGGCGCGTCGTCGTCGGCGGGGAGATCGTCGGGGTCGGTCATCGTCATGCTCCGGCTGGTCATCCGGTCAACGCCCTGCCCGCCCGCGCGTTCAGTCGCCGATCGGGCTTTCGCCATGCTTGCGCAGCACGTCGTTGAAGGCCTCGGCCATCAGTGCCTGCAGGCTGCGGCCCTGCCGGCGCGCGAGCATGTGCATCGCCAGCGACATGTCGGGCGAGAAGAAGCCCGCGATCTGCTTGCGGCCCTCGCGGCTGACCGGGCGCGTCGAGACGGGCGCCGGCTCGGGCGTCGGCGCGGGGGCGGCGACCGGGGTCGGGGTCGCCCTCACGCGCGGCGCCGGGGCAACGGCCGGCGTCGGGGTCGCGGTGCTGCGCAGATTGGCGAAACTGGGCTTACGGCTCATGCGGCGACCTTCTTGCGGAAACGCGGGGCAGGCATGTCGAGCTGTCGACATAGCCATTTGTACAGATCGCGGACGTCCTGCGCGGCGCGGCCGTTCGGCTCGGCTTCCATGACGGTGCGTCCCTCGGCGCTGGCGTGGCGGAAGGCGGCGCGATCCGGTAGCAGCACCGGACAGGCCGGCGTGCCATAGCTTTCGACCAGCTCACCCGCCTCGGCATAGACGCGCGGCGCATTGGGGCTGCCGGCGCTGAACACGACGAACGCCGGCTTGCGAAGCAGTTGCACCAGCTTGGCGCTGGTCTGGATCGCGGCGAGATCGAAGGCGCTCGGGCGGCACGGGATCAGCACCAGATCGGCGACCTCGACTGCGGCGCGCGCCGCGCTGTCGGCGTGCGGCGGGGTGTCGATGACGATCACCTGCGCGCCCTGCTCGCCGGCCTGCTTGACCTTGGCGGCGAGCCGCGGCGGCGGGCTGTCGATCACCTCGGGCGGCGCATCCTGCCGCCATGCCGCCCATTGGCTGGCGGTGGCCTGCGGGTCGGTATCGATGATGAGCGACACCGCGCCGGCATCCTGCGCCGCGGCGGCGAGGTGCAGCGCGAGCGTCGTCTTCCCCGCCCCGCCCTTCTGACTGATGATCGCGATCGTCGGCATGATATCGTCCCTACATGTCGTGGTGTCGACATGGCAACATGAATGCGCGTCGACAGTGACGATTTCGCGACGCGGCTGATGGCGGATTAACCATTCGCCAAGCCCTGCTCCCTACAGCGAGCATGAGGCGGCTCGCGGTCGGGCGGCGACGGGATGGCAGACGCATGACCCAGGCGGCGACGATCAATGCGACGATGATCCGCTGGACGCTCTACGACTGGCTGGGGATCGGGCTGGGCGTCGTGATGCCGGTGGTCGCGGCGCTGCTCTATCCGACCTATATCCATCGCGTCGATCCGGGCTGGGCGGAATGGACGCGGCTGCTGGAGATGCCGTTCGTCGTCGCCGAGCTGGTCGCGATCCAGATCGCGGTGCGCGGCGGCTATCGCGATGCCGCGCTGTGGCGGGGCTTGCCGTGCGACGTCAAGCTGGCGTCCGGGTTGCTCGTGATCGGGCTGACCGTCAGCAGCGTGTTCCGCTCGCAGCATCCGTTCGATTCGATCCTGCTGTCGCTGATTACGTTGGTCCATCTGCGCTTCTGCGCCGCGATCCACTTCCTCGCGCGTACCGCGCCCGTGACCGACATTCGCGCGCTGTTCCGCTGGCTGACGCTCGGGCTGGGCGCGCTGACGGTGCTGACGGTGTGGCGATTCCAGCTTCCCCCGCCCGCGGCGGAGGTGCCGGGCGGGGTGATCGAATGGGGCTCGGCGCTGCCCGGCTTCATCAGCGTGCGGCATTTCGGGTCGTGGAGCGGTGCGATCGCCGCCGGGCTGATGCTCGCGCTGCTGTATGGCGAGGAGGACGACCAGCATGCGACCGCGCTCGCCTATCTGTTCGCGGCCGGGCTGACCTGCTGGTCGGGGACGCGTGCCGCGCTGCTGGCGATGGCGGTGGTCGCCGTGGTCGCCCTCGTCAGTCTGCGCCGCTGGCCGACCCGCACGCGGTTGCTCCAGGTCGCGGCGCTGAGTGCGCTGGCGCTGGGGCTCGGGCTGCTGCTGCTGCCCGATGATCCGGTGTTCGCGCTTTACGCTGCCGGCGACGCGCAGAGTGCGGACATGGCGACCGGCGGGCGGCTCGCCTTGTGGCATGCCACCTTCACCCGCTGGCAGGACGCGCCATTGTTCGGCTGGGGATCCGGATCGGTCTTCTGGGAAGTCTATGTCGGCTGGACGCACACCCAGCCGCATAACGTCGTGTTGCAGTTCCTGATCTCGTGGGGCGCGGTCGGTGCGGCGGGCGGGTTGTGGCTGCTGGGGCGCGCGATCGTCGCGACGCACCGCACCGGCATCGACGACGCGCGACTGCTGCCGCTGACCGGAACGCTCTATGCGCTGCTGTTCATGAGCCTGCTGGAGGGCATGCTCCATTATCCGCGCTTCATCATGATGATCGCGGTCGGCTTCGCGGTGCTGTTCGCGGCGCCGGCGCGGTCCGAACCGTCACTGCACCGCCCCCGCTGAGCCGCGGAACCCCCACAGGCTCTTGCCGAGATCGAGCTGGTCGACGCGCGCCTTGGCGAGCATGCCCGCGAAATAGGCGCCGGTGGTGACGCGGATGTCGCCGCGCGCCTGCCGTTCGGCGGTGATGAACATCGCGATCGCCGCGCCGTCGCGCCCCAGCTGCTCGACCGCATCGACCCAGGTGCCGGTGCGGATGCCGAGATCATGGCGGAGCCGGGCCGCGGCGGTGTGGAGATCCGGCCAGCCGGGGCGCGGGGTCGCGACGTACATCGCCGCGCTGGGGAACATATCGAGCAAATCGGCCGGCCGCGCCTTAAACACACTCCCCGACGGCGACGCCGGGAGCAACGGCGCGGATCGGGCGGGCGCGTCCGGCACAGAACTACGTGCTCGCTTGTCCGATACAGTATCAGCAGAAAGGGGGTTGGTTTGTATTTGTATGGCGGGTGCGGATTTTGACCCCGAGCCGTCATCTTCTGCAGCAAACATATGAACGTCGACCGTCGCATCGAGCTGCCGTTCGAGCAGCGGCAATCGGTCGAGCGCCCCCTGGAAGGCAGCGCTGTCGCGCGCGTGCCGGGCGGCCGCGGCCTGCGCCGCGATCGCATCGATCGCGTCCTGCAACGCCAGCCAGTGCGCGCCGGTCAGCCGCAGATCGGCAGCCTGCGCGAGCACCTGCCCGACCAGCCGCCGCGTCCGGGCAAGCGCGAGCCGTCCTTCCTTGAACAGCCGCGACTGCGCGGTCTGCGCCTCGGCGAGCGCGGCGAGTTCGGCGAAGCGGATCCGCAGCGGCGACAAATCGAGCCCATACGCCGAGGTGATCGCCCCCGACGCATCGCGGCGCCCGGTACGGCGGCCGTGCGCGCTGTCGTGCGCGGCGACCAGCCCGAGCGCACGCAATTGCCGCAGCCGCGCCTTGATCGCGCTTTCGGTGACCCCGGCGCGCTCGGCGAGCGTGTAATTGCTCGGCCAGGCGAGCGGCGTGCGGCCCTCCTGCCAGTCGTCGGGGCGGGTGAAGCCGATCAGATGCTTGAGCGTCTCGAGCGCGGGCGTCCCCAGCCCCAGCGCGACCTTGGCACCATC
The DNA here is from genome assembly GCA_913776255.1 of uncultured Sphingomonas sp. Lineage (GTDB taxonomy): Bacteria > Pseudomonadota > Alphaproteobacteria > Sphingomonadales > Sphingomonadaceae > Sphingomonas. The sequence goes on along the minus strand of CAJYLV010000062.1, from coordinate 39,599 downwards.
GAGCACCGGATAGAGCCGGTTGCGCTCGACCGCGCCCGCGGCGGGGGCGCGCGCTTCCAGATCGCGCACCAGCCGGCGCGACCACGCGGTGATCGGCCGCGCCCCTGTGGCCCCGGTAAAGGCTGTCTGGGTACAGGTCATCGTTCGTCCCCCACAAAAAGGGGCCGTCAGCAGGCAAAACTAGAGCGTGGCGCGAAGCGCGCTCCCTTGAACCGGAGTTCGTAAACCGCTAGATGGAAGGCCGTTCGTTGTTGGACCTGTCAGCGTTTGGCGACGCTGCCATATAGCAATCTCGGGTGCCCGGCCTTCGTGCCGGGCATTCGTTTATGTGCTCACAGCCATTTTCCCCATCGGCGGTGCGACCGCGCATCCGCCTCCTCCCCGTCTTTGTGGCGGGCGGTCCTGATGTAGGAAAGCGCGAATATTCGTGCTTTCGGGCGGGAAACCCGACGAATGCTCGTGCTTTCGGGCGGGAAACCACCGGCATCGCGGACAGGATCAGACCGCCCGCCCCTGCAATCGTTCGTGCTTTCGGGCGGAAAACACCCCGGCAACGCTTCGATCGCGCCGCCGATCGCCGCGAATCACTTCGCGCGGGGCGGGATCGGGGCGCCGAAGCGCTTAAATCGGGCGTCGGGAGCAGCAAAAACGCCGCCGGATGCGCGCTCGTGCTTTGGCGCGGAAAACCGTCGGGGCCGTTCGTGCTTTCGGGCGGGAAACCCCTCCCCTGCCCCGCCGGGCGCCGTCAGTCGGCGTCCGCGGCGTCCGGCGCATCGCGCGCCGGCGCGGGCGGGCCGACGAATTGCAGCTTCTCGTCATGCGTGATCGTGACCATCGTCGTCAGCCGCGGCCGACCGCCGTTCGGGCCGGGCTCCTTGTGGTCGGTGAGCGCGAGCAGATATTCGGGGATCGACTGGTTGCGCACCACCTCGCGCAGCGTGCGGCGGAAATTCTCCAGCGAGCGCGGCTCGAGCGAGCACCCCACCCGCCCCGCCAGCTCGACCGCGTCGATCTCGAAGCGCGCGCCGTCGACGCAATTGAACTTCGCCAGCTCGTACAGCCGCCGCTCGATCGGGCCGAGCTTGAAGAAATCGTCGTGATAGGCGGCGATCCGGCGATCGGTGAGGATCGCGCGGTGCAGCCAGTCGCACAGCATCACCTCGATATGCTTCACGCGGCGTTCGCCGTTGGGCAGCTTGATATATTTGATGTCGGCCTTGAGCAGCCACGAGAAGGCGCTGTCCGACCCCTCCCCGCCCGTCTCGATATTGGTGATGATCTGCGTGCCCTGCAACCGCGCCAGCGACGCCTTCAGCGCGCTGTACGAACGCGCCGAGGCGTTGGTGCCGGTCATCCGGAACAGATCGTTGGCGGTGAAGCTGAGCGTGCGGTCGACCGTCTCCCCCGCCTCGAGCCGCCCGACCATGATGCTGGCGATGTAGAGCAGGATTTCCTTGTCGTAGATCGTCGCCACCCCGGTCTTGCTGGGGTTGATCTCGATCCGCGCCGACGGGCTCTCGAAGGTCATCGGCTCCATCTGCGCGCGCTTGGTGAGCGCGAAGAACGGGAATTCGGCGACGGTCCGCTCGCCCTGGATGTCGCCGAGCAGCGGGCTGTCGAGCCGGAACAGATCGCCCTGCGGCAGGATGACCTTCGTCACGGGCGCGGCCCCCTACGGTGTTCGTGCTTTCGGGCGGAAAACCCCTGCACGGCCGTGCCGGTCGTCGCGGGCCATGGCATGCGCATCACGCGGATTTACCGGGCGGCGGGCGGACGTGTCAAACGTCGATCTCGCCGGCGCGGACGCCCGATGTTGGCGAAGGTGGCGCCAAACGGCATGAGCGGCCGGAAAAGTGTCGACAGGTCGATGTGTGCACAGGCCTACACGTAGATATATCGACACGTCGGTCAGAACGGCAGGCCGAAGCGCGGCCCGAGCCACGTCATCACGGCATAGAGCGCGACCGTCAGCGCGCACCCCGCCGCCAGCGCCGGCCAGAAGCCGCTGCCGTGGCGGAGCAGCGCCGGGATCAGCAGGAACATCGGCAGCGATGGCAGCACGTACCAGAAGGTCGCGCCGGCGTGCGCGGCCATGTTCGCGGCGTCGGGCCGTTCGTGCCACAGCCACATCATCCCGAGCAGCGACACCAAGGGCAGCGACGCGACCAGTGCGCCGACACCGGGATAACGCCTCGCCAGCGTCGAGGCGGCGGCGATCAGCAGGCCGGACACGACGGCCTTGAGCAGGAACGGGACCATGGCCGCCTTGTAGGGCGGCGCGGGCCAGGGAGGGAAGGGGACCGCGCGGCGTGTCTGGCTGTCGACACGTCGACGAGTGATCTTTCGTGGCGAGGCCGCCCTCGTACTTGTCCGGTGGGAAGGGGGCGCCTGAGCGAGGTCGGGTGCGTCGCAGTGATTGTGATGGCGACATTTCGACATGTCGACACGGCCACTGAGAGCGCCGCGCGGGAGGCTTTCGGCGAGCGCGGCGAACGCCTCCGGACGATTCGCGGATCGTGGCGGCGACGTATATGTCGACATGTCGAGCGATCGACAACGGCCATCGCTGACGCCCGACGGAAGCAACAACACGACCTCTATCGCGATGTCGACATGCACGATCGTCGCCCCGTCGACCCCGTGACGATGGAAGGGAAGAGGCTGGTCCGATCGACGTCCAGAGGTCTTTGCGGAAGATGAGCGCAACCGTTGGGCGACCACCTCCAACTTCGTCACCCCGGACGTGATCCGGAGTTCGGCTTCTTCGGCAACGGGGGGAGAAGCGGGATCCCGGATCCCGTCCGGGATGACGGTTGGAGGCGGGTGCGCGATGGCGATTTATCGGGTCGCGCTACGTCGACGGGTCGAGGTGTCGGGGTGTCGACATTCGGCGCTGGACAGCCGGAGGCAGTGGTCTGCAAGGACGACGCGCCGAGGGCCGAGCGATCGGTCGGCACCTTTGGACGCCTGAAGAAGAATGGTTCGCGCAGAGGCGCAGAGGCGCGGAGATGTTGCTCGCGCGGCTCGCGCGCTGCTCTCGTCAGGCCGGCGCGAGGGCGGCGTCGCGCTGCCCCGAGCGGACACATCTCTGCGCCTCTGTGCGAACCATTCTTCTACCCGAACGCCGGCGGTCGTCCGGCACTGCTGACGAAAACCGACGCGCGCCTGAGGGTAGGGGAGGGCGTTCCGCCGCCGCGTCGGTTTGTCGAGGTGTAGACACGCGCCGCACGCCACATCGTCCCGGCGGCACGTCGTTGCCAGCGCAGCGAGGCAATCCAGCGCCGGCCCCGTATGCCCTGGATTGCTTCGCTACGCTCGCAATGACGGTGGGCGAAGCATTGTCGAGGTGTCGGGCTGTCGACAGGGACCTTTGGCTTACGGAAGGGCGAGGAACTCAGCGGACGAGCTACCGGAAGCTGACGACCGGTCGGTGCCTGGGAAGAACCCGAAGAAGATGGTTCGCGCAGAGGCGCAGAGGCGCGGAGGTGTTGCTCGCGCGGCTCGCGCACTGCTCTCCTCAGGCCGGCGAGGGCGGCACTGCGCTACCGCGAGCGGACACCTCTCTGCGCCTCTGCGCCTCTGCGCGAACCATTCTTCTGCCCGAACGCCGGCGGTCGTCCGGCACTGCTGACGAATACCGACGCGCGCCTGAGGGTAGGGGGAGGGCGTTTCGCCGCCGTGTCGGCCTGTCGAGGTGTAGACATGCGCCGCACGCGACATCGTCCCGGCGGCACGTCATTGCCAGCTCCAGCGCCGGACCCGGACGCCCTGGATTGCTTCGCTACGCTCGCAATGACGATGGGCGAATGGGCGAAACATTTTCGAGGTGTCGGGCTGTCGACATGAACCATTGGCTTACGGAAGGGCGAGGAACTCAGCGGACGAGCTGCGGGAAGCTGATCGACCGGTCGATGCCCGGGAAAAACCCGAAGAAGATGGCTCGCGCAGAGGCGCGGAGGCGCGGAGATGTTGCGCTCGTCGGTCCCATGCCGGTCCCGCACGCCTTTGCGAGGATCGATGCGCGCTGCCGCGAGGGGACACCTCCCTGCGCCTCCGCGCCTCCGCGTGAACCCATTCTCCTGCCCGGCACGCGAGGCGCATCGACAAGTCGACGCGTCGGGACAGCAACGGCGCGACGTGTCGTCATGTCGACATCCCGACACTCCGACGTCAATTCCGTCTGGTGTAAAGCGTGAAGCCGTCCGGCCCGAAGGCGGCGGTGATGATCTCCAGCCCCGCCGACCCGAGCGGGGCGCGCAAAGCGTCGCCCTGCAACTGCTGCATCGCGACGTTGACGTTGTCGGTGCTGGTGCCGGTCGCGAACCGTCCGTGGACCTCGCACAGCGTCGTCGCGCACCGCACCCGCAAATGCGCGCGGTCGAGATACGGGACCTTGACGAGCCCGTCGTCGATCGCGCGCTGCATCCGCGCGGCGGCCGCCGGATCGACCGGCTCGGTGCGCAGCCGGCGATATAGCGCATTCGGCTCGAACGCCGGGTCGAGGAGCGCGCCGCGCACCGCCTCGTCCTCGCGGATGTGCGCGGGCGCGCTGCCCGGCATCGGCGAGGGGGTCGGCAGGGCAGGGGCCGTGATCGCCGGTGCGATCGCCCGCGGCGTTGGCGTGACGTCGGTGCGCGCCGCGACCACCTTCACGCCCCCGGCCGGCGGGCGCGGGGTGTCGGTGCCGAGCCGCCCGAGCAGCCAGCCCGCCGCCAGCAACGCTGCGCCGCCGATCAATCCCGACACGATGTTCGGCCGCATCCCCGCTCTCCCCGTCAGGCGTCCCGTGGCGAGGCTAGAACCGCAGGATCATACCGCAAGCCACCATCGCCGCCGCGGGTCAGCAACATCGCGGCGGGGCGCCCGCGCCGGTGCCGTAGCGGCGCGCGATGCGGTCGCGGTGGAAGTCGGCGCGGCTCAGCACCGGCTCGCCGGGGTGGTGCGCGGCGCGGTGCGCGCGATAGGCGTCGTAATCGGGGACGCCGACCATCAGCCGCGCGGTCTGCACCGCTTTAGACCAGAACGACATGCGCGCCCTCCGTCTCCTGCACGGTCGGCTGCGCGCTGGCGAGCGCGCGGCGCGCCACCGCGACCCCGTAGACGACGATCGCCAGCACCAGCACGACGAAGAACGCGCACACCGCGGCGTCGACGCGGTCGTTGAAGACGATCCGCGCCATGTCGGCGGGCGTCTTGGCGGGGGCGAGCAGGCGGCCTTCGCGCAGCGCGGTCGCGAACTTGTCGGCGTGCGACAGGAAACCGATCCGCGGATCGGGGTGGAAGAGCTTCTGCCACCCGGCAGTCAGCGTGCAGACCAGCAGCCAGATCGTCGGTGCGATCGTCACCCATGCGTAGCGCTGCCGCTTCATCCGGAACAGGATCACCGTCGCCAGTACCAGCGCGATTGCGGCGAGCATCTGGTTGGAGATGCCGAACAGCGGCCACAAGGTGTTGATCCCGCCGAGCGGGTCGGTGACGCCCTGATACAGGAACCAGCCCCAGGCCCCGACCGCCAGCGCGGTCGCGATCAGGTTCGGCGCGAGCTTCTCGGTCGCGCGCATCGCCGGGATGACGCTGCCGAGCAGGTCCTGGATCATGAAGCGTGCGACGCGCGTGCCCGCATCGACGGTGGTGAGGATGAACAGCGCCTCGAACAGGATCGCGAAATGATACCAGAAGGCCATCAGCGCCTGCCCGCCGATCACGCGGCTGAGGATATGCGCCATCCCCACCGCCAGCGTCGGCGCGCCGCCCGCGCGGCTGAGGATCGTGCCCTCGCCGACGTCGCGCGCGATCTGCGTGAGCGCCTCGGGCTGGATGTGGAAGCCCCATTGCGCGATCGCCTGCGCGGCGCTGGTCACGTCGGTGCCGATCAGCGCGGCGGGCGCGTTCATCGCGAAATAGACCGCCGGGTCGAGCACGCACGCCGCGATCAGCGCCATCACCGCGACGAAGCTCTCGGTCAGCATCGCGCCATAGCCGATGAAGCGCAGATCGCCCTCGGTCGCGATCATCTTGGGCGTGGTGCCGCTGGCGATCAGCGCGTGGAAGCCGGACACCGCGCCGCACGCGATCGTGATGAACAGGAACGGGAACAGCGCCCCCGCGAACGCCGGGCCCGTGCCGTCGATGAACTGCGTCACCGCGGGCATCTGCAGCGTCGGCCGGACGATCAGGATGCCGAGCGCGAGCCCGGCGATCACCCCGATCTTTAGGAAGGTCGACAGATAGTCGCGCGGCGCGAGCAGCAGCCACACCGGCACCACCGAGGCGATGAAGCCGTAGGCCATCAGCGCGAGCGCGAGCGTCGGCCCGGTCAGCGTGAAGAGCGGGGCGAGGGCGGGGGAGGCGGCGACATGCTGCCCGCCCATGATCGCCGCCATCAGCAGCACGAAGCCGATCCCCGACATCTCCGCGATCCGCCCCGGGCGCAGGAAGCGGCCGTACAGCCCCATCAACAGCGCGATCGGGATCGTCGCGGCGACGGTGAACGTCCCCCACGGGCTGTCGGCGAGCGCCTTGACGACGACCAAGGCCAGCACCGCGAGCAGGATGACCATGATCGCGAGCACCCCGACGAGCGCGATCGTGCCGGGGACGCGCCCCATTTCGGTGCGGATCATGTCGCCGAGCGAGCGCGCGTCGCGCCGCGTCGAGCAGAACAGGATCAGGAAATCCTGCACCGCGCCCGCGAACACCACCCCGACCAGCAGCCAGAGCGTGCCGGGCAGATAGCCCATCTGCGCGGCGAGCACCGGCCCGACCAATGGCCCGGCGCCGGCGATCGCGGCGAAATGGTGCCCGAACAGCACGTTGCGGTCGGTCGGCACGAAGTCGAGCCCGTCGGCGCGGCGCACCGCCGGGGTGGCGCGCGCCGGATCGACGCGCACGACGCGGGTGGCGATGAACAGCGCGTAGAAGCGATAGGCGACGAGATAGGTGCACAGCGCGGCGGTGACGATCCACAGCGCGTTGACCGGCTCGCCGCGGTGGAGCGCCACCACGCCGAGCGCGCCGGCGCCGAGCAGCGTCACCGCGCCCCAGATCAGCCAGTCGCGCGCGGTCTGCGGGGTGAGCCGTTGCTGCGCCGGCACCGTCGCCGCTGTCATGTCGATCCTCTCACCTGTGTTCTCGGGCGAGCATCGCATTCCGCCACGCGGCGCGCCAGTGCGGTTTCATGCCGAGGCCGATTGCTTTTCGGGTTCGGCACGCTGGGTGTCGGAAGAAGGGTTGTTCACGCGGAGGCGCGGAGGCGCGGAGGCGCGGAGGTGTCGCGTGTGGGGCACGCGTCACCCTGTCACTCCGGACCGTAAGAGAACAGGCAGCGGATCGGCCGAGCGTAGCATCTCTGCGTCCTCCGCGCCTCCGCGTGAACACCCCTTCTCGCTGCGCTTGATGGATCGGCCTGATCCAATGAGCGACCGCCTCGCCCACCCGTCGCCCCGGACCTGATCCGGGGCCCCGCTTTTCGGTGACGGTGGCAAAAGCGGGATCTTGGATCAGGTCCGGGATGACGAAAACGGCGGGTGGCTGGTGGCCACTGTCCGCAGGCCGACGTGTTGACAGAGCGACACGTCGACCTGCTATCTCACTTCTCGAGCGTCGCCATGTCGATGACGAAGCGGTACTTCACGTCGCTGCGCTGCATCCGGTCATAGCCCTGTTCGATGTCCTTCATCGCCAGCAGCTCGATATCGGCGGTCAGCCCGTGATCGCGGCAGAAGTCGAGCATCTCCTGCGTCTCGGCGATCCCGCCGATCAGCGAGCCCGCGATCGCGCGGCGCTTGAAGACCAGCGCGCCGACCGAGGGCGAGGGGTGCGGTTCCTCGGGGACGCCGACCAATGTCATCGTGCCGTCGCGCTTGAGCAGCATCAGCAACGGGTCGAGGCTGTGGCTCGCCGCGACGGTGTTGAGGATGAAGTCGAACGTCCCGGTGTGCGCGGCCATCGCCTCCGCGTCCTTCGAGACGATCAGGTCGGTCGCGCCGAGCCGCTTGGCATCGTCGCGCTTGCTGGGTGAGGTCGAGAAGACGTACACCTCCGCGCCCATCGCCGCGGCGATCTTGACGCCCATGTGCCCGAGCCCGCCGAGCCCGACGACGCCGACCTTGTGGCCCGGCCCGACCTTCCAGTGTTTGAGCGGCGAATAGGTGGTGATGCCCGCGCACAGCAGCGGCGCGACCGCGGCGAGGTCCTGCGCGTCATGGCCGATCCGCAGCACGAAGCCTTCCTTAACGACGATCCGGTCCGAATAGCCGCCGAACGTGTGTCCGCCCAGCACCGGGTCGGGGCCGTTATAGGTGCCGACGAAGCCGGTGGTTTCGCAATATTGCTCCTCGCCCTCGTGGCAGGACGCGCACTGCCCGCAGCTGTCGACCATGCAGCCGACCCCGACCACGTCGCCGACCGCGAACTTCGTCACATCGCCGCCGACCGCGCTGACGCGCCCGACGATCTCGTGCCCGGGGACGCACGGATAGAGCGTGCCGCCCCATTCGCCGCGTGCGGTGTGGAGGTCGGAATGGCAGACGCCGCAGAACAGGATGTCGATCGCGACATCGTCGGGCTGGCAGTCGCGGCGTTCGAAGGTGAAGGGGGCGAGCGGCGCGTCGGCGGACGGCGCGGCATAGCCATGGGCGGTGGTGGTCATGCAAACCCTCGTGGAGATGTAAGTAACACGGTTTCAGCGCCGTAACGGCGCGATCGTCGCTGCTCAACGATCGAGGGGCAGGGGAGTGCCGTGGCGTTTGTGGCGCCGGCGCGCGACCGCCGGGATCGCGGCGAGCGCGATGCGCACCTTTTTACGTTCGCGCGCCGCATCGCCCGGTCATTCACCACGCAAATATTTGAGAATCAAACAAAGGGTCTGACAAGCACAATCCTTTGGTCACCAGCAATACGATTGAAGAACTGTGATAAAACCGAGGCCTATTCAACAACTTACCACAAAATTCTAGCATTGAATAAAATCTGATAAAATCCATTTGTCTGGCAATTGGAATCGTGCGAAGCAGCATAGGTTAGCCGCAACAATGCGGTAGCCTGCTGGGGAGGGGACATATGCGGAAGCTGGAAGCGCGTCGGCTGATCGGTGCATCGATGGTGGCGATGGCCATCGGGGGGGCGAGCGGCGCGGCGGGTGCGCAGACAAATGCAACGCCGACGCAGGGCGGCGGCATCCGCGTCGAACAGGGCAGCGATCCCGATCGCCCCACCGGCGCGCTGAACGCGTCGCAGGTCGCGCAACAGGATCAGAACGAACAGGATATCGTCGTCACCGGCGTTCGTGAATCGCTGCGCTCGGCACAGGCACTGAAGCGCAATGCCAGCCAGATCCTCGACTCGGTGCAGGCGACGGACATTGGCAAGCTGCCCGACGCCAACACCACCGAGGCGTTGCAACGCATCACCGGCGTCCAGATCCAGCGGCGCTATGGCGAGGGGGCGACCGACTTCGATCACCGCACCTCACCGGCGATCACCGTCCGCGGGCTCACCCAGGTCCAGAACTTCCTCGATGGCCGCGCGGTCTATTCGGCATCGGGCGGCCGCGCCTTCGATCTGGAAGGCATCCCACCCGAGCTGCTCGCCGGGATCGACGTCTACAAGAACGCGCCCGCCAACATCATCGAGGGTGGCGTCGGCGCGGCGGTGAACCTGCGTACGCGGCTGCCGTTCGACCAGCTCGGCCAGACGATCAGCGCCACCGTCCGCGGCAATTACTACGACCGGGTCGACAAGTTCGGCTATTCGGCGTCGGGGCTGTACAGCAACCGCTTCGACACCGGGATCGGCGAGTTCGGTATCCTCGCCAATGCAGTCTATTCGACTAGCGCCTATCGCCAGGACGGCATCCTTGCCAACCCGCAGAACCCGATCCCGGCCGGATCGATCGCCGGTGCGCCCGCCAATGCCAAGGCGCCGATGGGGATGCAGGTCTATGACGATCTCGGCGATCGCCGCCGGCTGGGCTTCGCCGCCGCGATCCAGTGGCAGGCGGCGGACAATCTGCTGGTCACCGGCCAGTATCAGCTCGCCAAATACTGGTTCAACCGCCGCGGCGCCTATTATTACACCGTCAACGGCGGGTCGGAGTCCAACCCGCTGCCCGGATCGACCTTCACGTTCAACAAGGACGGCTATGCGACGTCGGGGTCGTTGCAGCAGCAGAATTTCGAGACCGGGCGCTTCGACCAGCAATTGTGGAGCCAGAGCCAGAACTTCACGCTCGGCGCCGACTGGCAGGCGACCGAGCGCGCGAAGGTCCATTTCGACGTCCAGTATCTGAAGAGCTATTACAACGCCGATCGCAACGGGCACGTCCTGACGCTGTTCACCGCCACCGGCCAGAACACGCCGACCGGTTCGCCGCATCCGTCGATCATCGACTTCGACCTGCGCGGCAGCCGTCCGCGCTGGGACGTGCGCGACAAGGCGCTGCTGACCAACCCCGCCAATTACGCGACGCCGTTCATCGCCGACGCGCTGCAACGCAACGACGCCGACACGCTCGCGCTCGCCTATGACATCGAATATGATCTCGAAGGCGGCTTCCTGCAGAAGCTGCGCGGCGGGGCGCGCTATTCGGACAATTCGATCGACCTGCGCGGCACGTGGAACGGCGTCGGCCTCAGCGCCGCCGGGCCGGGGGTCGATGCCCCGGACGGCACGGCGCTGATCCCGCTTAGCCGCAATCCGCAGCTGGCGATGCCGGCACCGTCGCCGCACTTCTTCGACGGCAAGAGCGTCACCGGCGGGCTGCTGTATCCGGCGCTGCCCGGCGGCGGGGGCGTGACCGGTGACGTCTGGAAGCAGACCAAGGCGCTGTACGCGCTGTTCGGCGCCAAGACCAAGGAAGCCTTCACCCCCGGCGATCTCAACGCGCAGACCGAGAAGACCTACACCGTCTGGGGTTCGACCGATTATGCGTTCGAGGCGGGCGGCATCCGCTTCGACGGCAATGCGGGCGTGCGGCTGGTCAAGACCGATCTCACCTCGTTCGGGACGCAGTTCAATTCCGACGGCACCACCTCGCCGCTGGCGATCGACAAGAGCTACACCCGTGCGCTGCCGAGCGTGAACCTGCGCGCGCGACTGACCGAGGAGTTCCAGATGCGCTTCGCCTATTCAAAGGGGCTGGCGCGGCCGAACTTCGACCAATTGTCGACCAACCTGACGCTCAACAATGCCAACCAGGTCAATCCGATCACGGGTCGCCCGAGCGCCAGCTCCGGCAATCCACGGCTCAACCCGATCGAATCCAACAACTTCGACCTGACCGCCGAATGGTATTTCGCGCCGACCGGGTCGGTGACCGGCGGGCTGTTCTACAAGAAGGTCGACGGCTTCCTGGCGAGCGGCACCTTGGTCCAGACCTTCCAGGGCCGCGCCTATGACGTCAGCACCGTGCTCAATTCGGGCAAGGGCACCGTCAAGGGCGCCGAGATCGGCTATCAGCAGTTCCTCGACTTCCTGCCCGGGCTGTTCAGCGGGTTCGGGGTGCAGGCCAATTACACCTATGTCGACTCGAACGTCACCAATCCGTTCGCGGTCGCGGGATCGGGGATGTCGGCGCAGCTGCCGCTCGAGAAACTGTCGAAGCACAATTACAATCTGATCGGGTTGTACGAGAAGGGGCCGCTGACCGCGCGGCTCGCCTATAACTGGCGGTCGAGCTATCTCGACCAGACGTTCGGGGCGGGGACCAACCAGCCGCAATATGCCAAGCCCTATGCCTCGCTCGACGCGTCGGTGAGCGTCAACCTAAACACCCATGTCGCGATCTCGGCGGATGCGGTGAACCTGACCAACCGCATGAACGTCACCTATATCGGGACGATCGGTCAGCCGCTGCAATATCAGCTCAACGACCGCCGCTTCGGCCTGTCGCTGCGCGCGACCTATTGATGACCCCTGCCGGCCTTTCCTGATAGGAGAGGCCGGCATCGTCTTGGGGGAGGGGGCGTCGGTGAAGACTGGGCAGGATCTGGCGTTTGCCCCCGGCGCGACCCTCACCGTGCGGCACGTCGGCAGCGAGCGCGAGCCGGTGCTCGTCGTCGATGGCGCGACCGGGCAGGTCGAGGCGCTGCGCGCCTTCGCCGCCAATCAGTCGGCGTTCGCGCCGGCCGCCAGCGTCGGCAGCTTCTATCCCGGTCTGCTGGGCTCCGCGCCGGTCGCCTATGTCGATGCGATGGTTCGCGCGATCCTGCCGCTGATCGCGACGCATTTCACCGGCTGTCCGGTCCGCCCGGCGCGGGCGCGCGGCAATTTCTCGCTCGTCACCACCGCACCCGCCGCGCTGACCGCCGAGCAGCGCGTGCCGCATGTCGACACCGCCGACCGGCTGCAATTCGCGACCATCCATTTCCTGTCGCCGGGCAATGGCGACGGCACCGCCTTCTTCCGCCATCGCGCGACCGGGTTCGAGACGCTCGATGCCGCGCGGCTGCCCGCCTATCAGGCGGCGCGCGCGCACGATCCGGCGCCGCCGCCCCGCTATTGCATTGGTGCCGATGACGGGTTCGAGGCGATCGAGGTCGTCGCTGCCGTGCCCGACCGGCTGCTCCTCTACCGCGCCGCGCTGCTGCATTCGGGGTGGATCACGACGCTGCCCGCGCAGCCGGCCGAACCGCGCCACGGCCGGCTGACCGGCAACCTGTTCCTGCAATGCCGGGTGGACGCATGACCGACAATACACCGCTGCGCAGCATCGCGATCGTGGGCGGCGGCACCGCCGGCTGGATGGCGGCCGCCGCGCTGGCGCGCGTACTGGGACCGCACGGCCCGGCGATCACGTTGGTCGAATCCGAGGAGATCGGGACGGTCGGCGTCGGCGAGGCGACGATCCCGCCGATTCAGACGTTCAACGCGCTGCTCGGCATCGACGAGGCCGAATTCGTCCGCGCGACGCAGGGCACGTTCAAGCTCGGCATCGAATTCGTCGACTGGCTGCGGCCCGGGCACCGCTATTTCCATCCGTTCGGCGTCTACGGCATCGACAAGGGTGCGGTGCCGTTCGAGGCGATGTGGCAGCGGCTGCGCCAAGCGGGGGAGGCGCAACCGCTGGAGGCCTATTCGATCTGCGCGGCCGCGGCGCGCGCCGGCCGGTTCATGCCACCGCAGCCGGGCAACACGCCGCTCGCGCATATCGGCTATGCCTTTCATTTCGACGCCGCGCTCTACGCGCGCTTCCTCCGCCGCCATGCGGAGGCGGCGGGGGTCGTGCGGCATGAGGGGCGCGTCGTGGAGGTCCTCCGCGGCGACGGTCCCGACCGGATCACCGCGATCGTGCTGGAGGACGGCACGCGGATCGCGGCGGATTTCTTCGTCGATTGCTCGGGGTTCGGCGGGCTGCTGATCGCCGAGACGCTGGGCGCGACCTTCGAGGATTGGGGGCAGTGGCTGCGCAATGACCGCGCCGTCGTGGTGCCGACCGCCAATGTCGGCCCGCCCGCGCCCTATACGCGCTCCACCGCGCGCGCCGCCGGCTGGCAATGGCGCATCCCGTTGCAGCACCGCACCGGCAACGGCCATGTCTATGCCAGCCGGCATCTCTCCGACGACGAGGCGACCGCGACGCTGCTCGCGAACCTCGACGGCGAACCGCTCGCCGAACCGCGCCAGCTGCGCTTCCGCACCGGGCGGCGCGACCGGTTCTGGATCGGCAATTGCGTCGCGCTCGGGCTGGCGAGCGGGTTCATGGAGCCACTGGAATCGACCAGCATCCACCTGATCCAGGCCGGGATCGCGCGGCTGCTCGAAATGCTGCCGACCCGCGCCTTCGCGTCGGCGGACACGCGCCGCTACAACCGGTTGATGGCGGCGGAGTTCGAGAGCATCCGCGACTTCCTGATCCTGCATTTCCACGCGACCGAGCGGCGCGACACCGCTTATTGGCGCGAACTGGCCACGATGCCGATCCCGGAGACGCTCGCCGAGCGGCTGGCGATCCATGCGCGGACCGGGCGCGTGTTCCGCGAGGCGGACGAATTGTTCACCAAGACCAGCTGGCTGGCGGTGATGGACGGACAGGGGTTGGTCGCGGACGGCTATGATCCGCTCGCAGCGGGGGTACCGATCGACGAGGTGCGCACCCGGTTGCAACGGATCGCCGCGGTCACGCAAGCCGCGGTCGGGCATATGCCCATGCACGCCGACTTCATCGCGCGGCATGGCGCGGCAGCGGCGCCGGCGCCCACCCGATCGTAGCAGCAACGGCCCGGGCGATCGCGTCGGCGCCACGGGTGGATCAGCTAGCGGTGGCCCCGCGCTGCGCCGCCGCTTCCGCGGGATCGTGCAGGATCGCCGCGGCGTCGGCGGAGATGCGGCGGACCGCGGCGGCGATCTCGTCGAGCGTCGCGCCCGCCGCGGCCTGATAGTCCGGCCAGCGCGCCGCATTGTCGCCGTTGCTCCAGTGCAGCACATAGGCGCGCAGGGCGGCGTTCACCTCGTCGACCGCGACGATCACGGCCACGATCCGCGCGTCACCATGTCCGGTGCCGACGCTCGCCCCCAATATCGATTTGATGAACCAGCGATAATTGTAAAACGCCTTGGTCAGCCGCCAGCGGTGGCCGGCAAGCACCGGTACATTGGTCGATGCCGCGGGCGACCGCAGCAACGCCTGCTTGTCGGCAATGATCCCGAGGATCACGGCTGTGCTGGCCGCCAAACGCTCCGCCTTCGTCTGCTTCATCGCCTCCTCCGTTGGACAACGAATAGCGGCGTTTACTTAGCAGCCGGCAAACGGAGGCCGCGATATATTGTTGACATGGATCAAAATTGCATCGTCAGCACAAGCCCGACCGGGCCGGCAGCCGCCGGATCAGCCGCGGTCCGATACCGGCGGGGCGTCGCTGCGCTCCAGTTCGACGATCTCGAACGCATGATCGCGCCAGCCGCGCTGCCGGGCGGCCTCGGCGAGCGGGGCGCGCTTGCGCTTCGCCTCGGCGAGCGAGGCGGTGTGTCCCCAGAACACCTCGGTCTTGCCGCTGGCGAGCGTGGCGACGATCCGCCAGTAATGCGTGAACGGCTGCGCGGTCGGCCCGATCGTCTTCACATAGCCGTCGGGCAGCCGCGCGGTCAGATAGTGGCGACGCTTCGCCATCCTGCGGGCCGCGCGAGGGCGGGGCTCAATGCCCGTAGGTCTTGATGCCGCGCCGGCGCAGCTTTTCGCGGCGGCGCCTGCGCGCGATCACGATGCCGGTCGGCACCGCAACGATCACCAGCACGCCGATGATCGAATAGGCAACCAGTTCGCGGGAAAGCTCGATCATGAATTTCCTGTGGCACGGAAGAACGCCGCTGTCACGCCGTTCAGGCTTGCCGGCGATCAGGCCGGTTCGACGGGCTGGTTCCACGGATCGATGGCGCGCGCGCGGATCCAGCGCGTCGCCAGCCATTTCGCGCCGCTGCGCACCGGCAATCCGGCGTGGCGGGTCGCGGGATCGGAGCGACCATCGGGCAGGGTGTTGAAGAACAGCAGCGCATCGCCGCCGCGCGGGGTGACCGTCACGCCGGGGACGGGAAAATGCGTCTCGCCGCCTGCGAACCCGCCGTTGAGATAGACGAGCATCGTCGCGACGCGCTGGTTGTCCGCGCCCTGGATCGTGTCGAGATGCGGGCGATATTCCTGTCCGGGGCGGTAGCGGAGCACAGTCAACGCCTCGCCCTGGTCGATCGTGGTGCCGCTGGCCGCCGCGATCCGCGCGTTGATCGCGCGCACCACGAGATCTTCGTGCACCGGGCCGATCGCGGCACCGTCCGAGGTGCGGATCGGGTGGGCGACCAGTCGGCCGGTCGCGGGGTCGATGATCCGCGCCGGTTCGAGCATCGCGCCCGCCACCCCGGCGAGATGCGCGCATTCCGCCGCGGTGAGGAAGCCGGGAAAATGCGCGAGCCGCGGGGTGGTCGCGAGCGGCGTGCCGCGCGGCACGGTCGACGGCCGGCCATCGGCGTCGAGCTTCATCGCCGCGACCAGCGCCAGCTGCGCGGCCGCGACCGGATCGCCCGGCGCCGCGGTGCGGAGCAGCGCCAGCGCCGCCGGCCAGTCGGGGACGCCGCCGCTGCCGTTCGCGGTGAGCGCGACCTCCATCAGCGCGGCGTCGACATGGCCGATCGCGACCGCGCGGCGCAGCCACGCCCGCGCACGCGGCAGGTCGCGCGCGACCGGCGTTCCGCGCAGATGCCAGACCGCCAGCAGCATCGCGGCCCCGGCGTCGCCGGCCGCCGCGCCGTCGGACAGCAGCGTCACCGCCTGTTCGACCTGTCCTGCCGCGGCCCATTGCTCCGCCCGGGTGACCCGCCCGTCGGTCATCGCGCTCTCTCCCAAACGAAAAAGGGGCCGGACAGCGTCCGACCCCTTTCCCTTACCATGATGCGGCCGGATCAGAAGCGGGCGGTGATGCCCGCGTAGAAGAAGCGTCCACGGTTGTCGTAGATGCCCGAGCCGAGCCCGATGCCGGTCAGGCCATAGGGCGGGTTGACGTCACCGACGTTGTTGACACCACCGTAGAAGTCGACCTTGTCGTTGACCTCGATGTTGAAGTTGATGTCGTTGTAGGTGACCGCCGGATACTTCTTGATCGGCGCATAATCGGTGTTCTGCGGCGGCTGGCCGTTGACGCCGTTATAGTCTTCCCAGGTGTTCAGGTACATGCCGTCGATCCAGCGCAGCGTGTGCCCGATCCGGAAGCGCCCGAACGTCAGGTTCGAGAAGATGTTGAACCGGTCGGACGGCAGGCCCAGCTCGTCGGTCTGGACGTTCTTGAAGGTCGGCCGCGACGGATCGGTGAAGCGGTCGAGCTGGATCATGTGGTTCCACACGCCGCGCAGGTTGGCGCGCACGAACCCGAAATCGCGATTGTAGACGATCTCGGTATCGATGCCGCGCGTGCGCAGCTGCGCATAATTCTGCGGCACGTCGCGGAACGTGCCCTGCAGGATCTGGTACGGCACCTCGCCGGCCGGGCCGCCATCGGCCCCGGCACGCTGGAACAGCGCGCAGAACTGGTTGTCGAGCGTCGGCGAGTCATAGCAGGCGTCGAGCGCCTGCTGGACGGTCGGCCCGGTGATGACGTCCTTCACCTTGATGTCGTAATAATCGACCGACACCGACAGGCCGGGCAGGAAGGTCGGCTGGAACACGCCGCCCAGCGTCAGCGAGTTCGACGTCTCCGCCTTCAGGTCCGGGTTGCCGCCGCTGCGGATCTCGATCGACGAGGTATAGGCGAAGTCGTAGCTCGTCGGGATGCCCGCCGCGGCGCAATTGGCCGCGCGCGTCGTCGAACCGGTGCCGATGTTGCGTGCCGAGCATGGATCGTTCGGGGCCGGGCTGAAGTTCTGCCCGAGCGGCGCATAGGTCTCGCCGAGATACGGCGCACGCACCGCGCGCGAGTAACCGCCGCGCAGCAGCAGGTCCTGCACCGGACGCCATTCGACACGGCCGTCCCATGCATAGACGGTGCCCGCGCCGCCCTTGTAGTCGGCGACACGGCCCGCGCCGCTCAGCCGCAGTTCCTTGAACAGGAACACGTCCTTCAACAGCGGGATCGACAGCTCGCCATAGGCTTCCTTCACCTCGAAGGCCGGCGCGTTGAAGCTGGGGATCGCGTTGTAGAAATTGTAGCCGGCCTGGGTGAGCGGATCGAGATCGTAGCTCAGCGTCTCGCGGCGATATTCGGCGCCGACCGAGAAGCCGACCGGGCCGCCCGGCAGCTCGAACAGCTGGCTGAGATCGCCCGCGACGAAGCCGTTGACGACGAACTGCGTCGCCTTGCCGGTCGCGGTGGTCGGCGAGACCACGTAATCGCGCGCGGCCTGGCTGGCCGATCCCTGGCCGAACGGGTTGAGCGGGACGCAGGCGGCCACATCCGCGGCGAGCCGCGCCGGATCGCCGCCGATGTCGTCGCCGGCATAGGCGCCGTTGACCTGCGAGCGGCAGACGATCTGCCCGGCGGCGTTCACGGTCGTGTCCTGCGCCAGCAGGAAGCGCTGCGTGTTCACGTTGCCGGTGATGACGCTGTTTTCCTTGTGCTGGCCGTAATTGGCCGACACTTCGTAGTTCCAGTCGTCGTTGAACGTGCCGCGCACGCCCACCACCGCGCGGAACGTGTCACGCTGCAGCCGCTCGTCGCGCGTGCCGAAATCGACCCAGTTGCGCCGCGACGAGAAGCGGTAGGTGCCGGCATTGACCTGCGCGATGGCCGCGGCCTGGTTGGCGGCGGCCTGTGCGGCGGTGTTGTTGGCGGTCTTGAACGCGGCGCCGGTGTTGGGGTTCACGCCCGAGTTGATCGCGGCGATCAGCTGCTGCGCGATCGTGCCGCGCGCGGCGGCCGACAGATACGGATTGTCGAGGCGGATGCCCTCGCGGTTGACGTTGCTGCTACCCGCGTTCGAGTAGGAGCGATCGGTGAAGCCGGAAATCGTCGCCGCGTCGCCCAGCGTCGTGCCCTGCGAGAAGAACGGGCCGCTCTGCGAACCGAACGCCTCGGTGCGGACGTACTTGGCCTCGATGAACGGCTCGAACGCCGGCGTGACCTCGAAATGGCCAAGGACGTTGACGACGTAGCGGGTCGTGTCCGGCGACAGGACGAGCAGCTTGCCGTCACGCCCGGTCGCGCCGTTGCCGCCGACGAAATTGCCGTTCGGACCGAGCCCGACGCGCTCGCCGGTCTGCCGCACCAGGCTGCCGTCCGGCTGGAACAGATAGGCGCAGGTGAAGGCCGAGCCGACCGCGTCCGAGCCGCAACCCGGCGCGCCGTTGCCATAACGGAAGCCGAGCTGGCCGCCGAGCCCGATCGTGGTGCTGCGGATGTCGCGATAGAATTTGCGGTCGAACACGCCGTCCGATGGCGCGCTGGCCGGATCGGTGTCGACGACGACGAAGGCGTCGTTCTGGCGCAGGTTGCGGCGGCCCGCGGCGTAATAATCCTGCTGGTGCGCGAATTCGGCGTTGATCGCGATGTTGCCGCGACCCTCGGCGAAATTCTTGCCGGCGAGCAGCGAGACGATCTGGTTGCCCGCGTCGCCCTTGTCGCTGATGCCGCCCTGCGCACGGATCTGCGCGCCTTCATAGTCGCGCTTGAGCACGAAGTTGACGACGCCCGCGATCGCGTCCGACCCGTACACCGACGACACGCCGCCGGTCAGGATGTCGACGCGCTCGATCAGGTCGGTCGGCATCGTGTTGATGTCGACGGCATTGCCGTTGTTGATGATGTCGGCGGTGACGTGACGGCGGCCGTTGACCAGCACCAGCGTCCGCGCACGATCGAGGTTGCGCAGCTCGAGGAAGTTGAGCCCGCGCGTGCCGAGACCTGAGGTCGAGTTCTGCGACCCCAGCGACGGCCGCAGCTGCGGCAGCTGGTTCAGCGCGTCACCGATCGAGATGCGTCCGGTCTGCAGGATCTCCTGCGGGGTGACCGTTGTGATCGGGATCGCCGAATCCTCGTTCGGCCGGCGGATGCGCGAACCGGTGACGACGACGTCGCCGCCGACGTCCGCTTCCGCGGTGCCGGGCTGGGCCGCGCCGGGCTGGCCGCCGAGCGCGCCGGTCTCGGTCTGCGCGCTGGCGACGGCCGGGATGGCAGCGAAGGCGCCGATGATCGCCGTGGCGCAAAGGAAACGCGACAGTTTCATTGTTTCTAACCCCTTTTCATATGGGGTTCATGAAAACTGTTGATTCGCCCAGTGACAAGCCGTGAGGGCGTTTCTGCCGAACTGTAATAAATGTTTCTTAAGGACAGTCACATAAAAGTCACGGTTGTGAACGGTCCGATCCGGTCCCGGATGACCACGCCTGCCAGATAATTACAATTGGCGCTGCACTCGGCTTATCGGATTGCCATTGCGGGCGCGTATAAGCAGCAAAATTGCATCCTGCTGAATTTGCAACATCCAGAAAGCTCCACGCAAGATCGTGACCCTGAAGTGAAATATATCACCGTTTGTTACGCTCGCGTTATCCTACCGCAACTTGGCGATCGACAGCCTGTCCTCCTTGGCGCGGTCCTTCACCGATTCCTCGCTGCGCGTCAGCGCCTTGGCGATCACCTTCAGCGCCATGCCCTTTTTGGCGAGCTGGTGGAGCTTCTGGATCTCGTCGGGGCGCCACGGCTGGCGGTGGCGTTCGAAGCGTTCGGCCATGACTTACCTCAACTGGCGGGGATCGAGCACGACGTGGCGGATGCGCGTGCGGTTCCATGTATAGCTGATATGGACGCGTCCGTCGCGCGACTGGATCACCGCCGGATAGGCATAACCGTCCTTGATCGGCCGGCTTTCCAGCGTCAGCACCGCGCGCCAGTGGACGCCATCGTCGGACAGCGCGACGTTCAGCGGCCAGCGCGGGCCGTCGCCGGGGGTGGCGGGATCGTGCGCGGCGTGGTTGTAGACGATCAGTTGCCGCCCGTCGGCGAGCGTCACCGCGTCGGTGCCGGCATTGGGGTTGGGCAGCGCAAGCGCGGCGAGCGGCGACCAGCTTCGCCCGCCGTCGCGCGAGCGGCTGGTCGCGACAACGCCCTGCCGCGTCCGCGCGACCAGCGCGAGCGTGCCGTCCTTCAGCGTCAGCACGCTCGGCTGGATCGCCTCCAGCCCGACCGGTGAGGCGATCTCGGGGCCGGCGCTCCACGTCCGCCCGCGATCGGCGGAGCGTTCCATGCGCAGGAACCAGCGGTTGTGCTCGGGGCTGCCGACCTCGCGGCTCGACGGCGCCAGCCACGTCCCGTCGGCGAGCACGACCGGCTTGTTCTTGATCGGGCCGAGCACGCCGTCGGGCAGCCGCACCGGCGCGCTCCAGTGCCGCCCGCCGTCGGTGGAGGTGATGACCATCCCCCACCAGTCGCGCGGATTGGGGCCGACCTTGTAGAAGAGGTGGAGCGGCTGGCCGGGCGGCTGGAACAGCACCGGGTTCCACGTCGGGTAGCGCGTGTCGCGCGCGACCGCGATTGGGCGTTCCCAGCCTTTTGCCGCGCGCCGCGCGAACCAGATCGCGACATCGGGGCGGCCTTCGCCCGAGCCGCCGAACCACGCCGCGGCGATCGTCGCATCGGGCAGCGCGACGAGCGTCGAGGCATGCGCCTGCGGATAGGGTGGGGCGGGGTCGATGACCTCGGAGGTCAGGATCGCGGCGGGCGCGGCGCCGCCGAGCGCGAGCAGCACGGGCGCGGCGAGCAGCAGCCGGCGGGAAGGAGAGGGCAGGGGCATCGCGCGCGGGCTTAGCGTGGTGCGGCGGGGGACCCAAACGTCTTCGAAGGCCGGACCATCCGATCTCCGTCGCCCCGGACGTGATCCGGGGCCCCGCTTCTTCTTTTCATGGCCGGCGACAGAAGCGGGATCCCGGATCAGGTCCGGGATGACGGGAGGCTTACGCCGCCGCCAGCCAGCGCTGCGCCTCGACGGGGTCGAGGAAGGTGCGGCAATTGGCGCCGACCAGATAGCGTTCGGTCTGCAGCTTCGCGAGATTGTTCGCGACCACCGCCGCGATCGGGAGCGAGGTGACCTTGAGCGCGCGCGGCATCATCGCGGCGAGCGCGTCGACGACCTGCGTCGGCTGGATCGCGGCGGCGCGCAGGTCGGCGAGCACCACGAACGGCCCGTGCCGCAGCCGGATCGCGGTGCCGCGTGCGAGCAATTCGGTGATGAAGGCGGCGGTGACGCTCGCGGTCCAGAACCCCTCGGTCACGATATGCAGCGTGCGCGCCGCGGCGTCGTAATGGATCGTGTACATCGGGCGGCAGCCTTGTCGTCAGTGCGCGCCACGTACCATGCGATTGTCGACGAAGGATTAATCATGCGGGCGGCCGAACACATCGCGCGCGCGCCGCATCGCCCGGCGCAGCGACGCTTCCGCGTGCCTTTAGCGGGCTAAAGCTACCGTTCGTCGAGCGGCGAGAATCGATACCCTATCGAAACGATCGGATATCGGAGGAGCGTCATGACCCTTGTTCGCTGGCTGGCCCTGCCGGGCCTCGTTCTCGCCCAGCCCGCCGTCGCGCAGGTCGCGACCGACAGCGGGAGCGCCACCGACAAGCCGCCGACCGACATCGTCGTCAAAGGCCATGCCGAGCACGAGCGGGCGGCGGGCGGCGCGCTCGGCACGCGCGCGATCATCGACACGCCGTTCTCGGTCACCGCGGTCGGCGCGGAGGAGATCGCCGACCGGCAGGTGAAATCGCTGGCGCGCGTCTTCAGCCAGGACGCGTCGGTCGTCGCCAACGGCGATACCTATAGCTTCAACAGCTATTCGCAGACGGTGCGCGGCATCCCGCTCGACGATTACAATTCCTACCGGATCAACGGCGACCCCTTCTACATGACGACCGTCGAACTGCCGCTGGAATCGTTCGAGACGGTGCAGCTGCTCAAGGGCGCGTCGGGCTTTCTGTACGGGTTCAACGCCCCCGGCGGGCTGATCGACTATCGCACCAAGCGTTCGACGCCCGACGCCTTCGCCAGCGCGGACGTCGGCTTCTCGTCGGACACGATCGTGTCGCAGCATGTCGACGTCGGCGGGCCGATCGGCGCGGGGGTCGGCTATCGCCTCAATGCGACGCACGAGCAGGGCGAGACGTACAGCGGGTCGCACGTGCTGCGCTATTCGGCGTCACTGGGGCTCGACGCGCATTTGACCCACACCCTGCTGTGGACCGGCGACGTGATCTATCAGGACCGGCGGATCCGCGGCGGCACGCAGGATTTCTACATCACCGACCCGGACGCCTATGGCGCGAGCCATCTGCCGCGGCCGGTGAGCGGGCGCACCAATCTGGCCGCCTATCCCGACCTGTTCTTCAACAGCCACGTCTTCTACGGCGCGACCGGGCTGCGCTGGTCGGCGTCGCCGAACTGGACGGTGCGCGCCGATTACAGCAACAGCCTCGACTGGCGGAGCTACAAATCGGAGTGGATGTCGCTGACCAGTCCGGCCGGCGATTACCGGCCGCTGCTGTCGACCAACCCGCGTTCGTGGTCGCGCTACAATCAGGTCCAGCTCGACGTCGAGGGGCGGTTCGCGACCGGCGCGGTGCAGCATCAGCTGACGTTCGGCGGTAACTGGCAGGGGCTCAACAAATATCTGCCGCTTCAGCGCGTCAGCACATTGGTCGGCAACGAGAACCTCTACGCCCCGGTGGTGCCGATCGCCTATCCGACCGCGTTCACCGGCGGCGTCTACCATAATTACCAGTCGACGCAGCGCGGCGCCTTCGCCAGCGACACGCTGACGCTGGGCAAGGTGTCGCTGATCGCCGGCGCACGGATCACGCGCTTCAGCGAGGATCAGCTGGGCAAGACCGGTACGCGCAGGAATTACACCAAGACGCCGGTCACCTCGGTCGCGGCGCTGCTCTATATCCGTGGCCGGCCGCGACGCTGTACGTCAGCTATGTGCAGGCGCTGGAGAGCGGGACCACGGTGCCCGACACCTATGCCAATGCGCACGAGACGCTGCCGCCGGTGCGGTCGGAACAGCTCGAGGCCGGCGTCAAGCTCGAACGCGCGCGCTGGTCGCTGTCGGCCGCCGCCTACCGGATCGCGCGCGGCGCGCAATATCCCAATGCCGCCAACGTCTATGTCTCCGACGGCGAGCAGCGGTACGAGGGGATCGAGGCCGAGGGCCGCATCGCCTTGCCGCTCGGGCTGAGCATCAAGGACAGTGTCGCGATCGAGCGCGCCGTCTATCGCAAGACCGACCCGCTGTTGCAGGGCAAGGCGGTCGAGGGCGTGCCCGGCCTCAAGGACACTGTCCAGCTGACCGAGCAACCCGTCGCGCTGCCCGCGCTCAGGGCGACGCTGGAAGCGCAGCATGGCACCAGCCTGTGGGGCAATGACGTCAATACGTTCCGCGTGCCGGCGGTGACGCTGGTCAATGCACGCGTGAGCTATGTGATCAATGCCGGCGGCACGCCGGTGACGTTGCGCGCCGAGGTCGACAATCTCACCGACCGCACGAGCTGGGGGTTTCTGACCTCGGGCTATGTCTTCGTCCAGCCGCCGCGGACCGTGCTGCTCAACGCGAGCGTGCGGATCTAGCGTGGGATGACATATCGTTAGCTCGTCATTGCGAGCGCAGCGAAGCAATCCAGGGCGTCCTAGTCCGGCTCTGGATTGCTTCGCTGCGCTCGCAATGACGGATGAACGGTTTCACCGGATGTCGTCGCGCTTCAGTGCTGCGTTGCGACGGCTGGGGCAGCCGCTCACGCCAGCGTAAACATCCCCGCCAGCCCCTCGGCCTCGGCGGACGGCGCAAGCCACAGGCGGAAGGCGCCGGGTTCGGTGGTCGGCTTGAGGTCGCGCCCCGTGAAGCTCAGGTCGGCGCGGGTGAGCGTGAACTCGACCGTCCGGCGCTCGCCCGGCGCAAGCGTGACGCGCGTGAACGCCTTCATCACGCGCACCGGCTGCGTCACGCTCGCCACCACGTCGTGGACGTAGAGCTGCACGACCTCGGTCGCCGCGACGCGGCCGGTGTTGGCGATCGTCGCGCGGACCGTCAGCGGGGCGGCATCGGTCAGCGTCCGGGCGCTCAGCCGCAGGTCCGCATAACCGATCTCGCCATAGGTGAGGCCGTGGCCGAACGGGAACAAGGCGCTGTTCGGCACCTCGCGGAAGTGCGTCTTGTAGGGCTGGAGCGCGCCGGGCGGGTTGGGGCGGCCGGTGCTGCGGTGCGCATAATAATAAGGCACCTGCCCGCTAGCGCGCGGGAAGGACACCGGCAGCCGTGCCGAGGGCGACACCGCGCCGAACAGGATGTCGGCGATCGCCGGGCCGTCCTGCGAGCCGAGGAACCACGTCACCAGCAGCGCGGGCGCTTTGGCCACCGCACCCGACAGCGCCAGCGCGCGGCCGGTGCGCAGCAGCACGACGTACGGCTTGCCCGTCGCGGCGATCGCCTCGGCAAGCGCCTGTTGTTCGGGCGGCACGACGATCGCGGTGCGCGACTGCGCCTCGCCCGACATGTTCTGCGTCTCGCCGATCGCGAGCACCACCACGTCGGCCGCGCGCGCCGCGGCGACCGCGCGCGCCACGTCGCTGCCGTCGTCGACGGTCGCGTCCGGCGCGATCGCGCGCACCGCGGTCTCGAGGTCGACCGCCTCGCGATCGGTGCCATAGACGTTCCACGGACCGATCAGGTCGTGGCCGCCGCCCGCGAACGGACCGATCAGCGCGATCTTCTTGCCCGAACGGGGCAGGGGGAGCAGCCCGCCCTCGTTGCGCAGCATGACGATGCTGCGCGCGCCCGCCTCGCGCGCCAGCGCCAGCGTCGCGGGCGTGCGCAGCCGTGCCTTCTCGCGCGCCGGGTCGATGCGGCGGAACGGGTCGTCGAACAGCCCGAGCGCGACCTTGAGCGCGAGCACGCGGCGCACCGCCTCGTCGAGCCGTTCCAGCGGCACCTCGCCCTTCTCGACCAGATCGGGGAGGTATTTTAGGTACAAGCCGCTCTGCATCGACATGTCGACCCCGGCGAGGAAGGCGAGCCGCGCAGCGTCGCGGCCGTCCTCGGCGAGGCCGTGCGCGATCAGCTCCTCGTCACCGGTGTAATCGGAGACGACCAGCCCGCCGAACTCCCATTCCTTGCGCAGGATCGTGTCGAGCAGCCACGGATTGGCGGTCGCCGGAACGCCGGACAGATCGTTGAACGACGCCATCACAGTCGGCGCGCCGGCCGCGAACGCCGCCTGGAAGGGCGGGAAATAGATGTCGCGGAGTGTACGTTCCGACATGTCGACACTGTTGTAGTCGAGCCCGGCCTCACCCGCGCCATAGGCGACGAAATGCTTGGCGCAGGCCGCGACTGCATCGGGCGACGCGATGCCGCTGCCCTGGAACCCCTCGACGCGCGCCGCCGCGATCAGCCGCCCGAGCAGCACGTCCTCGCCCGCGCCCTCCACGCCGCGCCCCCAGCGCGCGTCGCGCGCAATGTCGACCATCGGCGCGAAGGTCCAGTCGATTCCGGAGGCGGACGCCTCAACCGCCGCGGCGCGCGCGGTGCGGCGCGTCAGCTCGGGGTCGAAGCTCGCCGCCTCGGCGAGCGGGACCGGGAAGACGGTGCGCAACCCGTGGATAACGTCGGCGGCGAACAGCAACGGGATCTTGAGGCGCGAGCGGCGCACCGCCTCGGTCTGCATCCGCCGCGCCATCTCCGCGCCATTGCCGTTGAACACGCCGGTCAGTTCGCCGCGGCGGACCATCTTCAATTGCGCGTCGAAGCTGGAGGCCGCGCCGGCCGGATTGAGCGAGATCGCCGCGCCACCCGCCCAGGCGGCGGCGAGCAGGTTGAGCTGCCCGGCCTTTTCGACGAGCGTCATCCGCGCGATCAGCGCCTCGACCGGTGCGGGGAGGGGGCGGGCCGCGACGGTCGCGAGCAGCGCGCGCGCCGGGCTCGCCGACCATGCCAGCGCCGCGCCCGCGCCGGCCAGCCATGCGCGCCGTGTGATCCGCCGGTCGTGTCCGTCCATCCTGCTCCCTTTCCCGCTTCGTCCTCTACGCCGTCACCCCGGACTTGATCCGGGGTCCCGCTTTCTTCTCTCGCGCCGGAGGGAGAAGAAGCGGGGCCCCGGCTCAAGGCCGGGGCGACGAGTGGGGGCCGTCGCGTCAATCAACGTCCGCTCGCAATGACGAGCGATTGATTATCATCCTGACGTCATGTAAGCGGTTTCTGTAAGCGGTTACAAGCCCGTACCGAGAGGATGCTTCGCCGGCCATGTCGCCTGCCCGACCCGACCCTGCTCCCGTCGCCGCCCCGGCGGCGCGTGGCGCGCATGCGACGATCCACGACGTCGCGCGCGTCGCGGGGGTGTCGGTCGCGTCGGTGTCGCGGGTGTTCAACGGGCGCGATCATGTCCGCGCGGCGATGCGGACGCGCGTCGAGGAAGCGGCGGCGCAGCTCGGCTACGTCCCGCACGCCGGCGCGCGCAGCCTGAGCATGGCGCGCACCGGCGCGATCGGCGTCGTGCTCCCCGATCTGCACGGCGAGTTCTTCTCCGAATTGCTGCGCGGGATGGACCGCGAGGCGAGCACGCGCGGGCTGGGGCTGTTGCTGACGGTGCTCCACGACGGGCGCGGGCTCGACACGCTGGCGGCGCTGCGCGGGCAGGTCGACGGGCTGGTGGTGATGGCGCCGCAGCTCGATCCGGCAATCGTCGCGCAGCACATGCCGCGCGGGGTGGCGACGCTGTTCCTCGCCTGCGCGCCGCAGGACGGCAGCGCGAGCCTCCGCATCGACAATCGCGCCGGGGCGGCCGCGGCGGTCGCGCATCTCGCGGCGGGCGGGGCGAAGCGGATCGTCCATCTCTCCGGCCCGGCGGGCAATCTCGACGCGCAGGAACGCCGCGCGGGCGCGGAAGCGGCGGCGGAGGCGGCGGGCGTGACCTTGTGCGTCGTCGAGGGCGATTTTCGCGAGGGCAGCGGCGCGGTGGTCGGCGCGTGCGTCGCGGCCGGCACGATCGAGGCCGATGCGATCTTCGCCGGCAACGACATGATGGCGATCGGCGCGTTGATGGCGCTCAAGCGTCACGGCGTCGCGGTGCCGGAACAGGTGGCGGTCGCCGGGTTCGACGACATTCCGCTCGCGCGGCTGGTGTCGCCGGCGCTGACCAGCGTCGCGATCGACATCGCCGCGATGGGCGCACGCGCGGTCGCACAGCTCGCGGCACGGATCGCCGCGGCGCGTGACGGGTTTCCGGAAGGCGCATCCAGCGGGGCAGACGAGGCGATCGTTCCGCATCTGATGGTGCGCGAAACAACGATAGAAACAAGCAGGCAGGGACTAGGGATATGAAGAGCAACGCTTTCCGGCTGGCGCTCGCCGGCGCGACGATGCTGGCGGGGCTGGGCACCGCCGTGACGTGGAGCGCGCCCGCCGCGGCGCAGGCCGGCCAGGCGGCGCTGCGCGGGGTGATCCGCACCGCGCCCGACAATCCGGTGCAGGACGTGACGCTGGTCGAGGTCGACACCGGCTTCCGCCGCACCGTCGTGCCGGGTGCGGACGGCAGCTACAATTTCCCGTCGCTGCGTGCGGGCGCCTACCGGCTCGAGATCCGGCTCCAGAAGGGCACGCGCAATTCCGACCAGTTCACGCTACGCGTCGGTCAGAACGCCGGGCTCGACCTCGACCTGACCACCGCGCCCGCCCCGGCGCAGCCGGCACCCGCCGACAACACCGCCGGCGAAACCGCGCCGCCGCCTGCCGAGGCGCAGGAGGGCGACATCATCGTCACCGGCAGCCGCATCCGCTCGCTGTCCGGCGGACAGGTCGGCGTCAACATCACCCCGCGGCTGATCGAGCAGCTGCCGCAGAACAGCCGCAACTTCCTCGCCTTCGCCGATCTGGCGCCGGGCGTGCGCTTCCTCGAAAGCTCCGACGGCAGCTCGCGCATCCAGGGCGGTGCGCAGGGGTCGAACTCGGTCAACGTGTTCATCGACGGCGTCAGCCAGAAGGATTACGTGCTGCGCGGCGGCCTGACCGGGCAGGACAGCTCGCCCGGCAACCCGTTCCCGCAGCTCGCGATCGGCGAGTATCAGGTGCTGTCGTCGAACTACAAGGCGGAGCTGGATCAGGTCAGCTCGGTCGCGATCATCGCCGGCACCAAGTCGGGCACCAACGAATTCCACGGTGAGGGCTTCTTCGACTTCACCAACCAGAACCTGCGCGAGCGTCGCCCGACCGAGATCTTCCCGAACAAGATCGCCAAGATCGCCTCGGAGGACAAGCAGTTCGGCGCCGCGCTGGGCGGCCCGATCGTCAAGGACGTCGCGCATTTCTTCGTCAGCTACGAAGGCAAGCGCCGGCAGGTGCCGATTGACATCCTGCCCACCAACGGCGTGGCGGTGTCGAGCCTGCCCGCGCAATATCAGGACATCTTCGGCTCGGCGAACTCGACGTTCAGCCAGGACCTGTATTTCGGCAAGATCGACCTTGAGCCGACCGACAAGGACCTGTTGGAGCTGACCGGCAAATACCGCAACGAGACCGGCGTGCAGATCGGCAACGGCAATGCCGCTTTCTCGACGCGCACGCTGAGCAAGGTCGACGAGAAGCGCGGGATGCTGCGCTGGCAGCACACCGAGGAGAAGTGGATCAACGACATCCGCGTCTCCTATGAGGATGTCGCCTGGTCGCCGCAGCCGGCCGAGAACGGCATCGGCCAGCAATTCCGCACCACGACGCGCAACGGCACCAGCGTGTCGACCTTCGACCTGTTCCGCACCGGCGCCGGGCTCGGCTTCCAGGACAAGGGGCAGAGGGGCTGGACCGTCCAGGACGATTTCACCTGGACCGGGGTCGAGAACCACACGTTCAAGGTCGGCGCGAAGGCGAAGTGGGTGACGCTCAACTCGCTCGAGCAGAACCTCATCAACCCCTTGTACCTGTACGACACCACGCTGCCGACCGCGAGCGGGTTCAACGACCAGACGCCCTACAGCCTGCAGTTCGGCGCGATCGGCGCGCTCGGCGATCCGCGCATCCGCTCGAAGAACTTCCAGCTCGGCCTGTACGCGCAGGACGATTGGGACGTCACCGACCGGCTGACGCTCAACCTCGGGCTGCGCTGGGATTACGAACGGACCCCGGCGTTCCTCAACTACGTGACGCCCGCCGAGAACGTGACCGCGGTCTCGCCGGCCAATTACCCCAACCTCGTCAACGCCGACTATAACATCAACGACTACATCACCAACGGCAGCCAGCGGAAGGCGTTCAAGGGCGCGTGGCAGCCGCGCGTCGGCTTCACCTACCGCCTCGACGAGCAGGGCCGGTTCGCGGTGTTCGGCGGCTATGGCCGTTCCTACGACCGCAACCAATTCGACTTCCTCCAGCAGGAGCTGTCGAACGGCCGGTTCCAGCGCCGCGAGTTCCTGTTCCAGAACGCCGATACGGTGAACCCGTGCACCCCGGGGCCGAACTGCATCCCGTGGGATCCGGTCTATCTGACCGATGCCGGCCGCCAGCAGCTGATCGCGGGCGGCAGCCCGGGCGGGCGCGAGTTCCGCTTCATCAACAACGACCTGAAGGTGCCGTATTCGGACCAGTTCAGCCTCGGCGTGCGCGGGCGGTTCAATCCGGTCGAGCTGGAGGTCGGCTATACGCGGATCGTCAGCAAGGACGGGTTCGTCTATCTGCTCGGCACGCGCCGCGCCGACGGGTCGTTCTTCGCGCCGTCGCCGACCGACGGCACGCCGCAGAGCCCGAACACCAGCTTCGCACCCGCCGGCTACGGCGCGATCATCCTTGGCGACAACGGGCTTGAGACCAAGGCGGATTCGGCCTATGCCAAGCTGACCAAGGCCTATTCGGCGGCCTCGCCGTGGAGCATCGACGCCACCTATACCTTCACCGCGGCGGTCGATAACCGGCCGAACAACGACCAGTCGTCCTACTTCCTGCTCGATTTCCCCAAGGCCTCGGATTACCCGATGCTGCGCTCGGGGGTGGTGCCGCGGCACCGCTTCGTGGTGGCGGGCAGTGCGGACACGCCGCTGGGCGTGACGCTGTCGGCGAAGTTCCAGATTGAGAGCCCGACCTTCCAGCGCGCGTTGCTCAACACCTCGGTGCCGTATGAGCGGACCTTGGTCGGCTCGGAAGTGTTCGGGCTCGGCGATCGCTGGGGCCGGCGTCAGCTCGATCTGGCGTTCACGAAGTATGTGCCGCTCAAGTTCATCAGCGACGAGACGCGGATCCGCATTCGCGTCGACATCATCAATGCGATGAACGACCGCAACTACGTCGACTACAACAACGACCCGGCCGACACGACGCGCACCGCCAGCTCGCCGAGCGTCTATCGCGAGAACTCGACCTACAGCATCGGCGGCAACCCGCCGCGCACGGTGAAGCTGTCGGCGGGGTTCAACTTCTGATGCCTGCTCACCGTCACCCCGGCCTTGCGCCGGGGTGACGGCAAGGGGCTTGGGGGTGACGATCACAGGGGCAAGGATGACGGAAAGGACCGCATGACGTTCGACCGACGCGACATCCTGCGCGCCACCACGCTCGGCGGGGCGGGGTGGCTGGCGGGGTGCACCGCCGGGCCGCTCGCGCCCAAACAGGCGCCGCGGCTGGCCTTCCCCGGCGTGCTCCCCGAGATCGGCACCACCCCCGCCAGCGACAGCGACCCGCTGATGGACGACATCCAGCGCCGCACCGTCAGCTATTTCTGGAACACCACCGATCAGGCGACCGGGCTCGCCCCCGATCGCTGGCCGACGCCCAGCTTCGCGTCGATCGCCGCGGTCGGCTTCGCGCTCACCACCTATCCGATCGCGGCGACGCGCGGCTGGATCACGCGCGCCGCGGCGGCGCAGCGCACGCTCGCCACCCTGCGCTTCTTCGCCAATGCGCCGCAGGGGCCGGGCAGGGACGGGGTCAGCGGCTACAAGGGCTTCTTCTACCACTTCCTCGGCGTCACCAAGGGGCATCGCTTCGCCAAGACCGAGCTGTCGACGATCGACACCGCGCTGCTGCTCGGCGGAATGCTGTTCGCGCAGACGTGGTTCGACGACGAGGGCGACCCGGCCGAGCGCGAGATCCGCGCGCTCGCCGATCAATTGTACCGCGCCGTCGAATGGGACTGGATCACCCCGCGCAAGCCGTTCGTCTCGATGGGCTGGCATCCCGAAAGCGGGTTCATCGGCTCCGACTGGAACATCTACAACGAGAGCCTGATCCTCTATGTGCTCGCGCTCGGCTCGCCGACCCACGCGCTGCCGCCGACCACCTGGGACCAGTGGACCGCCAATTTCGACCCGTCGTGGGACGAGAATTACAGCGATCCCTTCACCGCCTTCCCGCCGCTGTTCGGGCATCAATACAGCCAGGTGTGGATCGACTTCCGCGGCCTGATGGACACCTATTC
The DNA here is from genome assembly GCA_913776255.1 of uncultured Sphingomonas sp. Lineage (GTDB taxonomy): Bacteria > Pseudomonadota > Alphaproteobacteria > Sphingomonadales > Sphingomonadaceae > Sphingomonas. The sequence continues at coordinate 7,749 of CAJYLV010000062.1, read as the reverse complement.
CAGGCGGCGCGGGTTCGACTATTTCGAGAACAGCCGCCGCGCGACCTATGCGCAGCGCCGCTACGCGATGCGCAACCCGGCCGGCTGGCGTGGATACGGCGAAAACGTCTGGGGGCTCACCGCGTGCGACGGGCCGGGCGATTTCGTGCGCGAGATTGACGGGCGCAACCGCGAGTTCTTCTCCTATTCGGCGCGCGGCCCCGGCGACCGCGATGACGGCACGATCGCGCCGACCGCCGCGCTCGGCTCGGTGGCGTTCGCGCCCGAGATCGTGCTGCCCGCGGCGCGCGCCATGTACTCGCAATATGGCACCGCGATCTACGACCGCTACGGCTTTCGCGACAGCTTCAACCCGACGCTGACGCTGACCGACGTCAAGCTGCAGCACGGCAAGGTGGTGCCCTATATCGGCTGGGTCGCGAACGATTTCCTCGGCATCGACCAGGGGCCGATCGCGTGCATGATCGAGAACTGGCGCAGCGGCCTCATCTGGAAAACGATGCAGAAGAACCCGCATATCCGCGCCGGGCTGGAGCGCGCCGGGTTTGCGGGGGGCTGGCTTTCACCGACATAGGTGAATGATTCCTTATAGTTAATTGCTAGATGCTCGCGGATGACGCCCCGCATGTCCTTTGACGTCGATCCCGCGCGCGATCTGGTGCGCATCACGCTGGCGGGCTTCTTCACCCCCGATGACGTCGCGCGGTTCGTCGCCGCGCGCGACGCCGCGCACCGCCAGCTGCGCTGCGGCCCGAACGCGCATGCGACCCTGGTCGACATGCGCGCGATGCAGATCCAGTCGCAGGAAACGGTCACCGCCTTCCAGCAGGTGCTGGGCGACCCGCGGCAGGCGTCGCGCCGGCTGGCCTTCGTCGTCGCGCGCTCGCTGGCGCGCTTGCAGATCCGGCGCGCGGCGTCGGAGCGGCAGGCGTCCTACTTCACGTCGGTCGAAGAGGCCGAGGCGTGGGTGACGGGACGGTAACTTTTACATAAGATAGCTTATCGATCTAACGCGGTGTAAGCGCCTGTAAGCGCTAGATACAAATGACACCATCCTGCTAGATAGAAACGGCACAGCCGGTGCTGTCAGCGGGTCGCCGGTGTCATAGCCTTCCTCGGCAACGAGGACGCGCATGGTATGACGGTGCTGACGATGAGTGCTGCAGAGATCACCCGGTTCGACACGCTGATACGGCTCGACCGCGGCGAGATCCGGATCGCGGACGCGATGGAGCTGCTGGGCCTACAGCGGCGGCAAATCTACCGGCTGCTCGATTGCCTGCGACAAGAAGGCGCTGCGGGCCTCGTGTCGCGCAAGCGCGGGCGGCCGAGCAACCGGCGCTACAGTGATGCCTTCCGCGCCGAGGTGGTCGCGCTGGTGCGAGAAAACTATGCCGACTTCGGGCCGACGCTCGCGCGCGAGTACCTTGCCGAGCGTCTCCTACATGCGTGCCACCCGGACCTACCTCGAGCGGCACGGCAAGCCAGTTGCCTTCTACACCGACAAGCACAGCGCCTTCCGCAACAACACGGCCTCGGCAAAGGGTGACGGCATGACCCACCTCGGTCGCGCGCTGGACCGGCTCAACATCGAGCTGATCTGCGCGAACTCGCCGCAGGCGAAAGGACGCGTCGAGCGGGTCAATGCGACGCTGCAGGACCGCCTGGTCAAGGCGATGGGGCTACAGCGGATATCCACCATCGACCAAGCCAACGCTTTCCTTCCCTCCTACATGGCGCAGCACAATCGTCGGTTCGCCAAGGCACCGTTCGACCCGCCCGATCTACACCGGCCGCTTGCCATCCACGAAGACTTGGAGGCGGAGCTCGTCTGGCGCGAGCAGCGCACCGTCACCGGCGCCCTCACCTTGCACTACAACAAGGCCATGTTCATCCTTGAGCCCTCGCCTGCGGCCCAGGCGCTCGCGCGCAAGAAGGTGGACGTGTGCGAGTACCCGGACGGCCGGCTCGAAATCCAGCACGAGCGCACGGCTCTACCCTATCGCATGTTCGACAAGATGCGCCGCGTGAACCAGGCTGCCGTGGTTGACAACAAGCATCTCGACGCGGCGCTGGCGCTAGCACGCGCTATTCAGCAGGCTCAGCCGCATCACGCCAAGCGGAACAACAACGAGCCGGCGCGCACCGCGCAGACGGTCGGCGTGTTCCAGCCACCCTCCCCTGCTTCATCCGGTCAGAAGCTGGACCGTCGCACGCGGGGCAACAGCAGGCTAAAACGTGGGCCACGCCGCGCCAACGAGGAACTGATTGCGCGCGGCCTCGGCGAGTATGCCCGTTAGTTTCGGCCATCGATTCTCTCGATCCTGGCCACGGGGGTGAGGGCGGGGTTCAGATTGCGGCTGCGATCGACCGCTAGCCTTGCGCCGAGCTGGCGGTTCAATAAGCTGGCCAATCACGAGAACCTCGAGGCCGGGATGGTGTGGCGCGAGCAGCGCACCGTCACAGCCGCCCTCACCCTGCACTACAATAAAGCCATGTTCATCCTTGAGCCCTCGCCCGTGGCTCAGGCGCTCGCGCGCAAGAAGGTGGACGTGTGCGAGTACCCGGATGGTCGGCTCGAGATCCTGAGCGCGTCGGAGGGCCGCTGAGATGGCCAACACCAATCGCCGCCAGCTTCTCACCGGAGCTGCCGCCTATGCCGCTGGTGCCGCAATCGTTGCCGGGGGTGCGGCCCTCGCAGGTGAATCAAAGGGCGCATCCAGTGACGTCAGCCCCGAGCTGACAAAGCTGCTGGCCGAGTACCAGCGCCGCGACGCGCTCCTCGGCACCTGGTACGAGACTGTGTGGAACACCACGACTGACGCCCTGCGCGCCGATCTGGCGGTCGAGCACATCATCCCAGCGCAGAGATCGGGCGCTATGGCGCTGGCGAGCGGAGCGAGTCGGCACAGTGGCGCGCCCGCTCCGCGCTCCTTCACTTCGCCTCGGCCGTGACGGTCGATGCAGGTACAGGCGTCGAAACGGCACCTGCGGCCGGCGTGGCGGCAGCAGCGCCAACCACCAAGGGAGTGGTAGCAGCCGCCATCGTCAGTGGAACGTCCTCGTCCGTAAAGCCCTTCACGATCGTGCCCATCGGTACCTTCGCACTGGTGCCGGTCACGAAGAAGCCGGCAATCGGCACGAACGCGACAGCCCCGACGACACCCGCCGTTCCCGCCACACCTTTGTCGTCGAACGCGCCCGAGAGGCGGATTTGTCGACCATTGACCGTCACGTAGAGAATGCGGGCACCCAAGTGGCCTGACTTCCCCCACATACCCTTGTTCTTCACGTCGGTGACCTCACCCATCGCCGGGCTGCCTACTGGGATGACGGTGACGCCCTGAACGATGATCGGTTCTGACGTTTCGAGATGAAAGCGCTGGCCAACGCGCAGATGCTTACCCTTGGTGGTAAGCTCCTCGGAGAGCCGGAGCGGCACCTCCGTTCCGGTCCGCAGCATAGCGACGTTGGCCGCCGGCGCCGCGATCGGTGCAATTGGTGTCTGCGCCGCGACAGGCACAGTGAAGAAAAGCACGCTCGCGAGCGCGCCACCATATTTGATCATCGTGAACCCCCAAATATGTGGGTCCCCCGACCCACAAACGACACCATGCTGGTTCTCGGGGGCCGCACAATGACGCTGATGTAGATTGTAAAAAATGACGCTTCGAGGCAGGCTCCTTCCCCTACGGCAGCCGTCAACGAGTTGATCCGGATTAGCTCCACACATCGCCAGTAGCCCGACTGCCCGGCCGGGTCATGCGCTTTGGTGACCTTAAGCAGATGCCGGCAGGCGCTACACGACTGACCGAAGGCGTAAGGAGAAGAACCATCGCCGCTGACGGCCGTCGGCGTGTTCCTTTCCAATTACTGGAGCGTCGTTCGCGCCCGCAGAACCGTCAGAAGCTCTGCGACTTTCACTAGTCGTCTGGCCTCCGCCGCTTCACCCTTGTGCAGCAACTCGTTGATGCGGTCTTCCAGCCAGTAGGTGGCATCCGGGCCGCGCCGTCGCTCGATAGCTAGGACCTGGATCCAGCAACTCCGTTCCATCTAAATGCCTCTAGGTCTATAAAAACTTTCCCGCCGATGCGAGCATCGACTTTGCTAGATTACTCCACGGTCCGCCGACAGATCGTCCACGCCAAATCGGGTCAATAGGATCATCCTCGTACAGCGTGTACATTGCGGCAGCCGCCACTGATCCTGCGACCATCGGAGGAGCGTGTCCATGCAGGTAAGCGAACGACCAATCGCCTACTCGTACCTGCGGTTTAGCACGGGCGCGCAGGCCTCCGGGGACAGTCTGGTTCGCCAATCCTCTCTCGCTGCGTCGTACGCGACCAAGCACGATCTCTGGCTCGACGAGTCTGTCACGTTCAAGGATCTTGGTGTCTCAGGCTTCAGGGGAAAGAACGCGCATCGAGGAGCGCTTGCCGCCTTTCTACGCCTCGTCCAGCAGGACAAAATCAAACCGGGAAGCTATCTTCTTATAGAGAGCCTTGACCGACTCAGTCGTGATCACGTCCTTCGTGCCCAGGCCATCCTAACCGAGCTTGTTCTCGCGGGCGTCAACGTCGTTTCGCTGATTGATCAGCGTCTCTACTCGGCTGAGACGCTCTCGTCCGACCCTATCGGCTTGATCTATGCGCTGCTTGTTTTCGTGAGAGCAAACGAGGAGAGCAAAACCAAATCTCTGCGAGCCCGACAGAATTGGGTGCGTAAACGTGAGACTGTCGCCACGAAGGCGATCTCAAGGAAGACACCATTCTGGGTGACTGTGCAGGACGGCGTTGTCCAGCCAATCCCCGAACGCTGCTCACTGGTGAGACGCGTATTCGCCATGTACCGCAACGGCCTCACTTCTTGCGAGATTGCAGCGACCCTCAATGCCGCAAGCCAAATTCGCTGGTCCGTTCCGGAGCAGCAATGGACAACAGCGGCAATCTCCCGGCTGCTGAGCAACCGCCGCACCACCGGACTTCTCCCGCTCTATACGTTATCGTTCAAGGGGCGCGCAGCCGCACGTGTGCCTCATTCCGCAGTAAAAGATTACTATCCGGCCCTCATTAAGCCCAAGGCCTTCTTACAGGCTCAAATCTTTATACCTGACGGAAAAACAAGAAGCGCGCGTGCTCGCTACAACTCCTTAGCCCTGATTGGGCATTGTAGCGAGTGTGGTCATCCGCTCCGCCTAGTCACTTTGAGCTTGGACGGTCAGCATGCTTTGGCCTGCCAAGCCTCACGCATTCTTTATAATTGCTCAGCTCCTGAATTATCTTACACAGCGCTTATGAAGCAAGTTCGCCCCGCCTTACGCGAATGGATCACTAGCGACTATCTGTGGCAGACCCAGCCGGCGAACCGCGCATCATTCCGGAACATGGTCAAGCTCCTCGATGATGACCGCACAACGCTTCAAACCAGCTGCGCCGACACCCCTATGTGCAATGAAAGGCTCTTACAATTAGAGTCTACTTTAGAAGACGCGCTCACCTACCCAATTCGCGGCAGAAAGCACGTCATCGAAACAGCTTCTTCAGTGTGCAAGTACATCGACGCAATTGCGGTGGTTCCTAGTCAGACCATCGCTATAAACAAGCTCCTTAGGCAGATTTTCAGCAAGGTTACGGTTGATCTCAGAACCACCGCCTGCAACTTTTACGACATGCACGGCCACGTCGCCTTCACCGTCAACGGCAGCAGACTTTAGATTGGCCAATTAATCCGTGCTTGGCCAAGCTAGGCGCACTCGCCCATTTGATACTGTTGCCAATATCGCTTCCAGCGAGTAGCAGGCCCGGCCGCCAGCGCCCTACACGACAGTGATCGACCATCCGGCAGCGTCCAACGGGCGACCACGCGCTTGTAGATGGCGCCCACCATCTGACAGCTGAGCTGCTTGCCGAGCGTCAGCCGCTCCATGATCTGACGGCTCCGCTTCGCGGCGCGATCGTCGCAGAAGCAAGCGCGCGCTGCGAAGCCAACCGGATGGCGCAGCGACAACCGCCGCAAACGCCGTCAGGGCGCCTTGATCCCGATCATTTCCGTCGCCTGGATGACCGTCCCGTCGCCGAGATATTCGAGCCTGACGAAGTGCGCGACTTCCGGCGCGTACCACACCACTTGCTCGTATTTCTTTCCCTTCACCTCAAAGGACGTCGCGATCTTAATCGCGGCAAAGCTACCCGCTGGTGTGGTGACCTGATCCGGGCCGAGCACGGTTGTGACGATCGCGCTCCCGCCGGCCTCCTGCGCCGGCTCCTCCCATCGGTCGCCCGGCTGCAACGTGGCGGAATAGCGGCGATCGTCGAGTGAGAAGCGGATCGTCTCCGGCGCGCTCTTCGTCGTTTTGGGAAAGACGGTGTCAACCCGCTCGGTCGTGACCTCGCGCCCGGCAACCGCGACGACGGTCTCCTCGATGATGCGATTGGTCACCCCCTTGGCGGGATTGTAGTTCCGGAGAGTCCAACGCGTGCCGACAATTGGCGCCACAGTCCCGACCGTCGATGGCGGCGGCATTCCCGCCGGGCTCTCCTCCTGATGCGGCGGCGCCATCGGCATGGCCGTCAGCACGGCCACCATCAGCGCGATCATGTCGAATACTTTCCTGCTTGCACCCACCCAACACGGCGCGACGATATGGAATGATCGCCATCACTGCCAGCCGTGATGAAACAGGGGGCATCGCGTGATCGCGTTGCGGCGGGGCAGCCGCCAGCCCGACACGAAACCGCCACCTTGCAAGGCCAAGCGCGCGGCATGCGTATTCTCATCACCGCCTGTGCCGCCGTCCTCGCCCTGTCACCGGTCCCCGCCTTCGCCTGGGGCAAGACCGGCCACCGCGTCGTCGGCCAGATCGCCGACGCGCATCTCAGCCGCAAGGCGCGCGCGGCGGTGAAGCGGATCCTCGGCACCGAGACGATGGCCGAGGCATCGAACTGGCCCGACTTCATGAAGTCCGATCCCGCGCCGTTCTGGCAGAACACCGCCAGCGCGTGGCATTACGTGACGATCCCGGCCGGCAAGACCTATGCCGCCGTCGGCGCGCCGCCGGAGGGCGACGCGGTCACCGCGCTCGCGCGCTTCAGCGCCACGCTGCGCGACCGAAAGGCGTCGCCCGAGGACAAGCGCATCGCGCTGCGCTTCATCATCCACATCTGCGGCGATCTCGCGCAGCCGCTCCACAGCGGCAACGGCACCGACCGCGGTGGCAACGACCTCAAGGTGACGTGGTTCGGCAAGCCGACCAACCTGCACAGCGTCTGGGATACGCTGCTGGTCGATGACGAGCAGCTGTCCTTCTCCGAGCTGGCGACATGGCTGAACGCGCGGATCACGCCCGCCGACGTGAAGGCGTGGTCGTCGACCGACCCGGCGGTGTGGCTGGCCGATAACATCGCGGTGCGCGACCAGCTGTACCCGCCGGCCGGCGACACGGCGCTAAGCTACCGCTACGTCTACGACAACACGCCGCGGCTGGAGCTGCAGCTGGAGAAAGGCGGCGTGCGGCTCGCGACGTACCTGAACGAACTGTTCCGTTGATTCGGGGCCGACATTCGCCCAATTGCGAATAAAAGGGGGAGCACGCCATGCGGACGATCGGATTGATGGCGGGGGTGGCGATCGTCGGAGCCGCGACGCCGGCGTTGAGCAAGGAGGTCCCGCAAACGGCCAAGCCAGTCGCGCCTCTGGATATCGGCGACTGGCTCGGGCCGGACGATTATCCGCCCGGAGCGATCTTCGCCG
>CAJYLV010000061.1 GCA_913776255.1 uncultured Sphingomonas sp. | reverse complement strand
AGCCGATCCGCCACCCGGCCATCGAATAGGTCTTCGACAGGCTGGTGAATTCGATCGCGACATCCTTGGCGCCCGGCACCTGCAGGATCGAGACGGTCGGCTTGCCGTCGAAATACAGCTCCGAATAGGCGAGGTCGGACAGGATCCATACCTCATTCTCGCGCGCCCACGCCACCAGCCGCTCGTAGAAGGCGAGGTCGACCGTCTCGGCGGTCGGGTTCGAGGGATAATTGACGACCAGCACGCTCGGGCGCGGGATCGTGAACTCCATCGCGCGTTGCAGGCTCTCGAAATAATGTTCGTCGGGCGTGGTCGGCACCGCACGGATTGTCGCGCCGGCGATGATGAAGCCGAAGGTGTGGATCGGGTAGCTCGGGTTGGGCGCGAGCACCACGTCGCCCGGCGCGGTGATCGCGGTGGCGAGGCTCGCCAGCCCTTCCTTCGACCCCATCGTCACCACCACCTCGGTCTCGGGGTCCACGTCGACCCCGAAGCGGCGGCCGTAATAATTGGCCTGCGCGCGCCGCAGCCCGGGGATGCCGCGCGACTGCGAATAGCCATGCGCCGACGGCTTCTGCGCGACCTCGATCAGCTTGGCGATCACATGGTCGGGCGGGGGCAGATCGGGGTTGCCCATGCCGAGATCGATGATGTCCTCGCCGCCCGCACGCGCCTGTGCCCGCATCGCATTGACCTCGGCGATGACATAGGGCGGCAGGCGCTTCATGCGGTAGAATTCGTCGGACACGGGGCTGATACTCCTTTGCGCCGCCGGCTATACAGCCAATCGCGCGCGCCGGGCACCCCGCGCAACAAAAAGCCGTGGACCTGACTTCGTGCTGCAACGTCGTTACGTTACGTCCGCCACAGGAGAGGAGTCCGCGTGACCAACCCCGACGTCCCGCCAACGACCGCGACCCCGGATCTCGCCGATCTCCAGCATTGGACATGGCTGATGGGCCGTGCGCAGCAATTGATGCTGGAGGCAGGCGTCCCGCTGGCGCCGCCGGAGAATCTGGTGGAGCAGACGCGCGATTTCTGGAGCGACTATCTCGCACTGTGGCAGCGCTTCACGACGCCTCCCGCGCCCGAGGCGGAGCGGCCGAAGGAAAGGGATCGCCGCTTCGCCAGCCCGGCGTGGCGCAGCAACCCGGCGTTCGACTGGCTGCGACAGAGTTATGCGCTGATCGCCGACCATATGCTGCGCGGGGTCGATGCGCTGGAGGGCGTCGACGATCGGACGCGCGCGCAGCTCAAATTCGCGACGTCCGGTTTCGTCGACGCGATGAGCCCGTCGAACTTCGCGGTGACGAACCCCGAGGTGATCGAGAAGACGATCGAGACGCGCGGGCAGAATCTGCTCACTGGTCTCACCAATATGCTGTCCGACATCGGGCGCGGGCAGCTGACGCATACCGACGGCACCGCCTTCGAGGTCGGGCGCAATCTCGCCGCGACGCCGGGCAAGGTGGTCAAGCGCACCGCGCTCTACGAGCTGATCCAGTATGCGCCGAGCACCGACACGGTGCTCGCGACCCCGCTGCTCATCTTCCCGCCGTGGATCAACCGCTTCTACATTCTCGACCTGACGCCGGAGAAGAGCTTCATCCGCTGGGCGGTGGCGCAGAGGATCACGGTGTTCATGGTGTCGTGGAAGTCGGCGGACGCGTCGATGGCCGAGGTGATGTGGGACGATTACGTCGCCGCGCAGGTCGAGGCGATCGACACCGTCCGCGATCTGCTCGACGTACCCGCCGTGCACACGATCGGCTATTGCGTGGCGGGGACGACGCTCGCCGCGACGCTGGCGTGGCTCGCCGCGGAGGGCCAGGCAGACAAGGTGGCGAGCGCGACCTTCCTGACCGCGCAGGTCGATTTCTCCCGCGCGGGCGAGTTGCTCCACTTCGTCGACGACGAACAGCTCAAGGTGATCGCGACGCTCAGCCCGCAGGGATTCCTCGACGGCCGCTATCTCGCCGCGACCTTCAACCTGCTGCGCGGACGCGACCTGATCTGGAATTACGTCACCAACAACTATCTGCTCGGCAAGGATTACGTGCCGTTCGACCTGCTGCACTGGAACGGCGACGTCACCAACCTGCCCGCCAAATGGCATCTCGCCTATCTGACCGACCTCTACCGCGACAATCTGCTGGTCCAGCCCGGCGCGATGAGCGTCGGCGGCGTGGCGCTCGATCTGACGAAGGTCGAGACGCCCGCCTATGTCCAGGCCGGGCGCGAGGATCATATCGCGCCCGCCGAAAGCGTCTGGAAGCTGACCGAGCAGCTGCGCGGTCCGTTGCGCTTCGTGCTCGCGGGCTCGGGGCATATCGCCGGGGTGGTGAACCCGCCGGCCGCGGGCAAATATCAGCACTGGATCAACGACCAGCCCGCCGATTCGCTCGACGCGTTCGTCGCGGGCGCGCGCGAGGTGAAGGGCAGCTGGTGGAACGACTGGGCGGACTGGCTCCGCGCGCATGAACCGGCGACCGTCGCGGCGGACGGGCCGCGTGTGCCCGGTGAGGGCGCGCTGCCCGCGATCGAGGATGCGCCGGGCAGCTACGTCCGGGCGCGTTGAACGGTCTGCTGCACCGCACAAACTGCTTGAATCCCGGCGCGCGAATCATTATTGTGCAGCGCAGCAAATCACGGAGCGGGCACGATGGTGGACCAGACCGGCAAGGTTGAGGGCAGGAAGACGAACGCACCGGCCAAGGGCCGTACGCGTGTCGCGGCAAAGCCCGCAGCGTCGATCAAGCCTGCGCTGCCGCTGGTTCCCGCCGAGCCGGAGGTGCCAGCGGTGCTCGCCAATCCCGCGGTCAGCGAAGAGCCCGCGCCGGTGGTGATCGCCGCCGATGCGCCGGCCGCTCCGGTGGCGGGAGCCCCGCCCGCTCCCGTGATCGACGAACCCGCAACCGCAACCCAACCCGAACCGGCTGCCCCGGCAGCGCCATTGGAAGTGAAGGACACGAACATGACCGACACCGTCACGACGTTCGCCGACAAGGCGCAGGACCAGGCCAAGGCTTTCGCCGACAAGGCGCAGGAGCAGGGCCGCGCGGCGTTCGCCAACGCCGGCGAGCAGGCGCGCGTCGCACTCGACAAGAGCCGCAAGGTCGCCGAGGATCTCGCCGAATTCGGCAAGGGCAATGTCGAGGCGCTGGTCGAATCGAGCCGCATCGCCGCGCAGGCGTTCGAAACGTTCGGCCAGGACGCGGCCGCATTCGCGCGCGCCCGCTATGAGAGCACCGCGCAGCTCGTCCAGACGCTGGCGTCGGTGAAGTCCCCGACCGAGGCGCTCCAGCTCCACGCCGATTACGTCCGCGCCTCGTTCGACGCGCTGGTCAAGGAAGCCTCGCGCTCGACCGAGGCGACGCTGAAGCTGGCCGGCGATGTCGCCAAGCCGCTTCAGAACCGCGTCGCGGTCGCCGCCGACAAGTTCCGCACCGCCGCCTGATCGCGGCCGCGCCGGCAAAAGAGGGCGGTCGCAGCGATGCGGCCGCCTTTTTTGCGCGTTTGCGGTCTTGCCTGCACGCGCCCGCGTGCCATATTCGCGCAGTGTCCATGCAGCAGCAGATTGTCCCGATGGCCGCGGGCCAGAGCGACGATGCCGACGGTGACGGCACCGGGATCGGCATCGCCACGCGCACCCGCGCCCGCACCAAGAAGCCGACGCCGTATCGCGTCCTCATGCTCAACGACGATTACACGCCGATGGAATTCGTCGTCCTGTGCCTCCAGCGCTTCTTCCGGATGAACATGGAAGAGGCGACGCGCGTGATGCTCCACGTCCACCAGAAGGGGGTCGGGGTGTGCGGGGTGTTCAGCTATGAGGTCGCCGAGACCAAGGTGAGCCAGGTCATGGACTTCGCGCGCCAGAACCAGCACCCGCTGCAATGCACGCTGGAAAAGGCGTGATCGCGTCGCTTCGGACCTGATCCGGGGCGCCGAGTAGGCGGGTCGGTCTGCCCCGCCAACCGTCGCCCCTGCGCAGGCAGGGGCCCATGTCTCTCGCCAGTGTCGGTAGGCCTGACACACAGACCGCGCCTGCGACGGAGAACCGCCCCCAAGACGCCGGCAGCCATAGGCCCCTGCCTTCGCAGGGGCGACGGTGGCCATGGCGAACGACAGCACACCGCTGCACCCACACCACCTTCCGCCCCCCGCCGCTTCCCGCTACCCTCCCGCGCTAACCACAGCGAATCGTGAGAGGAACCGTCATGGACCCCAGCCTGCGTGACCGGGCGATCGGCCTGTACGACGCCTTCACTCACGAGCATCGCGACCGCCGCACGCTGCTGCGCCAGATGACCGCGCTGGTCGGGTCGGTCGCCGCCGCCGAGGCGCTGATCGGCGGGATCGCCGCCTCGCCCGCCGCGGCCGCGCTCACCGATCCGGGCGACGCGCGGCTGGTCACCCGCAAGGGCAGCTATGGCATCGGCGGCGGCGCGCAGCTGGCCGGCTATTTCGCCGCGCCACGCAACCCCGGTCGCGCGATCGGCGCGGTAATGGTGATCCACGAAAACCGCGGGCTGCAACCGCATATCGAGGATGTCGCGCGCCGCGTCGCGCTCGCCGGTTTCTTCGCGGTCGCCCCCGACTTCCTCTCGGCACAGGGCGGCACGCCCGCCGACGAGAATGCCGCGCGCGACCTGATCGGCACGGCCGACATGGACGCGGTGCTCGCCGCTGCCGTCGCCACGGTCGGCCGGCTCGCCCGATTGTCGCACGGTACCGGCAAGGTCGGCACGGTCGGCTTCTGCTGGGGCGGCGCGCTCGTCGACCGCGTCGCGCTCGCCGCCGGGCCGGGGCTCGCCGCCGCGGTCAGCTATTACGGCCCGGCCCCCGATCCGGCCGAGGCGCCGAAGCTGCACGTCCCGTTGATGCTACACTATGCCGGCAAGGACGCGCGGGTCGCGCAGACCGGCGTGCCGTGGGTCGCCGCGCTCAAGGCCGCGGGCAAGCCGGTCGAGGCGTTCGACTATCCCGGCGTCGACCACGCCTTCAACAACGACACCTCGGCCGAGCGCTACGACAAGGCCGTCGCCGATCTCGCCTGGGGGCGCACGATCGACTTCTTCCACCGCCATCTGGATGCGCGCGCATGACGCTGACCTTCTACACCAACCCGATGTCGCGTGGCCGGATCGCGCGCTGGATGCTCGAGGAGATCGGCGAGCCCTACGACACGGTGCTGGTCGACTGGACGCAGAAGCCCGCCGCGCTGCTCGATGCCAATCCGCTCGGCAAGGTGCCGACGCTCGTCCACGACGGCGCGGTGGTCAGCGAGGCGGCGGCGATCTGCGCCTATCTCGCCGAGGCGTTCCCCGCCGCCGGGCTCGCGCCGCGCGACGGGGAACGCGCGCCCTATCTGCGCTGGATGTTCTTCACCGCCGGCCCGCTGGAGGCGGCGATGGTCGACAAGGTGCTGGGGGTCGAGGTGCCCGAGGCCAAGCGCGGGATGGTCGGCTATGGCGGGTTCGCGCAGGCGGTCGACACGCTCGAACATGCGGTGTCGTCGCACAGCTATATCACCGGCGACCGCTTCACGGCCGCCGACGTCTATGTCGGCAGCGCGGTCGGCTGGTTCACGCAATTCGGGCTGCTGGAGAAGCGCGAGACGTTCATGCGCTATCTCGACCGGCTCCAGCAGCGCCCGGCGTACCAGCGCGCCGTCGCGATCGACGACGCGCTGATCGCGGAGGCCGTTCAGCGGTAACGGCGGTCGTGCTTGTCCCAGCGGACGCGCGCGCTCAGCGCGTCGAAGCGGCGATTGAGGTCCTGACGCTCCCAGTTCGACAGCCCGCCGCTGCGGCGATAGCGCGTCTCGAGCTGGACCAGCTGGCGCGAGTCGCGGCGCAGCCGGGTCGCCTCGCGGCGATCGAGCGTGCCGCTGCGGATGCCCTGGTCGATCCGCTGGTCGAGCCGCGCCTGCCGCGCGTTGATCGACTGCCACGGCGCGGCGCTCGCCGCGACCGGAACGGTGACGCCGGCAAGGCCGATCCCGGCGATCAGCAGGTGAAAACGGTTCATGGTGACGCTCCTTTGCACTGGCACCGCATCAGCGGCGGTACGGGAACGAAGATAGGCAGCGTCTGTCGCAGCCCCGTCCCGCCAAGTCCGCAAAAGTGTGTCACTTTGTCGCGATCGCGACCGGTTCGTTCAGCTTTGGGCGGCCAGCGCGCTGCGTAATGCCGCGACCTGCGAGTTGAGCGCGGCGAGCTGGTCGAGCGACAGCCCGCTGCGCGCGACCAGTTCCTCGGCAAGGCACCCGCACCGCTGGCGCAGTTCGCGACCGCTCTCGGTCAGCAACACGCGCACCTGTCGCTCGTCGTCGGGGTTGCGTTGGCGCGTGACATGCCCGGCCGCCTCCAGCCGCTTGACCAGCGGCGTCACCGTGCTCGATTCGAGCCCTAGCCGCTCGGCGATCGCGCCGATCGTGCGCGCGTCCTGCTCCCACAAGGCATGGAGCACGAGATATTGCGGATAGGTGATCCCGATCGCGTCGAGCAGCGGCTTGTACGCGCGTCCGACCGCCATGCTCGCGGAATAGAGCGAGAAGCAGAGCTGCTCATCGAGCGGACGTGCGTCAGCCATGGCAGGGGCTTAGCAGCTTTTTCCTTATCGCGATAATCTTTTCGCTGGACGACCCGGCTTGGCTAATTTACATACCGCGATACCGATTATCGAGAGAAGGATCACGCCCATGTCCGTCGACGTCAAATACGCCACGACCGCCTCCGCCACCGGTGGCCGCGACGGCCGCGCACGCAGCGAGGACGGCCGCTTCGAGGTCGCGCTGTCGACGCCGAAGGAGCTGGGCGGCGCGGGCGGCGAGGGGAGCAACCCCGAGCAATTGTTCGCCGCCGGCTATTCGGCATGCTTTCTCGGCGCGCTGAAGGTGGCCGGGCAGCAGCTCAAGGTGAAGGTCCCCGCCGAGACGAAGGTCACCGCAACCGTCGGGATCGGTCCGCGTTCGGCGGGTGGGTTCGGCATCACCGCCGACCTCGTCGTCGACCTGCCCGGCGTGGACAGGGATCAGGCGCAGCAGCTGGTCGACACCGCGCACCAGATCTGCCCTTATTCCAACGCCACGCGCGGCAATGTCGATGTCGGCCTGACGCTCGCCTGATCCGGAGAAGACCATGCCCCGCACGCCCGGCACCGAAGGGTTCGCGCTCAACCAGACGATGCTCCGCATCCGCGATCCGCAGCAGTCGCTCGCCTTCTACCGCGACGTGCTGGGCATGACGCTGCTCCAGAAGCTCGACTTTCCCGACATGCGCTTCTCGCTCTATTTCCTCGCCTATCTGGCGGAGGGCGAGGCGGTGCCTGCCGACCCGGCCGAGCGCGCACGCTTCATCTTCACGCGTGAGACGACGCTGGAACTGACCCACAATTGGGGCACCGAGAGCGACGCGGCCTTCACCGGCTATCACAGCGGCAACGACGACCCGCGCGGCTTCGGCCATATCGGCATTTCGGTGCCCGACGTGGCCGCGGCCTGCGCGCGGTTCGAGCAACTGGGCGTGCCGTTCAAGAAGCGCCCGCAGGATGGCACGATGAAGGACATCGCCTTCATCTCCGATCCCGACGGTTACTGGATCGAGATCCTGTCGCCAGCGGGAATGACCGCCGCGGTCGCCACGGCGGATTGACGCTGGGAAAGGCGGCGGGGCACGTCTAGCCTGCCGCGATGACGATCACGGATCGCCGCGCGCTGGCGGCGCTGACCTTGCTGTGGGTCGCTGGCCTGATCCTCTCCGGCTGGCACCCCTCCGACCGCGCGACATGGTGGATGGAAGTCACGCCGGTATGGATCGCGCTGCCGGGATTGTGGTGGACGCACCGCCGGTTTCCGCTGACGCCGCTCGCTTTGGGGCTGATTGCCGCGCATGGCGTCATCCTGATGGTTGGCGGCGCCTACAGCTATGCGCAGGTGCCCGCCGGCTTCGCCGTTCAGGACTGGCTGCATCTGTCGCGCAACCCGTACGACCGCGTCGGGCATTTCGCGCAGGGCTTCGTCCCTGCGATCGTCGTGCGCGAACTGCTGGTGCGCGGCGGCGGGATTGCGCGCGGTCGCTTGCTGGCCGTGCTCGTGCTCGCCTGCTGCCTCGCGATCAGCGCCGCTTATGAATTGATCGAATTCGGTGCGGCGATGGGGCTGGGGCAGGGGGCGGACGCGTTCCTCGGCACCCAGGGCGATCCATGGGATACGCAATGGGACATGCTGACGTGCCTGATCGGCGCGGCCGCCGCGCTGCTGTTGCTGACGCGCGTCCACGATGCGCAGATCGCCCGCCGCGGCTCCTGGACGGCAGTCTACGACCAAAGTCGCGCGGCGCGCCGACAAAGGTCGTAATGGCCAGAAGGTGGCCGCCGAGCCGATAGCGGTCGGCGCGGCGGGAGGAACGATGGTGATACGGGCAGGCGAGACGGAGCGCGCGCCGCTGGCACTGGTGGTGATGGGCGTCAGCGGGACGGGCAAGTCGACGCTGGGCGCGCTGCTCGCCGCGCATTGGCAGGCGCCGTTTCTCGAAGGCGACGCCTATCATTCGGCCGCGAACGTCGCGAAGATGGAAGCCGGTGCGCCACTGACCGATGCGGATCGTTGGCCGTGGCTCGACCGGCTCGGCGCGGCGCTGGGCGAGGCGGCGCGCACCGGGGGCGTGGCGGTGGCGGCCTGTTCCGCGCTGCGCCACGCCTATCGCGCGCGGCTGGAGGCGGCGGCGGGGCTGCCGCTGCACTTCGCCTTCCTCGACACCGGCCGCGCCGAGATCGCGCGGCGGATGCGCGCGCGCACCGGCCATTACATGCCCCCGACGCTGCTCGACAGCCAGCTCGCGACCCTTGAGCCGCCGGGTGCTGCCGAACGCGCGCTCCGCCTCGACGCCGGCCATGCGCCGGATGCGCTCTGCCGCGAGGTGCTGGCGTGGGTTGAGAAGGGGCGGGTTTGACCCATACCGCCATCGGGGGTTCGACCCGGAAGCGCGCTTCTCCAATCTTCCAAGCGCGGTGGCGTCACCCCCCCAACCGTCATTGCGAGCGTAGCGAAGCAATCCAGAGTCGGATCAGGACGCCCTGGATTGCTTCGCTACGCTCGCAATGACGGATTAACTCACGGCATCAACCGCTTCCGCCCCTGCGACAGATGCCAGCGCATCGCCAGCGCCGCGCCATCGGCGTCGCGGACGCGGATCGCGTCGACGATCGCGTCATGCTCTTCCATCATCGCGCCGATCACCTGCGGCGGGCGCGAGCGCGAGATGTCCACCCCGGCGCGCAGGATGTGCATCACGCTGCCGCGCAGATGGTCGAAGACCGGGGCGAACGCGGCATTGCCGGTCGCCGCGACGATCGCCATGTGCAGCGCCCAATCCTCGTCATGCGCCGGCGCGTTCGAGAACAGGGCCGCGCGCAGCGCCTCCAGCGCCGCCTCGATCGCGTCGAGCTGCGCCTGCGAGCGCCGCAAGGCCGCCAGCCGCGCCGCCTCCGCCTCCAGCACGAACCGCACCTCGTAGGTGCCGAGCGTCGCCGCCAGCGCGTCGAGCGGCAGATGCGTCCCCAGCCGCTCGGACGGCCGCCGCTTGACGTAGCTGCCCGCGCCGCGCCGCGCCTCGGTGATCCCGTCGGAGGCGAGCCGCGCCAGCGCCTCGCGGACGATCGTGCGCGACATGCCGAACGTTTCGGCGAGCCGCGCCTCGGAGGGCAGGCGGTCGCCGGTCGTCAGCCCCTCGTCGTTGATGATCTGCACGATCGCGGCATAGGCGCGGTCGGCCAGTCGTCCCTCGCTCACCGGCGTCCCCCCCCCGTGCCCATCCGGCGCCCTTGCCGGGCCACGGCGCCGCGACCGTAGCGCGCGCGTCCGATGCTGGCGAGAGCGGCGCGGCCTGTCCGACAACTTTGCGGCGTCGCTTATCGCATGTTGCTTGAAAAATGCGATGATCCGGGGGCATAAGCGGCGAAAGCTGTCCAACCGAATCCGCTCGAAAGCGCGACGGTGTGGCGGCGCTACGGGAGGAAGGGAATGGAAGTCACCGCTCAGGAGCTGCCGCCGCCGGTCGACGGCGCGATGCTGGCGCAACTGACCCCGACGCAGCTCAAGGTGATGCGCGGCGTCCATTCGGGGATGCTCAACAAGCAGATCGCCTATGATCTCGGCATCGCCGAGGCGACCGTGAAGGCGCATATGACCGCGCTGATGCGCAAGCTGAACGTCCGCAACCGCACGCAGGTCGCGATCGCGGCGCAGGCGCTGGCCGGCGACACGAGCTACGCCTGATTGAAGCGAAGCCCCTCCCCTTCAGGGGAGGGGTTTGGGGGTGGGGCAGTGGGGATGCGGGCCTGAGCCTCATCCCCCACCCCAACCCCTCCCCTGAAGGGGAGGGGCTAGATAACTCACCCACCTACGACCATCGTCGCGCGTGAAGCATCTGTCTGGTAACGCTAGCAAAAGCGCGGAAACGGACGGGAGACGGGCGATGCGGGCAGGATGGCGGATCGGAGCGGCACTGGCCGCGGTGCTCGCCACCCCGGCACTGGCGGCCACGGGGATCAAGCCCGGCGCATCGGTCTACCAAACCATGCCCGACGACCCGCGTGCGATCGTCCTCAAGGCGGTCGGCGATGGCCGCGCCGACGACAGCGCCGCGCTGCAACAGGCGATCGACGCCGCGGCGGCGGGCGGGCACGGCGGCGTGGTGTTCGTCCCCTCGGGCACCTACCGCATCTCGCGCACGATCTTCGTGCGCTCGGCGGTGCGGCTGTTCGGCGTCGGCAAGACCCGCCCGCAGATATTGCTCGGCGGCAACACCGCCGGCTTCGGCAGCGGCGTCGCGGCGATGGTCGCGTTCACCGGCGAGGACCAATATCGCGTTGGCAAGGCGCCGGTCCCGCCGCGCACCAGCGTGCCGTTCGATCCGTCGATCTTCGACGCGACCTCCAGCACCTTCTATTCCGCTTTGTCGAACATCGATTTCCGCATTGGCGACGGCAATGCCGGCGCGGTCGCGGTGCGCTTCCGCGTCGCGCAGCACGGCTATCTGCGCCACGTCGATTTCCACATCGGCTCCGGGCTGGCCGGCGTCTATCAGGCCGGCAACGAGTTCGAGGATCTGCGCTTCTTCGGCGGCCGCTACGGCATCATGTCCGAGAAGACCTCGCCGGCATGGCAGTTCACGCTGATCGACAGCGAGTTCTCCGGGCAGCGCGACGCCGCGATACGCGAGCATGAGGTCGACCTGACATTGGTCAACGTCGCGATCCGCGACACGGCCGTAGGGATCGAGATCGACCGCGGCTATTCGGACTCCTTGTGGGGCAAGCAGGTCCGCTTCGAGCGCGTGTCGCAGGCCGCGGTGGTGATCTCGGAGGAGAAGAGCGTCTTCACCCAGATCGGCTTCGACGATGCGGTGGCGATCGACACGCCGACCTTCGCGCGCTTCCGCGATTCGGGGCGGACGGTCGCGGGGAAGGGCGCGCGCTACCGCGTCGCCGATTTCTCGCACGGGCTGAAGCTCGCCGGGCTCGGCACGATCGGCGACACCGCCACCGACGTGACGATCACCTCGCTGTCGCGCGTCCCGAAGCGCCCCGCCAACGCGATCCGCGCGCTCCCGCCGGTCCGCGACTGGGCGAACGCGCACGATCTCGGCGTCAAGGGCGACGACACCACCGACGACACCGCCGCGTTGCAGCGCGCGATCGACACGCACCGTGTCGTTTACCTCCCGATCGGGCGCTATCGCGTTACCGACACGATCAGATTGCGCCCCGACAGTGTCCTGATCGCGCTCCATCCCAGCCTGACGCACGTCTATCTGCCGGACGAGACCCCCGCCTTCACCGGCATGGGCGGCGCCAAGGCGATGATCGAGAGCGCCAAAGGCGGCGACGCGATCGTCCACGGGCTCGGATTATGGACCGGCGCGATCAACCGCCGCGCCACCGCCTTGCTCTGGAAGGCCGGCGCGGCGTCCGAGGTCAACGACGTCAAGATCCAGGGCGGCGGCGGCACGGTGCTGACCAAGGGCAGCCCGATCAACCAGAACGACCCGCGCGCGCGGGTCGACGGCCAGTATCCGAGCATCATGGTCACCGACGGTGGCGGCGGGACGTTCTCCGCGATCTGGTCGCCGAACACGCTCGCCGCGGCAGGTTTTCACGTTTCCGACACCAGCACGCCCGGACACGTCTATCAGCTCTCCGCCGAGCATCATTATCGTGCCGAAATCATTCTGGACCGGGTTAAAAACTGGGAGTTTCTGGCACCGCAGACCGAACAGGAGGTCCGCGATGGCGTCAACGCGGTCTCGACCGAGTTCCACGATTCCAGCGACATCCTGTTCGCCAATTACCACGGCTATCGCGTGACGCGGACGATCAAGCCGATGGATGCGGCGGTCAAGTTGTTCAATTCGGGCAATATCCGCTTCCGCAACGTCCATGTGAACGCCGAAAGCGGCTTTGCGAGCTGCGACGCCAAGGGCTGCGGCACCTACCTGCGCGCCAGCAAATTCCCGTTCGAAAACAGCATCAAGGACATGACCCGCCGTCAGGAAGTCCGCGAACGCGAGTTCGCCAGCCTCGATATACCCCCGGCGCCCGCGACCGCCACTGCCGACCTCGCGATTCCAGTCACTCCCGGCGTGACCAAGCTGGCGGACGGCTTCTATTCGATTTCCGGCGGCGCGGTCGATGCCCAGGGCAAGCTGTACTTCGTCGACCGCTTCTTCCAGCGGATTCATGGCTTTACCCCGACAGAGGGCCTGACGACGGTCTCCGACGCGCCGCTCGACCCGGTCAACCTCGCGGTCGATCGCTCGGGGCGCCTGCTGGTGCAATCCTCCGCGGGCCGCGACGGCAGCGTCTACAGCCTCGATCCCGCCAAGCCCGATGACATCCGCGCGATCGCGCCGACCGCGGTGCGCGCGGGCGGGAAGGCGACGACGCTGCTCCCGGTAAACGTCTGGGCGAACGGTGAATTTGCGGACCGGATCGACCCCGCGACCTACGACTATCCGCCGATCGCGTCCTTCTTCACCACCAAGCTGGGCGAGGCGAAGGCGCAGGAATATCGCTCGCCCGACGGGTCGCTGGCGCTGCCGGCCTTCCGCGTCTGGAACCAGGGACCGGACGATCATCTCGGCTGGCGCTGGTCGGATACGCTTGATTCCTATGGCTTCGTCGGGGCGGTGCCGGGCAGCCGCGTCACGCTGACCAATGCGTCGGAAAACCTCACCTACAGCGGGCTGGTCGGCGCGGGCGGACAGGTGACCGACCTCAAGGTCGTCGCGCCACGCGGTGGCGAAAGCGTGGCACGCGACGAGGTCGGCAACCTGTACGTCGCGAACGGACAGGTGTTCGTCTACGCCCCCGACGGTTCGCTGACCCGCCGCATCGACGTCCCCGAACGGCCGCTGCAACTGTTGCTCGGCGGCGCGGACCGGCGGACGCTCTACATCCTCGCGCATCATGCACTCTACGCGATGCCATTGTAATCGAGGCAAAAGACGCCGTTCAGCTCGGATGCGCCTCGACCTCGGCCTCGGCCTTCACGTCGCGGCGCGTCTCGGCGAAGCGCTCGCCGGCCTCGATCGCCCAGCCGGCGAAGCGCTCGGAGAGCCAGCCGATCACCGCACCGGCGACCACGTCGCTGGTATAATGCGCCCCGCGCGCGACCTGCACCGCTCCGGCCGTGCCCGCCGCCAGCTTCGCGACGCCGCCGACGCCGGGCGCTTCGTGGGCGACCGATTGCGCCACCGCCACCGCCCCGGCGGTATGCCCCGACGGGAAGGCGTTGAGATCGGTGTCGTCGGTGCCATGTCCCTTGCGCGGCACCGCGTCGGTGCCCGCGACGTTCGGGCGGGCGCGGTCGACCCCGGCCTTGAGCACCGTCTTCAGGCCCGTCGCGAGCAGGTGGCTCGCCACCATCCGCGCACCGCTGCGCGCCAGCGCCGGCCGACGCAGCGCCGCGCCGATCGCCAGCGTGCCGAGCCCGAGCGCGAGCAACGGGGGCTCGTCGGTCGCCTTGGCGATCGGTGCCAGCGCGCGCATCGCCCCCGCCGCCGCCAGCGCGCGCAGCGGCGCGGTGGCGTCTTGTTCGCGTGCGGCGGCGGCGCGCAGCGCCTTTTTCTTCTTCTTGCCCATATCGGCTCCGCTTCATGTCCGCCTGCCAACGAGCCGCGCGCGCTTTCGGTCCCGCTCAGGAGGCGGCGGTATAGGTAACGAACGGCTCGGCGAGCAGCATCCGCCCGTCGCGCCACACCTGCACCCCGCCGCCGCCTTTGCTCGGATCGACCGACGCGAGCACGCGATAGACATAGCCGCCGTTCGCGAACTGGTAGATGCGCCGACCGCCGCGCTCCTCGACCAGCCGCCCGCCGGTGATCGTCAGCGAGGCGCGGGTGTCGCGCCCGCCCCATGGCTGGTCGATCGCCGGAAGATCGGTGTCGTGATTGTAGCTGCGGTACACAAACCCGTCGCGCTCGCTGCGCGTCAGCTGGATCGAGCGTTTGGCGGTCACCCCCAGCACGCGCGTCTGCGGCGCGAAGCGGCACGATGTGGTGTCGCGACCATAGGTGACCGCGGTGACGGTCGGCGTCGTCGCGCCGGGCTCGACCATGCCGGGATTGATCGCATGGATGTTGCCGACCGTGCGCCCGGCGGCATTGGTCAGCGGATAATAGATCTGCCCCATCCCCGGATCGCCCGCACCGACCCGTACCTGCACCTGATGGCGGACCAGCCCAGGCTTCGACAAGCTGGTCAGCGTCGCGCCGCGCTGCGCATCGGGGGCGGACAGGATCAGCACGCGGTCGCGATCGGTCGAGTCGCAGACGAACACCGCCGGCGTCCAGCCGCCGTCGCCGTTCAACATCGAAATCGATGTCTGGCTCGACAGTTGCGACCACGCCGGCCCTGCCGCCGCCACGGCGACCAGCGCCACTCCGCTCCACCACGCACGCATCGCTTCCTCCGTTTCGTTTCGCGCGCCCGTGCGGTAGGCGCGCCTGTATGAACGATCCCACAACGATCCGCCGCCTCTACGGCCGGCGTCAGGGCCATGCGCTGCGCGCCGGACAGGCGGCACTGGTCGAGGAACTGCTGCCGCGGATCGCGGTCCCCACCGACGGCCCGCTCGATGCCAAGCGGCTGTTCGGCGACGACCGCCCGTTGCAGGTCGAGATCGGCTTCGGCGCCGGCGAGCATCTCGCCGGGCAGGCGGCGGCGGCGCCGGGGAGCGGCTTCATCGGCTGCGAGCCGTTCCTCAACGGCGTGGTCGGCGCGCTCGGCCATGTCCGCGACGGCGCGATCGACAACGTCCGCATCCATATGGGCGATGCGCTGGAGGTGATCGAGCGCCTGCCCGACGAGTCGCTGGAGCGCGTGTACCTGCTCCATCCCGATCCGTGGCCCAAGGCGCGCCACGCCAAGCGCCGCATGATGAACCACGGCCCGCTCGACCTGATCGCCGCCAAGCTAAAGCCGGGCGCGGAGTTCCGGCTCGGCACCGACGATCCGACCTATTGCCGCTGGTCGATGATGGTGATGAACCAGCGTCGCGATTTCGTGTGGCAGGCGCAGACCGCGCGCGACTTCCTTGAACGCCCCGCCGACTGGCCGGAAACGCGCTACGAACGCAAGGCGCGGCGGCAGAACCACGAGGTCTGGTATTTCCGCTACACGCGCATATGATCCTCCCGCCAGATCGTTAACGTTGCGTTAACTATTTGGTGTAAGACGCCTTTAAGGGGTCGGCTCGTGCCGCCCGAACAGGGGAGTGACATGAAGAAGCACCTTTTCGCTGGTCTGGCGCTGTTGAGCGCCATTATCTCCGCTCCTGCCTCCGCGACGGTGACCGCCGGCGACACGGTGACGTGCGGCGGCGCAACCTTCGAGTGCTCGACCCTCTCCGCGCCCGTGGGGGCGGGCAGCGAGTTCGGCATCGATCTCGGGACTTTCGGCACGGTGTTCACCGCCGATTTCTCGGCCGGGCTGCTGACGCTCAGCTTCACGAACAATCCCTCATTTCCCGAGGGGATCTCGTTCGAGGACGGCTATGCGTTGTTCTTCAGCAACGAAACCAATCCGTTCACCTTCGCCGCACTGGGTGATGTCACCGACGTCTACAATTTCAGCGGCGAAGACGTCTTCGGCTTCGATCCCAGCAACATCACCCTCGACGGCGGCGATCTGACCATCAACCTGGCGAATAGCTTTTTCGCGCCGGGCGGTTCGCTGCAGGTCAAGTTCGACGGCACCGTCACGCCGCCGCCCGCAGGCGCGGTGCCGGAGCCGGCGACCTGGGCGATGATGATCCTCGGTTTCGCGCTGGTCGGCTTCGCTATGCGCCGTCGCACGTCGGCAACGGTCCAGCCGCTGCTCGCCTGACCGTTCAGGGCGGCCCGGCTGTCCGCAGCCGTGCCGCCTTGTCGTTCCCTGTCCGGCGCCTGTCCGCTTTGTAACGGGACAACGTCCGGAGATCGCCTATCTTCTTTCCATCGATCAAGGAGAGAAGAGATGCGTTCCGTTCTCATCGCCGCCATCGCCGCTACGGTGCTCGCCGCTTCGCCGGCCTCGGCCAAGGGCTGTCTGCGCGGTGCCGCCGCCGGTGGTCTCGCCGGCCACATGGTCGGCAAGGGGCATGGCGTGATGGGTGCCGCGGCAGGCTGCGCGGTGGCCCACCACCATTACGCCAAGAAGGCCGCTGCCACGCGCAAGCATTGAGGCACCGCGACGGGCGGGGTTCAGCCCCGCCCGCCGAGCGGCGCCAGCAGCAGCGTCAACGCGCCGAGGCCGCCCGACAGCGTCAGCCGCAATTGCCGCCACGCCGGCACCTCGCGCAACAGCGGTCCGATCTCGCGATCGCCGAGCGGACTGGCGAGCAGCGCGACCGCCAGCGTCATCAGCGCCGCGGCGGGCGGTACGGCACGGGTGAACGCCGCGAGCAGCGCCCCCCAGCCGATCAGGCTCGGCGCGACCGCCAGCAGATACGGCCACCAGCGCCCGTCACTGCGCAGCAGCGCCTGCATCCACCACATTCCTCCCAGAAACGACAGGATCAGTGCGGCATAGCCGCCGCCGATGATCGCCGCCGTGGCCCGTGTTTCCGGCTCGACGATCGCCAACGTCACGCAGGCGATCGCCGGTAACAGTCCCGCCGCGCCCAGCGCGACCGGCGGTGTGCGGACCTGTGGCAGCGGCGGCATCGCTCAGGCGACCTGCGGTGATGCCTCGGCCGGGCCGACCGGCGCCTCCTCGCCGCGCGAATAGGTGCCGATCAGCATTCCTGCCGCGATCACATGCCCGCAGATCGCATCCAGCACGTCGCTGCGCCCGGGATTGATGTCGAGCGCCGCCGCGCTGTCGAGCGCGAAGAGCTGAAAGACATAATCGTGGCTGCCATGCCCGGTCGGCGGATCGGGGGGCAGCCAGCCTTCCTGGCTATAGCTGTTGCGCCCGACATCCGAGCCGTCATCGGTGCCATGCCCGTCCGGCGCGATCGCGCCCTCGGCGAGTGAGCCGTCCGCGGGCGGCAGGTTCCACACCACCGCATGGACCAGCGGGTTGGGGGCAGGGGCGTCGGGGTCCTCGACCAGCAACGCCAGCGCCGCGGTGCCCGCCGGCACGCCGCGCCACGTCAGCGGCGGCGACACGCCCTCGCCATCGGCGGTGAAGCGCGTCGGCAAGCGCGCCCCATCGGCGAAGGCGAGGCTGGACAGCTCCAGCCGCGCGTCGCCGGTGACGATCCCGTCCTGCACAATCGCCAGCTTGGCATGACCGGCACGGACATTGTGCATCAGGCTGCCCAGCCAGTGCGGCACGTGTTCGAGCATGATCGCGCTCCCTCAGGCCAGCGTACGGACGTTGGGCTCGCGGTCCCAGTAACGCTGCTTGGCGGCATCGACGAACGCCTCAAGGTCGGTCACGCCGGCATCGGGCTCGACCCCGGCCTTGTCGAGCAACGGCTTGGCCGCGTCGTTATGGCCGATCGCCTTTAGGTGACCGTAGGCGTCCATCACCCATTGCACCGCCGCGCCTTCCTTGACGAGCTTGGCACAGGCCGCTTCGGACACGATCACCGCGCAGGCGTCGACCGTCGCCGACGGCTGCCCGAACAGTTGAGCATCGGCGGCGACGGTCGTGCCGTCCGACAACGGCACTGCGCCGACCTTCGGCGCGATCGTCAGCGGGTGCCCACCCGCCGCCTTGACCGCCGCGACCGTCGACTCGAACTCCTCGCGATCGGTGCCGTCGGCGAACAGGATGCCCACCGTCCGCCCCTCCAGCGTGTGCTTCTCCAGCGGCCCGCGCACGATGCGCAGCGCCGGGGACGGGGCCATGTCGCGCACCGGTGCGCTGGTCGGCGACGCCTCGGGCAGGTCGATCGCGAGGCCGTCGGCGACGCGCTGCGCCAGTTCCTCGTCGACGTTGCGCAGATTGGCGAGCTGCGCGACGCGGATGTGCGGGATCGACACCTTGCTCAGCTCGAAGACGAACGCCGAGGCGATATGCGCCTGTTCGGCTTTGTCCATCGACCGCCAGAACAGCCGCGCCTGCGAATAATGGTCGGCGAAGCTTTCGGCGCGGATGCGCAGCTTCGGCCCGCTCTCCTCGGCGGGGAAGCTCTTGAAGCCGTTCGGATCCTCGCGCGGGCCGCCGGGTTCGCCGGCCAGATGCAGGCTGTTCGGCTCGTAATTGGCGCGGCCCTTGGGCACCTGCATCTGCATGTGGCCGTCGCGCTGCATGTTCAGGAACGGGCAGCCCGCCGCATCGGCGCGGCCCTTGGCCTGATTGATCGGCAGCTGGTGCCAGTTGGTCGAGCCCAGCCGCTTGATCTGCGTGTCCTGATAGCTGAACAGCCGGCCCTGCAGCAGCGGGTCGTTCGAATGGTCGATCCCCGGCACCATATGGCTGGGGCAGAAGGCGACCTGCTCGGTCTCGGCGAAGAAATTGTCGGGATAGCGGTCGAGCACCATCTTGCCGACGATGCGGACCGGGAGCACTTCCTCGGGGATGATCTTGGTCGCATCGAGCACGTCGTACGGCTGGCTGTTCGCGAAGTCCTCGTCGAACAATTGCACGCCCAGATCCCATTCGGGATAGTCGCCGCGGTTGATCCGCTCGAACAGGTCGCGGCGCTGGAAGTCGGGGTCGGCGCCGGCGATCTTGACCGTCTCGTCCCAGATCGTCGAGGCGAGCCCGGCGCGCGGCTTCCAGTGGAACTTGACGAAGGTGCTCTTTCCCTCGGCGTTGACGAAGCGGAAGGTGTGGATGCCGAACCCTTCCATCGTCGCGAAGCTGCGCGGCAGCGTGCGGTCCGACATCGCCCACATGATCATATGGGTCGCCTCGGGCATCAGCGAGATGAAGTCCCAGAAGGTGTCGTGCGCGGTCGCCGCCTGCGGATAGCCCCGGTCCGCCTCCATCTTGGCGGCGTGGATCAGGTCTGGGAACTTCATCGCATCCTGAATGAAGAACACCGGGATGTTGTTGCCGACCAGGTCCCAATTGCCCTCGCGCGTGTAGAATTTCACCGCGAAGCCGCGCACGTCGCGCGGCGTGTCGACCGATCCGGCGCCGCCCGCCACCGTCGAGAAGCGCACGAACACCTCGGTGCGCTGGCCCTTCTTCTGGAACAGGTCGGCGCGGGTGATGTCGGCCAGCGAGTCGGTGCACTCGAAATAGCCGTGCGCGGCCGAACCGCGCGCATGAACGATCCGCTCCGGGATGCGCTCATGGTCGAAATGGTTCATCTTCTCGCGATAGACTTCGTCCTCGAGCAGCACCGGGCCGCGCGGACCGACCTTCAGCTGGTTCTGGTTGTCCGAAACCGGCATGCCGTGATTGGTGGTCAGCACCGGATGATCGGCGTCGGTCACCTGGTGCGTCTCGCCGCCGTTGCCGGCTGGGCGGGTCTTGATATCGGTCATGGACGATCCTCGCTGATGCCGCGCGGACGGATGCGCGGCCGTCAGGGCTCAAAGGGATGAGGCGCGTCGGGGTTCCTTGTCAGGCTGTGTTTCATCGAACGGTCATCTGCGGGAAAGGCGGCGTTTACTAACGCGAGTTAAACCATTCGCCATGATGAAGGCTTCGGGGATACCGCCGGGGAGGTCGGCGTCCGTGGCGGGCCGTGACGTGGTCGAGGCCCATTGGGCCACCGATACGAGCAAGCTGCCGCACGACGCCGCGCTGCTGGAGGCAGTCGAGCTGTTCCGCGCGATGCCGCAGGTGCGATTGATCGCGATCATCGATGCCGCCGGTCATCCACGCGGTGCGCTGCTGGAGCGCGACTTGCGGTCCTTGCTGTTCGGCCCGTTCGGCCATGCGTTGCTCAGCAATCGCGGCTTGTCGATGGACGTCGCATCGCGGATGCGCGATTGCCCGGTGATCGAAATCGGCGCACCCGCGGTCGAGGCATTGGTCGCGTGGCGTAGCGCCGAGTCCGCCGAGGGGCTGATCCTGACGCGAAGCGGGCGCTTCGTCGGCACGGTCGATCAACCGAACCTCTTGCGCATCGCCGCTGAGCGCGCCGGACGCCTTCACCTGGTCGAGCGGCAGCGCGCGTTGCGGATCGAGGATGCCGCGCAACGCTTCCGGGCCGAGAAACGTGATCTGATACGCGGGCTCGGGGAGGTGTCGCAGGCGGTTGAGGCCGCGTCACGCCGGGTCGCGCAGCGCGCGGTGGCGATCCGCGCGCGAACGGATGACGTCGCAAGCGCTGCGGCGGGCTCGATCATCAATCTGCAGCGGATCGCCGTCAGTGCCGAGATCTTCGCCGGTGCGCTCGATTCGGTCGACAAGCGGATGGATGCTGCGACGATCGCCACCCAGCGCGCGGTGATGCGCACCCGGGCAAGCGCCGAGCAGATCCGTGCGCTCGACGAGGCGGCGGAGGCGATCGTAACGGTGAGCGCGCTGATCGACACCATCGCGCAGCAGACGCGGATGCTGGCGCTCAATGCAGCGATCGAGTGCGCGCGGGCCGGCGATGCCGGGCTCGGCTTCACGGCGGTCGCTGGCGAGGTGAAAGCCCTTGCGACCCAGACGCGTACCGCTGCGGCCGGGATTGCCGATCATGTCGCACGCATCAGGATCGCGACCGCCGCGGTGTCCGATGATCATGAAGGCATTGCCCGCGCAGTGGAAGCGATCGAGCAATTGTCGGCCAGCGTGATGGCGGCGGTACGCGAGCAGGGAAGCGCCGGCCGCGCGATCGGCGAGCATATCGGCGAGGCCGGCGCCGCGACGATGCGGATCGAGGCCGGGGTGGCCGATGTGCTGGGCAGCGCGCGCGAAGCCGGCGAGGATGCGCAGGTCATGCAGACGCTTGTCGAACGGCTCGCCATCATCGCCGCCTCGATGAAGTCGGGCGTCAGCGCCTTCCTTGCCGAGCTCGAGGACTAGGCCGCGTCTGCATTTACAGGATTCCCATTCGAGGTGAGTTCTGATTCAAGGCTGGCGAAGGAGCCTAGCCTTGAGCAGACGCACGCTGACGGATGAGCAATGGGAGCGGATCGCTGGCTATCTCCCGGGCCGCGAGGGTACACGCGGCCGCAGCGGGGTGGACAACCGGCTGTTCGTGGACGCGATCTTGTGGATGGCTGGCAATGCGGCGCGCTGGCGCGACCTGCCAGAGGTATTCGGCAAGTGGACAGGAGTGCATGCCCGGTTCCGGCGCTGGTCGCATGCCGGTGTATGGGAACGACTTTTCCATAGCCTGGCCGATACGCCAGACTTCGAGTACGTCCTCATAGACAGCACCATCTCGAAAGTTCATGCCGATGCGGCAGGCGCAAAAGGGGGGCTGAAGCTGCCGCGATCGGGCGATCTCGGGGTGGCTTAACGACCAAACTGCATGCGGCCGTCGATGCCATCGGCCTGCCGATCCGCATCCATCCGACGCCCGGCCAACGCGGCGATCGTCCCCAGGCCGAGACGCTGCTGGCTGGCTTGAAGGGCGTCGGCCACGTCATCGCCGATGCCGCTTATGACGCCGATCCGCTGCGCACCTTCATCGCCGACGACCTTGGCGCCACCGCGCAGATCAAGGCCAATCCGAGCCGAACCGCCAAACCTCCCATCGATTGGCGCCTCTACAAGGAACGCCATCAGGTCGAATGCTTCTTCAACAAGCTCAAGCGCTTCCGGCGCATTGCCCTGCGATGCGAGAAAACCGTCACCGCCTTCATGGGCTTCGTCCATCTCGCCTGCGCCATGATCTGGCTACGTTAAATGCAGACGCGACATAGAAGCGGTAATCGTAATCCTCGTCGGGTCCGCCATCCTCGTCGCGCGGCGGCCCGCGGTCTTCGGGATAGCGTTCGAGCGGCACTCGCTGGCGTGGCTCGGGCGGTTGCGGCAACTCGATGCCCAGTTCACGGAGCCGGTCGACCGCATCCTCGATCGACGGTTGCGCGCCGTCGATCACGCGACCGAAGCGATCGACCGCCTCCTCCATATTGTCGAGCGGCGCGCCCATCTCGTCGGCCTCGGGCGCGACGACGACCGGGATGTGCAGCGCCGACATCATGAACTGCCGCCAGATCTGCGCGGGAATCCCGCCGCCGTGCAGCCCCGGATTGGGCGAGCTGTCGTCCTTGCCGACCCAGACACCGACGACGAGGTTGCCCGCAAAGCCGATGAACCAGCCGTCGCGTCCGCCCTGGCTGGTGCCGGTCTTGCCGAACGCGTCGACGGGCAGGTTGGCGTCGCGCCCGGTGCCGCGGATCGACGAGCCGAGCAGCGAGCGCATGTCGTCGCGGACCTTGCCGGGCATCGCGGTGTCGCTCCCCGCGATCTTCTCATACCAGCTCGCGCTGCGATTGCCCTCGACCCCGCGCGGCGTGACCGGATAGCGACCGTTGGCGATCGCGGCATAGGCGCCGGTCAGCTCCAGCAGCGACACTTCGGCGGTGCCAAGCCCGATCGTCGCCTCGTTGGGGATCGGCGTGGTGATGCCGAGATCGCGCGCCGCCTTGATGACGTTGCGCACGCCGACCTCCTGCGTCAGCCGCGCGGCGACGACGTTCGAGGAGCGCGCGAAGGCGCGGCGGAGCGTGATCGGCCCGAGATAGCGGCCATCGTCGTTGCGCGGCTTCCACCCGGCGATCTCGACCGGCGAATCGTCGCGAACGTCGTCGGGAGTCAGCCCGGCGCGCAGCGCGGCCAGATAGACGAACAGCTTGAAAGTCGAGCCCGGCTGGCGTTTCGCCTGCACCGCGCGGTTGAAGGCGCTGGACTTGTAATCCTTGCCGCCGACCATCGCGACCACCTCGCCATCGGGGCGCATCGCGACCACCGCCGCCTGCAGTCCGCGCAGGCTGGCCTGCCGCACGACGCGCTCGGCGGTCGATTGCAGTCCGCGGTCGAGCGTGGTCTTCACGGTCGCCTCGGTACCTGAATCACCTGCGACCTCGCGCGCGGTCGGCAGCACCCAGTCGGCGAAATAGGTGCCGGTCGGCAGCGTGTCGGCGCGCGCGGCGAGCACGCGCTGCGGCTGGACGGTCGCCGCCTCGGCCTTGGTGAGGAATCCGGCATCGACCATCGCGCCGACCACCACCGCCTGCCGCGCGCGCGCGCCTTTCAAGTTGCCGGTCGGAGCGAGTCGCGACGGCGCCTTCACCAGCCCCGCGAGCATCGCCGCCTGCCCGACGTTGAGCTTCTGCGGGGTGCGACCGAAATAATGCTTCGAGGCGGCAGTGATGCCGTAGACGTTGTCGCCGAAATAGACGTTCGACAGATAGCGCGAGAGGATCTCGTCCTTGCTGAGCCATGCCTCGAGCCAGAAGGCGATCATCACCTCGCGGATCTTGCGCGCCGCGGTGCGGTCCGAATCAAGAAAGGCGTTCTTCGCCAATTGCTGCGTGATCGTCGAGCCGCCCTGCCGCACGCCGCCCGACCCGACGTTCGCCCACGCCGCGCGGGCGATGCCGCGCGGGTCGATCCCCCAGTGCGAATAGAAGCGCCGGTCCTCGATCGCGAGGAACGCCTCTCGGACATGCGGGGGCAAGGTCTTGGCATCGACCGGTGTGCCGATGATCGCGCCGCGGCGTGCGATCGGCGTGCCGTCGGCGGCGGTCAGCGTGATCGAGGGTGGCGTCGGCGGCTTGAGCGAGCGCGACAAGGGCGCGGTGACCGCCAGCCAGATGACGGCGAGCACGAACAGGACGATCGACGCCGCCAGCCCGCGGACGATCCACTTGCTCCATGCGATCCGCCGCCACCACGGGGGCGGATCGCCGCCGTCGCCGTAACGGTTCGGTCCATAGGAAGAGTCGGGATCACGCACGCCCTCGTGCCACGCATCGAACGACGGAAGCGGCTCCGGCGGCGCGCCGGGCGTGTCGCCGCGTGCGTGGTTGTAGCGGACGCGGCCAGTGTCGTAGGGGTCGGGGCGCATGGCTGTAGGTGTCTTACGCTGATATAACAGTTATCGCAAGCGTGGCCCGCGCCGAACAAGGATAGCCAAATGCAGGATGATGCGAAAGGCGCGTGCGCGCCGCTGGTGGTGGGGATCGGGGGCACGATCGGCGGCATCTCGTCGACCGAACGCGCGCTGCGGATCGCGCTGGGGGAGGCGGCGGCGCAGGGATTCCGCACGCAGATGTTCGGCGGTGCCGACATGGCGCGGCTGCCGCTCTACGACCCGCGCGCGACCTCGCGCACGCCGGAGGAGCAGGCTTTTGTCGAAGCCGTGCGGCAGGCGTCGGCGGTCATCATCTCCAGCCCCGGCTATCATGGCAGCATCTCGGGCGTGGTGAAGAACGCGCTGGATCTGCTCGAGGAAACCGCGCGCGACTCGCGGCCGTATCTCGCCGACATGCCGGTCGGGCTGATCGCGACCGCTTATGGCTGGCAGGCCACCGGTTCGACGATCGCGGCGCTGCGCTCGATTGTCCATGCGCTGCGCGGCTGGCCGACGCCGTTCGCGGCGGCGATCAACACGCAGGTGACCCGCTTCGACGACGAGGGCGGCGCGAGCGACCCGGCGGTGGTCGAGCAATTGCGGCTGATTGGGCGGCAGGTCGCGCGATTCGCGCCGTTGTCGGGCGGCGGCGTGGGGGCATGACGCCGGTGGTGCGTCCGCGGCGCAGCGCGTTGTTTTTGCCTGCGTCGAACGCACGCGCGATTGCGAAGGCGCGGACCTTGCCGTGTGACGTGGTGATCCTCGATCTCGAGGATGCGGTCGCACCGGCGCAGAAGGACGCGGCGCGCGCGGCGGCGGTCGCGGCGGTCCGGGAAGGCGGCTTCGGCGCGCGTGAGCTGGTGGTGCGCGTGAATGCGCCCAACACGCCGTGGGGCGCGCAGGATCTGGTGGCGCTGCGCGGAGCGGCGCTGGACGCGGTGCTGCTGCCCAAGCTGGAGAACGTGGCGACCTTGTCGCGGGCGCGGGCCGCCTTAGGAGGCGGGCCGGCGCTGTGGGCGATGATCGAGACCTGCGCGGGCGTGCTGGCACTCCCTGCGATCGTCGCGGCTGCGGCGGCTAACGGCCTGGCGACGCTGGTGGCGGGAACCAACGATCTGGCGCGCGAGCTGCGGTGCCGCGTCGGGCCGGACCGGGCACCGTTGTTGCCAATGTTGGCGCATATCGTGCTGGCGGCGCGTTCGGCGGGGCTGGTGGCGCTCGACGGGGTCATCAACACGCTCGACGATCAGGCGGCGATCGCCGCGGAATGCGCGCAGGGGCGTGACTATGGTTTCGACGGCAAGACGCTGATCCACCCGGCGCAGATCGCGGCGGCGAACGATGCGTTCGGACCATCCGGAAACGACGTCGAAGCGGCGCGGATGTTGGCGGCAGCGTTCGACGGGCGCGAGGATGAAGGCGCCATTCGCATCGACGGGCGCATGGTCGAGCGGCTGCACCTGGAAGAGGCGCGGCGCGTGCTCGCGCTCGCCGCGGCGATTGCGGCGCGGAACTAGCCGGTCCGGTCACCGATGACGATCACGTCCGGCAATAACCCTCGCCGGCTTTGACGATCAGGCAGTCCTTCTTCCCCGCCAGCCATTTGAGCCCGGTCGCGTCGCCATCGCCGCGCACCGCGGTCTCGGCGACGCCGTTGCGCAGGAAGCGCAGCCCCTCGGTGGTCACCGACCCGTCGAACGTGCCGCGATGGTCGAGGTCCCATTGCATGTCGAGCGTCACGCCGCCGGCCTCGCGCCGCTTGACGTCGAGGAACATGCCCTCCACCCCGACCCAGCGCCCGAGATAGCGCTCCTCCGGCGCGGCGGTGGCGGCGAATTCGACGGCATTGTCGCGCAGCTGTCCGCCGCCCGCTTCGTCGCGCGGCGCGGCGAGCGGGCCGACGCGCTCGCTGGGGGCCGCGCTGGGCGACGGGTCGGGCGCGGGCTGCGCGCAGGCGGCGAAGGTGAGCGGGACGGCGATGAGGATCAGGCGCTTCGTCATGGTACATCAACCTGCAGGGGCGGGCCTGCGTTCCGGGTAGCTTTGCGGCGCACGGATCGCTAGAGCGCGGCGATCCAATCATTCCGGGAGTCGATCCGTGCGTATCGCCATCGCCTGCGACCATGCCGCCGTCCAGTTGAAGGACGAGCTGCGCGACTGGATGACGGGCGAGGGCCATGAGGTGATCGATCTCGGCACGCACGGCAGCGCGAGCGTCGACTATCCGGACTATGGCCGCCGCCTCGCCGACACGCTGGCGGCGGGCAAGGCGGAGCGCGGGGTCGCGCTCTGCGGCTCGGGGATCGGCATCATGATCGCCGCCAACCGCAACCCGGCGGTGCGCTGCGCGCTGGTCAGCGAGCCGCTGTCGGCCGAACTGGCGCGCAGCCACAATGACGCGAACGCCATCGCGCTCGGCGCGCGGCTGATCGGCCCCGAATTGGCCCGCGCCTGCGTGCGGGCCTTTCTTTCCACGGATTTCCTCGGCGGGCGCCACGCCGCGCGCGTCGACATGCTCAAGGAGCCCGCATGAGCACCAACCCGACCTTGCTTTCCGACATCCAGCCGGATGGTTTCTTCACCCGCGGCCTCGCCGACGCCGATGCGGCGGTGTTCGCCGGCGTCGCGCATGAGCTGACCCGCGAGCAGACGCAGATCGAGCTGATCGCCTCGGAGAATATCGTCAGCCGCGCCGTGCTGGAGGCGCAGGGGTCGGTGTTCACCAACAAATACGCCGAGGGCTATCCCGGCAAGCGTTATTACCAGGGCTGCCACCCTTCCGACGAGGTCGAGCAGCTGGCGATCGATCGTGCCAAGCAGCTGTTCAACTGCGGTTTCGTCAACGTCCAGCCGCATTCGGGCGCGCAGGCGAACGGCGCGGTGATGCTGGCGCTGGTCAAGCCCGGCGACACGATCCTCGGGCTCAGCCTCGACGCGGGCGGGCACCTGACGCACGGCGCGCGCGCGGCGATGAGCGGCAAGTGGTTCAACGCCGTCCAATATGGCGTCACCGCCGACACGCATCTCATCGATTATGACGCGGTCGAGCGCCAGGCGGTCGAGACGCAGCCGAAGCTGATCATCGCCGGCGGCTCGGCCTATCCGCGTCACATCGATTTCGCGCGCTTCCGGGCGATCGCCGACAAGGTCGGCGCGTTCTTCATGGTCGACATTGCGCATTTCGCCGGGCTGGTCGCGGGCGGCGTCCACCCGACGCCGTTCGGCCACGCGCATGTCGTCACCACCACCACGCACAAGACGCTGCGCGGGCCGCGCGGCGGCATGGTGCTGACCGACGATGAGGCGATCGCCAAGAAGATCAACTCGGCGGTGTTCCCGGGGCTGCAGGGCGGGCCGCTGATGCATGTCGTCGCCGCCAAGGCGGTCGCGTTCGGCGAAGCGCTGCGCCCCGAGTTCAAGAGCTATGCCGCCGCCGTGGTCGAGAATGCCAAGGTCCTGGCCGCGACGCTGAAGGAGCGCGGTGCGGACCTGGTGTCGGGCGGCACCGACACGCATCTGGCGCTGGTGGACCTCACCCCGCTCGGCATCACCGGGCGCGACGCGGACGAGGCGCTGGAGCGTGCCGGCATCACCTGCAACAAGAACGGCATCCCCAACGACCCGCTGCCTCCGGTCAAGACCAGCGGCATCCGCGTCGGCAGCCCGGCGGGCACGACGCGCGGGTTCGGCGTCGCCGAGTTCCGCGAGATCGGCAACATGGTCGCCGACGTCCTCGACGGCCTTCGCGCCAAGGGCGAGGCCGGCGATCCGGCGGTCGAGGCGAATGTCCGGGAACGTGTTCGCGCCTTGTGCGCTCGGTTCCCGATCTACAACTGAGGAAAGCGAGTATGTCCAAGATCGACGATAAGATCGCCGAGGTTCAGGATGAAATCAGCGGGTCGCCCGTTCTGAAGAAGTCCATGATGAAATGGGCAGCGATCGGTGCGGTCGTTGCGATCCCGTTGCCCTTCACCATGCCGCTTGGAGCTGTAGCAGGCGCAACCTACGGCTATTGGAAGGGTAGGAAGAAGGGTGGGTAAGTGTGAGTAAAACGCCCACTTCGTGCGAAAAGTGACCCGCTGAATGCGCTGCCCGTTCTGCGGCCATGACGCCAGCCAGGTGAAGGACAGCCGCCCCACCGACGATGGGGCGGCGATCCG
>CAJYLV010000060.1 GCA_913776255.1 uncultured Sphingomonas sp. | reverse complement strand
GCGAGCCCCCTACGCTTATGCTGACCACACATCCGTTCGACGACGACCATCTGCACGAGGAATGCGGCATCTTCGGCGCTTCCGGCTCCGAGGGCGCGGCCGCGCTCGTCGCGCTGGGGCTGCACGCATTGCAACACCGCGGGCAGGAAGCCGCCGGGATCACCAGCTTCGATGGTCGCGACTTCCATACGCACCGCGCGATGGGGCATGTCGCGGGCAATTTCGATCGCGACGACATCATCCGCGCGCTGACGGGCGACGTCGCGTGCGGGCACGTCCGCTACTCGACGACCGGCGAGACGGCGTTGCGCAACGTCCAGCCGCTCTATGCCGAATTGCAGTCCGGCGGGTTCGCGATCGCGCACAACGGCAACATCTCCAACGCGATGCGGCTGCGGCGCGAGCTGGTGCGGCGCGGGTCGATCTTCCAGTCGACCTCCGATACCGAGACGATCATCCATCTGGTCGCGACCAGCCAGTATCGCACTCTGCTCGACAAGTTCATCGACGCGCTCAAGCAGGTCGAGGGCGCCTATGCGCTGATCGTGATGACCCCGGACGGGATGATCGCGTGCCGCGACCCGCTCGGCATCCGGCCGCTGGTGATGGGCAAGCTGGGCGAGACCTATATTTTCGCGAGCGAGACGGTGGCGCTCGACGTGGTCGGGGCGACCTTCGAGCGGTCGGTCGAACCGGGCGAGCTGGTGATCGTGCAGAATGGCGAGCTGCGCTCGATCCGCCCGTTCGAGCAGATCGCGCCGCGGCCGTGCATCTTCGAATGGGTGTATTTCTCGCGCCCCGATTCGATCGTCGACGACCATTCGATCTATTCGGTGCGCAAGAACATCGGCGCGCAGCTGGCGATCGAGGCGCCCGTCGACGCCGATCTGGTGATCCCGGTGCCCGATTCGGGCGTCCCGGCGGCGATCGGCTATGCGCAGGAATCGGGGATCCCGTTCGAGCTGGGCATCATCCGCTCGCATTATGTCGGACGCACCTTCATCCAGCCGGGCGACAAGGTCCGGCACCTCGGCGTCAAGTTGAAGCACAATGCCAATCGCGCGTTGATCCAGGGCAAGAAAGTCGTGCTGATCGACGATTCGATCGTGCGCGGCACCACCTCGCTCAAGATCGTGCAGATGATGCGCGAGGCCGGCGCCGCTGAGGTGCATATGCGGATCGCCTCGCCGCCGACCCGGCACAGCTGCTTCTATGGCGTCGACACGCCCGAGCGGGCCAAGCTGCTCGCGGCGAAGCTGGATCTGGGCGGGATGACCGACTTCATCCATGCCGACAGCCTCGCGTTCGTCACCATCGACGGGCTCTACAAGGCGCTCGGCGAGGCGCAGCGGGCGGAAGGGCGGCCACGCTATTGCGATGCGTGCTTCACCGGCGACTATCCGACGACGCTGACCGACCATGACGAATCGAGCGCCGTCGACCAGTTCGCGATGCTCGCCGAGCGGGTGAACTGACGCACATGGACAAGCCGTTGCAGGACAGACTGGCGCTGGTGACCGGCGCGAGCCGCGGAATCGGTGCGGCGACCGCGATCGCGCTGGCGGAACAGGGCGCGCACGTCGTGCTGACCGCGCGCACCGCCAGCGGGCTCGAAGAGGTCGAGCAGCGCATCTTCGACGCGGGCGGATCGGCGACGATCGCGCCGCTCGACCTCGCGCAGAGCGATTCGATCGCCCGGCTGGCGACCGCGATCGGCGAGCGCTGGCAGGCGCTGGACGTGATGGTCCTCAACGCCGGGATGCTCGGGTCGCTCGCAGCGGTGCCGGCGATCGACGCCAAGGAGCTGGCGCAGGTGCTGACGCTCAACGTCTCCGCGCAGGTGGCGCTGATCCAGGCGTTCGATCCGATGCTGCGCCGCTCCGAAGGGGCGCGGGTGATCGGCGTCACCTCGTCGGTCGGCCGCACTCCGCGCGCTTACTGGGGCGCCTATGGCGCATCGAAGGCCGCCTTCGAGACCTTGCTCGAGGCGTACGGCGACGAAACCGCCGAGGTGAGCAAGCTCCGGGTGGCGGTGCTCGATCCGGGCGCAACGCGGACCAAGATGCGCGCGCGCGCCTATCCGGGCGAGGATCCCGCTTCGGTCAAGCCGCCCGAGACGGTCGCGGCGCGGATCGTGGCGCTGGCGATCGAGGGCTTTCCGGCAAACCATCGCGAGCGGGTGGGGTAAGGTCCGGCGCGGCGGGGCGGGCGTCAGTTCGCCTTGACCAGCGTCACCTGCAGCACGTCGATGCCGCCGCCGCGGAAGCCGCCCTCGCAATACATCAGGTAATAGCGCCAGAGCTGCTGGAAGCGCGCGTCGAAACGGGCCGGCAGCCGCCCTTCGTCGACCGCGCGATCGAAGCGGCGCCGCCATTCGAGCAGCGTCTCGGCATAATCCAGTCCGAAACGCTGCTCGTCCTGCCACGCCAGCCCATGCGCCGCGGCGAGCGCGCGGAAACGGCTCGCTGACAGCAGCGAGCCGCCGGGGAAGACATAGCGCTGGATGAAATCGGCGCTGCCGCTGTACGCGTCCCAGATATCGTCGGCGATCGTGATGAACTGCAGCGCGGCGCGGCCGCCCGGCTTCAGCACGCGCGCGATCGTCGCGAGATAAGCCGGCCAATATTCGGGGCCGACCGCCTCGACCATTTCGATGCTGGCGACCGCGTCATAGGTTCCCACAACGTCGCGATAGTCGGTCAGCGCCACCGTCACGCCCGGAAGACCACGCGCGAGCACATGATCGCGCTGTTCTCTGGAAAGCGTCAGGCCATGTACCGCCACCCCGGCGGCAGCGGCGGTCGCGGCGAACGAGCCCCAGCCGCAGCCGATCTCGAGGATCGACTGCCCGGCCGCGGTCGCGGTGCGCGCGAAGACCGCATCCAGCTTGCGTTGCTGCGCCGCCTCCAGCGGTTCGCCCTCCATTACGCCGAGCGCACTGGAATAAGTGAGCGTCCCGTCGAGCCATTCGCGGTAGAAATCGTTGCCGAGGTCATAATGCGCGGCGATGTTGCGCCGCGCGCCGCTGCGATGATTGCGGCGCAGACGATGCCCGAGCCACACCGCCAGCCGCGCGACATGCTTGGCGCGCGCGACGTTGCCGAGCGCGGCGCGGTTCCGCACGAACAGGTCGAAGACCGGCACCGGATCGGGGCTGGTCCAGTCGCCGGCCGCCCAGCCTTCATACCAGCCGATCGATCCGGCGGTGACGAGTCGCCACAGCGCCCGCCAGCGTACCAGCCGCACCGCCGCGACCGGCCCCGGCGCGTGACCGCCGAGCAGCCGCCGGGTGCCGTCGGGCAGCTGCGCCTCGATCGCGCCCTCGCGCAGCCCGCGATCGATGCGGTCGAGGATGCGGTGCCAGAGCGGCGCGAACAGCCGCGCACGGCCCCGGGCAGGCGAAGGATGAGAGGTGGCCGCGTCCATGGCGGACGCGCCCTAACGCACCTTCCTGCCTGCCGCCAGCGCGCGTTCGCGTGCCTCGCGATGACCGATCAGCTTGGGCGGGTAAGCCTCGGGTCGGCAGCCGGCGGCATCGGGATCGTGGATCGCTTCGTCCGGCAGATCCTTCAGCTCCGGCACCCAGTGGCGGATGTAATCGCCCGCATCGAACTTCTCGGACTGGGACAGCGGCGCCATGATCCGCCCGAACATGTTGGCGTCGATCCCGGTGCCGGCGACCCACTGCCAGTTGACCGCGTTGTTGCCGTAATCGGCGTCGACGAGGCAGTCCCAGAACCAGCGTTCGCCCTCGCGCCAGTCGAGCAGCAGATGCTTGATGAGGAACGAGGCGGTGATCATCCGCACGCGATTGTGCATCCAGCCGGTTTGCCACAGCCGCCGCATCCCGGCGTCGACGATCGGATAGCCGGTGTGTCCGGTCTGCCACGCGCGCAGGTCGGCCTGCGCCGCCTTTCCGGTGCGCCACGGCAGTTTGTCGAAGGCGTCACGGCCGTTCTTGTCGGCATAATCGGGCAAGGCGAGCACGACACCGTCGGTGAAGTCGCGCCACGCCAGCTCCTTGCGGAAGGTGACGTCATGCGCGCCGGTGGCGTGCCAGACCATGCGCGGCGACACTTCGCCGAAGTGGAGATGCGGCGACAGGCGCGACGTGCCCTCCTCGGCGGGCAGGTTGCGGCGATCGTCATAGCCGTCGAGGTCGAGGTCGGCGATCTTGCGGCGCGCTTCCGCCTCGCCCGGCGTCCAGTCGAACCCGCCCGACCAGTCGGGCTTTGTCGGCAGCAGCTGCCAGTCGGCGAGCTTGTCGCTCTTCGGCCAGCGCTTGGGCGCAGGGATCTCGTCCGGGGCGGCCAGCGGCTTCTCAGGGGGCAGATGTGCCTGCAAGCCTTTCCAGAAGGCCGAATAGATGCGGAACTGCCCGCCCGAGCCGGTCCTGACCTGCTCGGGTGGCGCAAGATGATTACCGTCGTGCAGGCACAGCCGCTCACCAAGCGCCGCCTCCGCCTTGCGCCACCACGGCTCGTAATGGCGGATGGCGTGGATGCCCTCGACGCCGGTCGCTTGCGCCAGCTCGTCGAGGATCGACACCGCATCGCCGCGGCGCAGGATCAGCCGGCTGCCGTGATCGCGCAGCGCCTTGTCGAGTGCGGCGAGGCTGTGATGCAGCCACCAGCGCTGCGCGCCGCCGATCCGCCAGTCGCCGGGCGCGTCGTCGTCGAGGATATAGACCGGGATCACCGGCCCCTGCTGCGCGGCGGCGACGAGCGCCGGTTGATCGTGGAGCCGCAGATCCTGTCGCAGCCAGAGCAAGGTGGTCATCGTTCGCGCTACGAACGATCCACCCGCGCGGTTCCGGCAAAGGCCTCGCCCAGCGTCGAAATCACCCGGACATGCCGCGCCGCGATCGCCAGCACGTCATCGCCGTAGCCACCGCCGACCGTACAGGCGAGCGGGATACCGCCAGCGATCGCCAGCCGCGCGACGAGCCGGTCGCGCCGGACCAGCCCGTCCTCGCTGAGCGCCAGTCGCCCGAGCCGGTCGCCCGCGAACGGATCGACGCCGCCCTGATAGAGGATCAGGGTCGGCTGCCAGTCGGCAACCAGCGGCGCGAGCGTCTCCTCGAGCACCGCCAGATAGGCGTCGTCGCCGAGCGCATCGGCGAGCGGCACGTCGAGCGTCGATTGCGCCTTACGCACGGGAAAGTTCTTCTCGGCATGTATCGAATAGGTCGCGATCTGCGGATGCCCGGCGGTCAGCGCCGCGGTGCCGTCGCCCTGGTGGACGTCGACGTCGACGATCAGCACGCGCGCGGTCGTGCCTTCCTCGACCAGCCGCAGTGCGGCGACCGCCAGATCGTTGAACACGCAATAGCCCGCGCCGGTGTCTGCCAGCGCATGGTGGCTGCCTCCGGCGGTGTTGGCGGCGAAGCCGTGTTCGAGCGCGAGCAACGCGGCGAGCCAGGTGCCACCGGGCACCATCTGTGCCCGCCGCGCGACGACCGGCGTGACGGGAAAGCCGATCCGCCGCTCCTTCGCCGCGGGCACCTGCGCGGCGAGCACCTCCGCGACATAATCCGGGTCGTGTGCCGCCTCCAGCCAGCGCTGCGGCATCGGCTCGGGCTCGTGCCAGGCGATCCGCCCGCCCTCGGCGCGGAGCAGATCGCGGATCGCGCCATTCTTGCCCCAGCGATAGCTGCTGCGGGCGGGCGCCTCGGTGACGTAATCGGGATGGTGGACGATGGCGATCATCGACCTAAGATAGGCATAGGCGCGCCCGCGTAGGAGTAGCGAATGACCGAACGTACCACCGCCGTGTCGCCGTTCGTCCGAGCGGACGTCGCCGCTTTCCTCGGCTATCTCAACAACCTGCCCGGCCCGCGCACGCATGAGATGAGCGTCGCGGACGCGCGCGCCGCGATGCTGGCGATGTGCGACGTCGCCGACCCGCCGCGCGGCGAACTGGCGGTGGTGCGCGATCTGGTGATTCCCGGTCCGGGCGGCGCGCTGCCCGCGCGGCTGTTCGATGCGCGTAGCGAGCGCGCGCCGGGACCGGCGGTGGTGTTCTTCCACGGCGGCGGCTGGGTGATCGGCAGCGTCGACAGCCACGCCAGCCTCGCCGCCGAGATCGCGCGGCAGCTCGACCTGCCGGTAATCTCGATCGACTATCGGCTCGCGCCCGAGGCGCCCTTCCCCGCCGCGGTCGAGGATGCCGAGGCGGCGGCGCGCTGGGTGGCGGAGAGCCCCGCCGTGCTCGGGCGCGACATCACCGGGCTCGTGCTGAGCGGCGACAGCGCGGGGGGCAATCTGACCGTCGTGACCAGCGTCGCGTTGCGCGATCGCCCCGCGGCGGTGCCGGTGCTCGTCCAGGCACCGCTCTACCCGGCGACGGATGCGACGCGCGCCTATTCTTCGTTCGACGCCTTTGCCGACGGCTATCTGCTGACCCGTGAGGCGATGGGCTGGTTCGGAAGCCATTACCGCCCCGATCCGGAGGATCCGCGTTTCTCCCCGCTCGCCGGCGAGCTGAGCGGCCTGCCACCCGCCGTGATCGTCGCGGCGGGCCTCGATCCGCTGCGCGATCAGGCGCGTGCCTATGCCGCGGCGCTCGCGCTGGCGGGCGTGCCGGTCACCTATCAGGAGGCGCGCGGCAACATTCACGGCTTCGCGACGCTGCGCCGCGCGATCCCGTCGAGCCAGCAGGATCTTGCCGCGTTCCTCGCCGCGGTGCGTGCGGCAATCGCGGCGGCGACTCACGCCACCGCAAATGCGAAGGCGGCGGGTTGAAGCGCCTCGGCACGCGGCCTATTCGACCGGTATGACTGCGCCAGACTCCCTGCCCTATCGCCCGTGCGCGGGCGTGATGCTCCTCAACCGTGACGGGCAGGTGTTCGTCGGGCAGCGCATCGATAACGTGCTGGAAGCGTGGCAGATGCCGCAGGGCGGGATCGATCCGGGCGAGGATGCGCTGACCGCCGCGACGCGCGAATTGCGCGAAGAAACCGGCATCGCCGCCGACAAGGTGACGTTGATCGCCGAGGCACCCGAGGAGTTCTTCTACGACCTGCCGCCGGAGATGATCGGCAAGGTTTGGAAGGGCAAGTATCGCGGGCAGCGGCAGCGCTGGTTCCTGTTCCGCTTCGAGGGCGAGGATCGCGACGTGCGCATCGACACGC
This sequence comes from uncultured Sphingomonas sp., assembly GCA_913776255.1. GTDB lineage: Bacteria > Pseudomonadota > Alphaproteobacteria > Sphingomonadales > Sphingomonadaceae > Sphingomonas. Next base: position 23,574 of record CAJYLV010000060.1, on the reverse strand, counting down.
CGCATCCGGAGTTTCGCGCGTGGCGCTGGGCCGCACCGGCCGATCTTCCGCAGCTGATCGTGCCGTTCAAGGCGCAATTGTACCGCGACGTGCTGGCCGCCTTCGCCCCGCATCTGCCGGGTGGCGGCGCCGCGGCGCGCTGAACGACGCGCCGCCATGTTGTCGGTGCTGATCGGGACGGTGTGCCTTGCCGCGCTGCCGGAGCCGGCGGTCGCCGCCGCGCCGCGACGCCGCGCCGCGACCCGGCGCGTCCGGCGGCAGACGACGCTCGAGCGGCCCGAGCTGGAGGTCGAGCCGGTCGTCATCACCGCGCCGCCGCTGGAGGTGCCGCCGCCGGTGCTCAACGATGTCGGCGTGGCGCTCGGCAAGATTCCCGGCCCGGAGATCTCGCCCGAGATGCGCGCTATGCTCGACGCGGCGATGCAGGCCGGCGACGAGAGCGGCGTCGACACCTTGGTTAAATATGCGCGCGCCGGCGATCCGGGATCGCGCGATCTGGTGCTGCGGCGCGCGACCGAATGGAAGGAGGCGCGCGCCCGCGCCCGCAACGAGCGCGTGCGGCAGGCGAGCGCCTTTCAGCTGTGGAGCGGACGCGTCGAGGCGGGCGGGTTCGTCTCGACCGGCAATTCCGACGTCACCGGGATCACCGGGGTCGCCGACCTGACCCGCGAGGGGCTGCGCTGGCGCCACCGCGTGATGGCGCAGGCCGATTTCCAGCGAACCGGCGGGGTGACCAGCCGCGAGCGCTACGCCCTCGGCTATCAGCCGAACTACAAGCTCAACGATCGCGGCTACATCTATGGCAACGGCCAATATGAGTCCGACCGCTTCCTTGGCTATTACAATCGTTACTCGGCATCGATCGGCGCCGGCTACAGCGTGTTCCGCCGCAACGGACTGACGCTCGACATCGAACTGGGCCCGGCGTTCCGGCAGACCGACTTCACCGATCGCACGATGCAGGGCAGCCTCGCGGCGCGCGGGAGCATGGAGCTGAACTGGACATTGTTCAGCGGACTGACCGCGACACAGAGCGCCTCGGGTTATTGGGAGCGCTACAACAGCACGATCCGCAGCGTCTCGGCGATCGAGGCGAAGCTGCTCGGGCCGCTGTCGGCGCGGCTGTCGTATACGCTGCAATATGAAAGCGAGCCGCCCAACGGTCGGGTGACCACCGATACGACCAGCCGCGCGTCACTGGTCTACGCATTCTAGGCCAGATCGGAGTGGGTTCGCGACGGCGGTGCGCTGGGCGCATCGGTATCGCACGCCCGCCGATGCCTCTGCCCTGCCGATGGGCAGGGTCAGGCGGGCCGGTGGCCGGCGAGCGCGACTGGCTGCTGGCGCGGATCGCCGAGAGGCCCGAGCTGACGCTGCGCGCGATCGTGGCCGAACTGGCAGCACGGATGTTCAAATTATGACGGCGGTCACGGCACCCGCCCCGCCGAGGAAACCCACCCGCCCATCCTCGCCGATCTCGATGCGCGTCTGGCCAAGCCCGACGAGCGCACGTCTCCCTCGATCACGCCATCGCCATCGCCACCGCCATGCGCAGCGATCCCGAGCTGGACGCCCGGCCGCGCTGTTGCGCTCGGACTGGGCATCAGCCCGATCGCCGCCACCATCCTGCTGGCGCATCGGCCAGCGCGCCGTCGCCGCGCTGGCCGGCCTTGCCGCCTACGACAATGACAGCGGCACCTTCCGCGACCGACGTTTTGGGCATTGGCGGTCCCATCCGCATCCGGCGGCGCCTCCACGGGGCAGCCCTCGCCGCCGCCCGGTCCGATACCGTCCTTGGCCGCCTCCACCGCCGCCTGCGCCTCGCCGAAAAAACTCGCGAAGGTCCCCCTCGTCGCCCTCACACGGAAATTGCTTGTCACCCTCAACGCCATACTGCGCACCCAGCAGCATTTCGCCGCGCAATGACGAACTACACCGATGCCGGATCAGGTCCAGAACGACGCTGAGGAGCGCATCAGAGCGCTGCGTAGCGCCCCGCCAGCGCGCGCAGCTGCGGCATCGCCGGCGGGTGCGCCGCCGCCGTGTCGACCCAGCGCACGAATGCACCGATCCGCTTGGCCACCTTCTGCGCGTGATGCGCATGGATGTCGCTTAGCAGATGGTCGAGGTACGGGTTCGCAAACCGCTCGATCGTGGTGGCCGCGTAGCGGCGCGCCTCGTCCGCCAACCCACGCGCCGCGAAGCCGGGGATGATCTCCTGCGCCAGCAGCGCGTCCAGCGCTGCGCGCGTCGCACGATCGTCGAGCGCTTCGCGCACCGTCGCGCCCGCCCTCGCCCCCGCGGTCTGCCAGCGTTCCGCCAGCCAGCTGTGCCCGAGATTGAGGATGTGCAGCTTGAGCCGCTCGAACGGCTCCAGGTCGTCGGTCAGCACGACCGCGGGGTGGGTGAACGGCAGCGTCAGCCCCGGCTGCCGCTCGATCGCCCACAAGGCATAGGGTTCGGCGACCGCACCCGCGGGTTCGAGCGGGGCGCTGACGATCCGGTCGACGAGCGTGTTGCCCCAGCGACATTCCTCGTCCAGCCACGCCACGAACGCCGGCGCGCGTCCTGCCGCCGCCGCGAGCACCGCGGCGCGCAGCGCGTCGCCATTGCGCGACACCAGTTCGCACGGCAGCACCGTCAGCCCCGCGCCGCCCGCCTGCCAGCGCGCAGACAGCCCCGCCAGCAGGATGGCGACGAACGCCCCGTCCTCGAAGCCGACATCGCCGGTGTTCGAGACGACATGCGTCGCCGGACCGGCCAGCAGCGCGCGGAGCGCGTCGGCTTCGGCATGCGCCTGCAACCCGCCGACCACGCTGCGCACCCGCACCTCGCGCTCGACCGCCGCGCCGCTCTCCAGCCCGCGGACGATCACCGGGAAGCCGGCCGGGTCCGCGAACGCCGCCAGCCGGCGCGCGCGCACCGGATCGTCGGTGGTCTGGACGATCGTGATCCCCGGCACGTCCTGTCCGGCATCGCGCGCCTCGGAGGCGAACAGGTCGACGTGCGCCTGCAGGAAGCGGCTGGTGCCGAACTGGACGATCATCGCGCTTCGACCCCGTAGAAGGCGAGTGCATGACCGCCGAAGATGCCGTCGGCCGCGCCCGGACAGTGGCGCGCCACATAATCGGCGACGACGTCGTGCACCGCACCGTAATCGGCGGCGAGCAGGCACACCGGCCAGTCCGATCCCCACAGCAGCCGCGCCGGCCCGAACAGCGCGAAAACATGATCGAGGTAGCGCTCCAGATCGTCGGCGGTCCAGCGCGCGTGATCGGCCTCGGTGACCAGCCCCGAGACCTTGCACATCACGCCCGGACAGGCCGCGACCGCCGCCAGGCGTTCCGCCCACGGCTGCCATCCGCCGGCCGCGATCGCGGGCTTGGCGGCATGGTCGAGCACGAAGCGCCCTGCCCCGACCCGGTCGAGCAGCGCCGGCACCGTCGCGAGCTGCCGGTGATCGACCAGCAGGTCGTAGCGCAGCCCCTGCGCGGCGACCGCACGCACCCCGCGCACGAACGCGTCGCCGAGCAGGAAATCGGCGTCGGGCTCGTCCTGCACGACATGGCGATAACCGACCAGCAGCGGCGTGGCCTCCGCCGCGATCCGATCGGCGATGTCCTCGGCGCGCAGGTCGATCCAGCCGACCACGCCGCGGATCGCCGGACAGCGCGCGGCGGCGTCGAGCAGCATCCGCGTCTCGTCGGGCCGCTGCCGCGCCTGTACCGCAATCGCGCCATCGATGTCGCGCGAGGCGAGCGCGGCGGTCAGCGCGTCCGTGTCGAAATCGCGCGCGACCGCGCTGCCGGGATCGATCCAGCCGAGCGCCTCGGCGTCGTAACGCCACAAATGGTGGTGCGCGTCGATGCGCGATGCCCGGGTCATGCCTTGTCCTTCAGCCCGCCGGGTGATGCCCGAGCGTCAACGAGATGCGCGCCGCCGCCGCCTGCAACAGCCCGTCGACGGCATCCAGCTTCACGCGCTGCGACCCGTCGATCAGCTCGAGATATGGCACGGTCAGCGCGCCGACGATCTCGCCGCTGAACGCGAACACCGGATAGCTGACGTCGGTCACGCCCTGTGTCACAGGGCTTTGCCGCCGGTCGAACCCCTGCCGCCGCACGATCGCCAGCCGCTCCTCGAGCCAGTCCATGTCGACCGGCTTGCCCTGCGCCGCCGCCGCCTGCGCGACGATCCGCTTCACGCGCTGCGGCGAGGAGAAGGCCAGCAGCACCTGCCCCGAACAGCTGCGGATCATGTCGATCGCCGCGCCCAGCCGCAGCGCGAAGCCGCGCATCCCGGGATTTTCCTCGCGCGCGATCACCAGCCCATGCGCGCCATTCGGGACGACGAAATGGCAGGACTGCTCGGTCTCCGCGGCGAGCTGCTGCATTTCCGGGGTCGCCGCGCGCGTGAGGTTCTGGGCGGGGGTCGCGCGATAGGCGAGGTCGAGGATCTTGTACGACACGGTGTAGCGGTCGTTGACCGGCGAGCGCTGCAGATAGCCGATCTGCTCCATCACCACGACGATCCGGAACAGCTCGCCCACCGAGCGGCCGAGCGCCGCCGCCATGTCGGTGACCAGCGCGCCCTGCGGATAGGCGGAGAGCAGGTCGAGGATCTCGAACGCCTTCTCCAGCGCGGGCGCGGCATAGGTGGTCTGTTTCGGCCGCGCCTCGCCATCCGCGTCGGCCTGTCTGCGCGCGCGCGCCACCGGCGTCAGCCGCGCGCGCGGGCGCGGACCGCATAGGTCAGCACCACGAGGAAGCACGCCGCCGGCACCAGCATCGCCGCCGCGATCCCGGCACGGTCCGAGACGAAGCCGATCACCCCGGTCAGCACCGCGCCGCCGATGATCGCCATGATGATCAGCGACGAGCCGAGCCGCCGCAGCGGCCCGAGCGTCTCCACCCCCAGCGCGAAGATCGTCGGGAACTGGATCGACATGAAGAAGCTGGTCGCCACCAGCGCGTAGAGTCCGATCGTCCCGCCGACCAGCGCCGCGGTGGCGGCGAGCAGCGCCGAGATGGTCGCGAAGATCGCAAGCAACCGCGCCGGGGCGATCCACGTCATCAACGTCGTGCCGACGAACCGCCCGCCCGCGAACAGCAGCAGCGAGACGAACAGCATGTCCGCGCCCTGTCGCTCGTTCCAGCCGAGCGCGCCCTGCGCATAGCGGATCGTATAGCTCCACAGCCCGACCTGCGCGCCGACGTAGAAGAATTGCGCGATCACCGCGCCGATCAGCCGCGGATGGCGCAGCAGGTCGGCGAAGCGCTGCGTCTTCGCCTCCTCCGGCACGTCGCGCACCGCGGTGTTGCGCGGGAAAGCGGTCAGCGCCGCGGCGACGGCGAACAGCAGCACGATTGCCGCGATCGCCAGATAGGGGGTGGCGACCGCCTGCACCTCATTGCGGTAGAAGGCTTCGCGCGCCGCGGCGTTCATGCCGGCGAGCGTCGCCTCGTCATGCTCGATCCCCGACAGGATGAAGTTGCGCCCGATCAGGATGCCGGTGATCGCGCCGAACGGATTGGCGGCCTGCGCCCAGTTTAGCCGCCGCGTCGCGGTCGCGGGATCGCCGAGTTCGGTCATCAGCGGATTGGCGGAGGTTTCGAGGAACGCCAGCCCGGCGGCGATCACGAACAGCGCGAACAGGAACAGCTGATAGGCGCTGATCGCCGCGGCCGGGTAGAAGAGCAACGCGCCCGCGCCGTAGAGCAGCAGCCCGGTGATGATCGCTGCCTTGTACCCGAAGCGGCGCAGCACGATCGACGCCGGGATCGCGAAAAGGAAATAGCCTAGATAGAACACCTGCTGGACGAAGCTGGTGCCGAAATCGGAGAGCGTGAACGCCTTCTTGAACTGGGCGATCAGGATGTCGTTGAGGTTGTTCGCCATCCCCCACAGGAAGAACAGCGACGTGGTGATGACCAGCGCCGGCACCCACCGCCCCGCCCCGCCCGTCGCGTGCGCATCGGTTGCGCGGGGAGTATCCTCCAGCGGAGGGGAGCCTTGCCACGCCATTTGCCGTCATCCTCTTTTTCGCTGCGCCGGGTCGTCGCGCCCGCGCGTCGTCAGAACGTCACGATCGCCTTCAGAACATGGTCCGCCTCGGCGATCAACCGCGGCATGCGCTCTGGCAGGTCGTCGGCGTCGACGCTGTGTGTATGAAGCGCATCGGTCGGGATGTCGCCGCTGCGGATCGCCGCGAGCACGCGCGCGAAGTCGCTCGACAGCGCGTTGCGGCTGGCGATCAGCGTCGTCTCGCGGCGGTGAAATTCGGGATCGGCGAAGATCAGATCGTCGGGGACGACGCTGACCAACACGTAACTGCCGCCGTTCGCGACATAGTGGAGCCCGGCGCGCATCGCGTGGATGTTGCCGGTGGCGTCGAACACACAGTCGAAGAAGTCGCCGTCGGTGCGCGCCGCCAGCGCGTCGCGGATATTGTCATCAACCGTCACGACATCCTCGAACCCCAACCGGGTGCGCGCATGGTCGAGCCGCGACGCGCGCGTGTCGATGATCGTCACCTGCGCGCCGTCGAGCCGCGCGAACAGCGACACCGCGACCCCGATCGGCCCCGCGCCCGCGACCAGCACGCGGTCACCCGCCGACAGCCGGGCGCGCGCCACCGCATGCGCGCCGATCGCGAGAAATTCGACCATCGCCGCCTGATCGAGCGTCAGATCGTCGGCGGGGATCACCGCGCGTTCGGGCACCGCGATCACGTCCTGCATCCCGCCATCGGTATGGACGCCGAGCACCGCGATCCGGGTGCAGCAATTGGGCTTGCCCTTGCGGCACGCCACGCAGGTCCCGCACGCCAGATACGGGTTGATCGTGATCCGCTGCCCGACGCGCAGCGCCGATCCCTCCGGCACCGCCGCGATCTCGCCGGCCAGTTCATGCCCCATCACGCGCGGATAGGAGAGAAACGGCTGATTGCCGGCGAAGATATGGTAATCGGTGCCGCACAGCCCGACCCGGCGCATCCGCACGAGGACCTCGCCCGGCGCAGCGGTCGGCGCGCTCCGCTCGATCCGTTCGAGCGCAAATGGCTCACGGCACAATATCGCGCGCATGGCGGCTGTCCCCTCCTGTGTTTCGCTTTCATATATGAGACCTTATTCACCGACGAGCAACCCTCCGCGGCGCCTAACACAGGTTATCCGCCTACCATTTTCATTAACGCACTGGATTTTCACTCTTCCATCATCGTGAAACTTGCTTCACTATCACCAGCATAGAACAAGTTTCATATAAGCAAACGGAGATGGGGATGGCGGCTGATCTGACCCGACGCGGGGTGCTGGGTGCCGGCGCGGCCGCGCTCTCCGCTGGTGGCATCACCAGCCTGCCGCTCCGCGCGCAGCCGGTCGCGCCGGACGATGCCCATCGCCTCTGGTTCGACTCGCCCGCGACGCGCTGGGTCGAAGGGCTGCCGCTCGGCAACGGCCGGCTCGGCGCGATGGTGCGCGGCGGCACCGGGCGCGAGATCGTCTCGCTCAACGAGGATACGCTTTGGTCCGGCTTCCCCGCCGCCAACGCCAACCCGCAGGCGAAGGCCGCGCTGCCCGGCGTCCGGGCCGCGGCGCTGACCGGCGACTATCATGCCGCCGACGCGCGCGCCAAGGCGATGCAGGGCCCGTATTCGAACAGCTATGCGCCGCTCGGCGATCTGACGATCGCGATCGGCGGCGGCGGCGCGGTCACCGACTATCGCCGCGAGCTGGACCTCGACCAGGCGCTGGTCCGCATCGCCTATCGCAGTGGCGGCACGCAATACCGCCGCGAGATGTTCGTCTCGCACCCGGCGCAGCTGGTGGTGATCCGCCTCACCGCCCAAGGCGGAACGATCGACGCCGAGCTGTCGCTGTCGACCTTGCTGCGCGGCGATGCGACCGCCTCCGGCAACCGGCTGGTGCTCCACGGCAAGGCCCCCGCCTATGCCGCGCCCAATTATCAGAAGGCCGCCGATCCGATCCGCTATGACGATGCCGCCGGCAAGGGGATGATGCTCGCCGCGGTCGCCGAGGTGGCGGCGGACGGCGGCAGCGCGACGCCGTCGGGTGACAAGATCGTGGTGAAGGGCGCGCGCAGCGTCGAGATCCGCATCGCCGCCGCCACCGGCTTCCGCCGCTTCGATCAGGCCCCCGACCTGCCGATCGCCGCGATCGAGGCGAAGGCGGTCGCCGCACTCACCGCCGCGCGCGGACAAGGCTATGCCGCGCTGCGCGCCGCGCACATCGCCGACCACCAATCGCTGTACCGCCGCGCCGAGCTGAAGCTGGCCGGGCCGAGCGGCACCACCGCGCAGCGCCGCGCCGGCAACGAGGGCGCAAGCGACCCCGGCCTCGCCGCGTTGCTCTTCCACTTCGGCCGCTATCTGCTGATCGCCAGCTCGCGCGCGGGGTCGCAGCCGGCCAACCTGCAAGGCATCTGGAATGCCGAGGTGCGCCCGCCGTGGAGCAGCAACCACACCACCAACATCAATACAGAGATGAACTATTGGCCCGCGGAGGTCGCCAACCTCGCCGATTGCCATACCGCCTTGTTCGACTGGCTCGACGGTGTCGCGGTGCGCGGGCGCGCGGTCGCGAGCGGCTATTACGGCATGCCCGGCTGGTGCCTGCATCATAACAGCGACGTCTGGGCGATGGCCAATCCGGTCGGCGAAGGCGACGCTACCCCGGTGTGGGCGAACTGGCCGATGGGCGGCCCATGGCTGATGCAGCATCTGTGGCAGCATTATACGTTCAGCGGCGATCTCGCCTTCCTGCGCACGCGCGCGTGGCCGCTGATGCGCGGCGCCGCCGAATTCTGCGCCGCGTGGCTGGTCGCCAATCCAGCGAGCGACCGGCTGACCACCGCGCCGTCGATCTCGCCCGAGAATGAATTTCTCGCGCCGGACGGCAAGAAGGCGTCGATCAGCGCCGGCTGCACGATGGACCTCGCGCTGATCCGCGAATTGTTCGCCAATTGCATCGCCGCCGCCGCGCTGCTCAAGACCGATGCGGCGTTCGCGACGAGGCTGCGCGGACTGGTCGCGCGGCTGGAGCCCTACCGCATCGGCAGCCACGGCGAGCTGCTCGAATGGTCGCGCGAGTTTGCGGAGAGCGAGCCCGGCCACCGCCACATCTCGCACCTCTACCCGCTGTATCCCGGCGACGAATTCACGCCGCGGCGCACCCCGAAATGGGCGCAGGCGGTCGCGACCGCAATGCAGCGCCGCGAGGACAATGGCGGCGCGCAGACCGGCTGGAGCCGCGCCTGGGCGACCTGCATCTGGGCGCGGATGGGCGACGCCGCGCGCTCGGGGCGCTCGATCGACGCCTTCTTCAAGTCGAGCACGCTCGACAATCTCTTCGACACCCACCCGTCCGACAAAGGCCCGATCTTCCAGATCGACGGCAATTTCGGGATCACCGCCGCGATCGCCGAGATGCTGGTGCAGAGCCATGACGCGGCGATCGCGCTGCTCCCCGCTTTGCCCCCGGCATGGCGCGACGGCAGCGTCCGCGGGCTGCGCGCGCGCGGCGGGGTGACCGTCGACCAGAGCTGGAGCGGCGGCGGGCTCGACGAGGCCACGCTGCGCTTCGCGCGCGACGGCGAGGTGCTGGTGCGGCTGCCCGCGGAACGACGCGTCCGCACGGCGCGCAACGGGCAAGGCGCGGTGGCGCTGCGCAGCGAGGCGGCCGGACTGCGGCTGCGTGCGAAGGCCGGCGAGCGGATCATTCTACAAATCGGCGCCGGCTAAGCGCCGCGCTCATCACCGCCGACTGCGCGCCACAGGCGCAGCGGCCCGACAAGGGAGAGGAAGAAATGTCCAAGCGTCTTTTCGCGGGGGCAGCGTCGCTGCTCGCGCTCACGATCGCCACCGGCGCCGCGGCGCAAACCGTCCCCGCCGCCACCCCGGCCACCCCCGATCAGCCGGTCGCGGGCGAGAACGCGGGCGAGGATATCGTCGTCACCGGCATCCGCCGCAGCCTCGCCGACGCCACTGCGCTGAAGCGCAATAACATCGGCATCGTCGACGCGATCTCTTCCGAGGACATCGGCCGCTTCCCCGATCAGAATCTCGCGGAGTCGCTGCAACGTGTCACCGGCGTGCAGATCACCCGCAACAAGGGCGAGGGCAGCCGCGTCGCGCTGCGCGGGCTCGGGCCGAACTTCACCCAGACGCAATATAACGGCCGCCAGATCGCGACGCCGGGCGGCGGGCGCAGCTTCTCGTTCACCTCGCTGTCGTCGGACTTCGTCAGCGCGGTCGAGGTCATCAAGTCGCCGAGTGCCGAACAGGTCGAGGGCGGGCTCGCCGGCAGCGTCAACGTCCGTGTCGCGCGCCCGCTCGACGCCGGTCGCGACGTGATCGCGATCACCGCCGAGGGCATCTATGAGGAGAACCCGAACCGCGTAACGCCGCACGCCTCGCTGTTCGTCAACAAGGTCATCAACGATCGCTTCGGCGCGAGCTTCGGCTTCAATTACGAGAAGCGCCGCGTGCTGTCGGCGGGCTATCTCGGGTACGGCGCGGAGAACGGCGTGGAGTCCCGGCGCAACCCGCCACTCGACTATAATCTCGACGGCGATTTCAAAGACCAGTATCGCTTCATCCACACCACCAATCTCGTCGCGCAGGACGGCAAGTTCGAACGCGCGACGATGATCGGCGGGTTGCAGTTCAAGCCGACCGACACGCTCAACTTCTACGCCGACGGCTTCTTCTCGGACTTCAAGGATTATTCGATCTACAACGAACATCAGGTTCGTTTCACCAACATCCAGGGTCCGGGCGCAGGCGTCGTCGGGAGCACCGTGGCGGGCGACTATCTCACCGCGCTCGACGCGAACGGCGTCGATCACCGCGCCGATACCCGCCCGATCGACACGCACGACGAATTGTTCAGCGGCGCGCTCGGCGGGATCTGGACCGCCGACCGGTTGAAGGTGTCGACCGAATTCACCTTCTCCAAGGCGCGCCGGACCTCGACCAATTACGGCTTCGCGATCAATTCGCGCGCACGGGTCGGCTATGACACCGGCGGCAATCTCGGTGCCGAGCCGACCGTCACCTTCAACCGCGGCTATGATCCGCTCAATCCGTCGACGTTCAACCTGCTGGCGGTCGGCGGCACCTATCGCGCACCGAGCATCGACCGCAATTATGACGGCCGACTCGACATCGCGCGCGACGTCAGCCTCGACGACGCGTCGCTGGTGCTGAAGGCCGGCGCGATGTTCGCCAACCGCAAGAGCGAGTTCAGCTCACGCACCTTCAACCTGACCTCGCAGCAATTCGCCAATGCGCTGGGTCAGGCCTATAACCCGACCGTCGAAGGCGGCAGCACCTCGGCGGCGCCGATCCTGTCGCAGGTCGATTATTCGAAGTTCGTCCAGTCGTCGCTCGGCACCTATCTGGCGCCGAACCTCGACGCCTTCTTCGATCGCCTGCCGCTCTCGGAGATGCTCGCGCTCGCGCCGCCGCAGGCACAGCTCGCCAACGACTTCCAGGTCACCGAACGCTCCTATGCCGCTTACGGGCAGGTCGACATCCGCGCGCTCGACGAGCGGTTCAACGGCAATATCGGGCTGCGCTACGTCCGCACCGACCAGACCTCGGACGGCAATGCCGCGGACCTGTCGACGTTGCTGGTACGACGCGGCGGGATCATCACCGTCGTGCAGGGCACCACGCCCGTCTCGATCGACAACAGCTATGCCGAATGGCTGCCGAGCGCCAATCTCTCGTTCGATCTCACACCGCAGCTCAAGGTGCGCGGTGCGGTCGCGCGGACGCTGACCCGCCCCGACATCGGGCTGCTCTCCCCGACGCTCAGCGTCGATGCGAACACCAGCACGATCAGCGCCCGCAACCCCAACCTGCGGCCCTATGTGTCGAACCAGATCGACCTGTCGCTGGAATATTACTTCGCCGGCTCGGGGCTGCTGTCGGCGGCGGTGTTCTACAAGGACGTGAAGAACTTCATCGTCAACACCGCGACCTCGGTGACGCAGACCGTGCAACTGGAGGAAGGCGGCAGCCGCGAGCAGGTGTTCCTGCTGCGCCAGCCACGCAATGGTGCAAGCAGCAAGATCAAGGGCTTCGAGCTTGGCGCACAGGTGCCGTTCACCTTCCTGCCCGGCGCGCTCGACGGGTTCGGAATGCTCGGCAACTTCACCTATCTCGATCTCGGCGACGTGGTGGTGACGCAGGGCGAGCCGGCGATCCCGATCTCGGGCGCGTCGACGCGCAGCTACAATATCGCGGGTTATTACGAGAAGGCCGGCTTCGGCATCCGCGCCTCGTACAATTATCGCAACGGCTTCGTGAACGATCCGATCAGCACCTTCGGCGACGGTGACTACCAGCGGTCGTACGGCCAGCTCGACATTTCGGCGAGCTACGACATCAACCGCTCGATCACGCTCAATGCCGATGTCACCAACGCGACCAACGCGAAGATCTACAACGACACCGCGGTCGGCCTGCTGCGCGGGGTGGTCGACAACGGCCGCCGCGTCACCGCCGGCGTCCGCGTCCGGTTCTGACGCACCCGTCGCCCCGGCCATGCACCGGGGCGACGGCCAGAGCCTAAGCCATCCGCTCGCGCACCACCTGCTCGAGCACTGTCAGCGGCATCGCGCCCAGCGTCAGCACGCGGTGGAATGCCTTCGGGTCCCACCTAGTCCCCGCCTTGCGCTTCGCCTCGTCCCGCAGCCGCGTCCAGACGGTGTGGCCGATCTTGTAGCTGCACGCCTGTCCCGGCCAGACCGTGTAGCGGTCGATCTCGCCCTGGCTGCGCCCGCGCGCGATCCCGGTGGTGGCGATCAGATAATCGGTCGCCTTCTCGCGGCTCCAGCGCTTGGCGTGCATTCCGCTATCAACCACCAGCCGCGTCGCGCGGAACAGCAAGGATTGCAGATAGCCGACCTGCCCGAGCGGATCGCCGTCATACATCCCCATCTCGTCGGCGAGCTGTTCCGAATAGAGCGCCCAGCCCTCCGAATAGCCCGAATAGAAGCCGCGGCGCCGGATCAGCGGTATGTCCTGACTCTCCAGCGCCGACATCACCTGCAGATGATGCCCCGGCAGCGCCTCGTGATAGCTGAGCGTCGCGAGCCCGAACTTCGGCCGGTCGAACGTGTCGCGCAGGTTGATGAAATAGATCGCCGGCCGCGACCCGTCGAGCGACGCCGACTGGTAATAGCCGCCCGGTGCGCCGGCCTGAATCGCCTCGGGCACGCGGCGGACCTCGACCGGCGCGCGCGGCAGGATCGCGAATTGCTCGGGCAGCCGCTTGGTCATCGCCGCCACCTGCGCACGCAGCTGGTCGAGCAGCGCCTCGCGCCCCGGATCGGTGTTGGGATAGAGCTGATCCGGGCGCTTGTTGAGCGCGACCAGCCGCTCGCCGACCGTGCCCTGCGCCATTCCCTGCTTGCGCAGGATGCCGTCGATCCGCGCCCCGATCTCCGCGACCTGCGCGAGCCCGAGCCGGTGGATCTCGTCGCCGGTCATGTCGGTGGTGGTCGCCGCGCTCGCCGCTGCCGCATAATAGGCTTCGCCGTCAGGGAGCCGCCACACGCCGGCGTCGTGCACCGCGCGCCCGCGCAGCTCGGTGACCAGCGCCCGCTGGCGGTCGAGCGCCGGGAAAACGCGTTCGGTCATCAGCTTCGTCACCGCCGCGGCGCGATCGGCGGGCAGGTTCGCCGCCTTCAGCTTGGCGGCGAGGTCGGTGGCCGGGCCGGTCGCATCCGCGGCCTTGTCGCGCACCGCCGCGAGCTGTTTGAGCGTCGTGTCGAGGATATAGTCGGGCGCGAACACGCCCTTGCCGGCATCGGCGCGCTGGCGCTCGGTCTCGGCGTCGATCACCGGCCCCCAGGCAGCGACGCGTGCGACATAGGCGTCGGCGTCGGCAGCGTCGCGGATACGGTGCTGGTTGGCGAGAAAATCGGGCACGTCGCGGTACGCGCCGGTCAGCTGGGTGAGCACATAGGGCGCGTACCGCCCGGCGCTCGCGCCATAGTCATAGCGGGCGCCCGCCAGCATCCGGTCGAGGCTGTAGGCGACGATGTCATAGTCGAGCCGCGCCGCGTCGCCGAGCGCGTCACGCGGGATCGCGCGCAGTGCCGAACGTTCGGCGCGCGCCCGCGCGAAGTCGCGCAGCTCCCCGGCGCGGCTCGCGTCCGACAGCCGCGACTTGAGCGGGGCGCGTGCGCCGGTGTCGAGCCCCAGCGAGGTCGCCTGCTCCGGACTGTCGTCGAGCCGCGCATAGAAGAAACGGTCAAGCAATGCGCGCAGCTCGGCATCGCGCGCGCCGGTCTTCCCGGCGGCGGTGGCCGCGCGCGGCAGGCTGGCGAGCGCCGCCGCGGCGCTGGCGGAGGCGAGGAACTGGCGACGACGCATGCGAACTCCCGATCTGGTTATGGCAGGCAGACTGACGTTCACCCGCCGCTTTGTCGAGCGCGGGCAGCCACTTGCGCGGCAATCCGCATTTTTCGGGTCACGAAGGGCGACAAACCACTCCCTGCCTGCGTACAGTCACGCCATGGCGATCGGATTGCACAACGAAGGCTTCTCGGACGCATTGGTGGTGCTCGGCGCCGCCGGTCTGGTGATCCCGGCGTTCGCACGCTTCCGGATCAGCCCGGTGATCGGCTTCATCCTCGTCGGTGCGCTGGTCGGCCCGGCCGGGCTCGGCGCGCTCGTGCCGCGTGCGCCGTGGCTCTATTACTTTACGATCTCCGATCCGGATTCGATCGAGCCGTTCGCCGAATTCGGGATCGTGCTGCTACTGTTCTCGATCGGGCTGGAACTGTCGTTCCGACGCTTATGGGCGATGCGGCAATTGGTGTTCGGCACCGGGCCAGCGGCGCTGGTCGGCTGCGCGGCGCTGGTCGGGGTCGCGCTGCACCTGATGGGGCAAAGCTGGGGCGGATCGGCGGGGCTCGGCCTCGCACTCGCGCTGTCGTCGACCGCGCTGGTGCTGCCATTGGTCGGCACCACCAGCCCGGTCGGGCGCGGCGCGTTCGCGATCCTGCTGTTCCAAGACCTCGCGCTCGTCCCGATCATCTTCGCGCTCGGCGCGATGGCGCCGACCGCCAGCGACGAGGGCTGGGTCGGGATCGCCGGGGTCGCGCTGCGCGGCGGGCTGACCGTGGTGGCGATGTACGTCGGCGGGCGGCTGGTGCTCCCGCGGCTGTTCGCGCAGGCGGCGCGCACCAAGAGCCCCGAACTGTTCCTCGCGGCCTCCTTGCTGGTCGTGATCGTCGCCAGCGTCGCGACCACCGCCGCCGGGCTGTCGCCGATCGTCGGCGCGCTGCTCGCCGGGCTGCTGATCGCCGAGACCGAATATCATACCGAGGTCGAGGTGATGACCGCGCCGTTCAAGGGGCTCGCGCTCGGGGTGTTCCTCATCACCGTCGGCATGAGCCTTGATCTCGGCGCGATCGCGCGCAACTGGATGCCGTTGCTCGCCGCGGTGCTCGGCGTCGTCGCGGTCAAGGCGGTGGTCACCTATCTGCTGCTGCGCGTCGCCAATGCCCGCCCCGGGATCGCGGCGGAAACAGGGATGCTGATGGGCAGCCCGTCGGAGACGACACTGATCGTGCTGGCGACCGCCGCGCAGGCGCAGCTCATCACCGCCGCCACCGCCAGCTTCTGGCAGACCGTCACCGCGATCGGGCTGACGATCACCCCGCTGCTCGCGCTGCTCGGCCGCGTGATCGCGCGGCGGATCGAGAAGCGCGACGGCGCGCGCCCCGACGTACTCGACCACGCCGAGGGACAGCGCGCGGTGGTGTTCGGCTTTGGCCGCGTCGGGCGGCTGGTCGCGGACATGCTGGCGCGGCACGACCAGCCCTATGTCGCGGTCGAGGCCGACATCGACGCGGTGACGCAGGCGCGCGCCGGCGGCTATCCGATCATCTTCGGCGACGTCGCGCGCGCCGAACTGCTCGACCGGCTCGACCTGACCAGCGCGCGCGCGCTGATCCTGACGATGGACGATCCGGTGCTCACCGTGCGGCTGACCAAGCGGCTGCGTGCCGCCTTCCCCGCGCTGCCGATCATCGCCCGTGCGCGAGACACCGCGCATGCCGCCGAACTCTACAAGGCCGGGGTGACCGACGCGGTCCCCGAAACGCTCGAAAGCTCGCTGCAATTGTCCGAGGCGGTGCTGGTCGATCTCGGCGTCGCGATGGGGCCGGTGATCGCCTCGATCCACGACAAGCGCGAGGAATTGCGCGAGACGATCCGCCGCACCGCGATGCTCGAACGACAGCCGCGGATCCGGCGCATCCGGCGCAGCGATGAAATCCGACCCGCTTGAGCCCGGACGGTCGCGATTTTGCCGCACATCGCGGCTAGCGGGCGGATCATGAACCCGTCCGAGCTGCGCGTCGCCTTCTTCAGCGGCAACTACAATTACGTGCGCGACGGCGCCAATCAGGCGCAGAATCTGCTGGTCGGCTATCTGCTCGATCAGGGCGTGCAGGTGCGCGTCTATTCGCCGACCACGCCGACCCCGGCGTTCGAGGCACGCGGCACCGTGGTCGACGTCCCCGCGATCCCGATGCCGGGCGGGCGCGGCGAATATAAGCTCGGTCGCGGGCTGCCGGCCAAGCCGCGTCGCGATCTGGAGGCGTTCGACCCGCATCTGGTGCATGTCTCGGCGCCCGAGTTCCTCGGCCATGCCGCGGTCACTTGGGCGCGGCGGCGCGGCGTGCCGGTGGTGGCGACGGTCCACACCCGCTTCGAAACCTATTTTCAATATTACGGGCTGTCGCTGGTCCAGCCGCTGATCGTCGCGATCCTGCGTCGCTTCTACAATCGCGCCGACCGCGTGCTGGTGCCGACCCCGTCGATGGCGGGGGTGATCCGCGACTTCGGGGTGACGACGCCGATCTCGCTCTGGGGTCGCGGCGTGAACCATCGACGGTTCCACCCCGACGCGCGCAGCCTCGAATGGCGGCGCTCGCTGGGGATCGCCGACGACGAGGTGACGATCGGCTTTCTCGGGCGGCTGGTGCTGGAAAAGGGCCTGGGCGTGTTCGCCGACGTGCTGGCACGGCTCGATGCGCTCCGCGTCCGCCACCGCGTGCTGGTGGTCGGCAAGGGCCCGGCGCGCGACTGGTTCGCCGCGCGCGTGCCGCAGGCGGCGTTCGCGGGCTTCCAGAGCGGCGACGATCTCGGCCGCGCGGTCGCGTCGATGGACCTGCTGTTCAACCCCAGCGTCACCGAGACGTGGGGACAGGTGACGTCGGAGGCGATGGCGGCCGGCGTGCCGGTGGTCGCGGCGCGCGCGACCGGCGCGGTCGACCTGCTCGAGGACGGTCGCACCGGCTTCCTCGTGCCGCCCGGTGACCTCGACGGCTATGCCGCCGCGATCGCGCGGCTGATCGCGGACCCGGCGCTGCGCACGGCGATGGGCGAGGCCGCACACCGCCGCGCGCAGGACTTCCGCTGGGACACCGCCAACGGCGCGGTGTTGCAGGCGTATCGCGAGGTGCTCGCGTCGCCGCGGACGTAATCCGGCCGCCCCGGATCAGGCCCGCCACGACGGAGGCTCAGACGGGCCGCCAGTCGAACGTCAGCGGCGCCTCGCGGAACGCGAAGCGATCGAGGTGGCTCGCCACCACCTCCTCCATCCGCGCGACGTCGCCCTCCTCCGGCACCGACAGCCGCACGTCGAGCGTCTCACTGTCGGCACGCAGGTCGAGCGTCGCACCGTTTGGGAAGGCGATCCGTGCCTCCTGCTCGGAGAAGCTGACCTCCATCTTGTGGCTCCAGTGTTTGGCGAGCTGCTGGAGATAGCGGCTCGCCGAATGCGTCGGCACGCGCGCCACCCGCACCGTCACTTCAGCCGCTCCACCTTCTGCGCCACCTCATCGATCAGCGCGGCGATGTCGTGGAGCAGTTCCGGCGAAGCGTCGGCACGCTTGACGCGATCCATGACCGCGTGGCGGAGGTTGTGCATCGCGCGGCGCACCGGCGCGCCCTCGCCTTCGCCCTGCGCGCGCTTTGCCGCCAGCGCCTCGAGCCGCGCCATCAGCGTCGCGACCGTCTCGGCCTGCTCGTCGAGATACGCACGCCCGGCGTCGGTGACCGCGAAGCGCTTGCGCGATCCCTCGCTGGCCTGTTCCGCGATCAGCTCCATCTCGTCGAGCAAGGTCAGCGTCGGATAGACCACCCCCGGGCTCGGCGCATAGGCACCGCCGGTCAGCGTCTCGATCGCCTTGATCAGCTCATAGCCGTGGCGCGGGGTGTCGGCGATCAGCCGGAGCAGCACCAGCCGCAGCTCCGATCCGTCGAACATCCGCCGGCTGCGGCCGCCGCCACCCCCGCCGAAGCCGCCGCCGCGACGATGCTCGCCGTCGTTGAGCCGCTCGATCCAGTGGAAAAACCGCTCGGGGTCGAAGCCCCCGCCCCCGCCCCCGTCCCCGCCGCGCGGTCCGGAATGATGATGATGATGATGGCGGCCGCGGCCACCGTGCGAAAATCCGAACATTCGGTCGACTCCATCCTGTGTCATGATGCAGCAAGATATATCTTAGCAGTCCCGGCGCAAGAGCGCTCAAGATATATTTTCGCTTTCCCGCATGACGCGGCCCAGCGCGCGCCTTACATGAGCGTTCATGGCCGACCTGTTTGCCGGGTTCGATCCCGTCGATCCCCCCAGCCCCGCTCCCTCCGACGCCCACGCCCCGCTCGCCGACCGGCTGCGCCCGCGCGCGCTCGCCGAGGTGATCGGGCAGCGGCACCTGCTCGGCCCCGACGCGCCGTTGGCGATGATGATCCGCTCGCGCCGGTTGTCGTCGTTCGTGCTGTGGGGGCCGCCGGGCGTCGGCAAGACGACGATCGCGCGGCTGATCGCGGCCGAGGCGGGCTATGCCTTCGTCCAGCTCTCCGCGGTGTCGACCGGGATTGCCGACCTGCGCCGTACGCTCGCCACCGCACGCGACCTGCGCGCGGCGGGCAAGCCGACCGCCTTGTTCATCGACGAGCTGCACCGCTTCTCGCGCCCGGTGCAGGATGCATTGCTGCCCGCGGTCGAGGACGGCACGATCGTGCTGATCGGCGCGACCACCGAGAACCCGAGCTTCAGCCTCGTCGCCGCATTGCTGTCGCGCGCCAAGGTCTTCACGCTTGACCGGCTATCGGCCGCCGAGCTCGACACCGTCGTCACGCGCGCCGAGGCGCAGCAGGAGCGCGCGCTGCCGCTCGACGCGGCGGCGCGCACCGCGCTGATCGAGATGGCCGATGGCGACGCGCGCTATCTGCTCGGCCTGTGCGAGACCTTGTTCCTGATCGAGTCCGACGCGTCGATCGACACCGCGGCGCTGGCGGCGATCGTCCAGAAGCGCGCGCCGCTCTACGATCGCGGGCAGGAAGAGCATTTCAACCTGCTCAGCTGTTTCCACAAGAGCCTGCGCGGCAGCGATGCCGACGCCGCGCTCTATTGGGCGGCGCGGATGGTGCGCGGCGGCGAGGATGCCGGGGTGATCTTTCGCCGGCTGTGCTGCGCTGCCTCCGAGGATGTCGGCATGGCCGATCCGCAGGCGCTGGTACAGGTGATGACCGCCTGGCAGGCGTTCGAGCGCGTCGGCATGCCCGAGGGTCGATTGTTCCTCGCGCAGGCGATCAACTACGTCGCGACCGCGCCGAAGTCGAACGCCTCCTATGTCGCGTTCGACCGCGCGAGCGCGCTGGCGCGCGACACCGGTTCGCTGCCCCCGCCGAAGCATATCCTCAACGCGCCGACCAAGCTGATGAAGGAACTCGGCTATCACGAGGGCTATCGCTACGACCATGATTACCCCGACGCGTTCGCCGCGCAGGATTTCTTTCCGGCGGAGATCGGCGACGACCGCCGCTTCTACGCGCCGAACGAGCGCGGCTACGAACGCGAGATCCGCAAGCGGCTCGCCTTCTGGTCGGCGGCGCGTGAGCGACGCGACGAATGAGCGCACCGGATTGCCTAATGTGGATAAGTAGATAAGCCGCCGCGGGTGAGTCGCCTTCGCTTCGTTCCCGCCGCCCCGCCATCGCCGGGCCGAAACCGGCTCACGCGCGTTCAGCATCCGTAATGCGTGCCACGCCCCATCTCGCCGCGATCGGCATCGCCGTGCCCGCGCACGACATCCACACCGCCTTCGTCGACTGGGCCGCGCGACGACTTCCCGAGCGCGAGGCGCGCCTGTTCGCGCGCATGGCGGCGCGCGCCGGGATCGCGCATCGCTGGTCGGTGCTCCCCGCCGAGCAGGGGTCGCCGGTCGGCGCGGCCGGCTTCTACGCCGCCGAGCCGCATCCCGGCACCGGCGCGCGGATGGCGCTCTATGCGCAGGCGGCGCCCGCGCTGGCGCTGGCGGCGATCGCCGACCTGCGCACGCAGGTCGACCTCGGCGGGATCACGCATCTGGTGGTCGCGAGCTGCACCGGCTTCGTCGCCCCTGGCGTCGACCAGATCCTCGCGCGCGCCCTCGACCTTGGCGGCAACGTCGAGCGCACGCTGATCGGCTTCATGGGCTGCTATGCCGCGGTCGCAGCCTTGCGCACCGCGCGGCACATCGTCCGTTCGGAGCCGGCGGCGCGCGTGCTGGTGGTCACCGTCGAACTTTCGACGCTGCACCTCCAGCCCGATCGCACGCTCGAACCGTTGCTGGCGATGCTGCAATTCGGCGACGGCGCGGCGGCGGCGCTGGTCACCGCCGCGCCGCAGGGGCTGGCGCTCGGCCGGCCGTTCAGCGCCACCTTGCCCGAGGCCGCCGCGCTGATCCGCTGGGACATTACCGATCACGGCTTCGCGATGCATCTGTCGGGCGAGGTGCCGGGACGCATCAGCACGGCACTGCGCGATCCGGCGCTGGTCGCGACGCTGACCGGCGGGCGCGCGGTTGATCGCTGGGCGGTCCATGCCGGGGGACGCTCGATCCTCGACGCGGTCGAGCACGCGCTGGCGCTGCCGGCCGACGCCTTGGCGGAGTCGCGCGCGGTGCTCGCCGCCAACGGCAACATGTCGTCAGCGACATTGATGTTCGTGCTGGCGCGGGTGCTGGCGGGTCCGCGGGTCGAGCACGGCGTCGCGCTCGCCTTCGGCCCCGGCCTCGCCGCCGAAGGGCTGGCGTTCGCGAGCGCGGCGTGATGCTCGACCAGCGCGCCACCGCCGAGGAGCTGATGGACGCCGACGACCTGCCGGCGGACTATTATGCCGCGGTGGTCGCCGATCTCGCGCGGGTCAATGTCGTGACGATGGCGGCGCGGCCGACGCTGGCGTTCCTCGCCCGGCTGACGCGGCCGGGCGCGCGCTACCGGCTGCTCGATGTCGGCTATGGCGACGGCGACATGCTGCGACGGATCGCGCGCTGGGGAGGACGCCGCGGCGTCGGTTTCGAGCTGGTCGGTATCGACCTCAACCCGCGCAGCGAAATCGCGGCGCGCGCGCATACGCCGGCCGATCTGTCGATCGACTGGCGGACCGGCGACTATGCCGATCTTGCCGGCGACGGCTGGGATTTCGTGATCTCCAGCCTCGTCGCGCACCATATGACGCAGCCGCAGCTGGTCGCCTTCCTGCGCTTCATGGCGAACGAGGCGCGGGTCGGCTGGCTGGTCAACGACCTGCACCGGCACGGCTTCGCCTATCATGGCTGGCCGCTGCTCGCCGGATTGTTCCGCTGGCACCGCATCGTGCGGCACGACGGGCGGCTGTCGATCGCGCGCAGCTATCGCCCGGAGGAGTGGCCGCTGCTGTTGCACGCGGCCGGGGTCAGCGACGCCCGCGTGTTCCGGGCCTTTCCGTTCCGGCTATGCGTCGCGAGCCGCTGATCCTCGGCGGCGGGCCGGCGGGCAGCGCCGCGGCGATCACGCTGGCGTGCAGCGGAGCGCGACCGCTGGTGATCGAACGGACGCGCGAAACCGGTGACGCGCTGTGCGGCGGGTTCCTGAGCTGGCGGACGCTCGAGACGCTCGCACGGCTCGGTATCGCGGCCGATGCCCTTAACCATGCGCGGGTGACGCGGGTGCGCCTCTTCGCGCGCGACCGGGTGGTGGAGACGGCGCTGCCCGCCCCCGCGATCGGCGTGTCGCGCGCGCGTCTCGACGCGTTGTTGCTCGATCAGGCGACGGCCAGCGGCGCCGCCGTCGAACGCGGCGTCGTCGCGCGCGCGAACGAGGACGGCGCGATCCGCACCGGCGACGGCGCGTGGCTGGCGAGCGACGCGCTGTTCCTCGCCAGCGGCAAGCACGATGTCCGCGGCTCGGCCCGCCCGGCCGCGGCGCGCGGGGCCGATCCGACGCTCGGCCTGCGTACCCGCCGCCGCGGTGCCGAGGTCGCGCGCCTTGTCGGGGACGCGATCGAGCTGCACCTGTTCGACCGCGGCTATGCCGGCGTCGTGTTGCAGGAGGATGGCAGCGCCAACATCTGCCTCGCGATCCGCCGCTCGCGGCTGACCGAGGCCGGCAGCCCCGACGCGCTGCTCACCGCGCTGGCGGCGGAGATGCCGACCTTCGCCGATCGGCTGGGCGGGGACGCGGCGCCGATCGAGGCGATCGCCAACGTGCCCTATGGCTGGCGGGCGCGCGCAGGGTCCGACGGCTGCTACCGGCTCGGCGATCAGGCCGCGGTGATTCCGTCGCTGGCCGGCGAAGGCATGGGGATCGCGCTGACGAGCGGCGTATCGGCGGCACAAGCGTGGCGGGCGGGCGAGCCGTCGTCGGCATGGCAGACCCGCTTCGCGCGCCAGACCGCCCGCCCCGTCACATTCGCGGGGGCGATCCGCGCGCTGGCCGAACGCCCGCCGATGATCGCGCCGTTGCTCCCGATCGCGGTCCGTCTCGGCCTGATCGGCGCGGTCGCCGCCGCGACGCGGATCGCGAACGACTAGGCGGACGAAGCGCCTGCCTCTTCTCGTCATCCCGGACTTGATCCGGGATCCCGCTTCTTCTTACGTCCGTCGCTCGGAAGAAGCGGGGCCCCGGATCAAGTCCGGGGCGACGAACAGCCCCTGTCCAGGTTCCAATCCGACAATGCGTCCTGAGATCGGGACAGCGGCTTAACCCCGCAAACGAAAAGAGGCGCGGCGGTCGCCCGCCACGCCGCTTCGCAAAACCCCGACGGGGCCGCGCCGATTACTCGGCCGCAGCGGCCGGACGCGTGTCGCGACGCTCGGCGATACGCGCCGACTTGCCGGTGCGGCCACGCAGGTAATACAGCTTGGCACGACGCACCGCGCCCTTGCGCACCACCTCGATCGAATCGACGTTCGGCGAATACAGCGGGAAGACGCGCTCCACGCCCTCGCCGAAGCTGATCTTGCGGACGGTGAACGACGAGCCCATGCCTTTGTTCGAGCGTGCGATGCACACGCCCTCGTAATTCTGGACGCGGGTGCGCTCACCCTCGACCACCTTCACGCCGACCTTCAGCGTATCGCCGGGGCGGAACTCGGGGATCTTCTTGGTTTCGTTGAACTTGGCGATCTGCTCGGCTTCGAGCGTCTGGATCAGGTTCATGGTCAGTCCTCAGTCCGTTGCCGCGCGCCAGAGGGCGAGCCGACCCGAGCGCCCTCATGACG
>CAJYLV010000059.1 GCA_913776255.1 uncultured Sphingomonas sp. | reverse complement strand
GGCGGGCATGGCGAATTGCTCGACCGATTGGCCAGGTCGAAGGGGATGCCGCGCGGCCCGATGCCCGCGGTCATGAAGGCGTTCGAGCTGATCTCCACCGCGCAAGTCTCTCGATCGGCGGCGCAGGCCAGGGAGATGGCGTTCCTGCGCCCGACCGACGGGATCACGATGAACCGCGACCGCCTGCTGGCCGATGCCAAGGCGAAGGCGCTGTCGCTGGTCGATGGCTATACCCCGCCGGAGCCGCCGACGTTCCGTCTGCCGGGGGCAAGCGGGCGCACCGGGCTGGCGGGCGCGGTCGCCGACTTCCGGAGGAAGGGCATGGCCACCGCCTATGACGAAGTGGTCGCGGGGCGGCTTGCCAACGTGCTGACCGGGGGCGAGGCCGATCTGGTCGACACCGTCACCGAGCAGCAGTTGCTCGATCTGGAGCGCGCGGCGTTCATGGAAAGCGCCCACGACGAGCGCACCCATGCGCGTGTCGAAAGCATGTTGATGACCGGCAAACCGTTGCGCAATTGACCCACCTCCATCCCCGTCGGCCCGGGCGGGGCGGAAGTTCATCCTGCGTTCAACGAGACGGGACGCAGGAACACCGGGCCCAGACACAAAAAGACATGAGGATCGCCATGAACACCCGTCACCGCATCATCGGCTCGCTCGCCGTGCTGGCCGGTTCGTCCGCGCTGGCCGGCGCCGCGCACGCGCAGGCTTTCTACCTTCAGGAGCAGGC
The DNA here is from genome assembly GCA_913776255.1 of uncultured Sphingomonas sp. GTDB lineage: Bacteria > Pseudomonadota > Alphaproteobacteria > Sphingomonadales > Sphingomonadaceae > Sphingomonas. The sequence continues at coordinate 33,247 of CAJYLV010000059.1, read as the reverse complement.
GGCGCGCGGCGCCGGCCGCGCCTTCTCGGGCGAGACCGCCGACACCGGCGCGGCGTCCCTGTGGTGGAACCCGGCGGCGATCGCCGGGATCGAAAAGGCGGAGGCGACGGTCAGCGCGTCGGTGATCCTCCCCAAGGGTGATGTGGTCGACAATGGCACCGTGATCCGCCGTCCGGGCGGCACCTTCGCGCCGGTCGGCGGTTCGTCGACGTCGCGCGACCCGATCAACAAGGGCGTGCTGCCGTCGGGCGCGGTGGCGGTGCCGCTGGGCGACCGGCTCGCGGTCGGCCTCGCGGTGACCTCGCCATATAGCTTCACGACCAATTACAGCAGCGACAGCTGGGCCCGCTACAGCGCCGACCGTACCTATCTGCGCACCTTCGACATCCAGCCGTCGGTCGCGGTCGCGGTCACCGACTGGCTGCGCGTCGGCGGCGCCGCCAATGTCGAGCACGTCGACGCCAGCCTCGGCAACGCATTGCCCAACCTTTCGGCGACGCTTCCCGACGGCGCCCAGACGCTGAAGGGCGACGGCTGGGATGTGGGCTGGAGCGCGGGCTTCCAGATGCACAACGACTGGGCGACGGTCGGCGTCAGCTACAAGTCGGCGATCAAGCACACGCTCAAGGGCGACCTGACCGTCAGCGGGCTGCTCGGCCCGCTCGCCGGACAGAACCGCGTCCTCAACGGGGTCGAGGCGAGCTTCTACACGCCGGCGCAGATCATGGTCGGCGGCCGTTTCCGCGCCACCGACCGGCTGACGCTCAACGCGCAGACGATCCGTTCGACCTGGGAGAAGTTCGACGCGATCCGGCTCGGCGCGCCGCTCAACACCGCGCTGCCCGAGAATTATCGCAGCATCTGGAGCTATGCCGCGGGCGTCGACTATGCCGTGACGCCGCGGCTGACGGTGCGCGGCGGTGCGCAGCGCACGCTGACTCCGACCCGCGACGGCGAGCGTGACGCGCGCGTGCCCGATGCGAACCGCTGGAATTACGCGCTGGGTGCGTCGTTCGACGTGACGCCGCACTTCTCGCTGGATGCCGCGGCCAATTACGTCGACTTCGCCGACACGACGATCGACCGCACCACCGCCGCCTATGTCGGCACGCCGGTACAGACGCCGATCCTAGTCAACGGCCGACTGGAGGATGCCCGCGCGGTGGTCCTTTCGCTCGGCGGCCGCGTGCGCTTCTGATGACCATGCCGTCGCCCCGGACTTGATCCGGGGCCCCGCTTCTTCTCACCGGTCGAAAGAAGGAAGCGGGGTCCCGGATCACGTCCGGGACGACGGCCATGTCCTACACCCTCCAACAACCGCTATCATAAGAGCGTCCGCGGACAGCCCAGCTGCACCGATCGCGCTTCACCCGCCGTTCTGCGCCACCTTCGCCAACATCGGCGCGCTCACGCCTCGGCCATCTCGCGCACCAGCTCGCCCGCGCGCTCCAGCCGGGCGAACGGATCGTCGATCCGCTCGCGCAGCAGGAAGCGCCGTTCCTTCTGCTCCAGCCCGAACGCCGCCGCGTCGATCGCATTGCCGTTGTGCGGCTCCAGCGCCACCGCCGCCGGCCCCGCGCTGACCTTGGCGATCCCCGCCGCGCGCGCATCGACCCGCAGCCGCGCGGTCGCCAGCAGCGTGCGCGCCGCGTCGGGCAGCGCGCCGAACCGGTCCTCCAGTTCCTCCTCCAGCGCGTCGAGCGCCGCCGCCTCGGTGATCCGCGCCAGCCGGGCGTAGATCGTCACCCGGAGTTCCTCGTCGGGAATCCACGTCTCGGGCAGCCGCCCCTCGATCCCCAGGTGCAGTTCCGGGGTCCAGCGCTCGACCTCCTCGCCGCGCGCACGACGCAGCGCGCCTTCGAGCAATTGCTGGTAAAGATCGATCCCGATCAGCTTCATATGCCCGGCCTGCGTCTCGCCGAGCAGGTCGCCGGCACCGCGCATGTCGAGGTCGCGCGCGCTGATCGCGAAGCCGGCGCCGAGCCGGTCGAACGCCTCCAGCGTCCGCAGCCGCTTGAGCGTGCGCGGCGCGATCGCGTGGTCGGGATCGGTGAACAGCAGCACCTGCCCGCGCCGGCTGCCGCGTCCGACCCGCCCGCGCAGCTGGTGGAGCTGCGACAGGCCGAAGCGGTCGGCGTGCGCGATCACCATCGTATTGGCGCGCGGCACGTCGAGCCCGGCCTCGATAATGTTGGTCGCGAGCAGCACGTCGCCCTCGCCACGCCCGAACCGCACCATCGCCGCGTCGAGATCGTCAGCAGGCAATTTGCCATGCGCCTCGATGACCTCGAGATCGGGCACGAGCTTGGCGAGCTGTTCGGCAAGCGGCGCCATGTCGGCGATACGGGGCACGACGACGAAGCTCTGCCCGCCACGGCTCTTCTCGCGCAACAGTGCGGCGCGCAGCGTCTCGGGATTGAAGCTGCCGACCGCGGTGCGGATCGGCTGGCGCCGGGCAGGGGGCGTGGCGATGATCGACAATTGCTGCAGCCCGACCAGCGCCGACTGCAGCGTCCGCGGGATCGGCGTCGCCGACAGCGTCAGGACGTGCCCGGCGGACAACCCGCGCAGCTTGTCCTTGTCGACCGCGCCGAAGCGCTGTTCCTCGTCGATGACGACCAGCGCAAGATCCTGGTAGGTGACACCCTTGCCGGCGACCGCGCCCGTCCCGACGACGATCTGGATCGCGCCATCGGCCAGCCCGGCCCTGACGCGCTTCTTCGCGGCGGCACTCGACAGCCGGGACAGCCCTGCGACCGCGATGCCGCTGCCTTCGAAGCGCGCGGTGAAGGTGTCGAGATGCTGGCGCGCGAGCACGGTGGTCGGCGCGGCGATCGCCACCTGCTTCCCCGCCAGTACAGCCAGTGCGGCGGCGCGCAGCGCGACCTCGGTCTTGCCATAGCCGACATCGCCGATCACCAGCCGATCCATCGGGCGCCCGGCGGCAAGGTCGGCGCGGACCGCGGCGATCGCCTTGGCCTGGTCGGCGGTTTCGGTGAAGGCGAAACCGGCCGCGAAGCGCTCGTAGGCGGCGGGATCGGGGTCGAGCACCGGCGCATCGCGCGCGGCGCGTTCTTCGGCGAGCGCGGTCAGGTCACGCGCGCTCTGCGCGATCGCGGCGTCGATCTCGCCGCGTCGCTTCTGCCAGCTCGATCCGTCGAGCCGGTCGAGCGTCACCGCATCCGCCTCCGCGCCGTACCGCCAGATGCGATCGGCCTCGCCGACCGGCACCAGCCGCACGCCATCCTGCGCATAGGTCAGCTTGATCGCGTCGCCGCCCTCGTCGGGGAGTTGCTCCAGCCCGGCGACGACGCCGATCCCGTGATCCTCGTGGACGACGACATCGCCGATCCTGATCTCGCCAAAGTCGAGCAGGCCGGCATCGGTCGGCGCCCCGGCGCGCTGCTCACGTTCGGCGCGGCTGCCGAGCAAATCGGCGGCGGCGATCGCGAGCACGCCGTTGCGGCGAAAGCCGCGATCGGCGGCCCATTCGAGTGCCAGCAGGGCACCGCGCTTCGCCTTGGCGACCTTGACCCAGGCGTCGACCGCGACAGGTTCGTCGCCCAGCGCCTTGGCGACCCGCGCGCGCAGAAACCGCAGGTCGCGCGCGCTGCCGAGCAGCACGACGCGCTCGCCGGCCGTACGGGCCTCCTTCGCCACTTTGGCGAAGGCACGCAGCGGCGCCTTGTGCTCGGCGAAGCGCGGCGGCGGCTCGCCCTCGCGCGCCAGCGTCTGCCGCTCGCGGGTGGCCAGCACCTTTTGCCACGCCGCATCGTCGATCACGTCGCGCGCGGCGCGCTTGGGCGCGCGGCGGGTCGCATCGGCGACGAGCGTGAGGAAGCGGCGGCGGCGGTCGTCGGCAGCCTCGTCGATCACGACCGTCGCATCGGGCAGATGGTCGAGCAGGGTGGTGCGGTCGTCGCCGGGCGCGGGTTCGGCGACGCGGCCGAGCTCGCGCTCGGCGACATCGTCGATCGAGCGCTGGTCGGCGGGATCGTAGCAGCGCAGCGTGACCACCTCTCCGTCGGCGACCTCGACGCGCAGCGGCAGGGCGGCGTCGGCCGGGAAGACGTCGAGCACCTGCCCGCGCAGCGCGACTTCGCCGGGCTCGTCGACGCGTTCGTCGCTGACATAGCCGAGCTCTTCGAGTTCAGCGAACAGCGCGGCGAGGTCGAGCGCCGCGCCGTGCCGGATCGTCGGCGGCACCGAGTCGAACGCGGCGGGGCCGGGATAGGCGCGTGCCAGCGCCTCGCCGGTGGTGACGAGCGCGATCCGCGGCGGGCGCTGTTCCGCGCCGAGGCGGCGGGCGCGGCGCAGGGCGGAGACGCGCTGCCCGACGTTGGCAGGGGAGGGGGGCGCGTCCTCGCCGGGCAGCGCGTCGCTGCCGGGGCAGAACAGCACCGCCGCGCTCGGCATCGCCGCCTCCAGCGCCTGCGCCACCGCGGCGGCGCGGACGTCGTCGGCAAGCGCGACGATGAGGTTCTGCTTCGCCAGCAGTTCGGCGAGCATCGCGGCCTGTTCGGCGACGGAAAGCGGGGCGGCCGGGGCGACGGCGGGCATCAGCGGGAAGCGTCCATAGGCCGCACGAACGGGCCGCGCCCCTCCGCCGTTCCGGGTCATCCGCTTGCTTCAGATCAGCCGTGGATCGACATGGGGTCAGCGCCGGTTCAGCGTGGATATGGCAGGAGAGTGTCCATGAAGAACCTGATCGTCGCCGCGGCGCTGGTCGCCGCCCTTGCCGTTCCCGCGCAGGCCGCGCGGTCGAGCCCCGATGCGGATCTCGCCCGCCTGCTCAAGGGGCGGGTGGCGGAGGCGCCGGTGCGCTGTATCCCGGTCAGCCCGACCGACAGCAACTCGGTGCAGATCATTTCGCAGCGGGCGCTCGCGTGGCGGATCGGCTCGCGCATCTATGTGAACGTGCCGCAGGCGCGCGCGGAAACGCTGGATGACGACGACATCGTCATCACCGAGCCGTTCGGCGGGCAATTGTGCCGCAACGACCAGGTGCGGCCGCTCAACCGCATGTCACGCATTCCCAAGGCGTCGCTGCTGCTCGGCAACTTCACGCCCTATGTGCGCAGCGCCGCCAAATAGGCGCCGCGCGGTCGCGGCTCAGGCAGCGCGACGGACGTCGGTGTCGTTGGCGGCCTCGGCGCGCGCGCGCGCCTGATTGCGATATTGGGCGATCAGATAGACGAGGTAGAGCATCACGGCCTCACGATATGCTTGTTTGCTGCGGTGCAGCGTATGCCGGCCATTTGGTGAAGGAAGCGTGATGCAGCAATTGCAACTTGCGCGATCGTGGGTGCGCGGAGCGCAACCGTTCAGCGCTTGCGGGTCAGCTCGCGCATCGCCTCATCCAGTCCGTCGAGCGTCAGCGGATACATGCGCCCGCCCATCAGCTCCCGGATCATCGCGACCGAGGCGGTGTAATCCCAATGCGCTTCCGGCAGCGGGTTGAGCCACGCCGCAGCCGGATAGGTGGCGGTCAGTCGCTGCATCCACACCGCGCCGGGCTCGTCGTTCATATGCTCGACCGATCCGCCTGCCTGCGTGATCTCATACGGGCTCATCGACGCATCGCCGACCAGCACCAGCTTGTGGTCGTGCCCGAAGCGGTGGAGCACGTCCCAAAGCGGCGTGCGCTCCTGGAAGCGGCGACGATTGTCCTTCCACACACCCTCATAGGGGCAATTGTGAAAGTAGAAGAATTCGAGGTGGCGGAATTCGGCGGTGGCGGCCGAGAACAGCTCCTCGCACAGCCGGATATAGGGATCCATCGACCCACCGACGTCGAGGAAGAGCAACAGCTTGACCGCATTGCGCCGTTCGGGGCGCATCATCACGTCGAGCCAGCCGCGGCGCGCGGTGCCGGCGATCGTCGCGTCCATGTCCAGCTCGTCGGCCGCGCCGTCGCGCGCGAAGCGGCGCAGACGGCGCAACGCGACCTTGATGTTGCGCGTGCCCAGTTCGCGGCTGTTGTCGAGGTCGCGAAACTCGCGCTGTTCCCAGACCTTGATCGCACGGCGGTGGCGTGACTCGCCGCCGATCCGCACCCCGGCGGGATTGTAGCCGCCATTGCCGAACGGGCTGGTGCCGCCGGTGCCGATCCATTTCGACCCGCCCTGATGCCGCGCGTGCTGCTCCTCCAGCCGCTGGCGGAGCGTGTCCATGATCTCGTCCCATGAGCCGAGCGCCGCGATCTTCGCCATCTCCTCGGGTGTCAGATAGCGTTCGGCGATCGCCTTGAGCCAGTCTTCCGGGATCGCCGCGCCGGCCTCGGCGAAGCTGGTCTCCAGCCCGTTGAACACCTGCGCGAACACGCGGTCGAAGCGATCGTATAGCCCCTCGTCCTTGACGTAGATCGCGCGCGACAAATGGTAGAATTGCTCGGGGCTGCGCTCGATCACCTCCGCCTGCAGCGCCTCGAGCAGCAGCAGATGCTCCTTCATCCCCGCCGGGATGCCGGCGGCGCGCAGCTGGTCGAGGAACGCGAGGAACATCAGCCGCGTGGAGCCCGGCGCGCCATGAACGCCAGCCGCTCGAACAGCATCACGTCCTGCTCGTTCTTGAGCAGCGCGCCGTGGAGCGGCGGGATCGCCTTGGTCGGGTCGCGGTTCTGAAGCACGTCGAGCGGCATGTCCTCGTGGAGCAGCAGCTTGAGCCAGTCGAGCAATTCGCTGGTCGATGGCTTCTTCTTGAGACCGGGTACCTCGCGAACCTCGTAGAACAGGTCGAGCGCACGGCCGACCAGCAGTTTCTGGATGCCTGGGAAGTGGACGTCGACGATCGCCTGCATCGTCTCTCGATCGGGAAAGCGGATATAATGGAAGAAGCAGCGACGCAGGAACGCGTCGGGCAGCTCTTTCTCATTGTTCGAGGTGATGATGACGATCGGACGCTGCGCGGCGCGCACCGTCTCGCCGGTTTCGTAGACGTGGAACTCCATCCGATCGAGTTCCTGCAACAGGTCGTTCGGAAATTCGATATCGGCCTTGTCGATCTCGTCGATCAGCAGCACCGGCGGGGTGGGGCGGGTGAACGCTTCCCACAATTTGCCGCGACGGATGTAATTGGCGATGTCGTGGACGCGCGGATCACCCAATTGTCCGTCGCGCAGACGCGCGACCGCGTCATATTCGTAGAGCCCTTGCTGCGCCTTGGTGGTCGACTTGACGTTCCACTCGATCAGCTCGGCCCCGATTGCGCGTGCGATCTCCTGCGCCAGCACCGTCTTGCCGGTGCCCGGCTCTCCTTTGACCAGCAGCGGCCGGCGCAGCGCCACCGCGGCGTTGACCGCGACTTTCAAATCGTCGGTCGCGACATAATCCTGCGTGCCCTCGAAGCGCTGCATCGCCCAACCCGTTCCTCATCGAAGATCGGGTATGGAATAGCGCGCGCGATCGGGCGCGCAATGGGGAAGCGTTACATGGCGTGGCGCGCGGCGGCGCGGGCCTCCAGCAACTGCCACAGGCCGCGATGCTGCGCGAGCATCTGCTGCGCGCCGAACGCCATCGCGCGTTCGACCGACGCGCTCGCCTCGATGACCTTGAGCAGGGCGATCGCCTGGCTGGCGGCGGCGGTGAACGGATCGCCGACCGGCAGCGCCATGCGTCGCGCGCAGCTGTCCAGCACGCCGCGTACCGCGACCCAGTCGAGCACGAAGGCGAGCGCGGTCCCGGTCGCACAGCCGGCGCGGTCGGAACGGGACAGCATTTCCAGGGCGTTGCGCTGACCGAGGATCGCCGTTTGCGACGCGGCCTGACCGGGGGTGGAGGGCAGCGGACCGACCGCGGCGGTCAGGCGGACGAGCAGCGCGCGCTCCCCGCTGATCGCCGCGGCGGCCTGCCCCAGCCAGTCACGCGCGAGCGGATCGGTGCAGCCGTTGCTGGCATGGTCGACGATCCCCGGAAAGGCGCCGTGCAACACGCACAGCGCGTGAACGGCATCGGCGATGTCGCGCAACGTGGCGTCGGGCTGGGTCAGCGCGCGGGCGTGCGGGGCGGCGGCGGTGCCGTCGCTCGCGATCATCGCAAGGATCGTCCCGGCGCAGCCCTGCGGCCGCTTGTCGATGGCGATGGTCACGCATTCCTCCGCTCGATAGCGCCCGCCGGCCAGTAGCGGCAGGGCGGTCGACGGCGATCATAATGCGGGTATGTAAAGGCGCGGTTTACAGGGCCGAGATTCACCCCGCCGACCGGCACCGACTGACCCGGATCGACATGCGGGAGAGCGGGGCCGCCCGCTCTCCGATCGCTTACTGGTCGAGGAAGCTGCGCATCTTGCGGCTGCGCGACGGATGCTTGAGCTTGCGCAGCGCCTTGGCCTCGATCTGGCGGATCCGCTCGCGCGTGACCGAGAATTGCTGCCCGACCTCTTCCAGCGTGTGATCGGTGTTCATGCCGATCCCGAAGCGCATCCGCAGCACGCGTTCTTCACGCGGCGTCAGGCTGGCCAGCACGCGGGTGACGGTCTCCTTGAGGTTCGCCTGGATCGCGGCGTCGACCGGGATCACCGCGTTCTTGTCCTCGATGAAGTCGCCCAGATGGCTGTCCTCCTCGTCGCCGATCGGCGTTTCGAGGCTGATCGGCTCCTTGGCGATCTTCATCACCTTGCGGACCTTCTCCAGCGGCATTGAGAGGCGCTCGGCCATCTCCTCCGGGGTCGGTTCGCGGCCCTGCTCGTGCAGGAACTGGCGGCTGGTGCGGACCAGCTTGTTGATCGTCTCGATCATGTGGACCGGGATGCGGATCGTGCGCGCCTGATCCGCAATCGAGCGCGTGATCGCCTGGCGGATCCACCAGGTCGCATAGGTCGAGAACTTGTAGCCGCGCCGATACTCGAACTTGTCGACCGCCTTCATCAGCCCGATGTTGCCTTCCTGGATCAGATCCAGGAACTGCAAACCGCGGTTGGTGTATTTCTTGGCGATCGAGATCACGAGCCGCAGGTTCGCCTCGACCATCTCCTTCTTGGCGATGCGCGCCTCGCGCTCCGCCTTCTGGACCATGTTGACGATGCGGCGGAACTCGCTGAGCGCCATGCCGGTCTGCTGCGAGATCTCGCTGATCTCGGTCCGGATGCGATCGACCGCCGCGACCTCGTTGGTCGCGAACGCCGTCCACTTCTTGTCGAGCCCGGTGACCGAGGCGAGGAAGCCCTCGTCCAGCTCGTGCCCCATGTAGCGCTCGAGGAAGTCCTTGCGGTTGACCTTGTGGCGCTCGGCGAGGCGCAGCATCTGCCCGCCCAGCGTCGTCAGCCGGCGGTTGTAGCTGTAGAGCTGGTCGACCAGATATTCGATCTTGGTCTGGTGGAACTGGACGCTCTCGACCTCGGCGGTGAGGTCCTCGCGCAGCTTCTGGTACTTGCGCTCCTCGGCGGCCGACAGCTCGATCCCGCCGCTCATCGCCTCCAGCCGGCTCTCCTGCATCTTGGAGAACTTGCGGTAGATGGCGGTGATGTTGGCGAACTTCTCCAGCGCCTGCGGCTTGAGCGTCTCCTCCATCTGCGCGAGGCTGAGGGTGTTGTCTTCCTCTTCCTCGTCGGAGGGACGCGGCGCACGACGCTCGGTCATGTCGTCATCGTCGTCGGCGGGCGCTTCCTCGGGCTCGTCCTCTTCCTTGAACTGCGGCCCGGCGTTCGAGGCGCTGATCTCGCCCGAATCGTCCTCGGCGCCCTCGACCTGCTCGGCCGACGGTCCCTTCGACAGCATCGCGTCGAGATCGACGATCTCGCGCAGCTGCATCGTGCCTTCGTTGAGCGCGGTCGACCAGTCGATGATCGCGTTGAAGGTGATCGGGCTTTCGCACAGCCCGAGGATCATCGTGTCGCGGCCGGCCTCGATGCGCTTGGCGATCGCGATCTCGCCCTCGCGCGACAGCAGCTCGACCGCTCCCATCTCGCGCAGGTACATGCGGACGGGATCGTCGGTGCGATCGACCGTCTCCTTCTTCTTCTCGACCGCGGGGGCGGAGCCGTCGGACTCACCGTCGACCGCCTCCTGCTCCTCGTCGTCGGCGCGCTCCTCGGTCTCGCCGTCCTCGCCCGCTTCCTCGTTCTCGACGATGTTGACGCCCATCTCGTTGAGCGCCGACATCACGTCCTCGAGCTGGTCGGAGGACATCTGATCCTGCGGGAGCGCTTCGTTGAGCTGGTCGTAGGTGATGTAGCCGCGCTTCTTGGCGCGGGCGATCAGCTTCTTGATGTTCGCGTCGTTCAGGTCGATCAGCGGAGCATCGGCCACTTCCGCGCCTTCGTCAGCACCGCCACCGTTCATCTTCGCCATCAATCGTCCTCGGGTCCAAGCGCGCGGGCGTCTTCGTTTGCCTGCACCAGATTTGCAAGCCGCTCGTCGAGCGCGCGCTGTTCGTTCACCAATGCCACCTGTCGTTCGAACGCCTCGGCGGTGAAATGCGTCTGCATCGCCGAGGTCGCCTCCGCGAGCGCCGCATCCACCTCCGGCCGCGCGATCAGCACCGCGATCGCCTCGTCGAGGTCCTCGCGCGCCTGCTTCTCGTCGCCACCGGCCCGGGTGAACGAATAGGGCATCGTATCGGCTCTCAGAAGATCATGGGCGATCGCCTCGAAACCGGATCGCGCCAATATGGTGACGAGCCCGCCGCTATCAAGCGGCGCGGCGCGGCGGTCCTCCAGCGCGACGTCGACCACCGCCTCGAACAAGCGTCCGAGCGCGCCGTCGGCGAGCTTGAGGCTGCCTAGCACTTCCATGTGGCGCGCGATCTCCGCAGGGTGGCGGATCAGCCCCGCAAGCACCGCCTTGGCGAGCACGCGGTCGATGTTGCCGGCGGCACCGACCTTCCTGGCGTCCTCGGTGACGGGGGGCGGGGGCGGCGACCATTTCTGGCCGGGCTTGCGCTGCCCCATCGGATAGAAAGGCTGGCGCTGCTGGAACGGCTGCCGCTGGCGCGCGAACCGCTCGTCGAAGCGGTTGCGGAACTCGGCCTTGTATTCCGCCTTCACCGACGGATCGGCGATCGTCTCGGCGAGATCGTTCAGCCGCTTTCTCAGCCCGGCGCGCTGTTCGGGCGTGTCGAGCGGTTCGGCGGCGAGTTCGTGCTTCCACAGCCGATCGGCGAGCGGCTCCACCTCGCGCACCAGCGCCTCGAACCCCTGTGCGCCCTTGGCGCGCATCAGGTCGTCCGGATCCTGTCCTTCCGGCAGCGTCGCGAAGCCGAGGCTGCGGCCGGGCGCGAGCAGCGGCAGCGCGCGGTGCGCGGCGCGGATCGCGGCCTTCTGCCCGGGCTTGTCGCCGTCGAAGCACAGCATCGGCACGTCGACCACGCGCCACAACCGTTCGAGCTGTTGCTCGGTCAGCGCGGTGCCGAGCGGGGCGACGGTCTCGCCGATCCCGCCCTGCGCGAGCGCGATCGCGTCCATATAGCCCTCGACCACGAACAGCCGCGCGGTCTTGCGCGCGGCGGGCAACGCGCGATCGAGATTGTAGAGCGTGCGGCCCTTGTCGAAGAGCGGGGTGTCGGGTGAATTCAGATATTTCGGCTCGCCCTCGCCGATGATCCGCCCGCCGAACGCGATCACGCGCCCGCGCGGGTCGCGGATCGGGATCATCAGCCGGCCGCGGAACCGGTCATAGGGCTCCTTGCCCTCGACCTGGATCAGCAGCCCGGCCTCGACGAGCATGTCGTCGCCGAAGTCCTTGAGCGCGGTGCGCAGCCGCCCGCGCGCATCGGGGGCGTAGCCGAAGCCGAACGCCTTGCGCGTCGCGTCCTTGATCCCGCGCCGGTCGAGCAGCGCGCGTGCCTCCGCGCCGTCAATCCCGCCGAGTTGCTGGGTGAACCAGTCGGCGGCGGCCTGCATGACGTCGTGGAGCGACTTCGCCTTCTCCGCACGCTGCGCGGCGCGCGCGTCGGGGGCGGGGACCTCCATCCCGGCGGCGGCGGCGAGTTCCTTCACCGCATCCATGAACGGCAGGCCCTGATGATCGGTCAGCCAGCGAATCGCGTCGCCATGCGCCGAGCAGCCGAAGCAGTGATAGAAGCCCTTGTCGTCGTTGACGTAGAAGCTGGGCGTCTTCTCGTCGTGGAACGGGCAGCAGCCTTTCGACTCGCGACCGGCGCGGGTGAGCTTGACCGTCTTGCCCACGAGCGCGGTCAGCGAGGTGCGTGCGCGAAGCTCATCGAGGAAGGCGGGGGTCAAACTCACCTTCGCATTATACCGGCCCTTATGGCCGATCCGCGGTAAATCGGCAACGGCTGTTCGGTTTCAGGCCGGGAGTTAAGAAGAAGATCTGGTTCACGCGGAGGCGCGGAGGCGCAGAGAGGTTCCGCAGCGCGCCAGCGCATCTCCCCTTGCCACGATGAGCCTTGAGAGCCGCCAAGGCGGCTCGGATCGGCGCGGCAGGCGTCACCTCTCTGCGCCTCCGCGCCTCCGCGTGAACAAAGCTTCTTCTTCTACGAAATCAGGCCAACGCCGCCTTCACCAGCCCGCTCGCTTTGCTCATGTCGAGCGTCGTGGCGTGGCGCGCCTTCAGTTCGGCCATCACGCGACCCATGTCCTTCATGCCGCTCGCGCCGAGATCGGCCTTGATCGACTCGATCGCCGCCCTGGTCTCGTCCTCGCTCATCTGCGCGGGGAGGAAGCGCTCGATCACCGCGACCTCGGCGGCCTCGGCGGCGGCGAGTTCGGCGCGGCCACCCTGTTCGTACATCGCGATCGATTCGCGGCGCTGCTTCACCATCTTCTGCAGGACCTCGATCACCAGTGCGTCATCGTCGGTCGGGGCGGTGCCGGTCCGCGCCTCGATGTCGCGATTCTTGATCGCGGCCTGAATCAAGCCGATAGCGCCGCGCGCTTCCTTGTCGCCGGCCTTCATCGCCGCGATCTGCGCTGCCTTGATGTCGTCGCGAATCATCTACTCGTCCTTAACAGATTGACGCATCGCCGATGCGTCTCTAGCGGGCGGGGCTTAGCGACATTGCCGACCCTTTCAAGGAGTGCCCGCCCATCATGGCCGAGCCTGAGTTTCCGCACGCCCCCATGCCCGAAGGCGCCACCGGCGTCCTCGTTCTGGCCAATGGAGAGGTCGCGTGGGGGCGCGGCTTCGGCGCGGAGGGCGCCGCGGTCGGCGAGGTGTGCTTCCACACCGCGATGACCGGCTATCAGGAGATCATGACCGATCCGTCCTTCGCCGGGCAGATCATCACCTTCACCTTCCCGCACATCGGCAACGTCGGCGCCAACCCCGACGACGTGGAGGCGGACAATCCGCACGCACTGGGCATGATCGTCCGCGAAGACCCGACCGCGCCGAGCAATTTCCGTGCGATGGAGAATCTCGACGGCTGGATGAAGCGCCACACGCGCATCGGGCTGGCCGGGGTCGACACGCGCGCGCTGACGCGGCGCATCCGCTCGGGCGGCGCGCCGAACGGCGTGGTGGCGCATTCGCCGACCGGGGAGTTCGATCTCGACGCCTTGCTCAAGATGGCGCGCGGCTGGCCGGGGCTGGAGGGGATGGACCTCGCCAAGGACGTCACCCGCGAGACCCATGGGACCTGGGCGGGCGGCATCTGGAAGCTCGGCTTCGGGTTCGATGTTGGCGAAGGTGCCGCAGACGGGGCACAGAGCGCGGCGCGGCCGCATGTCGTCGCGATCGACTATGGTAGCAAATTCAACATCTTCCGGAACATCGTTCAGGCGGGTGCGAAGGTATCGGTCGTACCGGCGAATGCCACGTTCGACGAGATCATGGCGCTCAACCCGGACGGCATCTTCCTGTCGAACGGCCCCGGCGATCCTGCGGCGACCGGGGAATATGCGGTGCCGGTGATCCGGCAGTTGCTCGACACCGGCAAGCCCCTGTTCGGCATCTGCCTCGGGCACCAGTTGCTGGCGCTGGCGGTGGGTGCGCGGACGACGAAGATGTTCCAGGGACATCGCGGCGCGAACCATCCGGTCAAGCGCGTCGACGACGGCGCGGTCGAGATCACCAGCATGAACCACGGCTTCGCGGTCGAGCGCGACTCGCTGCCCGCGAACGCGCGCGAGACGCATGTGTCGCTGTTCGACGGGTCGAACGCGGGGCTGGAACTGACCGACCGGCCGGCGTTCTCGGTACAATACCACCCCGAGGCGAGCCCGGGGCCGCAGGATAGTTTCTACCTGTTCGAGCGGTTCGTGGGGGCGCTGCGGTGATTGCTCGGTCAAAGCCATGGCGACCGAAATATAAGTTTCGTCGCTTTGACTTTGCGCACGATCTCAGGGCGAATAAGCGAGTTGTTCCAGCTCTGCGATTCGGCCCTAATTTAAGTCGGTCTGGCATGAAGCGCATAGCTGAACATTATGGCATCGCGTTTGTTCAAGTTGCGCAGCGCTCGCCTAGGGCTTTGAGGCTTTCGGTGCCGTTAGCACTCACTCCAGACCGTCTGCGTAGACTGGCAAATTACATCGATCGAACTCCGAGACTAAATGGCCTTAGAAGGCTGTCGACAGCAATACGCCGAGAGCTCGCGATGCCTGACCGCCTCATGCACAAGAGATACTAATGCCCAAACGCACCGACATCTCCTCCATCCTCGTCATCGGCGCGGGCCCGATCATCATCGGGCAGGCGTGCGAGTTCGATTATTCGGGCACGCAGGCGATCAAGGCGCTCAAGGAAGAGGGCTATCGTATCGTCCTGGTCAATTCGAACCCGGCGACGATCATGACCGATCCCGAGCTGGCCGACGCGACCTATGTCGAGCCGATCACCCCGGAAGTTGTCGCCCGCATCATCGAACGTGAGCGTCCGGACGCGGTTCTTCCCACGATGGGAGGACAGACCGCGCTCAACACCGCGCTGGCGCTGTTCCGCGACGGCACGCTGGAGAAGTTCGGCGTGACGATGATCGGCGCCGACGCCGATGCGATCGACAAGGCCGAGGATCGCCTCAAGTTCCGCGACGCGATGGACAAGATCGGGTTGGAAAGCGCGCGCAGCCATATCGCGCATACCGAGAAGGAGGCGCTGGAGGGGCTGGAGAAGGTCGGGCTGCCGGCGATCATCCGCCCGAGCTTCACTCTCGGCGGCACCGGCGGCGGGATCGCGTACAATCGCGAGGAATTCATCGAGATCGTCCGCAAGGGGCTCGACGCCTCGCCGACCACCGAGGTGCTGATCGAGGAATCGCTGCTCGGCTGGAAGGAATATGAGATGGAGGTGGTCCGCGACCGCGCGGACAATTGCATCATCATCTGCTCGATCGAGAATGTCGATCCGATGGGCGTCCATACGGGCGACTCGATCACCGTCGCGCCGGCGCTGACGCTGACCGACAAGGAATATCAGATCATGCGCAACGCCAGCATCGCGGTGCTGCGCGAGATCGGCGTCGAGACCGGCGGGTCGAACGTGCAGTTCGCGGTCAATCCGAAGGACGGCCGCCTGATCGTGATCGAGATGAACCCGCGCGTGTCGCGCTCGTCGGCGCTGGCGTCGAAGGCGACCGGCTTCCCGATCGCCAAGGTCGCCGCCAAGCTGGCGGTCGGCTATACGCTCGACGAGATCGAGAACGACATCACCGGCGCGACCCCGGCGAGCTTCGAGCCGACGATCGACTATGTCGTCACCAAGATCCCGCGCTTCGCGTTCGAGAAGTTCAAGGGCGCCGAGGCGGTGCTGGGCACCGCGATGAAGTCGGTCGGCGAGGTGATGGCGATCGGCCGCAACATCCACGAATCGATGCAGAAGGCGCTGCGCGGGCTGGAAACCGGCCTGTCCGGCTTCAACCATGTCGAGCGGCTGGTCGGCGCGCCGCGCGCGGAGATCGAGGCGGCGCTCGCCTCGCCGACGCCCGACCGGCTGCTGGTCGCCGCGCAGGCGTTGCGCGAGGGCTTCACCGTCGCCGAGGTGAATGCGATCGCCAAATACGATCCGTGGTTCCTCGAGCGGATGGCGGAGATCGTCGCCGCCGAGAATGAGGTGATGAAGGACGGGCTGCCGATCGAGGCGGCGGGGATGCGCCGGCTGAAGGCGATGGGCTTCAGCGACAAACGGCTGGCGTGGCTGGCGCTGCAATCGGCGAATTTGCGCGGCATGGAGCGCGGGATCGCGCGCGGATCGGGGCTGATCCACGAGGCGGTCAAGGCGATGACCGGCGGCGTCACCGAGGACGAAGTGCGCGAGCATCGCCTGAAGCTGGGCGTGCGGCCGGTGTTCAAGCGCATCGACACCTGCGCCGCCGAGTTCGACGCCAAGACGCCGTACATGTACTCGACCTATGAGGCGCCGTCGTTCGGCGAGCCCGAGAACGAGGCGCAGCCGTCGGATCGTCGCAAGATCGTGATCCTGGGCGGCGGACCGAACCGGATCGGGCAGGGGATCGAGTTTGATTATTGCTGCTGCCACGCCTGCTTCGCGCTGGCGGATGCGGGCTATGAGACGATCATGGTCAATTGCAATCCGGAGACGGTGAGCACCGACTATGATACGTCGGATCGGCTCTATTTCGAGCCGCTGACCGCCGAGGACGTGCTGGAGATCCTGCACGTCGAACAGTCGAAGGGCGAGCTGGTCGGGGTGATCGTGCAGTTCGGCGGGCAGACGCCGCTGAACCTCGCGCGCGCGCTGGAGAAAGCGGGGATCCCGATCCTCGGCACCAGCCCGGATGCGATCGATCTGGCCGAGGACCGCGAGCGGTTCGCGGCGCTGGTCAACCGGCTCAAGCTGCTCCAGCCCGCCAACGGCATCGCGCGCAGCCGCGCCGAGGCGCTCAACGTCGCCAACCGCATCGGCTATCCGGTGCTGATGCGCCCGAGCTACGTGCTCGGCGGCCGCGCGATGGAGATTGTCGACAGCGACCAGCAGCTGGAGGACTATATCCAGACCGCGGTGCAGGTGTCGGGCGACGCGCCGGTGCTGATCGACCAGTATCTGCGCGACGCGATCGAGGTCGACGTCGACGCGATCTGCGACGGCGAGGACGTGGTGGTCGCGGGCGTGCTCCAGCATATCGAGGAAGCCGGGGTCCATTCGGGCGACAGCGCCTGCTCGATCCCGCCCTATTCGTTGCCGCCCGAGATCATCGCCGAGATCGAGCGGCAGACGGATGCGCTGGCGCGCGGGCTCAACGTCGTCGGGCTGATGAACATCCAGTTCGCGGTCAAGGACGGGCAGGTCTATCTGATCGAGGTCAACCCGCGCGCCAGCCGCACGGTGCCGTTCGTCGCCAAGGCGATCGGCGCGCCGATCGCCAAGCTCGCCAGCCGCGTGATGGCGGGCGAGAAACTGCGCGACCTGCCGACGATCGACCGGCAGATCGATTATTATGCGGTCAAGGAAGCGGTGTTCCCGTTCGCGCGCTTCCCGGGCATCGACCCGGTACTGTCGCCGGAGATGAAGAGCACCGGCGAGGTGATGGGCATCTCGCCCGACTTCACCACCGCCTTCGCCAAGTCGCAGCTCGGCGCGGGCACCGTGCTGCCGACCAGCGGCGCGGTGTTCGTCAGCGTCAAGCCCGGCGACAAGGACGCGATCGTTCCCGCGGTGCGCGCTTTGGTCGACGCGGGCTTCACGATCGTCGCGACGACCGGCACCGCCGATCACCTGTCACGCGCCGGGCTGCCGGTCGAAACGGTCAACAAGGTCGCGCAGGGCCGTCCGCATATCGTCGACCGGATCAAGGACGGCGCGATCGCGTTGATCTTCAACACGACCGAGGGCTGGCAGAGCCTCAAGGACTCGCAGCCGATCCGCGCCTCGGCGGTCAACGGCAAGGTGCCATATTTCACCACCGCCTCGGCGGCGGTGCAGGCGGCGCAGGCGATCCACGCCGCGGTGACCGGCGATGGCGCGCGCAACCTTGAAGTACGGCCGTTGCAATCCTATTATTCGCAGCCGCACAACTGATCCCCGGACACATGTGCAGATGTAGGGGGCGGCCTTCGCAGGGAGAGGGCCGCTTCCGGGGACGCGTTTTTACGAAGGACAAGGGCGATGGCGACGGTCGAGAAGATGCCGATGTTGCAGGAAGGCTATGAAAAGCTGACTGCCGACCTGAAGCGGCTGAAGACCGAGCGCCCGTTGATCGTCGACGCGATCGAGGAAGCGCGTGCGCACGGCGACCTGTCGGAAAACGCCGAATATCACGCCGCCAAGGAGCGGCAGGGGCAGGTCGAGGCGACGATCGCCGACATCGAGGACAAGCTGAGCCGCGCGCAGATCATCGATCCGCGCGACCTGTCGGGCGACAAGATCGTGTTCGGCGCGACCGTCACGTTGCTCGACGAGGATGACAAGCCGGTGAAGTATCAGATCGTCGGCCAGACCGAGGCCGACGCCAAGACCGGGCGGATCAGCTACAATTCGCCGCTGGGCCGCGCGCTGATCGGGCGCAGCCTCGACGACGAGGTCGAGGTGTCGGTGCCGGCGGGCGATCGCTATTATCTGGTGTCGAAGATCGAGTTCATCTGACGTGGACCTGCCGGACGCGATCGCCGTGCAGGTCGGCGATCGTCGTCCGGTGCCGGTCGCCGATGGGCAATCCGGCGCCGAGGTCGTTCGCTTCGCCGGCAACGGTAAGGCGCTGTTCCTGAAAATTGGGCGCGGCGTGACGCGCCCGCTGGTCGCCGATGAGGCGGCGCGGCTGCGGTGGCTCACCGGACGGATCGCGGCCCCGGTCGTTGTCGCGACGGTGGACGACCGGGAGGCGGCATGGCTCCTGACCACCGCTTTGGTCGGCATGCCCGCAGGCGATTATATCAAGGGCGACCGGGCGGCACGCGCTGTGCCGATAGCGCGGCGCATGGCGGGGTTTCTCCGCCAGCTCCATGCGCTGCCGACGGCCGACTGCCCGTTCGATTCGAGCGTGGCGGCGTGGCTGCCGGTCGTGCGGCGGCTGGTCGCCGACGGGCTCGTCGATGTCGAGGATTTTGATGACGAACATCGCGGCTGGAGCGCGGCGCGGGTGCTCGGGCGAGTCGAGGCGCTTGCCGGTCATGCGTGCGGCGCGGTGGTGGTGCACGGCGACTTCTCGCTCGGCAACCTGATCGTCGCGGCGGACGGGACGATCGCGGGCTGTATCGATGTCGGCCGGCTGGGCGTCGGCGATCCGTATCGCGACATCTTCATCGGCTGGCGCGATCTCGGCGGGTTCGGCGCGGCCGCGCAGCACGCGTTTCTCACCGAGTTGGGGATGGAGACGTTCGACGAGCCCCGGCGTGCCCTGCATCACGCGCTCGACGAATTGTTCTGACCTGTCCTTCGCCCCGGACCTGATCCGGAGTCCCGCTCCTTCGCTAACGGAGGGAAGAAGCGGGATCCCGGGTCAAGCCCGGGATGACGGCGGGAATTAGGCGGCGGGCTTGGCGAGCAGGTCGGGCTCGAGCAGGCGGTGGAGGTGGACCACCACATATTTCATCTCGGCGTCGTCGACGGTGCGCTGCGCCGCGGCGCGCCACGCCTTTTCGGCGCTGGCATAGTCGGGGAAGACGCCGACGATGTCGATCGACGACAAATCGCTGAATTCGAGGGTGCGCGGATCGCTGACACGACCGCCGAACACCAGGTGAAGCTTGCTCATGCACGCGCTCCCGCTTGGGATTGAACCATCACCGCGCCGCCCGCCCGCGTCGCCACCGGGACAAGGAAAAGCCGCGGGCAGCACGATCGCTTGCCCCGCGGCTCTCCCTCGTCACCCGATCGGCGCCGCGGTCGGGCGGTCGGCCTGGACCTTCCCTAGCGCGGCGCGCGACGCGTTTGAAGGGGTCAGGACGCGCTCTTGACCTGTTCCCTGCCGGCCTGCGCCGCCGCGGAGCCGGCGGTGCCGGCCGCCTTGAGCACGCCCTGGAAGAGCGACTTCGCCTGATCGCGTGCGGCATTGGGGGTCAGGCCGAGCTGATCCAGCTCCGCACGCCCGGCGTCCTTGGCGGCGGCGAGCGCGGCGACGGCGGCGGTGTTGATCTTGCGGCCGACGCCGGCGAGCAGGTCCTTCTCGCGCTGGCTGCGCGGCAGCACCGCGGCGACCGCTGCGCCGAGCACCAGCCCGCCGACCAGCACGCCGAGCGGGTTCGACTCGAGCGTCTCGGCGGTCGCGTGCGCCGCATCGCTGGCGCGGTGACGCGCGGTGTCGAGCGCGTTCGAGGCGGCCTCGCGCGCATGGTCGACGCCGTCGCGCAACCGGCCATGCTGGTCCTCATCGTGGGTATGTTCGGTCATGATCCGATCCTTTCGGCGGGTGTGGCGGTATCTTCTGGAGAGGGCAGGCGCTTCTGGCGCGTCTTCCTGCCGAACAGCCGCGCGACCTGTCGCCCGGTCACCAGCGCGAACAGCAAGGTCGCGCCGCCGGCGACGACGCCGGGATTGCGGCGCGCGACCTCGGTGCCGACGCGCACCGCGCGTTCGCCACCCCCGGTCACCTCGGCGAGCGCGACGCGGGCGAGGCGGCGCGGTTCGAGTTCGGTCTGCAAGCGTTCGACGGTGCCGTCGAGCCGGCGACGTGCCTCGGCGGCGCGCGCCTCGGCGAGCGTCACGTCGGCGGCGGTCATGCGTGTGGCCCCGTGTTGAGCGCCGACTTGCCCGACAGCGCCAGCAACGCGGCGATCACCAGCACCACGCCGACCACCGCCAGCGTCGCCCAGCCGGGACCGATCAGCGTCGCCAGCGACAGGATCGCGCCGACCAGCAATGCGATCAAAGCGGCCAACCCGAGCACGCCTGCGATCGCGAAGCGGATCGCCGCGGCCTTGTACCGCGTGACCGCGAAGAGCGCCTTGGCCTTGGCCAGCGCGATCTCCGCCTTCGCGACCTCGCGCGCGTCGGTCGCCAGCTGGGTGACCAGCTGCGGGATGCTATCCGGCAGTACGCGGTCACGCACGTCCATGTCGTCAGGCATCGCGCTGGTCGACGGCGGCACCGATCAGCCGCGCCAGCACGAAGCCGACGCCGGCTGCCAGACCGACCGCGACCTCGGGGCTCTTGCGGACCAGCTCGCGCGCGTCGTCGAGCAGATCCTCGACGCTCTTCTGGTCGATCGCACTGGAGAAGCCCTGCACACGATCCGCCGCCGAACGGGCATATTGCCCGTATTGCGCGCCGAGCTTCTCGTCGACCTGCCCGGCGGCGTCGGTGAGCATCTGCGAGAGCTGCGTCAGGGCGTCGGTGGCCTTCGCCTTGCCGTCCTCGGCGAGGCCGCGCGCCTTGTCGGCGGCCTGTTCACGGCCCTTGGCGACATAGTCGCGCGCGGATTGCTTGGCGTCGGCCAGCGTGCTGCCGCTGGCGGTCCCGGTCGCACTCGCGTCTTCCGGCGTGAAATCGACGCCAGCGTTCTTCAGCGGCTCTGCCGGCGTGAACGCCGCATCGGCGGGCGGCGGCGCGGCGTCCGCCGGAGTGGAATGCTGGAGCGTGTCGCGATCCTGCTCGTCGGCCATGATTCATCCTTCCCTGGTCGAGGTCAAACAACCCGGTGGTCGTGCCGCCGGTTCCATCGCGTTGCAGCATCGCCGGGCGACCGCTAGGAGGCGCCATGTCCTGCCGCGCCGGCAGAAAATAGGAGGATCGTTTCGTGACCGCAATCATCGACCTGCACGGACGCCAGATCATCGACAGCCGCGGCAACCCGACCGTCGAGGTCGACGTGCTGCTCGACGACGGCAGCTTCGGTCGCGCGGCGGTCCCGTCGGGGGCGTCGACCGGCGCGCACGAGGCGGTCGAGAAGCGCGACGGCGACAAGGCGCGCTGGGGCGGGAAGGGCGTCGACGATGCGGTCGAGGCGGTGAATGACGAGATCGCCGACGCGATCATCGGGCTCGACGCCGAGGACCAGCTCGAAATAGACCAGACGATGATCGAGCTGGACGGCACCGAGAACAAGGGCCGGCTGGGCGCGAACGCGATCCTCGGCGTCAGCCTCGCGGTGGCGAAGGCGGCGGCGGACGCACGCGGGCTGCCGCTGTACCGCTATGTCGGCGGCGTCGCGGCGCATGTGCTGCCGGTGCCGATGATGAACATCATCAACGGCGGCGAACATGCCGACAACCCGATCGACTTCCAGGAATTCATGATCGTGCCGGTCGGCGCGGAATCGCTGGCCGAGGCGGTGCGCTGCGGTTCGGAGATCTTCCACACGCTCAAGAAGGGGTTGAGCGAAAAGGGCTTGGCGACCGCGGTCGGCGATGAGGGCGGGTTCGCGCCCAACCTCGCCAGCACCACCGACGCGCTCGACTTCATCATGACCTCGATCGAGCGGGCGGGCTACACGCCGGGCGACGACGTGATGCTGGCGCTCGACTGCGCGGCGACCGAATTCTTCAAGGACGGCAAGTACGTCATCTCCGGCGAGAACCTGACGCTCGAGCCGGGCGCGATGGCCGAATATCTCGCCGATCTCGCCGCGCGCTATCCGATCTTCTCGATCGAGGACGGCATGGCCGAGGACGATTTCGAGGGCTGGAAGGCGCTGACCGACGCGATCGGCAAGAAGGTGCAGCTGGTCGGCGACGATCTGTTCGTCACCAATCCGAAGCGCCTGCGCGACGGGATCGGGCAGGGGCTCGCCAACTCGCTGCTGGTGAAGGTCAACCAGATCGGCACCCTGTCCGAGACGCTGGAGGCGATCCGCGTCGCCGAGCGCGCCGGCTATACCGCGGTGATGTCGCACCGGTCGGGCGAAACCGAGGACTCGACGATCGCCGATCTGGCGGTCGCCACCAACTGCGGGCAGATCAAGACCGGCAGCCTCGCGCGGTCGGACCGGTTGGCGAAGTACAACCAGCTGATCCGCATCGAGGAGGAATTGGGCGGCATGTCGCGCTATGCGGGCCGGGACGTGTTGCGGAACCGCTGATAGGGCTTGCAAAGGGCGAGGCGACTCGCGAGAATCGCTGGCGTTATGCCTCGCCCGTCCAACCGCCTCTCGCAAACGCTCCGGCGTGCCGCCGTCCCCGCCCTCGCGGTGGCGGTGATGGCGTTCTTCGGCGCCTATGCGGTGCTGGGACCGAACGGCCTGATCGCGCTGGGTGACTACAAGCGGCAGCTGGTCGCGCGCGAGAAGCAATATGCGCAGCTCGACCAGCGGCGGGCGATGTTGCAGAACCGCGTGACGCTGCTCGATCCGCGTCATGCGAACCCAGATATGGTCGACGAGCTGGTGCGCAAGGAACTGAATGTCGCGCATCCGGACGAGGTGATCGTTCCGTTGAAGTGACGTTCCCGGTGGATAGATCGACCGTGGTGCACGTCCCTCCGTCATTGCGAGCGTAGCGAAGCAATCCAGGGCGTCCTGGTCCGGCTCTGGATTGCTTCGCTACGCTCGCAATGACGAGGTGTCGTCGACCCGGACTTGATCCGGGACCCCGCTTGCTACCGGCAGAAGAAGCGGGATCCCGGGATGACGGGGTCAGCGCCCGAGGAAGGTGAGCAGATCCTCGGTCAGCCGGTCGCCTTCGGTCGCGAACAGTCCGTGCGGCGCGCCGTCATATTCGACCAGTTGCGCGTTCGCGATCCCCGCCGCCGCGGCGCGGCCGCTGGTGTCGATCGGCACCGTCTTGTCGGCGGTGCCGTGCAGCACCAGCGTCGGCACGCGGAAGGCGGGGAGGTCGGGGCGGAAGTCGGTATGGCCGAAGCTCTCGGCGCATTTCAGCGTCGGCTGGAGCCCGGCCTGCATCGCCAATCGCCACGCCCAGTCGAGCGTCGCCTCGCTGACCGGGCTGGTGACATAGCCGACCCCGAAGAAGTCCTTGAAGAAGGTGCGGAAGAAGTTCGGCCGGTCCTTCAGGATGCCGTCGGCGATCTGTTGCAGCGTCTCTTCGGGCACGCCATCGGGATTGTCGTCGGTCCGGAGCATGTACGGCACGACCGAGCTGATCAGCGCCGCGGAGATCACGCCCTTGCCGTCGTAGCGGCTCTGGTAACGCGCGACCTCGCCGCCGCCCATCGAGAAGCCGACCACGGTGACGTCCTGCGTCGCGCCGGCGGCTTCCAGCACGTCGTGGAGGTCGTCGGTCAGCGTGTCGTAATCATAGCCGGACCACGGCTGGCCCGAGCGGCCGAAGCCGCGGCGGTCATAGGCGATGGCGCGGAAGCCGGCATCGGCAAGCGCCTTCATCTGCGGATCCCAGCTGTCCGAGGACAGCGGCCAGCCATGAATAAGTACGACCGGGCGACCTTCGCCCCAGTCCTTGACGTAGATGTCGGTCCCGTCGCGCGTCTTCACATACGGCATGTGGCTCTCCTTGGCAGAGCAGCCGTAACGGGCGGTTCGTAGGGGCGTTCCGCCGCCGTCATTGCGAGCGCAGCGAAGCAATCCAGGGTAGCGCGCGGAACACTGGATTGCTTCGCTGCGCTCGCAATGACGATGCGACTTGACGGAGGACTTACCGCCCCGGCTCGCCGAGGAACGCCTCGACCTGATCGAGCGACACGGTCTTATCGAGGTACGTCTGGCCGATGCCGTGCGCGAGCAGGAAGGGCAACGTGCCGGCCGCCATCTTCTTGTCGTGGCGCATGTGCTCGACGAGCCGCGCGGGCGGGGCGGTGATGCCCGAGGCGGCGAGGCCATCGGGCAGGCCGCTGTCGCGCCAGTGCGCGGCGACGCGCGCGGCGTCGTCCGCCGAACAGCGCCCGGTCGCGGCGGAGAAGGCGAAGGCGAGGCCGCAACCGGCGGCGACCGCCTCGCCGTGCAGCAGCCGGTCGGAGAAGCCCGCTTCCGCCTCCAGCGCATGGCCGAAGGTGTGGCCGAGGTTGAGCAAGGCGCGGCGGCCGGTCGTCTCGAACTCGTCCTCGCCGACGATCCGCGCCTTGGCGGCGACGGCGTGGGCAATGGCCTGGACGCGCGCGTCCGGGTCGCCCGCGAGCAATTTCGCGCCGTTCGCCTCGCACCAGGAGAAGAAGTCCGCGTCGTCGATCAGCCCGTATTTGACGACCTCGGCATAGCCGGCGCGGACCTGCCGCGCGGGCAGGGTGTCGAGCACGTCGGGGTCGATCAGCACGACCTTCGGCTGGTGGAAGGCGCCGATCAGGTTCTTGCCGGCGCGCGCGTTGATCCCGGTCTTGCCGCCGACCGACGAATCGACCTGCGACAACAAGGTGGTGGGGATCTGCACGAAGCCGCAGCCGCGCTTGAGGATCGCGGTCGCGAAGCCGACCAGATCGCCGATGACGCCGCCGCCCAGCGCCACGACGTGATCGCCGCGCTCGACGCCGAGCGCAAGCAGTTCGTCGGTGAGCCGCTCGAGCGTCGCCCAGCTCTTCGAGCCCTCGCCCGCGGGCAGGACGATCTCGGCATGGCGGATCCCTGCGGCGTCGAGCGCGGCGGTCAGCGTGGCGAGATGCGCGACGACATTGGCGTCGGCGACGATCACCACCGGACGCGTGCCGACGATCGGCGCAAGCGCCTCTCCGGCGCGCGCCAGCAGTCCCGGCTCGATCCGCACGTCATAGCTGCGGTCGCCGAGCGCCACGGTCACGGTCGTCATTTGCTCAGGGCCTCCATGATCGCGCGCACGGTCATGTCGTGCGGGGTATTGGCGCTGGGGATGCGCAGATGCGCGAGCGCGTAGAGCGGGTTGCGGACTGCCGCCAGCTCGCGCAGCACGGTCGCCGGGTCCTTGCCACGCAGCAGCGGGCGGGTGTCGCGGCGTTTGACGCGCTCGGCGAGCACCTCGACCGGCGCGTCGAGCCAGATCGCGAGCGCGTCGGACAGGATCAGCGCGCGCGTCTCGTCATTGACGAACGCCCCGCCGCCGGTCGCGATCACCTTCGGGCGGCCGTCGATCAGCCGCTGGATCACCCGCCGCTCGCCGTCGCGGAAATAGGCCTCGCCGAACTGCGCGAAGATGTCGGCGATCGACATGCCCGCCGCTGCCTCGATCTCGGTATCGGCATCGACGAACGGCAGCGCGAGCCGGGTCGCGAGACGCCGCCCGACCGTCGACTTGCCCGCCCCCATGAGTCCGACCAGCACGATCGGTCGCCCGGTCCAGCGAGGCGGACGGCGCGACGGGCGGCGGGACGGGACGGGCGGGCTTTGCAACATCGTCCCTGCGGCTATACAGCGCGTTCGGTCCCCGGCAACAGCAGGCACGCAGCCCGCCGGGGCGCAAGTGACAGGTCGCGTGTGCAGGTTGGGAATTACATGACCCGGTTGATTGTCTCCGTCGTCGTGCTGCTGGTGATCGTGGTGGGCGCATTGTTCTTCTTTGCGGGCCGCGCGACCGAGCAGCCGGTCACGCGTGTCGAGAAGGCGGTCGAGCTTGGCAATCTCGCCGGCTAAACGCGCCGCGCTGGCCGGCGCCGCGGCGCTCGGCCTCGCGGCGGCGGCGATCGCGCAGGACCGCCCCGAATCGCTGTTGCCGCCCGGCTTCGGCGACGCGGCGCCCGCACAGGCGCCGGCTGCGCAGCCGAGCCCGGCGGCGACCGCGCCGGCCAATGCGCCGCGCGTGCAGGCGACGACCCCGGCCGGGCCGTTGCCGCCGCTGCCGCCCTTGCCGTTCCCGTCGCCGAGCGCGACGCCGACGCCGGCGGCGACGCCGCGCTACGTGCTGCCGTCGTTCGCCCGCCGCTCGCTGGCCGCGGTGGGGGCGGATCAGGGCTTCGCGCGCGACGCGTTCGGACGTGCGGACGGGCGCTATGTCGAGCGGCTGATGCGCTATCTGTCGGCACCCTTGCCGTCGCGGTGGCTGTCGATCAGCCTGCGGCGGCTGCTGGTGGCGCAAATCAACACCCCTGCGCGCGTCAACGGCGCCGATTTCGCCGCCGAACGCGCGTGGCTGTTGCTGCGGATGGGCGAATCCGTGTCGGCGCGCGCCGTCGCACAATCGGTCGACAGCGACCGCGTGACGCCGAAGCTGCGCGAGGTGTGGATGCAGGCGGCGCTCGCCACCGCCGATCCGGCCGGATTGTGCCCGCTCGCCGCGACGGCGGGCGACAGCGAGCGCGCGTGGATCGTCGCGCGCGCGATCTGCGCCGGGCTGACCGGGGCGGGGAAGACACAACCGTTGGTCGCCGACATCCGTCGCCGCCGCGTCGCGAGCGGGATCGACCTGGCGCTGGCGCAGAAAGTGATCGGCGCCGGGCTCAACAGCCGGCAGGCGGTGACGATCGAATGGGCACCGGTGGTGCAGCTGACCGCGTGGCGCTTCGGGCTGGCGACCGCGACCGGGGTGGCGGTGCCCGACGAGCTTTACGCGACGGTCGGACCGCAGGTGCGCGGCTGGCAGGCGCTGGCGCCCGCGGTGCCGCTCGCCGAGCGCGCCGCGGCATCGGATCGCGCCGCGGCGCTGGGCGTGCTGTCGAGCGCGGCGATGGTCGATCTCTATGCTGCGGTCGCCGAGGGCAATGACGCGCCCGCCGCGCTGTCGAACACCGCCGCGACGCTGCGCGACGCCTATGTCGGCAACGATCGCGCGGCGCGGATCGCGGCGATGGTCAAGCTATGGGACGAAGCGGAAATGCCGGCGACCCGCTATGCCCGGCTGGTGCTGACCGCGCGCGCCGCCGCACGGCTTCCCGCGCGGGCCAATGAGGCACAGGCGGACCGCCTGATCGCGTCGATGCTGGCCGCGGGGCTCGATCGCACCGCGCAGCGCTGGCAGGGCGCGGTGCCGGCCGGCAGCGACGGCTGGGCGATGCTGCTGCTCGCCGACCCGGACGCGATCACGCAGCTGCCGGCGTCGACGATCACCGACTATGCGCCGCCCGGCACGCTGGCCGAACGCAAGCGGCAGCTGTTCTTCGCCGGCATGGCAGGGCTCGGGCGGCTGCCCGCGGCGGCGGTCGACGATATCGCCGAGCGGCTGGCGGTGCCGGTCGCGCAGCGCAACGCCTGGACCAGCGCGCTGGAACGCGCGGCGGGCGAGGGGCAGGCCGGGACGGTGCTGTTGCTGGCGGCGGTCGGGATGCAGGCGGATGGCTGGGCGCATGTCCCGCCCGCGGCGCTGTTCCACATCGTCCGGGCGTTGCGCGCGGTCGGGCTGGACGGCGAGGCGCGGATGATCGCGGCGGAGGCGATCGCGCGGCTGTGAGCGACGCCGCCGCGATCGACCGCTTCCTGGAGATGATGGCGGCACAGGCGGGGGCGGCGCAGAACACGCTGGCCGCCTATCGCCGCGACCTGATGCTGGCATCCACGGCGCTCGACGGCGGGCTGGCGGTCGCGGACGGCGCGGCGCTGGAGCGGCTGGCCGATGGCTGGGACGCGCTGTCGAAGGCGACGGTGGCGCGCAAGGCGGCGGCATTGCGGCGCTTCTTCGGGTTCCTGATCGACGAGGGCGACCGCGCCGACAATCCGTCGCCGGCCTTGCCGCGACCGGGGATGCAGCGGCGGCTGCCGCGCACGCTCGATCACGGCGACGTCGACCGGCTGTTCGCCGCAATCGACGCGCGACTGGCGCGCGACCCGGTGATCCCGACCGACCTGCGGCTGTCGGCGCTGTTCGAGCTGCTCTATGGATCGGGGCTGCGCGCGACCGAACTCGTCTCGCTGCCGCGCGGTGCGATCCATCCCGACCGGCCGTTCCTGATCCTGAAGGGCAAGGGCGGGCGGGAGCGGCTGGTGCCGATCTCGGACCGCGCGCGCGCGGCGGTGGCGGCGTGGCGCGCGCATGTCGCAACCGATCGCGCGTTCCTGTTCCCGTCGGGGGCGACGCATATCTCGCGCGTGCGGCTGTTCCAGCTGGTGCGCGCGCTCGCCGCCGAGGCCGGGATCGCGCCCGAGCGGATCAGCCCGCACGTCCTGCGCCACGCCTTCGCGACGCACCTGCTGGAGGGCGGGGCGGACCTGCGCGCGCTGCAGACGATGCTCGGCCATGCCGATATCGCGACCACCGAAATCTACACCCATGTCGACAGCAGCCGGCTGGTCGAGCTGGTCAACGAGCGTCACCCGCTCGTTGACGCGTTGCGAAAGCGCGCCTAGCTGCGCCCGATGCGTATTTTCCTCGACTTCGAGAAACCCATCGCCGAGCTGCAGGCGCGCATCGACGAACTGCGCGAAACCGGCGCCGAGGGCACCGTCGATATTTCTGCCGAGATCGCCAAGCTGCAGGCGAAATCGGACAAATTGCTGAAGGACACGTTCGGCAAGCTGTCGCCGTGGCAGAAGACGCAGGTCGCGCGGCATCCCGAGCGCCCGCACTTCAAGCATTTCGTCGCCGGGCTGTTCGACGAGTTCGTGCCGCTGGCGGGCGACCGCGCGTTCGGTGACGATCAGGCGATCCTCGGCGGGTTCGCGACCTTCCGCGGGCAGCGCGTGATGGTGCTGGGCCATGAGAAGGGCGACGACACCGCCAGCCGGCTGCGCCACAATTTCGGCATGGGCAAGCCGGAGGGCTATCGCAAGGCGATCCGGCTGCTCCAGATGGCCGACCGCTTCGGGCTGCCGGTGGTGACGCTGGTCGACACCTCGGGCGCGTTCCCGGGCATCCAGGCCGAGGAGCGCGGGCAGGCGGAAGCGATCGCGCGTTCGACCGAGACGTGCCTCGCGCTCGGCGTGCCGATGGTCGCGGCGGTGGTCGGCGAGGGCGGCTCGGGCGGCGCGATCGCGCTGGCGAGCGGCAATCGCGTGCTGATGTTCGAGCATGCGGTCTATTCGGTGATCTCGCCCGAGGGCTGCGCCTCGATCCTGTGGCGCACCGCCGACAAGGCGCCCGACGCCGCCGAGGCGATGAAGGTGACCGCGCAGGACCTGAAGGCGCTGGGCGTGATCGACGCGATCGTGCCCGAGCCGCTGGGCGGCGCGCACCGCGACCGCGACGGCGCGATCCGCGCGCTGGGCGATTGCGTCGAGCGGATGCTGCGGGACCTGGCGCCGCTGACGCCGGACGCGCTGCGGCAGGACCGCCGCGCGAAGTTCCTGAAGATGGGCCGGGTCGGCTAGGCACCCGCACCGTCATTGCGAGCGTAGCGAAGCAATCAAGGGCGTCCTGGTCCGGCACTGGATTGCGTCGCTGCGCTCGCAATGACGTGCAGACCACACAGAAAAAGGCGGCGGAACCATCGTCCCGCCGCCCGCATTCCGTCGTCAGCCGCCAAAGATTAGTTGGTCATCTGCGTCTTGACGTTGGAGAAGGTGGTGTTCAGCTGCGTGCCGATGCCACGCATCGCGGCAACCGCGGCCACGGCGATCAGCGCGGCGATCAGGCCGTATTCGATCGCGGTCGCGCCCTTGCTGTTCTTCAGGAACGTGCGAATCTTCTGCATGTCGATCTCCAGTAACAACCCAAATGTCTTTACCCGCCGACGTCCCCGTTCAGGTCCATCAAGGGTCGTTCTAGAAGCGCAGGGTTGATAAAGGTTTAAGTGCAAAGCTTTCTTTTGTTGAGCAACTTGGAGCAGGACGGCCGTGCTAGCGGACGTTCGTCAGATAGCTGTTGATCGATCCGAACAGCCCGGTCACGGGCTGGCCGATCGCCGCCATGCCCCCGACCGCGCTGAGCGCGATCAGCGCGACGATCAGGCCGTATTCGATCGCCGTTGCGCCCCGCGTCTGCCGCAGCACGGCGCGGAGCAGGGCAGAGAGCGGACGGGGAGCGGCTGGACGTGACATATCGGCATTATAGCCGGTAACCGGTTAAGGAAGGATCGAAGCGCGATGCTGGTGGTCGCGGTGGCCCTGATCGACGGCGACGGACGCTGCCTGATGCAGCAACGCCCGCGCGACAAGCGGCATGGCGGGCTGTGGGAATTCCCCGGCGGCAAGGTCGAGCCGGGCGAGCATCCCGACGCCGCTTTGGTTCGCGAGCTGGCGGAGGAACTGGCGATCGACGTCGCCCCGGATGCGCTGGTGCCGGTGAGTTTCGCGACCGACAGGCCGGTGACGATGCTGCTCTATCGCTGCGCCGTCTGGCGCGGGACGCCGCAGCCGCTGGCGGCCGCGGCGCTGCGCTGGGACCGGCCGGCGGCACTCGCGGCATTGCCGATGCCGCCGGTCGACGTGCCGCTGCTGGCGGCGCTTGCCCGCACCCTGCGGGACGGCTAGGCGGGCGGGGCGATCAGGTAAGGGAATCCGGTAGGCGACGATCCGGAGCTGCCCCCGCAACTGTGACCGGCGAGCCGCTCGCCCCTCGTGTGCCACTGGACCGTTCGCGCGTCCGGGAAGGCCGGGCGACGGCGACGACCCGGGAGCCAGGAGACCTGCCCGACCGCGGTTGTCCTTCGCGCGGACGGGGTGTGCCGGGCGATCGGGAATTTTCCCGCGCGACGACGAACGGGTCGGGTCGGCGTGGGGATGACAGGGTGAATGACAGATATTTTCGCAGCGGGCGCGTGGCGGCGGCGGTGCTCGCGGCGCCGGTGCTGCTCGGCGCCGCGCCCGTGCGCGCGCCACGCGTGGTATCGATCAATCCGTGCCTCGACGCGATGCTGATGCAGGTCGCTGATCCGGCGCAGATCGCCGCAGTCAGCCATTATTCGCACGATCCGCGCGCCACCTCGGTGCCGCTGGACTGGGCGAGGCGCTTCCCGGCGACCTCGGGCACCGCCGAGGAGGTGGTCGCGCTGCGCCCCGATCTGGTCGTCGCCAGCGGGCATGTCGCCCCGGCGACGGTTGCGGCGCTGACGCGGATGCACATCCGGCTGGCGCAATTCGCACTGCCCGACACGATCGCGGAGAGCGCGCAGCAGGTGCGTGACCTCGCCGCGCTCGTCGGCCATCCGGCGCGCGGCGCCGGGCTGGCGGCGCGGATCACCGCCGCGGCGCGGTCCGATGGCGCGCCGCCGGTGTCGGCGCTGATCTTCGGACCCGGCGGGCTGGTGCCGGGGGCGCGGACGCTGCCCGACGAGATGCTGCGCCGTGCCGGCTTTCGCAACGCCAGCGCCGGCTATGGGCTGAAGCGCTGGGACGTGCTGCCGCTGGAATATCTGCTCGCCGATCCGCCGCGCGTCGTCCTGTCGGTCGCCGCCGCGCAAGGGGCGGGGGAGCGGATGGAGCGGCACCGCGCGCTGCGGCGGCTGGGCGCGCGCGTGACGATCGCTCCGTTCGCGGGGCGGCTGATGAACTGCGGCGGCCCGACGATCATCGATGCGATGGCGCGGCTGCGCACGGTGCGCGCGCAGGTGGCGGCACGATGACGCGCGCGACGATGCTGCTGGCGCTGGGCGTGCTGCTCGCCGCGATCCTGTCGGTGGCGGCGGGCAAGGTGTGGGTGCCGCTCGACGCGTGGACCGCCGCCGACCCGCGCTCGATCATCATCGTCGAGCTGCGGCTGCCGCGCACGCTGCTCGCGCTGGCGGTCGGGGCGGCGCTGGGGATGTCGGGGGCGGCGATGCAGGGCTATTTGCGCAACCCGCTCGCGGATCCCGGGCTGTTCGGCGTCTCGTCGGGCGCGGCGTTCGGGGCGGTGTGCTCGCTATACTTCGGCTATGCGGCGCAGACGTGGCTGTTGCCGGGCTTCGCGCTGGCCGGGGCGGCGGTGACGATGGCGGCGCTGGCGCTGATCGCGGGGCGGTCGGGCAGCCTGATCCTGTTCACGCTGGCGGGAATGATCCTGACCAGCATCACCGGCTCGCTGACCGCGCTGGCGCTCAGCCTCGCACCGACGCCGTTCGCCGCGTCGGAGATCATGACGTGGCTGATGGGGGCGCTGACCGACCGGAGCTGGAACGAGGTGATGGTGTCGGTGCCGTTGATCGTGCTGGGGATGGTGGTACTGGCGCGCACCGCGCGCGCGCTGGACGCGCTGACGCTCGGCGAGCAGGCGGCGCGCTCGATCGGGGTCGATCCGCGGCGGCTGCAGCTGGCAGTGACGATCGGGGTCGCGCTGACGGTCGGCGCATCGGTGGCCGCGGCGGGGGTGATCGGGTTCGTCGGGCTGATCGTGCCGCATCTCGTCCGCCCGTTCGCCGGGCACCGCCCGTCCGCGACGCTGCTGCCCGCCGCGCTGGGCGGGGCGTTGCTGCTGACCGTTGCCGACAGCCTCGTGCGGCTTGCGCCGACCGTCAGCGAGCTGCGACTCGGGATCGCGATGTCGATGCTGGGCGGGCCATTCTTCCTCTACCTGTTGATCTCGATGCGGCGGCGACTGGCATGAGCGGACTGGCGGCACAGGGCGTCACGCTGACGCTGGGCGGGCGGCGTTTGCTCTATGCGGTCGATGCGTCCTTCGCGCGCGGGCGCATCACCGCGCTGCTAGGCGCGAACGGCGCGGGGAAAAGCAGCCTGCTGGCCTGCGTGGCGGGGTTGCGACTGCCCGATGCCGGGCGTGCGACGCTGGAGGGCATGGACGTCCGCGCCCTGCCGCCGACCGAGCGTGCGCGGCGGATCGGCTTCCTGCCGCAGGGCGCGGATGTGCATTGGAA
>CAJYLV010000058.1 GCA_913776255.1 uncultured Sphingomonas sp. | reverse complement strand
GAAGGTCGCGCACACGGCCGCCGCGGATCAGCACCACCGAGTGCTCCTGCAGGTTGTGGCCCTCGCCGGGGATGTAGCTGATGACCTCGCGCTGGTTGGTCAGGCGGACCTTGGCCACCTTGCGCAGAGCCGAGTTCGGCTTCTTCGGGGTCGTGGTATAGACACGGGTGCAGACGCCACGCTTCTGCGGGTTCTGCTCCATCGCAGGGACCTTGCTCTTGGCCTTCTGCGGGTCGCGGCCCTTGCGGACCAGCTGGTTGATCGTCGGCATTGAAGCCTTCACCTTTCCGATAGGTTACTTTGCTGGAGCCCTAAAACACAGACTTGGAATACGAAAAGGGACCGCGGCGCCGCCGCTTGGCGGCGACCGGATGGCCCTTGATGCATCCAGCAATGTTCAAGCTGCCCGACGGAGTCGCCTCCTTCCGGACCGGCGCGCTATACGCACACACGCCTCGTCGGTCAATTGCCACGACGGGCGGCATGCGGCTTGCCGTCGCCGGCCAAGCGGCTAGAGCCGTTGCCCTCACCTGGATCAGCAAGGAACGGGATGATCGACGCTCTGGCACGGGCGCGCACGCTGCGCGACCGCGATCGCTACCTTTTGCTCGGCGCCGCCGCAGCGCTCTATCTGCTGAGCGTGCCGTTCGTCAGCGGCGACATGCGCGTGCACCTGATCCCGTGGACCCGCTATCTGGTCGAGCATGGCCGCTTCGCCGCGCTCGCGGACCGCTTCGCCGACTACACCCCCGCGTATCTCTACCTGCTCGCGCTCGCGTCGAACGCGGTGGCCGTGTTCGGACCGTCCGGCGTCATCAAATTGCTGTCGATCCTCGGCACCCTCTTCGGCGCCTTGACCGTGCGGATGGTGCTGGCCGGCTGCGTTCCCGCGCGCGCGGCGGCCAACGGCGCCCTGCTGACGCTGCTGCTGCCGACCATGATCGGTAACGGACCGGTGTGGGGCCAGTGCGATGCGCTGTACGGCGGATGCGTGTTGCTGGCGGTCGCCGGCTTCATGCGCGATCGCCCGGCGGCAGCGATGGCGGCGGTCGGGCTGGCGATCGCCTTCAAGCTGCAAGGCGTGTTCATCGCGCCGCTGGTGCTGGCGATGCTGCTGTCGCGCCGCGCACCGCTCTGGACGGTCCTGATCCCGCCGCTGGTCTATGCCGCGGCGATGGTGCCGGCGTGGCTCGCCGGTCGCCCGGCGCAGGACCTCGCGAGCATCTATCTGTCGCAAGGGCAGTCGTATCACGACCTCGCGCGCTCGGTGCCGAACATCTGGCAGATCCTGCGCGCGCTGGTGACGATCCCCTACGAGGCCGGGGTGATCGTCGGCCTGCTCGCCGCCGCCACCGCCGTCGTCTGGCTGGCGTGGCGCGCGCGCCGCCACCTCGACGCGCCGGTCGACGTGCTGCTGGTCGCGCTGACCGGCGCGGTGCTGCTGCCGTACCTGCTGCCGAAGATGCACAACCGCTATTTCTTCACCGCCGACCTGCTGGCGTTCGCCTACGCCTTCGTGCGCCCGACGAAGCGGACCGTGTGGATCGCGGTGCTGGTGCAGCTCGGCTCGCTGCTGTCCTACCTCACCTTCCTCATCCACCTGACCGGCGGCGCGTTCGTCGGCGCGTTCGCGATGAGCGCCGCGCTGGTGCTGGTCCTGCGCGAGTTCCGCGCGCGCGTCACTTCAGCGGATCATGTCCCCAGTTCATGAGCGAGTAGCGCCAGTCGGACTCCTTCTTGTCCTTCGCCGGCCCGCCCTGCGCGAGATGCCGGTGAACATAGCCGACCACCTTCTTCATGTGCGCATAATCGTCGTCGGTGAGATCGGCCTTCTTCTTGCGCTTGATCGCGACGATTCGCCGCCCCGATTCGTGGCCGACGCTCTCGCCCGCGCCCTTGCCGTCGTCGCCCTTCCAGCCGACGCGCTTGCTGTCGTCGCTGTCGAGGAACTTCTCCAGCTCGGCGGGCGCCATGTTGACCGCCTCGGCGAAATCCTTCGCAATCGTGTCGTGATCGTCGGCCATCCGCTTCTCCTCACGCGGGAAAAGCGCCGACACCCCGAACGGTTCAATCACGCAGGCGGGTGGAGAGGAAGTCGATCAGCGCGTCCACCCGCGCCGGGCGCAAGGCGCTGGGCGGGGTCAGCAGATGCAGCCCGATCGGGGCCGGCGCCCAGTCGTGCAGGATCTCGACCACTCGCCCCGCCGCCAGCGCCTCGCCGACGATGAAGCCGGGCAGCCGCGCGATGCCGAGCCCGGCCTCGAGCGCGGGGACGAGCGCCTCGCCGCTGTTCGCCGCCAGCGGCCCGGCGGCGCGTACCGACACCTCCGCTCCCCCCGGCCCGCGAAAACGCCACGGACCGGTGATGTTGGTGTAGCCCAGCAGCCGGTGTTCGCCGAGCTGCGCCGCATGGGTCGGGGTGCCGTGTGCGGCCAGATAGGACGGCGCGGCGACCAGATGCGCCGCGATCGAGCAGAGTCGCCGCGCGCGCAGCGAACTGTCGGGCAGATCGGCGATCCGCAGCGCGACGTCGAACCCTTCCGCGACGATGTCGACGCGCGCGTCGGAGAGATGCAGCTCGATCTCGATCTGCGGATGCTCGCGCAGGAAATCGGCGAGCAGCGGCGCGACGTTCTTGACCCCGAAGGTCATCGGCGCGGCCAGCCGCACCCGGCCGCTCGGCACGCTCGCCCCGACGCGCGCCGCTTCCTCGGCGGCCTGCGCCTCGGCGACGATCCGCGCGGCATGGTCGGCGAGCGGCGCGCCGGCCTCGGTCAGCGCCAGTCGCCGCGAGGTGCGATGGAACAGCGACACCCCCAGATGCGCTTCCAGCCGCGAAACCGCCTTGGATACCGTCGCCTTGCTCAACCCGATCGCATCCGCCGCGCCGCTGAACGACCGGTGCTCGGCCACCGCTGCGAAGATCGCCCAAGCCTCGAAATCGGGGAGCCTCATGCCACGCAACTTACCGGGCGAAACGATCCGTTTCAATCGTTTCTGTTTTGACGAACCACGCGGCACCCTAGCTTGGTGGCAACCAAACGGAGGTTCATCATGACCGATACCGCCACCCTGACCCGCTCCGCCGGCATTGAGCGCCGCGCGTTCGACACGCTGGGGCACGCCAATCACGGCTGGCTCGACGCGCGTCATCATTTCTCGTTCGCGAACTACCATGATCCGGCGCGGATGAGCTGGGGCGCGATC
This sequence comes from uncultured Sphingomonas sp., assembly GCA_913776255.1. Taxonomy (GTDB): domain Bacteria; phylum Pseudomonadota; class Alphaproteobacteria; order Sphingomonadales; family Sphingomonadaceae; genus Sphingomonas. Next base: position 7,864 of record CAJYLV010000058.1, on the reverse strand, counting down.
CGCGTCTGGAACGACGACACGATCGCCCCCAACAGCGGCTTCCCGCCGCATCCGCACCGCGACATGGAGATCATCACCTACGTCCGCAAAGGCGCGATCACGCATCAGGACTCGCTCGGCAACACCGGCCGCACCGAGGCGGGCGACGTGCAGGTGATGAGCGCGGGGTCGGGCGTCCGCCATGCCGAATATAATCTCGAGAGCGAGCCGACGACGCTGTTCCAGATCTGGATCGAGCCGACCCGCAGCGGCGGCGCGCCGAGCTGGGGCGCCAAGCCCTTCCCGAAGGGCGATCGCACCGGCAAGTTCGTGACGCTCGCCAGCGGGTTCGAGGCCGACGTGACCGGCCCCAGCGCGGCACTGCCGATCCGCGCCGAGGCGCGCGTGCTGGCGGCGACGCTGGCGGCAGGCGAGACGCTGACGCACGAGGTCGGCGCGGGGCGTCACGCCTATCTGGTCCCCGCGACCGGCGCGATCGAGATCGACGGCGAACGCTTCGCGGCGCGCGACGGCGTCGCGATCACCGGCGGCCGCACCATCACCATTACCGCGATCGACGAGGCCGAACTGGTGCTCGTCGACGCCAACTGACGTTACTGAAAGGAGCTGACGACCATGACCAAGGTGCTCGTGCTTTATTACTCGTCCTACGGCCATATCGAGAAGATGGCCGACGCCATCGCCGAGGGTGCACGCAGCGGCGGCGCGGAGGTCGACATCCGCCGCGTCGCCGAAACCGCGCCCGCCGAGATCGTCAAGGCGGCCGGCTTCAAGACCGATACCGCGCATCCCGAGATCGAGGGCCCGGACGCGCTGGCGAACTATGACGCGATCGTCGTCGGCGCGCCGACCCGCTACGGCCGGATGCCGAGCCAGATGGCGGCGTTCTGGGACACGACCGGCGGACTGTGGATGAAGGGCGCTTTGGTCGGCAAGGTCGGCGGCGCGTTCACCTCGACCGCCAGCCAGCACGGCGGTCAGGAGACGACCCTGTTCTCGATCATCACCAACCTGCTCCACCACGGCATGACGATCGTCGGGCTCGACTACGGCTTCCAGGGGCAGATGGGCCTCGACGAGGTCAATGGCGGCACGCCTTACGGCGCGAGCACGCTGGCCGACGGCGACGGCAGCCGCCAGCCCTCGACGGTCGAGCTGGACGGCGCCCGCTATCAGGGCAAGCGCATCGCGGAGACCGCCGCGAAGCTGACGGCGTAAAGCGCCCTCATTGTCGTCCCGGGCTCGACCCGGGACCACGCTTCTTCTTTTCGTGCCCGGAACGAGAAGCGGGGTCCCGGATCAAGTCCGGGACGACGACTTTACCAATCCTACCGCTTCTTCGCGCGCGCCACCCTGCACTTGCCCTTGCGGCATTCCGGTGGCGCGATCGCGCTCATATAGACCGGCGGGGGCGCCACCTGCGCGATCACCACCGGATCGCGCGCCACCGCTGGCTCGGCCGGGTAGCGCACCCGCGCCGCCGCGAACAACGCCCGCGCCCGCGCCGCGCCCGGCGTCGTCGCGCTCGCCCCGACCCAGCGCCAATGCCACGGCTCCCATTTCACCCGCTGGCGATTGCCGGCCGGAAACGACATCTCGAACCCGTAGCGCGCGGCATTCTTCACCAGCCAGCGGAACGCCGACGTCGCCGCGACGCACGCCTCGGCATCCGGGCAATCGTTGCGGCGCGGGCGGAACGCGAAGTCGAGCGCGAAGCCGGTCGCATGCTCGCTATGCCCCGGCGGCGCGACCGACAGCGCGCGCTGCGCGGCATCGGTCTGCCCCTCGCGGCAGAACACCGCTTCCTGATAGGTGATCGAGCGGTGACAGGACAGCGCGAGCACCTGCCCGCCCGCCGCCGGATCGCGCGCCGCCGCCTCGATCAGCTGTTGCAGATCGGGGAGCACCTCGCGCCGCAGCACGCACGGATTGACCGTCAGCGCAGCCGGCACCGCCACCAGCGTATCGGGCGCGGTGTCGCCATAGGGCAGATGCCCCAGCACGCGATTGTCCGCCGCGGTCGGCACGCGGCGGCCGTCGCAAAGCTGCGCCTGCACGGGCGTGGCGGCGAGCGCGGTCAGCGCGGCGAGGATCGTCGGGAGTCGCACCGCGCCCTCTGGCCATGCCGCGCGCCAGCTGGCAAGAGCCGCGCCATGTTGGGTGAGCATGTTCTTTTCCTCGATGGCGAGGCGCTGGTGATCGACAAGCCCGCCGGGCTGCCGGTCGATCCGCCGCGCGCCGGGGGCCTCAGCCTCGAAAATCACCTGTCGTCACTGACCTTTGGCTTCCGGCGCTGGCCCGTCGCGGTGCACCGGCTCGACCGCGACACCAGCGGCTGCCTGCTGCTGTCGCGCAACCCCAAGGCGCATGCGCGCTTCCAGCAGGCGTTCGAGCGCGGCGAGGTCAGCAAACGCTATGTCGCGATCCTCGATGGCGTGCCCGCGGGGGAGGCCGGCACGATCGACCTGCCGCTCGGCAAGGTGTCGACCGCCGAGGCGGGCTGGCGGATGACGCGCGACCCGCGCGGCAAGGCGGCGCGCACCGACTGGCGCGTGCTCGCGACGAATGAGGGCCGCGCGCTGGTCGAGTTCCGCCCTGCGACCGGGCGCACGCACCAGATTCGCGTGCACGCGCTGGAGGGGCTTGGCGCGCCGGTCACGGGCGATCCGGTCTATGGGACGAAGCACGACGGCGGGATGATGTTGCACGCGATCGCGCTGTCGCTGCCGCGCGCGGGGAAAGCTGACGTGGCGGCGGAGGCGCCGTGGCCGGCGCGGTTTACGGCGCTGGGGTTCGCGGCGGGCTAGATAGATCGAAGCCGATCAGACAGAATTCTGGTCGCTTCTGATTGCGGGCAATCTAACATACCTACATGAGCGTGTATCTTCGCCTGCGCCGCTTCGTTGATCGCGACCTAAGTCGCCGATCATCTTACGGGCGCTCGGCAAACACCTCGATCTTCGCCATCGTGATTCCGCTCGCGCCCTTGGCGCTAATCGACAAGCCCTACACCGTCGCAGAAGTGGTGGCGGCCTTCCTTTCGACGGCAGCCGCGGTGGCATGGGTAACGTTCTTACTCTGGCGGGCTTCCCGATTGTTGCGAGCCGTCGGGGCGCGTGGCGATCGGGAGTTCGATCGCCATGCAAAACACCTGCTGGGTCCCGAATATCGAACAGCCGAAAGCTACACTGCGGCGCGCTCAAGACGTCGGCGCTTGAACAGCCGCTAACCGCCAGATTCCGCGACGGACCAGCTCTAATCCAACCCCGGCTTCTTCCGCCCCGATTTCACCGCCGAGCGCCCTTTCTTCGCATCCACCCGCCGTACCTGCGACGCGCGCGTCGGCTTGGTGGCGCGGCGCTTGGCCTGCACCACCGTCGCTTCCCTCACCAGCGCCAGCAAGCGCTCGCGCACCTCGGCACGGTTGATATGCTGCGAGCGCGAGCCCTCGCTGCGCAGCGTCAGCACCCCGTCGCGCGTCATGCGCGTCCCCGCCAGCTCCGCCAGCCGCAGCTTCACGCGCTCGGGCAGATCGGAGCGCGCGACGTCGAAGCGTAGCAGCACCGCCGAGTCGGTGGTGTTGACGTGCTGCCCGCCCGCCCCGCCCGAGCGGGTGAAGCTCTCCTCGATCAGGTCGGTGTCGAGGCTGATCGATCGGGTGACGGGAACGCGGGCCATGCACGCTCCATAAAGACGAAGGCCCGGCCGCACCATCGGTGCGACCGGGCCATCGGTGCTTCGGCGCCGTCGATCAGGCGGCGGGAACGTCGACCAGCCGCGGGTGCGCCGCCCAGTCGAACTTCGGATCAGGACGCAGCTGCTTGCCGTTGCCCAGATCGCCGCCGTTGCAGGTCAGCAGCTTGTTGATGCAATTGTCCATCCACGCCTTGAGCGCGTCGTCGTCCCATGCCCCGAACCAGTCGGCGTGGAAGGTCGAGCCGGGCCGCTTCGCCGGCATGCCGGGCATGTTGTCCGACGACAGCGACCAGGTCTGCATGCCCGGCTTCCACTCGCCCGACCGATCGAGGTCGTCGTCGACGCTGTACCAGGCGCCCAGCGAGAAGGCCGGAATGACATAGGGCAGATTGTCCGGGCAGCGCAGCTGGCCGCGATCGTTCCAGTCCGGATTGCCGACGTGGCTGCGGTGATCCGCGCTGTTCAGGTTCTTGCCGTCCCAGCATTGCGGCCCGGCGACCACGGCACCGATGCGATTGCCGACCGGGCAGTTCTTTGCCGCCGTCACGAGGTCCGGATAATGGCCCGGCGTGGCGGTGGGACCATCACAGTTGAAGTAGAACGCCTCGGCCTTGTCGGTCGCCATGTTGTAGCCGAAGATGTAGCGCATCCCGCGCGGCAGCGCGACGCACGCCTTGCCCCATTGCTGACAGACCGGGCTGTCCTCGGGCAGGCGCTTGTAGTAGATCACGACGTAGTCCGGGCGCACCACCTTGCCCTTGCCGTTCAGCATCGCCGGGATCCAGTAAGCGGACCGGTTGAGGATGTTGCCGCAGGTGCTGTCACCCGTGGTGCGCAGGCTGCCGTACGTCGAATAGGCGTTTGCGCCGGTGTTGCCGAAGAACTGGTGCAGGTGGCTCTTGCCGGGCTGCCCCGGGAAGACGATCGGATCGTCGCGCTTGACGTCGCCGGCGCTGCACATGAAGCGGAAGGCGCCGACCACGTCGGGACGACCGGTCTGCGCGATCTCGCCGGTGCCCCATGACGGCACCAGATACTTGCTCACATCGAAATTGGAGGCGATCCGCTCGAGCTGACCCTGCCCGGGCAGCAGGCCGGTCTGCACCGCGCCCTTCACCGGCTCGATCGCCTTGCTCGTCGAACCGCTGGTCAGCGCGACCGGCACCTTGCCACTGAGCGTGATAGTCTTGGGGGCAGCGACGATGGTCACCTTGCTGGTGATCGTCTTCAGCAAACCGGCCGGAATGATGGCGGCGTAAGCAGTAGAGGCGGCCAGGATCATGGCGCCCGAAATGACGATTTTCTTCATCATAGTCCCTGGCGTTGTTGGCGTACCGGGAACCATAGTTCCTCATGAACGCTGTTTATCGACCGGCACGGCCGGTGCCGCGCTGTAGAGACATGATTAGCGACAAAACCCTAACATAATCTAACACTATTGGTTTATTTTCGTTAAGTGTTCGAATACTTAGGGGACCGCTTCAAGGATGCTGGTTACTTCCTGTTTACTTCATTTACCAGCACCCTAATTTCGGTTCGTCCCGCGACACGCTCCCTCTGGCGCAGGGCGCCCGCAGCGCCTACCTCGCCCCGCATGTACGACTTTCACATCGAAGCCGAATCGAAGCCGGCGCTGTATCGCGAGCTGCTCGGGGCGCTCGACGCACTGACCGCCGGCGAACGCGATGGTATCGCGAACATGGCCAACGCCGCCGCGTTGATCGCGCTCTATCTGCCCGACCTGAACTGGTCGGGCTTCTACCGGCTGGTCGAGGGCGAGCTGGTGCTCGGGCCGTTCCAGGGCAAGGCGGCGTGCATCCGCATCCCGCTCGGCAAGGGCGTGTGCGGCACCGCGGCGGCGGAGCGGCGCACGCAGCTGGTCGCCGACGTCCATGCCTTCCCCGGCCATATCGCCTGCGACGCGGCGAGCCGTTCGGAACTGGTGGTGCCGATCGTCCGCGACGGCACGCTGCTCGGCGTGCTCGATCTCGACAGCCCGCTGCCGGCGCGGTTCGACGAAGAGGATGCGCGCGGCTGCGAGGCGCTCATGGCGCTGCTCGCCGCGCGGCTCTGAACACGTCGTCACCCCGGACCTGATCCGGGGTCCCGCTTCAGCAACGCTTGCCCAGAAGAAGCGGGGCCCCGGATCAAGTCCGGGGCGACGGAGCTATTTCTTCTCGCGCCCCGCGAAGGTCACGAGACTCTCCGCGCCATCGGCGCCGACCGCTGCGACGCCGAAGAAATGGTCGTCAACCGGCACGCCCGCGACGTCGAGGCTGGTGCCGGTCGCGTCGCGCGACTGCGTCCATGCCGCCTGATCGGCGCGGCGCCAGTAAATCTTGTAACGTACCGCCCCCGGCACCGCGGTCCACGTCACCTTCGTGTCGTACGAAAGCGCACCGGAGATCGCCGCGACCGGCGGCGCGGCGGGGGCGGCGGCGAGCCGCGCAATCGTCGCGACGTTGATCGCGGTCACCTTCGCCAGATAGGGAAAGTCCATGCCCTCGATCGTGTCGGCATAGACGCGGCCGTTCTCGGTCCGCACGTCCTGATGCTGGCGGTCCCAATTCTCCGCCGCGACCGAGAAGCGCACCGCCGGATAGCCCTGCTTCAGGAACGGCTCGTTATCGCCGCCGCGCCCGAAGCGGTCGGGACGACGGTCGACGAACACGCCGAACCCGCCGGGCAGCGTGCCCGCGACGCCGTCGATCGCCTTGGCGAGCGCGCGGCTCGGGCCGTCGTCCTCGCCGCCGACGCCGCGCCGCTCGATCGCCTCGGCAAGCGATTCGCTGCTGCGGATGCCCTCGGAGAAGACGCGGACGTAGCCGTCGATCGTCACCCCGCCCTGCCCGACCGTGTTGCCGACGATGTCGTTGTTGAGCATCGCATCGACCTGCCAGCCGCGCGCCTTCGCGGTCTCGGCGAGCAGGGTCGCACCCCACAATCCCTGTTCCTCGCCGGAAAAGGCGACATAGACGATGTTCGCCGCGAACTTCTCTTTCGACAGGATGCGCGCGGCCTCCAGCACCAGCGCGACGCCGCTCGCGTCGTCGTTCGCGCCGGGCGCGTCGCTGGTCACGTTCATCACGTCGGTGATGCGGCTGTCGATATGCCCGCCGACGATGATGTAGCGGTTGGGATCGCTGCCCTTCTGGACGCCGAGCACGTCCTCGATCACCACGCCGTCGGGTGCGCGCGGGCCGGTGAAGCGCCGCGACAGCCGCTCGGTGACGATGCACCCGCCGCAGGCGCGCGACAGCGCGGCGAACTCGCCCGCCACCCAGGTGCGCGCCGCACCGATCCCGCGCTTCGGGTCGGTCGCCGACGACAGCGAGTGGCGCGTGCCGAACGAGACCAGCTTCTCGACGGTGGCGCGCTGCCGCGCCTGCGACGGCGCCTCGCGCGCAACAGCGGGAGAGGCGAGGAGCAGCGGGGCGGCGGCGAGCAACAGGCGATGGTTCATCCCCCGCTTGTGGCGAGGGAATCGCGTGTGCTCAAGCGATTGCGATCAACTCAGCCGGTCGATCGCCTCCGCCGACAGCCCGCCGGGGACGATCATCAGCGGCACCGGCAACGCACCGACCTCGGCCGCGAAATGGGTGACCAATGCGCCGGGCATGCCATCCGCGGCGGCACCCAGCACCAGCGCGGCGATCTGCGGATTTTCGGCGATCAGCGCGCGGATCACCTTCGGCCCGTCGCCGCTGCGCACCGTGATCGACGGGCGCACGCCCGATTCCTCCAGCAACGTCCCCGCCGCGCGCGCCACCAGCCCCTCGGCATGGCGCTGCTGTTCGTCCTCGATCGTCGCCTGCACGCCGCCGAACGGAATGAATTCCTGCGGCGGCAAGAGCGCGAGGATCTCGACCCCGCCGCCGGTCTTCACCGCACGCCGCGCCGCGAAGCGCAGCGCGATCAGCGCCTCCGGCGTATCGTCGATCACCGTCAGATAGATGCGCATCCATGCCCCCTCTTTGCGAGCGGTGTACCGGGCGATCCGCGCTGCGCCAAGCACATGGGACAGGGCGGCGGGCTTGACCATACGGCGCGCGTCCGCAAGAGACGGGCGCCTGTCCCACGAGCCTCTCGAGGATCACGATGCCGATCGAAATCAAGATGCCTGCCCTGTCGCCGACGATGGAGGAGGGCACGCTGGCCAAATGGCTCG
>CAJYLV010000057.1 GCA_913776255.1 uncultured Sphingomonas sp. | reverse complement strand
ACCACCTGCGCCATCAGCCGCGCCCAGTTGATCGAATTCACCGCGCCGATGGCGAACCGATCGGTCATCGCGCGGTCATTGAACATGCGCTTCACGATCGCCTGGCAATCATCGAAGCTTGCACCTTCCAGCGCCAGGTTATGGACGTTGGGCGCCAGCACCGTGGTCATCTGCCGGCGCTGGACATCGCTGACCCGCCCCTTGGGGTGCAGCATGAAGATATCCACTTTGGCGCGTCCCGCCACCGCGTCGATCGCGGCCGAGCCGGTGTCACCCGAGGTCGCGCCAACGATCGTCAGATTCCGGTCCGAACGCGCCAGGAACTCTTCGAACAGCAGGCCCAGAAGCTGCAGGGCGACATCCTTGAACGCCAGGGTCGGGCCGTGGAACAATTCCATCAGCCAGTTCTGCCCGTCCAGCTGAACCAAGGGCGTCACCGCGTCATGGCTGAAGCGGCCATAAGCCGTTTCGCACAGCGCCTCGAGCCGGTCCGGCGTCAAGCTTTCACCGACGAATGGCTGCATGATACGGGCCGCCAACTTCGCGTAAGGAAGTCCCCGCATGGCGGCGATCTCAGCCGCATCGAAGCGCGGCCATTCGCGCGGGACATAGAGGCCGCCGTCGCTGGCAAGACCGGCGAGCGTGGCGCCCTCGAAATCGAGCGTGGGAGCAGTGCCCCTGGTGCTGACGTATTCCATGGCGCCTGCGCCTAGCCGCACCAGCGGCATGGCGCAATGGCGGTGGCGACCGACCTTGGAGATAGCTCCAAACCTGCGCCTATCTACGCAGTCCGTGCTTTGGAAGGCTCCATCGTCGAGCATTCGCCGCGTCGCGAGCACCGGTCGCAGCGTCGGCTTTAGGCCTACAGATCAACATCTTGGATATCGATTGCGGTGAGTGCCCACCGCCACCGGGCACCCTTTCACTAGGCTGATCTACGGATACAGCGCCAGGAACCGAGATTCTACCCCCCCGAAGCGGGAAGAACGCCGCTTTGGGGAATTTCACATGTTTGGGTTTTCAAAACCGCCGCTTGGGCGGATTATGGCGCTCGTACTTTTCGCGAGCCTGAACCTGATCGGCAATCCGGCAACCGCAACCGCAAGAGGGATGGATAGCGCGTTGGCTCTCGCAGATGCCTCCATCGCAGGCTGGTCATTGCCGGCAGCCTCAGGGGCGATCAGCCCTTTCACCGCGGATACGCCGACTTCTCTCTCCCACTCGCCCTCACTCACGAGCGATGGTTCGATCGAGGAAAGCGAGACCGGTGAGTTTCATCCCGCTCCATCAGCGGCGACAAAGGACGCATCTCCCCTTGGATCAAACGCGCCCAGGCTGGTGATCGATGACCCAGGACGGCGCGGCCTCTATCGCGAGCCCCGCCTCTATCGCGCGGAGACGTCCAGCGACATCATGCCGCTGGAGATCGCGTTCCACACGCTCAATGTGATGGATGCCGCATCGACTATCGCCTGCCTGCGGCGTGACGATTGCCACGAGCGTAATCCCATCTACGGCCGCAATCCCAAGCCGGTGATGATCATAGGGGCCAAGGCCATCACCAGCGGCGTGCATTATTGGGTGATGCGCACTCTACTGCCTGACCATCCCGGCCTCGCCCGCGCGTTCGGCTGGGTTACCGTCACCATCCAGGGTAGCGTCGTCGGTCTCAACCTGTCGCAGATGTTCTGATCAGCGCGAAGGCGCGATCAGTCGCCGCCGAAGGGCCACGCCGTAAATGACGATCGCCGTCGCCGCGAAAAGGAACCACTGCACCGCGTAGGCTAGGTGGTTGTTCGGTATTTCCGACGGGTCGGGCATGGCATTCGCTTCCAAGCCCCCCAGCGGTGGATCGGCCACCAGACGTGGCCCCGGAGCGATAACCCCGCGCACCGGCCCGCCCTGCCAGGTGCCATGGACGTTGGGATCCCTTGCCCAACCCGTCACGACATCCGCTTGCGTTCCATCCGGCAGGGCACAACGCGCGTACTGCGCCAAGCCCGCCTCGCCCCGCGCGCTACGCCCCGCGACACCGCGCTGGCTCACCACGCGCAAGCACAGCAATTGCGATCGCCGATACAGGTCCAGCGAAGCCACGGACGATCCCTTCGGCCAAGGCACCGGCTGCGCCTGACCGTGTGCCGCCCCATAGCGCGCCAGCAAGGCTTCCTTCTGCCGCAACCGATCCAGTTGCCAGAAGCCAAGCCAGATCATCACCGCCGCTGCGGCAAGGACCAAGATAGTGGGGATGATGGGGATGCGGCGCATAAGTCAGATCGCATAAAGCAAATGGGGCAGCCGAACGATTTTCCGGCTGCCCCTTTTGGTGAGGATAATCGAGGTCGGCGATCAGTGCGTCGGGTAGCCCCAACCGCCCCACACGTAGACCGCCACGAACAGGAACAGCCACACCACGTCGACGAAGTGCCAGTACCACGCCGCCGCTTCGAAACCGAAGTGCTGGCGCGGCGTGAAGTCACCGCGATAGGAGCGAACCAGGCAGACGATCAGCATGATCGTGCCCATCAGTACGTGGAAGCCGTGGAAGCCGGTGGCCATGTAGAAGGCCGAGCCATAGGTGTTTGCACCGAAGGGGAACGGCGCATGCACGTATTCGTACGCCTGGATGCAGGTGAACAGCACGCCCAGCAGGATCGTGGCCCACAGGCCCTTCTTCAGGCCCTCACGATCGCCATGGATCAGCGCGTGGTGCGCCCAGGTAACGGTGGTGCCCGAGCACAGTAGGATCAGCGTGTTCAGCAGCGGCAGATCGAACGGGTCCATAACCGCCTCGATCGCCTTGGGCGGCCACTGACCCGCAACTGATTCCGCCAAGGTCGACGGGAACAGCGAGAAATCGAAGAACGCCCAGAACCAGCCCACGAAGAACATCACCTCGGAGGCGATGAACAGGATCATCCCGTAGCGGAAGTGGAGTTGCACCACCGGCGTATGGTCGCCGGCATGCGCCTCACGGATCACCTGATGCCACCAGCCGTACATGCAGAACAGCACGGAGGCGAGGCCGATCAGGAACACCCAGCCGCCGCCCGTGCCCTGATGCATGTACATGATGCCGCCGGCCGCCATGATCAGCGCCGCGAAGCTGCTGAGCAACGGCCACGGGCTGGGGGGCAGGATGTGATATTCGTGGTTCTTGGCACCCGCCATGCGCGGCTCTCCCCAATTCGCTTATTGCGGTGGTCTTAGCTGTTCGTTTTCGCGGAATCCACCGGGTAAAAGGTGTAACTGAGCGTGATCGTCTGCACGTCGCGCGTGTCCGGATCGCTCAGGATCTTGGGATCGACGTAGAAGATCACCGGCATCCGCTGCGTCTCGCCGGGCTTCAGCGTCTGCTGCGTGAAGCAGAAGCACTGGATCTTCGTGAAATATTTGCCGGCGATCGCGGGGGTGACGTTATAGGTGGCAGTGCCCGTCACTGCTTGCGCGCCGCGGTTGGTGGCGGTGAAGAACGCCATGTCGCGCGCGCCGATCTCGACCGTCTCCTGCTCCCGTTCGGGGACGAAGCGCCACGGCAATTTGGGGCTGGTATTGGCGTCGAAGGCGATCTCGATCCTCCGGTGCACCCCGCCCGGCGCCGCGACACCGCGCCCGGTGGTGCCGTTCAGCCCGGTGGCCTGACAGAACATGCGGTAGAGCGGCACGCTGGCAAAGGCGAGCCCGGTCATGAAGCAGATCCCCGCCACCGCGAGCAGCGCGGTGCGCAGCGTCCGTGGGCGCGCTTCCGTCCGGCGGGGCGTGCTCAATGCGCCATGCCCTGTTTGATCCGCGCGATGGTGATGAAGAACACCAGCACCACGAACGCGCCCAGCAACAACGCGACGACGATCGCACGCGCCTTCTGCCGGCGGCGGATTAGATTCTGCTCGTCTTCGGTCATGCCACCCACCGGTCGACGACCAAAGCGCCGAACATCACGAAAAGATACAGGATCGAGTAAGCGAACAGCCGCTTCTCGTAGAACATCGGCGACGCGGCGCGCTTCGCGCCTACCGTGACCAGCGCCGCGAGCACCGCGAACGCCGCGGTCATCGCCACCGCCACCACGCCGTAGATGCTGCCGGTCAGCCCGAGCGGCCACGGCGCGATCGCAACCGCCGCCATCGGGATCGTGTACAGCCCGATCTGCCGCCGCGTCGCCGCCTCGCCCGCCACCACGGGGAGCATCGGCACGCCGGCATTGGCGTAATCGGTCTTCACGAACAGCGCGAGCGCCCAGAAATGCGGCGGCGTCCACAGGAAGACCAAAGCGAACAGCAGGAACGGCAGCAGCGCGATCTGCCCGGTCGCCGCCGCCCAGCCGATCAGCGGCGGGAACGCCCCCGCCGCGCCGCCGATCACGATGTTCTGCGGCGTGCGGCGCTTGAGCCACACGGTATAGATCAGCACGTAGAACAGGATCGACACGGTCAGGATCGCCGCGGCGGCGAGATTGACCGCCAGCCCCATCAGGATCACCGAGAAGGCGCCGAGCCCGACGCCGAAGTGCAACGCCGACTGGCGATCCATCCGCCCCGCGGGCAGCGGCCGCTGCGCGGTGCGCTTCATCACCGCATCCAGGTCGGCCTCATACCATTGATTGAGCGCCCCCGCCGCGCCCGCACCGAGCGCGATGCACAGGATCGCGGTGAAGCCGAGCACCGGATCGATCAAATGGCCGTTCACGGGCGGCGCGGCGAGCATCCCGCACAGCCCGGTGAACACCACCAGCGTCATGACGCGCGGCTTGGTCAGCGCGAGAAAGTCGCGCCAGTCGGCGGGAGGAAGCAGGGGCGTGGCGGTGGTCATGGATGCGGCGACCCTACAAGCGGAGCGGCGGCGAGGGAAGCCGCGCCAGCCAGTCGAGCAGCAAGCGATTGACATGGCCGGGACGTTCCTCTTGCGTCCAATGCCCGCACCCGTCGAGCATATGCCCTTCTACCAACGGGACATGCGGGCGCATCACGGTCAGCGGATCGCTGTATGCGCCGAACCCGAATGCGGCCGGATCGCGCGTTCCGGCGATGAACAGCGCCGGCTGTTCGATCCGCTGTCCCTGCCAGACCTGCGCCCATGTGAAATCGCGGTCATGGTTGCGATAGCGGTTGAGCGGCCCGCGGAAGCCGCTGTGCTCGAACTCGGCCACCATGTGATCGAGATCGGCGTCGGTCAGCCAGGCCGGGAACGGGTCGGGATCGACCAGCCCGTCGAGCAGCGTCGCCCCCGCCGGCTTCTCCGGCCAGCTGCCCGGCGGGGCGTCGCCGCTAATCGCATAATAGAGTCGCCGCAGATAACCGCGCACGTCGCGCTCCGCCTCCGCCTCGGCCGGACCGGGTGTCAGGAACCACTCCTGATAGAAGAAGCGACCGCGATCGGTGAAGGCGCGACGGAAAATCTCGCCGAGCGGCCGCGTGGGCACGCCGGTGAACGGCACCGACAGGCCCGCGACCGCCGCGACGCGGGCCGGCTGCGTCAAGGCGCTGTACCAGACGATCGGCGCGCCCCAGTCGTGCCCGAGCAGGATGACCGGCGCGCCGGGTTGCAGCGCGTCGGCGACGCCGATCACGTCCGCCACCATCGCCGCCATGTCATAGGCCGCGATCGCGTGCGGCCGATCGGATTGGCCATAGCCGCGCACGTCGAGCGCCGCGGCGGTGTAGCCGGCAGCGACCAGCGGCGCGAACTGATGCCGCCAACTGTACCAGCCCTCCGGATAGCCGTGGACCATCAGGACCAGCGGCCCGCTCCCCTCCACCATCACGCGCAGCCGGGCCGTGCCGGTGTCGATCAGGCGGGGACTGGGCATGGCGGGCTCCTGCGGTAACGATAGCCATAGATGTCGGTGAGGAATCCGACGCTTGCGTACAGCGCGCGAGCGGCGGCGTTCGTTGCCTCCACCTGAAGCGCGACCTCCGTCGCCCCCGCGCGCACGGCCCAGCCGGTCAGCGCAGCGACGATCGCGCGGGCATGGCCTTGTCGCCGGTGCGCGGGATCGGTGCCGATCGCCTCGATCACTGCGACGCCGTCATGGACCGCGGCATAGCCGACCGCGACGCTACCGCACCGGGCGTAGCCGGTCGGGACGGCGATCCGCGCGGCCACGGCAGCGGGGTCCTCTACGGCTGGCGCAAGGCGGCGCCGCGTCGCCAGCCAGAGCGGATCGGGTAGGTCGCGCAGCACGACCTCGGCATCGGCGCGGCTTGCCGGTCTGGATGGCGGCGCCCCGGTTCCGGCAGGGCATACCAGCGTGCGCGTCGCGCCCTCCGAAGACGCAAAGCCCGCCGCGTCGAGCAGCGCGTCCGCGTTCCCGATCAGGTCGGTGAGGCGCAGGATCGTTGGCTGACCCGCCGCCGCGAAGGCGTTGCCGAGCGCATGCAGCGTCGCGGCATCGAAAATTGCGCCTTTGCGGGTCGCGCTCGCCGAATTGCTGCGCCGGCTGCCGCCGCCCGACAGGCCCACGATCCAGTCGCCGAGCTGCTGCTGCCGCGCGGGCGGATAGGCGGCGGCGCAGGCCCGCTCGATGCGCCAGACGAGCGGATCGTCGACCATGCCACCTCCCCCGAACGACAGCGGCGGGGAAGCTCTCGCCACCCCGCCGCCGGTTGCCTGCTTGCGATCGTCAATCGATCTTGGGCAGCGTCTCGAACTGGTGGAACGGCGGCGGGCTGGACAGCGTCCACTCCAGCGTCGTCGCGCCTTCGCCCCACGGATTGTCGGGGGCCTTCTTGCCCGCGACCAGCGACCAGATCAGGTTGACGAAGAAGATCGCCATGCCCGCGGCCATGATCATATAGCCGATCGTCGCGATGTTGTTCCAGTGCGCGAAGCCGTCCGGATAATCCGGGTAACGACGCGGCATCCCCTGCAGCCCGAGGAAGTGCATCGGGAAGAACAGCAGGTTCACGCCGACGAAGAACACCCAGAAGTGCAACTGGCCGAGCAGCTCCGAATACATCCGCCCCGACATCTTGGGGAACCAGTAATAGAAGCCCGCGAACAGCGAGAACACCGCGCCGAGGCTGAGCACGTAGTGGAAGTGCGCGACGACGTAATAGGTGTCCTGCATGTAATCGTCGACGCCGCCGTTGGCGAGCACGACGCCGGTGACGCCGCCGACCGTGAACATGAAGATGAAGCCGATCGCCCAGACCATCGGGGTCGGGAAGCGCAGCGAACCGCCCCACATCGTCGCGATCCACGAGAAGATCTTGATGCCGGTCGGCACCGCGATCACCATCGTCGCGGCGGTGAAGTACATCTTCACGTTCACGCTCATGCCCGTAGTGAACATATGGTGCGCCCAGACGACGAACCCGACCACGCCGATCGCAACCATGGCATAGGCCATGCCCAGATAGCCGAACACCGGCTTGCGGCTGAACGTCGCGACGATGTGGCTGATGATGCCGAAGCCCGGCAGGATCATGATGTACACTTCGGGGTGGCCGAAGAACCAGAACAGATGCTGGTACAGCACCGGATCGCCGCCGCCGGCGGGATCGTAGAAGGTGGTGCCGAAGTTGCGATCGGTCAGCAGCATCGTGATCGCCGCCGCCAGCACCGGCAGCGCGAGCAGCAGCAGGAAGGCGGTGACCAGCACCGACCAGGCGAACAGCGGCATCTTGTGCAGCGTCATGCCCGGTGCGCGCATGTTGAAGATCGTGGTGATGAAGTTGATCGCCCCCAGGATCGAGCTGGCGCCCGCGAGGTGGAGCGACAGGATCGCCATGTCGACCGAAGGCCCCGGCTCGCCATAGGTGGAGAGCGGCGCATAGACCGTCCAG
Source organism: uncultured Sphingomonas sp. (assembly GCA_913776255.1). Lineage (GTDB taxonomy): Bacteria > Pseudomonadota > Alphaproteobacteria > Sphingomonadales > Sphingomonadaceae > Sphingomonas. The sequence goes on along the minus strand of CAJYLV010000057.1, from coordinate 67,706 downwards.
CCGGTGCCGGCACCGCCGAAGAACGGCGAGGCGAGCAGCAGCAGGAACGCCGGCACCAGCAGCCAGAAGCTGATGTTGTTCATCCGCGGGAACGCCATGTCGGGCGCGCCGATCATCAGCGGCACGAACCAGTTACCGAACCCGCCGACCAACGCCGGCATCACCATGAAGAACACCATGATCAGGACGTGCGCGGTGACGAGCACGTTCCACAGGTGCAGCGCCTGGTCGAACGACTGTTCCTCGCCGCCGTGCAGCATCGACGCCCAGTGCGGCAGATACTGGATGCCCGGGTGCATCAGCTCGGCGCGCATCAGCCCCGAGATCGCGCCGCCGATGATCCCCGCGACGATCGCGAAGATCAGGTAGAGCGTGCCGATGTCCTTGTGGTTGGTCGACATGAACCAGCGCGCGAAGAACGCCGGCTTGTGGTCGGCGTCCGCGTGATGGTGGTGATCGTCGTGCGTGACGAACGCGGACGGGTGGAGCGCGGTGTCGGTCATGATCTTAGCGTCCGGCTTCGCCGACGCCGCCCGGATTGCCGGTGGCGCCTTGCGGGGAAGTGGGGGGAGTGTCGGTCCCGTTCTCGATCGGGCCGGTCATCGCATTGGCGACCGCCGCCTCGTCGGCCACGGCAGCGGAATTGTCCGCGCCCGGCTGCGGGATCACCGCGTCCGACGCCTTGCCCGGCGCGGGCATCTTGCCGCCCTTGGCCTGCACCCATGCCGCGAACTGCGCCGGGGTGACCGCCTCGACCGCGATCGGCATGAACGCATGGCGCGCACCGCACAGCTCGCTGCACTGGCCGAAATAGAGGCCGGGCTTGTCGATCGTGAAGCTGGTCTCGTTGAGCCGGCCCGGGATCGCGTCGAGCTTGATCCAGAACGCCGGCACCGCCCAGCTGTGGATGACGTCGTTGGCGGTGGTGATCAGGCGGATCGGCACGCCGACCGGCAGCACGACGCGATTGTCGGTCGCCAGCAGCCGCGGGCCGTCGGCGGCGGTGCGCGCACGCTCGCCGGGGGCGACCTGATTGCCTTCCTTCAGCATGTTGGCGGTGATCTCGATCCCGCCGTGATCCGGGTACTGGTAGCTCCAGAACCATTGGTTGCCGATCGCCTTCAGCGTCACCGCGCCGGCTGGCGCTGGCTTGAACTGCGCCTGCAGCAGCCCGATCGACGGCACCGCGATCGCGACGAGGATCAGCACCGGAACCAGCGTCCACACCACTTCGATGAAGGTGTTGTGGCTGGTCCGCGACGGCACCGGGTTCGCGCTGGCGCGGAACTTCACGACCACGACCACCAGCAGCACCAGCACCAGGATCGAGATGATCGTGATCAGCGGGAAGAGGATGCGATCGTGAAACCAGTGCGCGCGCAGGCCATTCTTGGTGACCTGCGGCTGGATGTGGATCACGCCGTCGAGCGGCTGGCCGACGCCGGGCGCCGAGCTGGTGGCGTTGAAGGCCGGCGCGCCGTCCATCGCCAGCGCGGGCGATTGCGGCGCGGCATCGGCCTTTTGCACGGTGCCGCCGGCCTGGCCCTGGTTCGAGTCGGCGGGGCGCAGCCCGCTCGGCGCGGCGGCGGCCGCGGTGGCGGGCGAGGTCGCGGCCGGCGCCTGCGCACCTGCGCTACCCGCGCCTGTCAGGGCGGTCAGCGCGAAGCCCGCTGCCAATACCCAACCCTTGATCCCGGTTCTCAGCATCTCTTTATCGTCACCCCTGTCGTGGTGCGCATTCGCGTACCGGGCGTATCGAAGCGCCCCTCCTGCATCTGCCTATAGCATGGCATCCCCCCGCCTCAAGGGGGCGTGCGTCCGCGCTTTTCTCGCCCGAGGCGCGTTGCGCGCGCGCGGGCGGGCTTCTATGGCGCGCGCAGGAGACCAAGCACACGATGACCGACGACGACGTGCTCGCCGAATTCCGCGCCGCCGACGCGCTGCTGGAAGGGCATTTCATCCTTTCCTCGGGGTTGCGCAGTCCGCGCTACCTGCAATGCGCGCGCGTGCTGATGAACCCGCACCGCGCCGCGCGGCTGGCCGAGGCGCTGGCGACGCGGATCCCCGCCGACCTGCGCGCGCGGATCACCGCGGTGGTCGCGCCGGCGATGGGCGGGGTGATCGCCGGGCAGGAGATGGCGCGCGCGCTCGACGTCGACGCGATGTTCGTTGAACGCCCGACCGGCACCTTCGAGCTGCGCCGCGGCTTCCGGCTGACACCCGGGCAGGAAGTGCTGATGATGGAGGACGTCGTCACCACCGGCCTGTCGAGCCGCGAGGCGATCAGGGCGATCGAGGAAGCCGGCGGGCGCGTGATCGCGGGCGCGGCGCTGGTCGACCGCTCGAACGGCACCGCGGATATCGGCGTGCCGTTCTTCCCGCTGATCCGGCTGGAGGTCCCGACCTATCAGCCCGACGATCTGCCCCCCGAACTTCAGGCGATCCCGGCGATCAAGCCGGGCAGCCGGGCGGCGGCGTGACGATGGGCGGCCCGCAGCCTTTCCCTCTGCGCCTCGGGGTCAATATCGACCATGTCGCGACGGTGCGGAACGCGCGCGGCGGCGGGCTGCCCGATCCGGTACGCGCCGCGCTGCTCGCGGCGCAGGCCGGGGCCGACGGGATCACCGCGCATCTGCGCGAGGATCGCCGCCACATCACCGATGCGGACATCGCGCGGCTTTCCGCCGAACTGGCGATCCCGCTCAATCTCGAGATGGCGGCGACCGACGAGATGCTCGCGATCGCGCTGCGCCACCGGCCGCACGCCGCCTGCATCGTCCCCGAAAAGCGCGAGGAGCGCACCACCGAGGGCGGGATCGACGCCGCCGGGCAGCATGACCGCCTGGCGCCGATGGTCCGCGAACTCGGCGCGGCGCAGATCCGCGTGTCATTGTTCATCGAACCCGACCCGCGCCAGATCGCCGCGGCGGTCGCGCTCGCCGCGCCGGTCGTCGAGCTGCACACCGGCCGCTATGCCGAGCTGGACGGCGCGGCGCGCACCGCCGAGCTGCGCCGGCTCACCGATGCCGCGGCGCTGGCGGCGAAGAACGGGATCGAGGTCCACGCCGGGCACGGCCTCACCTTCGACAACGTCACCCCCGTGGCAGCGATCCCGCAGGTGCGCGAGCTCAACATCGGCCATTTCCTGATCGGCGAGGCGATCTTCACCGGGCTGGAGGACAGCGTACGGCGGATGAAGGCGTTGATGGACGAAGCCCGATGAGACCAGCCGCGTGATCGTTGGGCTCGGCTCCGACCTGTGCAATATCGAGCGGATCGCGCATTCGCTCGAGCGCTTCGGCGAGCGCTTCGAGGCGCGCGTCTTCACCGATGTCGAGCGCGCCAAGGCCGATCGCCGCCCGTTCACCAAGGCCGGCACGCTCGCCAAGCGCTTCGCCGCCAAGGAGGCCTTCTCCAAGGCGGTCGGCACCGGCTTCAAGGCCGGCGTGTTCATGAAGGACATCGGCGTCGTCAACGCGCCGTCCGGCGCGCCGACGCTGGCGCTGACCGGCGGGGCGAAGGCGCGGCTCGATGCGCTGGTCCCCGCCGGGCACAGCGCGCGCATCCATCTGACATTGACCGACGACCATCCCTGGGCGCAGGCATTCGTCATCATCGAGGCCATCGCCGACCGACATGCAGGAGCCGAGTGACCGCGTGGCAGAGGATATCGCATTGACCGGCGACCACACGCCCCCGCCCGCCGCGATCGAGACGCCCGCGCCGCGGACCGGTTTCGACTGGTGGGGCGAGATCAAGGGGCTGTTCTGGCTGCTGCTGGCGGTGCTCGGCTTCCACAGCTTCATCGCCAAGCCGTTCTACATCCCGAGCGAATCGATGCTCCCCGGCTTGCTGGTCGGCGATCGGCTGGTCGTGTCGAAATTCGCCTACGGCTGGTCGTTCGTCTCGCCGACGATCCCCGATCCGGTCGCGATCGTCCGCGGCACCTTGCTCCACCAGCCGGTTGACAGCTGGTCGGTGCAGGTGCCCTTCATCCACGGCCGCGTGTGGGGCAGCCTGCCCGAGCGCGGCGACGTGGTGATCGTCACCCCGCCCGGCCAGTCGAGCGATTACATCAAGCGCGTGATCGGCCTTCCCGGTGACACGCTGGCGGTGCGTGGCGGGGTAGTGATCCTCAACGGCAAGCCGGTCGCGCGCGGGCCGCTCCACTATCGCGACCTGCCCGTCGATGCGAACGCGACCTGCGATCCCGCGCAATATCCCGGCGCGCGGCAGGAACGCGCCGACGGCAGCGCGGTCTGCCACTTGCCGATCGTTACCGAGACGCTGCCTAACGGCCGCCGCTACGACACGGTCGATCTGGAACCGGACAGTGCCGGCGACAATTACGGCCCGGTGACGATCCCCGCCAACCATGTCTTCCTCATGGGCGACAATCGCGACCGCTCCGCCGACAGCCGCTTCGCGCTCGGCGGGTTCGAGCGCGGGTTGGGCGGCCCGGTGCCCTATGAGAACATCGGCGGGCGCGCCGAGTTCATCACCTTCTCGGTCGACGGCAGCGCCGGCTGGAACCCGCTGACCTGGCCGCGCGCGCTGCGCGGCGGGCGCGCCGGCACCTCGCTCCACCCGACGCGCGTCCCATGAGCGACACGCCCGAGGTGCGGATCGACGCCGGGGGCGAGCGGGTCCGCGTCCGCGCCGGGGCGAGCCCCACCGAGGTGCGCGACGAAGCGACCCGCCACGAAATCCGCCGCGCTGCGGTCTGGCTGGGCATGGCCGGCGCGATCGCGCTTGTGGTGCTGCTGATCCAGCCGTTGCTCATCATCTTCGCGGCGCTGGTCTTCGCCGCCTTGCTCGACGGCGGGGTACGGCTGCTCGGCCGCGTGCTGCCGATCGGGCGGAGCTGGCGGCTGCTGATCGTCTGCCTGCTGACGATCGCCTTCCTGCTCGGCACCTTTTATCTCGCCGGCGTCCAGATCACCGCGCAGGCGCAGCAGCTCCGCTCGACCGTCGAGGTGCAGGTGCTACGCGTCAGCGGCTGGCTGAGCGCGCAAGGGCTGATGCCGGGCGCCAGCGACCTGAGCGGCGTCGCCAAACAGGCGATGTCGTCGCTCGGCCGCGTCACCAGCTGGCTCGGCACGGCAGCGGGCGCGCTGACCAGCGGCTTCATGATCGTCGTGCTAGGGCTGTTCATCGCGATCGACCCGCACGGCTATGAGCGCGGGCTGCAATGGATGGTGCCCGAGCGCAACCGCGTCGAGTTCGCGGTGACGCTCAAGCGCGTGGCGCAGACGCTGCGCCGGCTGCTCGCCGGGCGGCTGCTCGGCATGGCGTTCGAGGGCGTGCTGACCGCGATCGCCTTGTGGATCGTCGGGGTGCCGATGGCGATGATCCTCGGCATCCTCACCGGCCTGCTCGCCTTCATCCCCAATATCGGCGCGTTCATCTCGGGCGCGCTGATGGTCGCGGTCGGCTTTTCGGCGGGCGTGCATACCGGGGTGCTGGCGATCGTCGTCTATATCGTCGTGCAGACCTTCGACGGCTATGTCGTGATCCCGATGGTCGCCAAACGCACCGTCGACCTGCCCCCGGCGCTGACGCTCGGCGCGCAGATCCTGGCCAGCGCGCTGTTCGGGATCATGGGGCTGGCGCTCGCCGATCCGATGACCGCGATCCTCAAGACCGCGATGGAGCGCCGGTCCGAGAAGGTCGAGGACGGCCAGACGCGCGCTTGAGCGGCAGGGGGGCACGGCTGGCGCGTCCCGCCGGACGCTGCTAAAGCGCGCCACCCGTCTGTAACGGACGCAGGAACAACCGATTGCGCGTCGACGAGCACTCTCCCTCCCCCTCGACCATGCCCGCCGCCGACGCCGCTCCGTTGGTCGCGCTGAAGCCGGTCCAGACGCTGCGGCGGCGCTGGCCGGTGCTGCTCGCGACGATCCTGAGCGTCGCGATGCTGGTCGGGGTCGGCTATGAGCTGTTCGACGACGGGCTGGCCGGCATCCGCCGCGCGACCCCGGCCTCGTGGGGCTTCTACCTGTTCTTTCTCGCGTCCTATTTCACGCTGCCGGTTTGCGACTTCCTCATCTTCCGCCGCCTGTGGAACGTGCCGCCCGCCGCCTTTACCGCGCTCAACCGCAAGCGGATCGCGAACGATATCCTGATCGGTTATTCGGGCGACGCCTATTTCTATGCCTGGGCGCGCGCGCGGCTCGACATGGTGACCGCGCCGTTCGGGGCGGTGAAGGACGTGACGATCGTCTCAGGCATCACCGGCAACGTCACCGCCTTGCTGCTCGGCGCGGTCGCGCTGCCGCTCGGCTACCAGCTGATCGGCCCCGAGATCGTCGAGGCGATGATCTGGTCGCTGGTGTTCGCCACCGCGCTGTCGCTGGCGTTGATCCTGTTTTCCCGGCGCGTCTTCTCGCTGCCGCGCCGCGACCTGTGGTACATCTTCTGGATCGATCTGCTGCGGATCGCCGGCACCTGCGTCACGATCGCGCTGGCCTGGGCCTGGGCGATCCCCAGCGTGTCGGTCGGCATGTGGCTGTTCCTGGTCGCCGGGCGGCAATTGGTGTCGCGTTTGCCGTTCCTGCCCAACAAAGACCTGCTTTTCGCCAATTTCGCGATCCTGGTGATCGGGCATGACCGGGCTTTGTCGGATCTGATGGCGTTCACCGCAGCGTCAACCATCGTGATGCATGGGCTGCTGCTGCTGCTGTCCGGTGCGGTATATGTGACGGAAAGGATGCGCGCATGGCGCCAGGAACGCTGACGATCGCACTGGCGGGGCTGCTGGCGCTGGGCGCGCCCGCCGCCGGGGCGCAGGTGCTGGGCAGCGATGCCGCGGCCTGCACCGGCACCGCGCAGGGGCCGGCGATCCTCGCGACGGTGACCGGGCTCAAGGATCGTACCGGCACGCTCAAGCTGGAGCTGTATCCGCCCAACGAGAAGGACTTCCTGGCGGGCGACGACGATCTTGCGCGCGAGGGCAAGTTCTTCCGCCGGGTGTCGATCGCGCCACCGGCGAGCGGGGACGCGGCGATCTGCATCCGCGTGCCGCGCCCCGGGCGGTACGCGCTGTTTTTCGGGCACGATCGCGACGGCAAGCGCAAGTTCAACTTCTGGAGCGACGGGGCCGGCTTCCCCAGCAACCACAAGATCGGTCGCGCGCGCCCCAAGCTGGTCGATGCGCTGATCGACGCCGGCCCCGGCATCACCCGCACCACGATCCGCGCGCAATATCTGCGCGGGCTGGGCGGCTTCGGTTTCATGCGCTGAGCGGGAGACGGACCATGCGGATCGTCGACGTCAACGAATTCTACTCGCCGACCGGCGGCGGGGTGCGCTCGTATCTCGATCGCAAGATGGCGCTGATGTCCGAACTCGGGCACCAGCAGATCGTGATTGCGCCGGGGCGTGAGGACCTCGTCGAGGAGCGTCCGGGCGGCGCGCGCATTCACTACGTCAAGTCGCCGGGCATCCCGTTCGACTCGAACTACGGGCTGTTCTGGGATGCGGCGCCGGTCCACGCGCTGCTCAACCATTATCGGCCCGACGTGGTCGAGAATTGCGCGCCGTGGCGCTCGGCGGCGATCGTCGCCGAATGGCAGGGCGATGCGCTGCGGTCGTGGTTCATGCACAACGACAATCTCGAAACCTATCCCAAGCGGTGGTTTTCGCGAGTCGCGTCGGAGGCGACGATCGAGCGCGCGTTCGGCTGGTACGATCGCTACATGAACCGCTGGCTCGACCGGTTCGATACCGTCGTCACCAACGGGCCGGTGCTGACCGAGCGCCTCCGCGCGCGCGGCGTGCGCATCGACGCCACCATGACGCTCGGGATCGAGCGCGAGCATTTCTCGCCAGCGCTGCGCAGCCCCACGCTCCGCGCCGCGATGCTCGAGCAATGCGGGCTCCCCGAGGATGCGTTTCTGCTGATCGGCGTCGGGCGGCACCATCCCGAAAAGCGCTGGCCGATGGTCATCGACGCCGTGCGGCGCGCCGGGGCGAAGCTGCCGGTCGGGCTGGTGCTGCTGGGGCTCGGGCCGGATACCCGCACGCTGGAGCGGCATATCGCCGAAAGCCCGCACGTGCGGATGTTCCAGCCGATCTATCATCGCGGCCAGCTCGCCTCGATCATGGCCAGCGCCGACGCGCTCGTCCATGGCTGCGATACCGAGACGTTCGGGCTGGTCGCCTCGGAGGCGCTCGCCTCGGGGCTGCCGCTGATCGTCCCCGACCGCGGCGGAGCGGCGGCGGTGCCGAAGCCCGAATATGGCGAATGGTTCCGCAGCGGTGACGCCTATGACTGCGCACGCGCGATCGTGGCGCTGGCGTCGCGTGACAAGCAACTGCTGCACCGCGCGGCGGCGATCGCCGCGCCGAAGGTGTGGAGCGACCGCGAACACGCGCAGGCGCTGATCGCGCATTATCAGGCGTTGATCGACGCCCGCGGCAGGATCAGCAGATCGGCATAGGCGGCCGGGCGGCGGCCGCCGCGGGTGAACGCCGCGAAGGTGCGGTCGATGCTGCGGAGCAGCGCCGGGCGCGTCACGTCGCCGGGATGCACCGCGATCCGCACGGTCGGCAGCGGCTGGAGCGCGTGGCGCAGCACCGACGCAGCCGCCAGCGAGCTAAGTGCGCGCGCATCGCTGCGACTCGCCCAGGTGATGACCGGGCCGCGCGCGACGACCTTGCCGCCCGGCGCCCAGACCCGCGCATGGTCCTCGGCGAGCGCGAAGCCCGCCTCCCCCAGCGCCGCGCGCGCGTCGTCCGAATAGAGCCACGCCGGCGCGATGAAGCCCGCCGCGGCGCGCCCGGTCGCCGCCTCCAGCAGCGCCTTGCCACGCCGCATCCGGTCGAGCGCCTCGCGATGGTCGAGGCCGAGGAACTCGCCCTCGCCCGCGGTCATCCGACGCGCCTTGATCGCCGCCACGCCGCTGTGCGCGGCATCGTCGCGGTGGAACCAGCCATGGACGAACATCTCGACGCCGGCATCGGCCCAGCGCCGCAGCCGCGCGGTGAAGGCGGGGGTCCACGGCGCGCTGCCCCAGTGATCGGGGACGACCAGCATCGCCAGCCGCTCGCCCACATACGGGGCCAGCCGGTCGAGCAATTGGTCGACCTCGCGCTCGAAGCGCGGCGAGACATCGTGGATGGAGGCGAGCAGGCGCTTCATGCCCGGCACATGCGCACCCGGCAGCGCCGGCGCAAGCCTCAGTCGTCGGCGATCGCGCGGGCGAGCAGGTCGCGGATCGCGATCAGCGTCGGCGTGGCGGCGGCAGCGGTCGACGCCGGCGTGGGCGTTGGCGACGGCCCCGGCTCACGGGCGAGCAATTGCTGCACGCCCTTGATCGTATAGCCTTCGCGGTTGAGCAGCCGGTCGATCCGCTCGACCAGCGCCACGTCATCCGGCCGGTAGTAGCGGCGGTTGCCCGCACGCGTCACCGGCCGGAGTTGCGGGAAGCGACTTTCCCAATACCGCAGGATATGCGGCGCGAGGCCGGTCGCTTGGGCGACCTCGCCGATGGTGCGAAACGCGGCGGCGGATTTGGCGTCCGACGCCAAAATGCTCAGCCCGCGACGATGCGGTCGCGCATCATCTGGCTCGCGCGGAAGGTCAGCACGCGACGCGGCGCGATCGGCACCTCGACGCCGGTCTTCGGATTGCGGCCGATCCGCTCGCCCTTGTCGCGCAGCACGAACGTACCGAAGCCCGAGATCTTGACGTTCTCGCCCTTCGCCAGCGCACCGCACATATTGTCGAGGATCTGCTCGACCAGCCGCGACGAATCGGCGCGGGACAGCCCCACCTGCTTGTGGAGCGACTCCGCCAGATCAGCGCGCGTCAACGTACCTGCTTCAGACATCGACTTCCCTCTACCCCCCGGAAAGGTTGCACAATTCACGTCCCGCTTAGAACGAAGCGCGCGAATTGTCGATGCAGCCGCCGGTCGTGGGTCAGACGCGGATGACGGCCGCGCCCCAGGTGAATCCGCCGCCCATCGCCTCCAGCACGACGATGTGCCCGGGCTGGATCCGGCCATCGCGCACCGCCTGGTCCAGCGCCAGCGGAACCGAGGCCGCGGAGGTGTTGGCATGCTGGTCGACGGTGACGATAACCTTTTCAGACGGCAGGGAAAGTTTGCGCGCCGTGGCATCGAGAATGCGCGCGTTGGCCTGGTGCGGCACCACCCAGTCGACCGCATCCGTGGGCAGTCCGGCGGCGTGCAACGCCTCCTCCATCACCGCCGCGAGATTGACGACGGCATGGCGAAACACCTCCCGCCCCTTCATCCGCAGCTTGCCGACGGTGCCGGTCGTGGACGGTCCGCCATCGACATAAAGCAACCCATTATGGCGGCCATCGGCATGGAGCCGCGTCGCGAGCACGCCGCGGGCTTGCGGATCGTTGACGTCGGCCACGGAGTCGCGCGCTTCCAGCACGATCGCCCCCGCCCCGTCGCCGAACAGCACGCAGGTGGTGCGATCCTCCCAGTCGAGGATGCGGCTGAACGTCTCGGCGCCGATCACCAGCGCGCGGCGGTGCGCGCCGGCGCGGATCATGCTGTCGGCGACCTGTACCGCATAGAGGAAGCCCGAGCAGACCGCCGCGACGTCGAAGGCGACGCAATCGTCGATCCCCAGCATCGCCTGCACCTTGGTGGCGGTGGCCGGGAAGGTGTTGTCGGGCGTGGCGGTCGCCAGCACGATCAGGTCGATGTCGCCCGGCACCAGCCCGGCGGCGTCGATCGCCGCGACTGCGGCATCGCGCGCCAGCGTGGCGGTCGTCTCGCCCTCGCCCGCGATGTGCCGGAAGCGGATGCCGGTGCGCTCGACGATCCATTCGTCGGACGTATCGACGCGCTCGGCCAGCTCGGCATTGGCGACGCGGCGCGCCGGCAGCGCAGCGCCGGTTCCCGTCAGCACCGCACGGATCATGCAGCCGCCTTCGCTTCGAAGTGGCGCAGATCCTCGACGATCCGGCGCGTCAGGTCGGCGCGCACCATCTTGGCGGCGTTGCCGATCGCGGTCGCCACGCCGCGCTCGTTCGCGCTGCCGTGGCTTTTGACCACCAGCCCGTTGAGCCCGAGGAAGACCGCGCCGTTATGGTTGTTGGGGTCGAGATGATCGCGCAGCAGCTCGGTCGCCGGACGCGAGATCAGGAAGCCGACCTTCGAGCGCACCGAGCTGCGGAACGCACGCTTGAGCAGGTCCGCGACGAAGCGCGCCGTGCCCTCGGCGGTCTTGAGCGCGATATTGCCGGAGAAGCCGTCGCAGACGATCACGTCATGCTCGCCGCGCGACAGCCGGTCGCCCTCGACGAAGCCGGTGAACTTCATCGGGAGGTGCGGGGCGGCGCGCAGCATCTGCGCGGCGTCGCGGATCTCGCCGGTGCCCTTCTGGTCCTCGCTGCCGATGTTGAGCAGCGCGACGCGCGGGGCATCCAGCTCCAGCGTGGTGCGCGCATAGGCCGCGCCCATCACCGCGAACTGCACGAGGTTGCGCGCATCGCACTCGGTATTCGCCCCGAGGTCGAGCATCACGCAATCATTGTCGCCCAGCGTCGGCAGCAGCGCGGCGAGCGCCGGGCGATCGATGCCGCGCATCGTCCGGAGCGACAGCTTCGCCATCGCCATCAGCGCGCCGGTATTGCCCGCCGATACCGCTGCGGCGGCACGCCCCTGCTTCACGCAGTCGATCGCGACGCCCATCGACGTCGTCTTCGCACGGCGAATCGCCTGGCTCGGCTTCTCCTCGCCCGCGATCACATCGGGGGCGTGTACGATTTCGGAATGCTGCGCGAGATTCGGATGTTGCGACAGCCCGTCGCGAATCGCCGCCTCGTCGCCGACCAACAGATAGTTGACGTCGTCGTAGCGGCGGCACGCGCGTGCCACCCCGGCCAGCATCACCGCCAGCCCCTCGTCACCGCCCATCGCATCGACGGCGATCCGGGACCTGTCGGCTATCACTGGACCTCGCTCCCGAAACTGCGCCTGCACCCGGTCAGGCTCAGGCGTCGACCGCGATGACCTCGCGACCGTTGTAGTGACCGCACGCGGTGCACAGGTTGTGCGGGCGCTTCAGCTCGCCGCAGTTCGGGCATTCCTGGAACGCCTCGACCGAGAGAGCGTCGTGCGCGCGGCGCATGCCACGGCGGGAGGGAGAAGTCTTTCGCTTGGGGACGGCCATCGTGGCACCTTGATTTGACTAGTATTTCATAAGAGCGACGAGCCGGTGCACGGCGCCGCGCGGACGATGCGAGCACCGGCCGCGGCAGACAGCCGGGCATCGGCTCGCATCGCGAAGCCCCGCGCCTATAGCGATTTCCCCGGCGGTTGCAAGTAAAGCCCGTCACACGACCTCCATCCTGCCAACGCTTTGAGCGGGCAGACGTGTCCGCCATTGGCGCCGGCCGTCAGGCGGAAAGCGCGCGGTCGCTGACGAACATGTTGTGCGCCCGCTCGTGCGCGAAGGTGCTGGGCTTGCCGTGCCCGGGAATGAACGCGGTCTCCCCGCCGAGCGGCCACAGCTTGGTGACGATCGATTCGATCAGCTGCTGATGATTGCCCTGCGGCAGATCGGTGCGCCCGACCGAGCCCTGGAACAGCACGTCGCCGACCTGCGCGAATCGCGAGGGGGCATGGTGGAAGATCACGTGACCGGCGGTGTGACCGGGCGTGTGATAGACGTCGAGCGTCAGCGCGCCGACCGTCACCGTGTCGCCGTCCGCCAGCCAGCGGTCGGGCTCGAACGCCACCCCGCGAATCCCCCAGTTGCGCCCGTCCTCGTCGAGCCGCGCCAGCCAGAAGCGGTCGTCCTCGTGCGGCCCCTCGATCGGCACGCCCAGTTGCTCGGCGAGCGGCTTGGCCTCGCCGGCATGATCGATATGGCCGTGGGTCAGCAGGATCTTCTCGACCGTCACCCCGGCTTGCCCGATCGCGGCGAGGATCCGCGGCAGGTCGCCGCCGGGATCGACCACCGCCGCCTTCATCGTCACGGTGCACCAGATCAGCGTGCAATTCTGCTCGATCGCGGTGACGGGAACGATCGCGGCGCGCAGCGGGGTGTCGGTCATCAAGGGCTCCTGCCGCGGCATCGGATCGCCGGCCCGCGGTATCGTCGCGGTGCTAGCTTCGACCTTTGTCGGACGCAACGCGGCTTGCAGGCGTAACGACGTACAGGCATCAATGGAGCCGATGCGCCTGGCCGCCCCTTTCGTCCTGCTCCACGATGCCCGCACCGGGCTGAACCGAGCGAGACTGTATCGCGCGCCACGGCGTGTTCTCGTCGCGCACCGTCCGGCGGAAGTGCACGAGGTGCTGGCGGCGGTCCGGGCGTGGGACGGCGCGGCGGCCGGGTTCCTTTCCTATGGCGCGGGGGCGGCGTTCGAGCCCGCCGCCGGTGGCGAGCCCGCCTCCACGACTCCGCTGGCATGGTTCGGGCTGTTCGACGGACACGAGGAGATCGAGGAGGTCGCCGCGCTGCTCCCCGACCCGGCGGGGGCATGGACCGGCGCGCCCGAGCCCGAGCCCTCGCAGGCCGATTATCGCGCGATGTTCGAGGCCGCGCAGGCGCTGATCCGGGCGGGCGATCTTTACCAGCTGAACCTGACCTTCCGCGCGCGCGTGCCGTTCATCGGCGATCCGCTCGCGCTCTATGCCGGGCTGCGCCGCGCCTCGGCGGCCGGCTGGAGCGCGCTGGTCGCGACCGGCGCGCAGACGATCCTGTCGCTCTCCCCCGAATTGTTCTTCCGCCGCGACGGCGACGCGCTCGCCAGCCGGCCGATGAAGGGCACCGCGCGGCGCCATGCCGATCCGGCCATCGACCTCGCGGTAGCACGGGCGCTCGCCTCGGATGCCAAGCAACGCGCCGAGAACCTCATGATCGTCGACCTGATGCGCAACGATCTGTCGCGGGTCGCGGTCGCGGGCAGTGTCGCGGTGCCGGAGCTGTTCGCGGTCGAACGCTATCCGACCGTCCACCAGCTCGTCTCCACGGTCACCGCCACGCTCGCGCCGGATCGCGACGCGGTCGACGTGCTGGCGGCGTTGTTCCCGTGCGGCTCGATCACCGGCGCGCCGAAGGTGCGCGCGATGCAGGCGATCGCGGCGGTCGAGCGCGGCAGCGCGCGCGGCGCCTATACCGGGGCGATCGGCCGGATCGACGCGGACGGCAGCGCCGCGTTCAACGTCGCGATCCGCACGCTGACGATCGACGAAGGCGCCGACCATGCGGTGGTCGGGATCGGCGGCGGGATCGTCGCCGATTCGCGCGTCGAGGACGAATGGGACGAGGCGATGGCCAAGGCGGCGTTCCTCGCGGGCGCGCGCCGCCGGGTCGACCTGCTGGAGACGATGGCCTTCGACCCCGACGAGGGCGTGCTGCGGATCGAACGGCATCTCGAACGGCTGCGCGCCAGTGCCGTCGCGCTGGGCTTCACCTTCGACCGCCACGGCGCGCGCAACGAGCTGCAGGCCGCGACCTTCCGCCTCACCGCCGCCGCGCGGGTGCGGCTGATGGTGTCGCAGGGCGGTGCGATCGCGATCGAGGTCGCCGCGGCGCCGCCGCCCCCCGACCGGCCGCTGCGCGTCGCGCTCGCGCCGCTGCCGGTCGGCGAGCGTGACTGGCGGCTGCGCCACAAGAGCAGCGACCGGCGATTCTATGACTCCGCCCGGCTGGCGAGCGGGGCCGACGAGGTGCTGTTCTACGCTCCCGACGGCCGGCTGACCGAGGGCAGCTACACCAACCTGTTCGTCCCGCGCGGCGCAACGCTGGTCACGCCGCGCGCCGGTCCGCTGCTGCCGGGCGTGTTGCGCGGCGAGTTGCTCGAGACCGGCGCGGCGATCGAGGGCGATCTGACCGCCGCGGACCTGAACGACGGCCTGTTCGTGGGCAATGCGTTGCGCGGACTAATGCGAGCGACGCTCGCGGTTGCACAATGAGGCCGACCGTCGCATAGGCGCAGCGCTTCCAACAGAAGGCGCTCATCATGCAGACCTCCGCCGCGCTCGACCGCATCAACCCGTCCCCGACGCTGGCGATCACCAGCCGCGTGCTGGAGCTGAAGCGGGCCGGCGTCGACGTGATCGGTCTCGGCGCGGGCGAGCCCGATTTCGACACCCCCGACTTCGTGAAGGAGGCCGCGATCGAAGCGATCCGCGCCGGCAAGACGAAGTACACGAACGTCGACGGCACCGCGGAGCTGAAGGACGCGATCGTCGCCAAGTTCAAGCGCGACAATGGGCTGGATTACACCCCGGCCCAGATCAGCGTGAACGTCGGCGGCAAGCACACGCTCTTCAACGCTCTGGTCGCGACGCTGGATGCGGGCGACGAGGTGATCGTGCCGGCCCCCTATTGGGTCAGCTATCCGGACGTCGTGCAGTTCGCGGGCGCGACCCCGGTGATCGTCGCGGCGGGCGCGGACGTTGGCTACAAGCTGACCCCGGCGATGCTGGAGGCGGCGATCACGCCCAGGACCAAGTGGCTGATCCTCAACTCGCCGTCGAACCCGACCGGCGCGGCCTATACTGTCGACGAACTGAAGGCGCTGGGCGCGGTGCTGGAGCGGCATCCGCATGTCTGGATCTTCGCCGACGATATGTACGAGCATATCGTCTATGACGATTTCCGGTTTGCGACGATCGCCGAGGTCTGCCCGTCGCTCTATGAGCGGACGCTGACCGTCAACGGCTGTTCCAAGGCCTATGCGATGACCGGGTGGCGGATCGGCTTCGCGGCCGGCGCGACCTGGCTCATCAAGGCGATGGCCAAGCTTCAGTCGCAATCGACCAGCAACCCGTGCTCGATCGCGCAGGCGGCGGCGACCGCCGCGCTGACCGGCGACCAGTCGTTCCTCAAGGAACGCGCACAGGCGTTCCAGGTCCGCCGCGATCTGGTGGTCGACATGCTCAACGCCGCCGAGGGGATCACCTGCCCGAAGCCCGAGGGCGCCTTCTACGTCTATCCCAGCGTGGCGGGCGTGATCGGCAAGTCGACCCCGGCGGGCAAGCGGATCGAGACCGACAGCGACTTCGTCGGCTATCTGCTCGACGATGCCAAGGTCGCGGCGGTGCAGGGGGTGGCGTTCGGCGTCTCACCGGCGATGCGGATCAGCTACGCCACCTCGGAGGCGCTGCTGACCGAGGCGTGCCAGCGCATCCAGGCGGCGTGCGCCGCACTGAAATAGGCGCTTTTGCGAAACGATCGCTTTCGCACTCTGCGATGGTAGGGCAGCGTTGCTGTCCGTATATCGACGCCAGATGAACGAGCGGCCCAGCCGCCGTTCAGGCGTCGGAGCCGATGTTGCGGTGGTCGTCACGGCTCCTGCCCCCGCGGCAATGACGTGACGACGATCGAGCGACATGCCGCTCCGGCGGCCAAGGAAAAGAGAGCAGCTGATGATCCGCTTCATCAAGTCCAGCTTCGCATGGCAGTTCGCGGGTGGTTTCCTGATCGGCGCCGCCGGGATGCTGGCGATCCACGCCACGCAGCCCGAGCTGCCGACCAACCCCTATGCGGCGACTCACGCCACGCGGTGATCCGCGGTGGGTCGCTCTGGCGGAGCGACCCTTTCCGACCCATATCAGGCGCATGACGCGCTTCCTCGCCTTCACCGCGGCCTTGCCGCTCCTGTTCGCCGGCTGCGGCACCGCCCAGGCCGAGCGCGCCGTCCCGATCCCCGCCGCCGCGCGCGACGTGCCCGCGACCGCCGGGATGCAGACCGCGGTGCTCGCGGGCGGCTGCTTCTGGGGCATGGAGGCGGTGTTCCAGCAGGTGAAGGGCGTCCGCGACGTCGTGGCGGGCTATGCCGGTGGCACCCTGCAGAGCGCCAATTATCAGGCGGTCAGCAGCGAGACGACCCGCCATGCCGAGGCGATCCGCATCAGCTACGATCCGCGCGTCGTCAGCTATGCGACGTTGCTGCGCGTCTATTTCTCGATCGCGCACGACCCGACGCAGCTCAACCGGCAGGGGCCGGACAGCGGCACCAGCTATCGCTCGGCGATCTTCCCGCAGACCCCGGAACAGCGCGCGGTCGCCGCCGCCTATATCGCGCAGCTCGGGCAGGCGCATGCCTTCGCACGCCCGATCGTCACGCGGCTGGAGGCGGGTCGCTTCTATCCGGCCGAAGCCTATCATCAGGACTTCTTCCGCCGGAACCCGACGCATCCCTATATCGTGCGCTGGGACAAGCCGAAGGTCGCGGGTTTCCGCGCCGCCTTCCCGCAGCTAGCGATGCGGTAACATCCGGCACGCACCGTCATCCCGGCGAAGGCCGAAGGCCAGTCTGGAGATCCGTTTCTCTACCAGCTCTTGAACAGCGGGACGCCGGATCGGGTCGAGGAGAGGATCCGTCAATCCGGTGCGTTCAAAACAGCCCCGGCGTCTCGCGCTGGGCGGCGGTCGGCCGGGTCGACACCAGCGGACGCTGCGCCTCCGCGAAGAGCCCGGTGGTCCGCGCCGCCGCGGCACTCGCCCCGATTCGCGTGCATCCACGTCCCGCCAGCCAGTCGAGCGCGGTCCGGGTGGACGTCTCGCTGACATCCCCCAGCGGGTGGTTATAGTCGTCGGCGGCCTGACAGCTCGCCTCCACCTTGGTCGCCAGCCCGTCATAATAATCGCCCTGTCGTGCCGAATTCTGGAGCGCGAAGGCGATCACGCGGAGCCGGTCGTCGCTGCATGACGGATTGTCGAGCGCGATCTGCCCGACCGGCTTGCCATAGGTGTTGCCGCCGACCAGCGCGAGATCGCTGTGGAGGTACGGAATTAGCGCGTTGATGACATACTCGCTCGCCGAGGCGGTCTGGCCGGTGCCGATGAAGGCGACCCGCGTCGGCGCGATCGCGTTCATCTCGCGCGCGAAATAGCGAACCTCGTTTTCCCGCGCCTTGGAGGGGCGGAAGGTCGTGTACGCCTGCACGTCGCTGGTCGAGCGATTGGCGCCGAGCAGGTCGGTGAACGTCTCGGCGGTGTTGAGCAGCCCGCCGCCATTATAGCGCAGGTCGACGATCACCTGCGTCACGCCTTGCGCCTTGAAGGTCGAGAACGCGCTGCGCAGCTGATCGTCGGCGGTATTGATGAAGGTGCGCAGGTTGACGTAGCCGACCTTGCGCCCGTTATCGTCGATCACCTTGACGCCGTAGCGGGTCGAAACCGGAGTCAGCGTATAGTCGGCGCTGGCCACCTGCACGTCGCGGGTGCCCGCGGCATCGGTGATGCGCAGGATGCGGACCGTGCCGGGCGTTGACGTGTCAAACGCGGCATTCAGCGCGCTTTCGCCACTCGCCACCAGCTCGCTGACCGGACGGATCGTCGCCGCGGAGTTGCCGATCCCGACGATCTGCGCGCCGCGGTCGATCCCGGCGTTCAGCGCCGGGGCGTTCTCATACGCCTCGGTGACGAACAGCCGGTTGCTCGAATCCCACGCCAGCCGCACGCCGAGACCGGCTGTGCCGCCCGAGGTGTAATAAGCGTTTTCCTGCTTGAGCGAGGTGAGATAGGTAAAATAGCGGTCCTTGCGCTGGGCCCGCGCGGTGGCGGTCAGCGCGTCGAGGAAGCTGTCGACGTCGGAATAGCCCGCCGGATCGAGACTGGTCGGCAAGGTATCCGGGAAGAGATACCATTCGGTCATCGTCGCCAGCACCCAGTTCTGCCGGGCGCGCAGCGCGCAGCCGGTCGGGGTGGTTGAGCCCCCGACGCTGCCGCTGGTGTCAGTGCCGCCGCTGGTGCTGGCCGCGACGCGCGTGCCATTGTCGCCACCGCCGCATGACGCCAGCATCGCCAGCCCCGCCACCAGCCCGATCGACCGCTTGCCACGCATCACACCGTCCCCACGACTCGTCCGCCCCTCAACATAGAGGAGAAGGTGCAACCCGAAGCTGGTAAAAATGTTAAACCGGCGCAACGTTGGTTTCCCCGAGGGCTCGTTATGATTCGCCACGCTGTGATCGTCGCCATGCTGCCGTTGTCGCTCGCCGCCTGCGGCAGCGGCCCGGACGGGGAGCGCGCGGCGGCCGCCACCAACAACAGCAGCGATTATCTCGCGCAGATCGGGCAGATGAACGAGAAGGAGCGCAACGGCGTGCTGTTCCGCGCGATCAGCGACGCCGGGCGCGCATGCCAGGGCGTGACGCGGTCGATCGCCGGGCCGGAGCTGCAGGGCAATCCGAGCTGGGTCGCGACCTGCGACGACGGCACGCCGTGGGTGGTGTCGATCAACAACAAGGGCATCGCCACGATCACCCCGGTGCAGGGCAGCGCTCCCAAAGCCGGCTGACGACGCTGGATCGCAACGCGATTGCTCCGCGCGGCGCGGCATCGTACCGCTGGGGCATGTCGCGCTGGATGCTCTTTCCGCTTCTCGCCCTCGCCGGTCCGGCCGGGGCGGCTCCGCCGCAGGCCGCGTCGGCGGTCATGGCCCGCCAGCCGGCGCTGGTCACGCCCGTCGTGGTCCGTCGGTTCCCGCATGATCGCGCCGCCTTCACCGAAGGGCTGGTGTGGCACGGCGGCGCGCTGATCGAGAGCGTCGGGCTGGAGGGGCGTTCCGACGTGCGGCGCGTCGATCCGGTCACCGGCAAGGTGACGCTGCGGCGCACGATTCCGGCGGCGCAGTTCGGCGAGGGGCTGGCGCTGTGGAAGGGCGAGGCGATCAGCCTGACCTGGCATGACGGCGTCGCGCATCGCTGGACCGCCGCGACGCTCAAGCCGCTCGGGACGATGCGTTATTCGGGGGAGGGCTGGGGGCTGACGTCGGATGGGACGTCGCTGATCCGTTCGGACGGCAGCGCGACGCTGACCTTCCACGATCCGGCGACGATGAAGGTGCGGCGGACCGTCACCGTCACCTTCGCGGGGCGCGCGCTCGACCAGATCAACGAACTGGAGATGGTCGACGGGCAGATTCTCGCCAACGTCTGGCACCAGCCGTTCATCGTCGCGATCGATCCGCGCAGCGGCGAGGTGACGCGGGTGATCGACCTGCGCGCGATCGTCGCGGAGGTCGGCGCGCGCGATCCCGAGGCGGTCGCGAACGGTATCGCGTGGGACGCGAAGGCGCGGCGGCTGTTCGTCACCGGCAAGCGCTGGCCGACGCTGTTCGAGATCCGGTTGCCGAAGTAACCTACCTTCGTCGCTACGGATCAAGTCTGGGGCGACGGGACAGGCTT
This sequence comes from uncultured Sphingomonas sp., assembly GCA_913776255.1. Lineage (GTDB taxonomy): Bacteria > Pseudomonadota > Alphaproteobacteria > Sphingomonadales > Sphingomonadaceae > Sphingomonas. The sequence continues at coordinate 47,568 of CAJYLV010000057.1, read as the reverse complement.
CAGACCGCGTTGACACCAATGGGATCCGTCATTGCGAGCGTAGCGAAGCAATCCAGGGCGTTCTGGTCCGACCCTGGATTGCTTCGCTACGCTCGCAATGACGGATGAGAGATCCCACCATCCGTCGTTTCGCGACTCGTCACCGTATCAGCAGCTCGCCGACATAGACCACCGCGTCTGCGGCAAGCTGTGCGCCCAGTACCGCAGCGGTGAACATCGCCGCGAGCCCGGCGGCGACCATGCCGTGATGGCCGGCATCCTTGATCCTCAACATGACCCATCCTCTCCTTCTCGGAGTCGGGGTCTCGCTGGTACGGGATCACCCGGCGCCGAACACTTATATAGCGTATCGCAAGCCCCGCGTCATCTTGCAGCGCAGCACGCAAAAAAGGGCCCGGTCGCGTTTCCGCGCCGGGCCTTCAGGTGTCGTCCGCAGGAGGAACATCGGTGGCGGGGCGACGACCGTCGCCGCCCCGCGAACTCGTCAGTAATTGTAGGCGCGTTCGCCATGCTCGTTGATGTCGAGACCCTCGACCTCGACCTCGAGCGAGGGGCGCAGCCCCATCGTCGCCTTGATGCCGTAGAACAGCACCGCCGAGACGCCGCCCGACAGTACCAGCGTCAGCACCACCGCCTTGATCTGCGTGATGACCTGCGCGGCCATGTCATACTTGCCGGCGACCGACGGGAAGCTGGTGTAGTCGATGAAGCCCTGACCGCCGAGCGACGGGTCGGCGACGATCCCGGTCGCGATCGCGCCGATGATCCCGCCGACGCAGTGCACGCCGAACACGTCGAGCGTATCGTCATAGCCGAGCTTGTTCTTCACCGTGGTGACGAAGAAGAAGCATACCGCGCTGGCGACGAAGCCGAGGATGATCGAGGTCATTGGCGCGGCGAAGCCGGCGGCCGGGGTGATCGCGACGAGGCCTGCGACCGCCCCCGACACGCCGCCCAGCAGCGATGGCTTCTTGTGGACGATCTGCTCGATCACCGCCCAGGCGACCGCCGCGGCGGCGGTGGCGACGAAGGTGTTGACGAACGCGAGCGCCGCGCCGCCATTGGCTTCGAGGTTGGAGCCGGCGTTGAACCCGAACCAGCCGACCCACAGCAAGGAGGCGCCGATCATCGTCATCGTCAGCGAGTGCGGGGGCATCGGTTCCGACTTGTAGCCGTGGCGCTTGCCGATGATGAGGCAGCCGACGAGGCCCGCGATCCCCGCGTTGATGTGCACCACCGTGCCGCCCGCGAAGTCGAGCGCGCCCCAGCCGTACAGCAGCCCGGCGTCGGTCGGCGCGTCAGCCAGGAAGTCCGGGCCCGCCCAGTACCAGACCATGTGCGCCATCGGGAAATAGACGATCGTCAGCCACAGCACGACGAACACCAGCAGCGGGGTAAACTTCACCCGCTCCGCGAACGCGCCGACGATCAGCGCGGGCGTGATGCACGCGAAGGTCATCTGGAAGGCGATGAACGCATATTCGGGCACGTAGACGTTGTTCGAGAAGGTCGCCGCGACCGACGTCGGCCCGACGCCGGCGAGGAACGCCTTCGACAGCCCGCCGACGAACGCGTTACCGCCGGTGAAGGCCATGCTGTAGCCCCAGCACACCCACACGAGGCTGGCGACCGAGACGATCATGAACACCTGCATCAGCACGCTGAGCATGTTCTTGGTGCGCACCAACCCGCCGTAGAACAGCGCGAGGCCGGGGATCGACATCATCAGCACCAGCGCCGCCGAGATCAGCAGCCACGCGGTGTCGCCCTTGTTGATCATCGCGACCGCGGCTTCCGCGCCGGGTGCGCGCACCGGGCCGGCGGCGCCCTGCGCCAATGCCGGCGCGGCGGTGAGCAACGTGACGGCCAGCGCCCCCGCGCCGCCCGCGATCTTTCGATAAAGCGTCATCGGTCCCCCCATCACAATGCCGTGTCGTCGGTTTCGCCGGTGCGGATCCGCACCGCCTGTCCGACATCGAGCACGAAGATCTTGCCGTCGCCGATCGCGCCGGTGTTGGCGGCGGCCTGGATCGCCTCGACCACGCGGTCGGCGATGTCGCTGGCGCACACGACCTCGATCTTGATCTTGGGCACCATGTTGGTGCTGTATTCGGCGCCGCGGTAGATTTCGGTCTGGCCCTTCTGGCGACCGAACCCCTTCACCTCCGACACCGTCATCCCGGCCACGCCGACCGTGGTGAGCGCCTCGCGCACCTCGTCGAGCTTGAACGGTTTGATGATGGCTATGACCAGCTTCATCACGCCCCCTTTGCGTTTGTCCCGTGAAAGGGCTTCGCAAGCGGCGTGCCAGTTGCGCGCAGAGGGCAGGCGCGCGTCGGAAGGTGCTAACGGTCGTTAATAATTGTGCAGCGCGTCACCGCTGCCCAAAAATCAGGCAGAACCCGCGATGACCTGTGCGGCGGCGAGATCGTCTTCGTCGACCATGACGCGCACCGGGATCAGCAGCCAGCTGCCGTCGGCGATGCTCGCGCCCGCGTCGAAGGCGAGCGCGGGGATGCCGTCGCTCTCCAGCCGCGCGACGAGAATGTTGGCGAGGTTGCGGTCGAAGCGGCCGAGTTCGACGAGCGCCATCAGGCGGGAACGCGCGTCGGGCTGCGCACCGGCAGTCCGTCGATGCTGTGGGTGCGGATCGCATATTTGCCGAAGCGCGTCGCATCGTCGGTGCTCGCGTGATATTTGTTTAGCGTGTCGCGCTCGCGCTCGAACGTCATGTACGGCACGCCCCAGCCACACGACGTCTGCACTTCGTCGACCGCGATCACGAAGATCTGCCGCGTGCCGGGCAAGAGCGTGAAATGCGCCGCCAGCTCGTGCCACTCGTCGTCCTGCGGCAGCACCGGGCGGCCGCGACCGTAGATGCGGAAGATCAGCGCCGGATTGTCGAAGGCGCAGAACATGATCGTGATCCGCCCGTCGGCGAGCAGATGCGCGTTGGTCTCGTTCCCCGACCCGGCGACGTCGAGATAGGCGACCGTCGTGTCGTCGAGGATGCGGAAGCTGTCCATGCCCTTCGGGCTGAGGTTGACGCGCGCGTCCGCCGCGGCGGTGGCGACGAAGAACACCGGCTGCTTGGCGACAAACGCGCGATGCTCAGGGGTGAGGGCGGGGAAGAACTTGGCCATCGATCGACTCCGCATCGCGGCGCAGGGACGGTCTGCATGCCGCCCCGCGTCATAAGCACGAGCGGACCGCGTCAGACAAGCGCCTGTGGACGACCCGGTGACCCGCTTTGCCGTCACGCACCAGCGGGCAGCGGGGCAGCGGCGGGATCGTCGCCGCTGCCGTCCCCCTCGGCCGCACGCCGCGCCGCGCGCGCCGCGCGCCGCTCGCGCGCGGCGTCGGCGGTGATCTGCTCCGCCATCCCGACCCCGAACCCCAGATACAGGAACAGCAGATATTGCACCGGAAAGATTACGAACGCCCATTCGTAGTTCAGGTGCAGCCCGGCGGTCAGCAGCGTCATGCCGAACCCGACCAGCAGGTCGCCGCGCCGGTCGCGGCGATGGCGGAAGGCGGTGCGCAACATCATCAGGATCCCGCCGCCGACCAAAGCGACGACCAGGAAGATGCTGACGACGCCGGTTTCGGCCATCACCAGCAGGTAGCTGTTGTGGACGTTGGTGGAGCGGCTGCCCTGCATCGCGACCACGCCGGCGCGCGACGAATAGCCGTCGATGTTGCTGATGACGACATAGGCGTTCGCGCCGACCCCGGCCGGATGGTCGCCGATCATCATCCACGCGGCGCGTTTGAACGCCTGCCGTTCCGAATCGCTGCTCTCGACGTTGTTGCGGTTCGCGCGCTCGCCGATCGACTTGAGCGCGAACGGCGCGGCGCATACGGCAGCCGCCACGGCGAGTGCGACCAGCGAGCGCTTGCGCGGCGTCCAGCGCCACAGGCTGGCCACCACCAGCAATCCGCCCATGCCGATCGCGCCGAACCCGATCGTCGCGCGCGAGGCGGTGAGCAGATCGATCAGCAGCGCCGCGACCGGCCCCGCCTTGGCATACCATTTGCGCGATCCGCCCAGCAGCAGCGCCAGCGCGGGCAGCGCGACGAGATTGGTCAACAGCCCGAGCAGATTCTGTGCGCCCAGCGTGCCCACCGCCTGCAACACCCCCGCGAAATGCTGCTGCACCGCGTAGAACAGCTGAACCAGCAGCGCGACGACGCCGCCGGCGACCGCCGCCGCCAGCACCCGCGGGTTGGTCGAGAGCCGCAGTGCCGCGAGATACACCAGCAGCATCCGCATGAGCTGGACCGCATAGCCGAGCGCGGCGAGCTTATCGATCGCCCAGGTGACGGTCAGCAGCGTCACGAGGATATAGGCGACGAACGCCCACAGCAGCGGCGGGCGTTTGCGCCGCCGCGGCGTCGCGATCAGCACCGCGACCGCCAGCGAGTCGATCAGCGAGACCTCGATCCCCTTGGTATGCCCCGGCCAATAGGGAAAGGAAACCGGCGCGACATACAGGTGCAGCAGCGAGAGCAGGAACGGCAGCGCGCCCAGCGCGAAGCCGATCACCGGCTGGTAACGGGGCTGACGCGCGTAGGTGACGAACAGCGGGCAGAGACCCAGCAGCAGGGCGAGCAGAACCCATTTCAAGGCATGTGTCTCCACAACCGCACGCGTGGCGGCGTTCCCGCCACCGCCGCCGTCGATTTATTACCGCGTCAAGGAATCGTCGGTATAGCGGGCGGGTTAAGAATCAAGCTGCATCGTGGGCGTTCCTTGGGCATGACATCAGCATCGGCGCCGCTTTCCGCCGCGGGCGGCCCCGCCGCCGACGGCAGCGCCCGCGTCGTGACGGCGCATTTCGATCTGCTGCAGGTGCTGCGCGGTCTTGCCGCCTTGTGGGTGGTAGTGTTCCACATCTGGACCTTGCAGAGCATCCGCACGCTCTACGCCGCCATGCCGTCGCCGTGGCGCGAACTGGTGTTCGACGACGGGCGCGGCGGGGTGGCGGTGTTCTTCGTGCTGAGCGGCTTCGTGATCGCGCACAGCCTGTGGGGCAAGCGCGTCGACGCGCGCTATGCGGGAACCTTCGCGATCCGGCGCAGCCTGCGGCTCGATCCCGCTTATTGGCTGTCGATCCCGCTGGCGGTAGGCACCACCGCGCTGATCGCGCTGGCGCATGGCGAACCGCTCGGCTGGCCCGCAACCGGCACGGTGATCGGGCACCTGCTCTACCTGCAGGAAGTGCTGGGCTTGCCCGAGATCCAGGTCGTCTACTGGACGCTGACCTATGAGGTGCAATTCTACCTCGTGACGCTGCTGGGAGCCTGGCTGTGGTGCCACGCGCGCGCGCGGTCGCGGCGAGCGGCACAGGCGGCGTGGCTGCTGCCGGCGGCGTTCATCGCCAGTGCGGTCGCATCGAGCCTGGGCGACCAGCAATGGATGCCGCCCGGGGTCTTTCTCAATTATTGGTTCGCGTTCGCCGCCGGGGCGCTGGCCTATGCCGCGGGCTGGCGCCGCGCGGGAGCGACGCCGGTCGTCGCGCTAGCGCTGGTCGCGGGGATCGCGCTGTGGCGTGCGCCGGGGACGGTCGAGGTGTTCAACACGCCGGCGATGCTCACCGCGCTCGGGCTGTTCGTCGCGGCCCGCGCGGGCTGGCTGACGACTGGCGGCGGGCAGCGCTGGCTGATCGGGCTGGGCGCGATCTCCTATTCGCTCTACCTCGTCCACTTCCCGATCCTGATGCTCAGCGGCAGTGTCGTACGGCGCGTGTTCGGCGACGGGATCGTCAACGATACCGGCAAGGTGCTGGCGTATCTCCTGCTGTGTCTGGGCGGCGCGACGCTGTTCTGGCGGCTGGTGGAGGCGCCGACGCACCGGCTGGCGCAGCGCTACGGTCGCGCCCGAAGCCGCCCGACTACGCCGCCTGCCGCGGCCTGACGCACCGCTCGCCGGTGCGAACCGGCGCGGTCAGGCCGTTCCGCCCACCGTCAGCCCGTCGATCAGCAGCGACGGCTGCCCGACCCCCGCGGGCACGCTCTGCCCGCCCTTGCCGCACACGCCGATCCCCTCGTCGAGCGCGAAGTCATGGCCGACGCCCAGCACCTTGGTCAGCACGCTCGGCCCGTCGCCGATCAGCGTCGCGCCCTTGATCGGCGCGCCGAGCTTGCCGTCCTCGATCCGGTACGCTTCGGTGCACGAGAAGGTGAACTTCCCCGAGACGATATCGACCTGCCCGCCGCCGAACGACTTGGCGAAGATGCCCTTCTTGACCCGCGACAGCAGCTCGGCGGGGTCGTCGCGGCCGGCCTTCATGAAGGTGTTGGTCATCCGCGGCATCGGCGCATGCGCGAAACTCTCGCGGCGGCCGTTGCCGGTCGGCGCGACCCCCATCAGCCGCGCGTTGAGCCGGTCCTGCATATAGCCCTTCAGGGTGCCGTCCTCGATCAGGATCGTCTCCGAGGTGGGCGTGCCCTCGTCGTCGATCGTCAGCGAGCCGCGTCGGTCGGCGATCGAGCCGTCGTCGACGATCGTCACGCCGGGTGCGGCGACGCGCTCGCCGATCCGGCCCGAGAAGGCCGAGGTGCCCTTGCGGTTGAAATCGCCCTCCAGCCCGTGCCCGATCGCCTCGTGGAGCAGCACGCCCGGCCAGCCCGGGCCGAGCAGCACCGTCATCTCGCCCGCGGGGGCGTCGACCGCCTCGAGATTGACCAGCGCCTGCGCCAGCGCCTCGTCGATCGCACGGTTCCACATGTCGGGCGCCATGACGCGGTCGTAGAGATAGCGTCCGCCGACCCCGAACGACCCGGTCTCGCGCCGCCCGTTCGCCTCGGCGACGATCGAGACGTTAAGCCGCACCAGCGGGCGGACGTCGGTGGCGACGAAGCCGTCGGCGCGGACGATCTCGACCACGCTCCACGTCCCCGACAGCCCGACCGACACTTGCGCGACACGCGGATCGCGCGCGCGCGCGGCGGCGTCGATCGTCTGGCACAGGTTCACCTTGTCGGCGAACGGCACCAAGTCGAGCGGATCGGCATCGGTATAGAGGCGGTGGTTGGTGCGCGCCGGCGCGGCGGCCTTCGCGGCGGTCGACGGGTCGATCAGCGCCATCGTCTCCCCGGCGCGACGGATCGCGGCCTCGCTCAGTTCGTTGGCATGCGCGAAGGCGGTCATCTCGCCCGACACCGCGCGCAGGCCGAAGCCGGCGGTGGTATCGTAGCTGGCGGTCTTCAGCCGCCCGTCGTCGAACCCGAACGCCTCCGCCTTGCGATATTGCAGGAACAGCTCGCCGTCGTCGGCGCGCGCCAGCACATCGGCGGTGACGCGCTGCGCGGTCGCGGGATCGAGCGTGTCGCGGTACAGGAAGGAGCGGGGATCGGTCATCGCGCCAAGATAGGCGCGCGTGGGTGGTGATGCCAGCCGGGTCGTTCTGGGTTCATGCGACGTCGAGCGGCGCAGAGGAAGTCGTGGCTGGTCGGCTCATCCCCTTCAGCCCCCCACGGGCCTGATCGCGGGAGGGCTTCTTGCTGACAACCTACCTAAAGAAGCGAAATCCCGCATCAACGCTCTCCCGAGCTCGTCGAAGAGTCCGGGATGACGGAAGAGGCCGGGTGTGCGGTGAACGCGGATCGGGGCTAGTCCTTCCAGCCCCAATAGAGCTGCGCCGGCGGCACGTTCCACCATTCCATGTCGTGATCGATGCGGTGGAAGTGCGGCGCGATGAAGTCGCGCACCTTGGGGCTGAACTGATAGACGAGGAACGCCCCGCCGGTGCGTAGCACGCGCTGCGTCGCGGCGGCGATCGCCGGGCCGACGCCATCGGGCAGCGTCGAGAACGGCAGCCCCGACAGCACGTAATCGGCCGCCTCATGCCCGTGTTCGGCGACGATCCGCTCGACGTCCGCCGCCGAGCCATGGACCGCGACGAAGCGCGAGTCGGTGATCGTGTGGTCGAGGTAGCGGATGAAATCCGCGTTGGTGTCGATCGCGATCAGCATCGCGTCCGGCGCCATCCGCTCGAGGATCGGGCGACAGAAGGTGCCGACGCCCGGGCCATATTCGACGAACAGCTTGCAATTCGCCCAATCGACCGGACCCAGCATCTTGGCGATCAACCGGTCGGAAGACGGGATGATCGACCCGACCATCACCGGATGCTTCAGGAAGCCGGTGAAGAACATCTGCCACGGTCCGGGCACGCCGGCGGCTTTGCTGCGATCGCGCCGCACGGCGTCGGTGGAACTGGTCATGTGGAAAAAACGGCTCCCGAACCTGATGTGATGACGATTTCGCGTCATCCGCATGACGAACGCCCTGCAGGCGAAGCGGTTGCCATAGCCGGGTTGCGCGCGGCTCCCAAGCGCCTAATCGACATTGGCGCGAGACGGGTGGAGGGCAGCGGGTGACACGGCAGGCGCGGGACGGCACCTTTGCCCTGATGTTCATGGTGATGCTGACGATCGCCGCCGGCAACACCGCGCTGCAATCGGTGCTGCCCGCGCTGGGTCGCTCGCTCGGCGTCCGCGATGCCGAGGTCGCGCTGGCCTTTTCGGTCTCGGCGCTGTTCTGGGTGCTGGCCGCGCCGTTCTGGGCGCACCGCTCGCACCGCCACGGGCGGCGCGCGATGATCCTGCTCGGGCTCGGCGGCTATGCGACGAGCCTCGTGCTGTGCGGCCTGTTCCTCGCCGCCGGGATCAACGGCTGGATCGGCGGGACGGCGGCGTTCCTGCTCTTCATCGTCGGGCGCGTGATCTACGGCGCGACCGGCGCCGCCGCCCCGCCCGCGGTGCAGGCGCTGGTCGCCGGCAGCACCACCCGTGAGGAGCGGACCCGCGCGCTGACATTGCTCGCCTCGGCGTTCGGGCTGGGGACGATCCTCGGCCCGGCGCTCGCCCCCTATCTGATCCTCGACCATCTCGGCCCGGTCGCGATCGGGCTGGCCGGACCGGCGTTCGTCTTCGCGCTGTTCGGGGTGGCGATGCTGGTCGCGGTGTGGCGGCGGCTGCCCGACGATCGGTCCGACGATACGAGCCACGGCGCGGCCAATGCCTATCCGTCAATCGGCGGGCAATCCTCGGGCGCGAGCGTCACCGCGGCGATCGCGCCGGAGGGCGGCGCGCGGATCGGCGCGCTCGACCCGCGCCTCCGCTGGTGGCTGTTCGTCGGGCTGGTGATGGGCCATGCGCAGGCGATGACCGGGCAGGTGGTCGGCTTCCTCGTCATCGACCGGCTCGGCGTGTCGCCGGTCGACGCGCTCGGCGCGACGGGGCTGGTGCTGATGACCGGCGCGGGCGCATCGCTGCTCGCGCAATGGGGCATGATCCCGCTGCTCGACCTGCGCCCGCGCGCGCTGGTGCTGGTCGGGCTCGCGCTCGCCGCCGCGGGCTGCTGGGCGACCGGTCATGCCGCCACGCTGCCGTCGATCGCGAGCGGCTATGCGCTGGCCAGTCTCGGCTTCGGCTTCATCCGCCCGGGCTTCACCGCCGGATCGAGCCTGGCGGTCGGCGCGGCGCTACAGGCGTCGGTCGCGGGCAAGGTGACGAGCATCAGCGGCGCCAGCTTCGTGCTGGGGCCATCGATCGGGATCGCGCTGTATAGTGCCGGTCATGCACTGCCCTATGACGCCGCCGCGGTCGCCTGTGCGCTGCTGCTGCCGCTCGGGTGGCGGGCACTCAGGGATGAGGATGTTCACGCGGAGGCGCGGAGACGCGGAGGGGATGCGCCGCCGGCAAGCTGATCTCACCTCGAAAATTGGGATTCGCTTGCCTGCGGCGCACCCTCTCTGCGCCTCCGCGCCTCCGCGTGAACCTAAACCTCCTTGCCGCCCGGCCGCGCCGTCAGCTGCCCCGGCGCGATGAAGCCGATCGGCTGGATCGCGTTCGCCTCCTGCTTCAGCCGTGCCGCCATCTGCTCGTAATCGCGCTCCACCTCCGGCGTCACGCTCGCGCGGCTCTCCTCCAGCGCGCGCTCGAGATGCGCGCGCCGCACCTCGCGCGTGTCGAGCGACTCGCGCAGCGCGATCAGCCCGGCGCGGCGCACGACATCCTCCAGATCGGCGCCGGTGAAGCGCTCGGTCCGCGCCGCCACCGCGTCGAGATCGACATCGGGCGCCAGCGGCATCTTCTGCGTCTGGATGTCGAGGATCCGCCGCCGCCCCGCGGCATTCGGCACCCCGACATAGACCAGTTCGTCGAACCGCCCCGGTCGCAGCAGCGCCGGATCGACCAGATTCGGCCGGTTGGTCGCGCCGATCACCACCACCGACTGGAGTTCCTCCAGCCCGTCCATCTCGGCGAGGATCGTGTTGACCACGCGCTCGGTCACCTGCGGCTCGCCGAGCCCGCCGCCGCGCGCCGGCACCAGCGAATCGAGCTCGTCGATGAAGATCACCGTCGGCGCGACCTGTCGCGCGCGCTGGAACAGCCGCGCGATCTGCTGCTCGCTCTCGCCATACCATTTGCTGAGCAGGTCGCTCGACTTGGTGGCGATGAAGTTGGCCTGCGCCTCGCGCGCCACCGCCTTGGCGAGCAGGGTCTTGCCCGTCCCCGGCGGCCCGTAGAGCAGGAAGCCCTTCGCCGGGCGGATCCCCAGCCGGCGGAAGGCGTCCGGGTCCTTGAGCGGCAGCTCCACGCCTTCCTTGAGCCGCATCTGCGCGTCGTCGAGGCCGCCGACGTCCGACCATTTGACGGTCGGCGCCTGCACCATCACCTCGCGCATCGCGCTCGGCTGGACGCGCTTGAGCGCCTCGGTGAAATCCTCGCGCGTCACCGCGAGCATGTCGAGCACCTCGGCGGGGATCGTGCGATCCTCGAGGTTGAGCCGCGGCATGATCCGCCGCACCGCCTCGATCGCCGCCTCGCGGGTCAGCGCCGCCAGATCGGCGCCGACGAACCCGAAGGTCTGGCGCGCCAGATCGTTCAGCTCGACACCCTCGCCCAGCGGCATGCCGCGGGTATGGATGCCGAGGATCTCGCGCCGCCCGCGCTCGTCCGGCACGCCGACGATGATCTCGCGGTCGAAGCGGCCGGGCCGGCGCAGCGCCTCGTCGATCGCTTCGGGCCGGTTGGTCGCCGCGATCACCACCAGATTGGCGCGCGCCTCCAGCCCGTCCATCAGCGTCAGCAATTGCGCGACGACGCGCTTCTCCGCCTCGCCCGACACTTGACCCCGCTTGGGCGCGATCGAGTCGATCTCGTCGATGAACACGATCGACGGTGCCGACTTGCTGGCTTCCTCGAACACCTGCCGCAGCCGTTGCTCGGATTCGCCATAGGCCGAGCCCATGATCTCGGGACCGTTGATGAGGAAGAATTGCGCGTCCGATTCGTTGGCCACCGCGCGCGCCAGCCGCGTCTTGCCGGTGCCGGGCGGCCCGTGCAGCAGCACGCCCTTGGGCGGATCGACGCCGAGCCGCTGGAAGAGTTCGGGATAGCGCAACGGCAGCTCGACCATTTCGCGGAGCTGGTCGATCGTCTGCCCCATGCCGCCGATATCGTCATAGGTGACGTCGGCGCGGCGCGCGGCTTGCGGCTCCTCATATTCGGGGCGCAGCTCGATCTCGGTGCTCTCGTCGATATGGACGACCCCCTTCGGGCTCGCCGAGACGACCAGCAGCCGGATCTCCTGCAGGGCATAAGCGGGGGCGTTGACGTAGCGTTCCATCCCCGGCGGCATGTTCTGGACGCGCTGGTGCCCGGCGGTCGCGACGATGTCGCCCGCGCACAGCGGCCGGCCGAAAAAGGTGCGCTTCAGCGCGTTGGTCGAGCCCTGCAACCGCAGGTTCTGCTGCGCCGGCGCGAACACGACCCGCGTCGCCGCCTTCGATTCGGCGCGCCGCACTTCAACGAAATCGCCCGAGCCGACCCCGGCATTGGCGCGCTGGAGCCCGTCGATCCGCACCAGCTCCAGCCCCTCGTCCTCGGCATAGGGGCCGATCGCGCGCGCCGGGGTGGTCTTCTTGCCGACGATTTCGACGACGTCGCCGTCGGTGATCCCCAGCGCCGCGAACACCACCCGCGGCAGATGCGCGACGCCGCGCCCGCTATCCTCCGGCCGCGCGTTCGCGACCTGCAACTTCACCACTGTCTCGTCGGCATCCGCCATGTCGTTCCTTTCGCGCGGCCAGGGGCCGAGCGCAGGAGATAGGGCGCCGGTTCCGCATTGCGACCCACGTCCGCCCGTCGCGCAGACGAAAAAAAGGCCAGCCCCAAGGGGCCGGCCGTTTGAAGTTTTTAGGAGAGGATGCCTGAAAGGCCCGCTCTATGTGCGCCGCGGCATGGCCGCTCGCAAGTGCGAAATGATAGCGGTATGCTTGCATTTTCTGCAATCGACCCGGCGATTGTTGTTGCGCGTCAGGCCGGATGTTGCATGATGCACCGCAACAGCCAATCTGGACCATTCGCCGATCCTGCCATGCGCCGGCTTCCGCCCCTCACTGCGATCGAGGCCTTCGTGGCCGTCGCGCGACTCGGCTCGATCAAGGCCGCGGCGCAGGAGCTTGCGCTGTCGCCGCCGGCACTGAGCCGTCGCATCCAGACGCTGGAGCGCTTCATCTCGCGCCCGCTGTTCGATCGCCGTCACCAGGCGATGGTCCCCAATGCCGATGGCGAACGGCTGCTGGCGGCGATCGCGCCGGCGCTCGACGGCATGTCCGACGCGATCGAGGGAATGACCAGCGGCAACGAGGTGCTGCGGCTGCGGCTCGGCGTGCTGCCGCTCTACGCGTCGCAGCGGCTGTTCCCGCGGCTGGGCGAGCTGCGCGCCGCGCATCCCGAGCTGCACCTCGACATCGACACCGGCGGCAACGCGCTGGCGCGACTCGGCGAAGGGCTCGACGCGGTGATCGTCGTCGCGCGCGACATCGATCCGATGCTCTATTCGGAGCGGCTCGACCGCAACATGGTCTATCCGATCGGCGCGCGGGGGCTGCTCGACGGCCCGCATCCGCTGCGCGACCCCGAACAGATGCGTCAACATAGCGTGCTGCTCCACCGCGACATGCCCGACACGTTCGCGGCGTGGAGCCAGGCGGCGGGCTATCCGGGGATGGAGCCGGTCGCGATCGACTATTTCGATACCGGCGTGCTGATCCTCGAGGCGGCAGCGCAGGGGCTCGGCGTCGCGTTCATGCACGAGAACCACTTCCAGGACGCCAACGACCCGCGGCTGGTGCGCCTGTTCGATATCGATGTCACCAGCCCGTACAGCTACTGGTTCGCGTGCCGCCCGCGCGCGCTGCAAACCAAGCCGGTCAAGATTTTCCGCGACTGGCTGATCCGGACGCTGCGCGAGGGCTGACGCCTCCTGTCATTCCCGCGCAGGCGGCATGACGGAAGGCTGTCCTACACCGTCCAACATCCGGCATCATGCGGCCGGGCCGCGCGCAAGGCTGCCGCAGGGCACGCGCTCGCGACGCCGATAGGCGCATTCTTCGTCAACTAAGGCCCCCGCGACTCGCCCCGCCGGGCAGGGCGAGCCGCGACGGGATCAGGCCGCCTTCATCGACACGATCTTGCCGGGGTTCGCGGGCGGCTCGCCCTTGGGCAGCGCGTCGATCAGCTCCATGCCGTCGGTCACCTGCCCCCAGACGGTGTACTGCCCGTCGAGGAAGCGCGCGTCGTCGAAGCAGATGAAGAATTGCGAGTTCGCCGAGTTCGGGTCCATCGTCCGCGCCATCGAGCAAGTGCCGCGTACGTGCGGCTCCTTGCTGAACTCCTGCTTCAGGTTCGGCTTGTCCGATCCGTGCATCCCGGTGCCGGTCGGATCGCCGCCCTGCGCCATGAAGCCCGGGATCACGCGGTGGAACATTACGCCGTCGTAGAAGCCCTCGTTCGCCAGCTCGGCGATGCGCGCGACATGCTCGGGCGCCAGATCGGGGCGCAGCTGGATGGTCACGTCGCCGCCGTCCAGCGTCAGGGTCAGCGTGGAATAGGTATCGGTCACAGGCAGTTCCTTTCTTGCCGTATGCGCGCGCCCCTATCGGTCCCGCGCCCGGCTGGCAAATGCGCGACGCCCGCGCTAGGTGCCCTCTGGTCCGACGCGAACCAGGGAGCCGGCAGATGAGCGAGACCGAGCTGCGCGACGCGTTTGAGGAGCAGGACGACCGCGAGGAGCGTCTGGACGAGGACGACCGGCTCAAGCCCGAGTTCGTCCGCGCGGTGCTCGACGCGGTCGAGGCCGGCGACGTCGCCGAGGCGCATGCGCTGGTCGAGCCGCTCCACCCCGCCGACATCGCCGATCTGTTCGAGCTGACGCCGGAAGACGGCCGCCGCGATCTCGCCGCGGCGGTCAGCGACCTGCTCGACGCCGACGTGTTCGCGGAAATGAACGACTATGTCCGCGAAGTACTGATCGACGCGCTCGACGCGCGGCAGGTCGCGGACATCGCGAGCGAACTCGATACCGACGACGCGGTCGCGATCATCGAGGACATGGAGCCGGAGGACCAGCGCGAGGTCCTGCGCGCGATGGAGCCCGACGATCGCGCGGCGATCGAGGAGGCGCTGTCCTACCCCGAGGAGTCCGCCGGTCGCCTCATGCAGCGCGATCTGGTCGCGGTGCCCGAACATTGGACGGTCGGCGACGTGCTCGACTATCTGCGCGCCGACGAGACGCTGACCACCGATTTCTGGGAAATCTTCGTCGTCGATCCGACTCACGAGCCAGTCGGCACCTGTTCGCTGAGCTGGATCCTGCGCACCCCGCGCAGCATCGCGATCGCCGACGTTATGCAACGCGAGCAGACGCTGATCCCGGTCGACATGGACCAGGAAGAGGTCGCGCTCCGGTTCCAGAAATATGCGCTGATCTCCGCCGCGGTCGTCGACGGCTCCGGGCGGCTGGTCGGGATGATCACGGTCGACGACGTCGTCCACATCATCCAGCAGGAAGCCGGCGAGGACGCGCTGCGCTTGTCGGGCGCGGGCGAAGGCGACATCAACGAGCCGATCCGCCTCACCGTGCGGACGCGGCTGACCTGGCTGCTCATCAACCTGCCGACCGCGATGATCGCGGCGACGGTGGTCGGGCTGTTCGACGAGCGGATCGCGCGCTTCGCGGTGCTCGCGCAATTGATGGGGATCGTCAGCGGGATGGGCGGCAATGCCGGGACGCAGACGCTCGCCGTCGTCGTTCGCGCGCTCGCGACGAACCAGCTGACTGGATCGAACACCTTGCGGATGATTACCCGCGAGCTGCGGATCGCGGGGAGCAACGGCATCGGGCTTGGGCTGCTGGTCGGCGCGGGCTCCTATCTGTGGTTCGGCAACCCGGCGCTGTCGATGGTGTTCGGACTGGCGTTGTTCCTCAACAACATCGTCGCCGGGCTCGCGGGCGTGCTGGTCCCGGTGACGCTCGACCGGTTCGACGTCGATCCGGCGGTCGCCTCGTCGGTGTTCGTGACGACCTGCACCGATTCTTTGGGGTTCTTCACCTTCCTCGGGCTGGCCGCGCTCTGGGGGCTGGGCGGGTAAGCGTGCCTGTCATCCCCCAGTAGGGGGAAGAATCCAGAACCTCTGACGCATCGCTGCCATCGACGGACCTACGCGTCTGGATTCCCGCCTTCGCGGGAATGACGGCGTGGATTGTTCTACCGCTCCCGCGTCGCGGCGAACTTCACCTTCGGGTAGCGGTCCTGCACATAGCCGACCTCCCACGCGCTCTTGGCGAGGAACACCGGATTGCCGTCGCGATCCCTGGCCATCGCCGCACGGTTCAGGTCGGTGAAGTTCTTCAGCTCGGCCGGATCGTCCGCCGAAATCCAGCGCGCGGTGTCGAACGGCGCCGGCTCGAGCCCGGCGGCGACCTTGTATTCCGCATCGAGCCGGCTGAGCAGCACGTCGAGCTGGAGCTGCCCGACGACGCCGATGATCCAGTTGCTGCCGATCTCAGGATAGAAGACCTGCGTCACCCCTTCCTCGGCCATGTCGTCGAGCGCCTTGCGCAGTTGCTTGGTCTTGGTCGGGTCTTTAAGCGCGACACGGCGCAGGATCTCGGGGGCGAAGTTGGGCAGCCCGGTAAAGCGCACGTCGGCCTTTTCGCTCAGCGTGTCGCCGACGCGCAGCGTGCCGTGGTTGGGGATGCCGATGATGTCGCCCGGATAAGCCTCGTCGGCCACTTCGCGATTCTGCGCGAAGAACAGGATCGGCGAATGGACCGCAATCGGCTTGCCATGCCCGGTCGGGGTCAGCTTCATGCCCCTCTTGAAGGTGCCCGAGCACAGCCGCATGAACGCGATCCGGTCGCGGTGCTGCGGGTCCATGTTGGCCTGCACCTTGAAGACGAAGCCGGTGACCTCCTTCTCCTCCGGCGCGACCGGCGCGGGCTCGGCGGGCTGCGGGCGCGGCGGCGGGGCATAGGCGCTCAGCGCCGCGATCAGGTCGGCGGGGCCGAAATCCTTGAGCGCCGAGCCGAAATAGACCGGGGTCAGGTCGCCGTTGCGATAGGCCTCGGCATCGAACGCCGCGTAGCCGGCCTGTGCCAGCTCGATCTCTTCGGCCACCGCCTCGGGAAGCGTCGGAGCATCGTCGATCTTGCCCTGGAACGTGCGGCTGTCGCCCTCGGGGCGCGCGATCCGGTTGGTCGACAGGTCGAGGATGCCCTCGAACGTGCCGCCCATCCCGACCGGCCACGTCATCGGGCAGACGTCGAGCGCCAGCATGTCGGCGATCTCGTCGAGCAGCTCGAAGGTCGGTCGTCCTTCGCGATCGACCTTGTTGACGAAGGTGATGATCGGCACCGAGCGCAGCCGGCAGACCTCGAACAGCTTGCGCGTCTGCGCCTCGATGCCGCGCGCCGCGTCGATCACCATGATCGCCGAGTCGACCGCGGTCAGCGTGCGGTAGGTGTCCTCGCTGAAGTCCTCGTGCCCCGGCGTATCGAGCAGATTGAAGGTGACGCCGCCGCTCTCGAAGGTCATCACGCTGGAGGTGACCGAGATGCCGCGCTGCTGCTCGATCTTCATCCAGTCCGACCGCGCGCGCCGGTTCTGCCCGCGCGCCTTGACCTCGCCGGCGAGATGGATCGCGCCGCCGAAATACAGCAGCTTCTCGGTCAGCGTCGTCTTGCCCGCGTCGGGGTGGGAGATGATCGCAAAGGTGCGGCGGGGAGACGTCATGCGGGTTCCAGCGGTTCGGGCAAGCGCCGCGGTCGCGCGGCGATGTGGAGCGCGCGGATAGCAGGATGGCGCGCGCAGGGACAGAGGCGGGTGTGAGGACCGCGCGCCGCCTCCCTTCACACGTCATCCCGGGCTTGACCCGGGATCCCGCTTCTTCCCGCGGCGCGATGGGTAAGCGGGTCCCCGGATCAAGTCCGGGGCGACGAAGAAGGGACCGCGCCAAACGACAACGGCCCGCCCGACAGGAGTCGGACGGGCCGCCATTCGTTCGCAAGAACCGGTCTGCTTAGCTGCCCGACTCGAGGTTCACGGCCGCATATTTGCCGCGACGATCGACCTCGATCTCGAAGCTCAGCCGGTCGCCCTCGTTGAGCGTCGGCATCCCGGCGCGCTCGACGGCCGAGATGTGCACGAACGCATCCGGCTGCCCGTCGTCGCGCTGAATGAAGCCGAAGCCCTTCATCGCGTTGAAGAACTTGACGGTGCCCGTCGCCTTCTCTCCGGTCAGCTGACGCTGCGGGCCGCCGGCACCGCCGGCGCGCGGACCACGATCGCCACGGTCGCCGAATCCGCCCTCGCGCGGCGCCGAGCGCTCCTGGACCGGCATCGGCTCGCCGTCGATCTTCAGATCGGTCGCCGAAACGCGACCGCCGCGATCGACGAGCGTGAAGCCGAGCGGCTGGCCCTCGGCCAGGCCCGACAGGCCCGCCTGCTCGACCGCCGAGATGTGCACGAACACGTCCTCGCCGCCGTCATCACGGACGATGAAGCCGAAGCCCTTCTGACCGTTGAAGAACTTGACCACGCCGGTGCCTTCGCCAACGACCTGCGGGGGCATGCCGCCACCGCCGCCGAAGCCGCGGCCACCGCCGCCGCCACCGAAGCCGCCGCCGCCACCGCCGCGGAAGCCACCACCACCGCCGCCGCCGAAGCCGCCGCCGCCGCCACCGAAGCCGCGACCGCCGCCGAAGCCGCCGCCACGATCCTCAAAGCCGCCGCCGAAGCCGCCGCCGCCAAAACCGCCGCCGCCGAAATCGTCACCGCCGCCGAAGCTGTCGCGCTTGTCGCGCCCACGCCCGCCGCGCTGACCGCGGCCGCCCTTGTCGTAACCCATAACCCTGTTCGTCTTCCCGGTCCGCCCGAACACTCTCATCAGGGCCACGCGCAGGACGGCGAACGCGGCTCCCCTCGACGCAGGACCTACTGCGCCTCATCACCCCCATAGACCATCTTGCGCCGCCCTGCGAATCGTTTTGCGCATCTTTTCAAGCGATGACCGGCGACCGCCGCGGATCGGTCGCATTGTTGCCACGTTCCGTCGTACCGGCCTCCGCGAGTCACGAAGCGATTGAGCCCGGCGACCCGCGCGGTTACAGGCCGGATATGGCTGTACATCTGCACGAAGAAGACCTGCCCGGCGACGTGTTCGCCCCCGGCGCCGCAATCGCGGTCGATACCGAGACGATGGGGCTCATCACCCCGCGCGACCGGCTGTGCCTGGTGCAACTGTCGGACGGCGGCGGCGACGAGCATCTCGTGCGCTTTTCGCCGGGCAGCGACTATGCCGCACCGGTGCTGCGGCAGGTGCTCGCCGATCCCGCCCGGCTGAAGCTCTACCATTTCGGCCGCTTCGACATCGCGGCGATCCGTCACTATCTCGGCGTCGTGGCCGCGCCGGTTTATTGCACCAAGACCGCATCGCGGCTGGTGCGGACCTACACCGACCGGCACGGATTGAAGGAGCTGGTGCGCGAATTGCTGGGGCAGGACATCTCGAAGCAGCAGCAATCGTCGGACTGGGGTGGCCCGGTGCTGAGCGATGCGCAGCGCGACTATGCCGCCTCCGACGTCCGCTATCTGCACCGGCTGAAGGAAGAACTCGACCGTCGGCTGGCGCGCGAGGGCCGCACCGCACTGGCGCAGGCGTGTTTCGACTTCCTGCCGGCGCGCGCCGAGCTGGATCTGGCGGGCTGGCCGGAGGTGGACATCTTCGCGCATGTCTGACGTCGCGCTTCGCGTCCGATCGGAACGGCAACGCTGGGCGCAGCCCGGCGGGCGGCACGATCGCGTCATCGCGCTCGCCAACCGCGGGCTGCCGGTGTCGATCGGCGTGCTGTTCGCGTTTCTCGTGATGGCGCCGCTGACGATGGGCGGCGATGCGTCGTTCGTGCTCGACAAGAACCGCGTCGAGGTCGCCAAGGAACGCATGAAGCTGCGCGAGGCCCGCTATCGCGGCACCGATGCCAAGGGGCAGCCGTTCGAACTAGATGCGGGTTCGGCGGTGCAGAAAAGCTCCGCCGAGCCGATCGTGCGGATCGCCGGGATGGCGGCGGCGATTCGGCTGTCCGACGGCCCGGCGACGCTGACCGCGCCGACCGGGCGCTATGACATGGACAGCGAGCAAGTGAACGTCGACGGGCCGATCAAGGTGCGCGGACCGAACAATTACACGCTCGACACCGACAATGCGGTGGTCGACCTGAAGTCGCGCCGGCTGCGCTCCACCGGCGCGGCGACCGGCACCGTGCGCCAGGGCACGTTCCGCGGCGACACGATGCACGCCGACCTGGAGGCGCGCACCGTCACGCTCGACGGCAATGCCCGCTTGCGGTTCACCCCGAGAAAATAGAGAAGCCTCCGCATGTTGCGCCTTGCCGCCACCCCTTCCCTGCTGATGTCGCTCGCCGTGCCCGCCGCGGCGCAGACCCGGCACGACACCGCCGCGCCGATCGATTTCGGCGCCGATCACATCGAGTTGCAGGATCGCGCCAACCGCGCGGTGCTGTCGGGCAACGTCAAGGTGCGGCAGGCGGAAATGACGCTGAGCGCGCAGCGGATGACGGTCGCCTATACCGGGCAGGTGATCGACGGGAATCCGCAGGTATCGCGGCTGGATGCCAGCGGCGGCGTGACGGTGGTCCGCCCCGATCAGACCGCGCGCAGCCAATTCGGGGTCTATGATCTCAATCGCCGGGTCATCACGATGCTGGGATCGGTGAAGCTGACGCAGGGCGGCAACACCGTCAACGGCGGACGGCTGACGATCAACCTCGACACCGGTCGCGCGGTGATCGACGGTTCGTCGGTGGCGGGCGGCGCGAGCGGCGGCAACGGCGCCGTGACGCAGGCGCCGAACGGTCGCGTCACCGGCACCTTCTCGGTGCCCAAGCGCAACTGATTCCGCGGGAGGGCACGTCGGGGGTTCACGCCCGCGCCCGCTTCCTGCATGAATCCTGCCAGTCGGGGCGGCACTGACGAAGCGTTAACCCTGTTCTGAGAGAGCGACGGACGATGGACGGCATCACGACAGCGCTGGATCGCGAAGGTCTCGACCGGGTGGAGCCGATCCACGAGGCCGAGCTGGGTCGCGGGTTGCAGGTCGTGTCGATCGCCAAGAGCTACGACAAGCGCGTGGTGCTGACCGACGTGTCGGTGACGGTCGGGCGCGGCGAGGTGATCGGGCTGCTCGGTCCCAACGGCGCGGGCAAGACGACGTGCTTCTATTCGGTGATGGGGCTGGTGAAGCCCGATTCGGGCCGGATCATGCTCGACGGTGACGATATCACCGGGTTGCCGATGTATCGCCGCGCGATCCTCGGGCTCGGCTATCTGCCGCAGGAGACGTCGATCTTCCGCGGGCTGACGATCGAGAAGAATATCCTGACAGTGCTCGAACTCGCCGAGCCCGATGCGGCGGCGCGGACCGAGAAGCTCGAGAAGCTGCTCGGTGAGTTCGGGCTGACGCGGCTGCGCGATGCGCCAGCGATGGCGCTGTCGGGCGGCGAACGGCGGCGTGCGGAGATCGCGCGCGCACTGGCCGCCGATCCGTCGATCATGCTGCTCGACGAGCCGTTCGCGGGCATCGACCCGATCTCGATCGCCGACATCCGCGATCTGGTCTGCCAGCTCAAGGACCGCGGGATCGGCGTGCTGATCACCGACCACAATGTGCGCGAGACGCTCGACATCGTCGATCGCGCCTACATCATCTACGACGGCAAGGTGCTGTTCACCGGCAGCCCGGAAGAACTGGTGCGCGACGAGAACGTCCGCCGGCTCTATCTGGGCGAGGATTTCGCGCTGTAGGCGATGTCGGTCGGGATGCGCGCCTCCTCGCTCCCGTCGCCCCTGCGCAGGCAGGGGCCCATGTCTGCCGATTGCTGGCGGGCGGACTGACACATGTGCCGTCATTCCTGTGTCAAGGTCGCCTCTCCATTCCACAGCCATAGGCCCCTGCCTTCGCAGGGGCGACATGGCGTAAACGCATGAGCCTCGCGCCGCGCCTCGACATGCGCCAGTCTCAATCGCTGGTCATGACGCCGCAGCTGCAGCAGGCGATCAAGCTGCTGGCGCTGAGCAATCTCGAGATCGAGGGCGTGATCGCCGAGGAACTCGAACGCAACCCATTGCTGGAGGCGACGCCCGGCGGCGACGATGCGCCGGAGGCGGTGCCGGTGGACGCCCCGGCCCGCGACGAGCCGGCCGGCGCCGACGAACTCGTCGTCGCAGGTGAGGCGACCGGGGAGACGCTCGACGTCGACATCGCCGCCGAGCGATTCGACGACTCGCCATCCGATCACGCCGGCCTGTCGTCGAGCGCGGCACCCGCCAGCGGTTCGGGCGAGGCGCCCGACCTCGACGCGTTCGCCGACACCAGCGAGAGCCTCGCCGACATCTTGCTCGCACAGGCCGGCGCGGCGTTCGACGAGGCGGAGCTGTTCATCGCGCGCGCGTTGATCGACCAGATCGACGAGGCGGGCTATCTGCGCGCCGATGTCGCGGAGATCGCACAGCGGCTGGGCGTCGCGGTCGCGCGTGTCACGGCGGTGCTGACGATCATCCAGCGTTTCGAGCCGACCGGGGTGGGCGCGCGCGACCTTGCCGAATGTCTCGCGATCCAGGCGCGCGAGGCCGACCGCTACGATCCGTGCATGGCGCGGTTGCTCGATCATCTCGACCTGCTCGCACGCGGCGATCTGACGCGGCTCAAGCGGCTGTGTCAGGTCGACGACGAGGACATGGCGGACATGATCCGCGAGCTGCGCGGCTACGATCCCAAGCCTGGCTGCCGCTTCGGCGGCGAGCCGCCCGCGCCGGTGATCCCCGATCTGTCCGTCACGCGCACCAAGGCCGGCTGGGCGATCGAGCTGAATGCCGCGACGCTGCCGCGCGTGCTGGTCAATAAGGGCTATTACAGCGAGCTGGCGAGTGGCAAGCAGGACAAGGCCGGCAAGGCGTGGCTCGCCGACAAGCTGGCCAGCGCCAATTGGCTGGTCAAGGCGCTCGACCAGCGGCAGCGGACGATCGTGCGCGTCGCGACCGAGATCGTGAAGCAGCAGGAGGCGTTCTTTCTGCGTGGGGTCGCGCATCTCCGCCCGCTGACGCTGCGCCAGATTGCCGAGGCGATCGATCTGCACGAATCGACCGTCAGTCGCGTCACCAGCAACAAATATCTGAGCTGCGCGCGCGGCGTGTTCGAGCTGAAATATTTTTTCACCTCGGCGATCGCCGCTGCGGATGGCGGCGACGCGGTGTCGGCGGAGGCGGTGAAGAGCGCGATTCGCGCGCTGATCGCCGGCGAAGGCGACACGATCCTGTCCGACGACACGCTGGTCGAGCAGCTCAACGCCAAGGGGTTCGACATCGCGCGCCGCACCGTCGCCAAATATCGCGAGGCGATGGGGATCGGCAGCTCGGTGCAGCGCCGCCGCGCGCGCGCGCTGCAACGCGCCTAATCAGCCCACCGGCATCGTCTTCGCGGCGGGCTCGCATTCGGCCATCGCCTGTTCCTCGCCCTCGTGCGGTACGGCGGGAAGCTTGCTGCGCCGCCAGCCGCCGTGGCGATAGAAAGCGATCATCATCAGCATCGAGCCGATCGAGCCGGCCGGGAAGCTCCACCAGATCGCATCCGCACCCCATGTCGGCTCCAGCCCGGCCGCCATGCCGAGCCGCAGCGGGAACATCGCCAGCGCCAGGATCACCAGCGGCCCGACCACCGCGCCGTTCGCGCGCACCGTCGCCGACAGCACCATCGACACGCCGAACAGCACGAAGCTCCACGCCGCGATCAGATTGATCCGCACCGCAATGTCGACCGCGCCGCTGTCCTGCCCGAGGAACAGCCACAGCACATGCCGGTCGAGCAGCGTGAGCAGCACGACCAGCCCGCCGGTCAGCGCCAGATTGGTGACGATCCCGTCACGCGTGATCCGGTCGACCCGCGACCAGGCGCCCGCGCCGATATTCTGCGCCGCCATCGCGCTGACCGCCGCGCCGACCGCCATCGCCGGCATCTGGATATAGGTCCACAGCTGGTTGGCCGCGCCGTAAGCCGCGGTGGTCGCGGTGCCGTGGCGGTTGACGAGCCCGATCATCGCCAGCGCCGAGGTCGAGACGACCAGCATCTGCAACCCCATCGGCACGCCCTTGGCGACGATCGTCCGCAGCAGCGCCGCGTCGGGCAGGACGTAGCGCCACTCCGCGCCGCGCAGCCGGATCGGCAGGTCGCGGCGGTAGATGTAGACGAGCAGCGCGAGCAGCGAGACCGTATTGGCGATCAGCGTCGCCGTCGCCGATCCCTCGATCCCCAGTGCCGGGATCGGTCCCAGCCCACGGATCAGCACCGGATTGAGCCCGACGTCGATCGCCGACCCCAGCGCCATGAACTTGAGCGGGGTGATCGAGTCCCCCGTCCCGCGCAGCGCCATCGTCAGCAGCACGGCGACGAAGCCCGGCACCATCGCAACGAAGATGACGCGGAGGTAGGCGAGCGCGAGCGGATAGACCTCCGCCGGGGTCGCCAGCATGCGCAGGATCGCGGGCGCGGCGAGCAGCCCGACGACGACGGTGACGATCGACAGGAGCGTGAACAGCCCGACCGACGTACCGAGCACGCGTCGCACCGCATCCAGGTCGCGGCGGCCCATGTTCTGGCCGATCAGGATCGTCGCGGCCATGCCGAAGCCGAACACCGCCGCGATCAACAGGAACATGATGATATTGGCGTTGGTGGTCGCCGCCAGCGCGCGCTCGCCGAGGAATTGCCCGATCCAGATCGCGTTGATCGAGCCGTTGAGCGATTGCAGGATACTGGAGCCCAGCGTCGGCAGTGCGAACACCAGCAGCGTCCGCCCGATCGGACCGGTCGTCAAATCCTGCTGCGGTCCGCGCGCCATCGTTTTCCCTCTCGTCGTGCCGCTGTAGCGCGCGTGCGTCGACGACGACAGGGGCGCGATCAGCGTCGCGCGCGATCGTCCGCATCGCGGTCGCGCAGATCAGCACCGGCGTTCTCGAGCGCCGCGCCCGCCGAGTCGCGCGCGCGGTCGCCATGACGGCGCACTTCATCCTCGAGCCGGTCAGAGGCTTCGGAAATGCGATCCGCCGCGCGGTCGATCTGTTCGGCGGCGAGGCCGTCGACGCGATTGGTGACGTGATCGGAAAGCCGGTCGGTCAGCGTATCGACGCTCTGCACGACATTGTCGGAGGCGCGTTCGATATCGGACGCGATCGCGTTGCCGGTGCGCTCGGCATGATCCTCGGCGCGCTCCGAGCAGGCGGCGAGCGCCAGCGCGGCGAGCGGAACGAGCAGGGCGAGCGGCTTCATCGTCTTTCTCCGTGGCTTGGCGTGTTCAATTCTCGAGCGCGCAGCTTTGTTGCGTCAGCCGCCGCGCAGCGCGCGGCCGATCTGCGCGAAGAAGGCGTGGCTGCTCGCGCTGCGCTCGACGTCCCACTCCGGATGCCATTGCACTGCCAGCACGTCGGCGCCGTTCGGGCGGGCCGCGATCGCCTCGATCACACCGTCGTCGCTCGACCACGCCTCGACGGTCAGTCCGTCGCCGAGCCGCTCGATCGCCTGTTCGTGCACCGAATGGACCGACAGCCGCTGCTCGCCGGTCATCGCGGCGAGCGCGCCATCGACGGCGAGGTCCACCTCGTGGCGATGATCGAAAAGCGCGGTATAGTCCGACTGATCCCAGCCGCCGCGCAGATGCCGGCCGCAACAGCGCTCGGTCGAGAGCGTGCCGCCGAACAGCACGTTGATCTCCTGCATGCCGCGGCAGATGCCGAACACCGGCTTGCCCGCCGCGATCATCGCATCCGCCATGGTCAGGGCGACGTCGTCGCGTTCGCGATCCAGGACCCCGCCGGCGTCGTCGGTCGCCGCGCCGTAGCGGGTCGGGGCGACGTTCGAGCGCGATCCGGTCAGCAGAATGCCGTCGAGATAATGGGTCAGCGAGGCGACATCGCAGAGGTCGGCGATCGCCGGGACCAGCACGACGCACGCGTCCGACACGCGCGCGAGCGGCGCGACGAACCGGCTCGCCACCACCTGCACCGGGCGCTGCACCGTTTCGTTGCAGCACAGCACGCCGATGACGGGCTTGCGCGCCTCAGCCATCGCGCGGGCGCCAGTCGGTAGCGTCATCGTGCACCTGCGCCTCGGGCTGCACGACCAGCTGCCTGGGCGGCACATCCTCGAGCAGCCAGACGTTGCCGCCGATCATCGCACCCGCGCCGATCGTCACGCGCCCCAGGATCGTCGTTCCGGCATAGATCACGACATCATCCTCCACGATCGGATGCCGGGCGTAACGCGTCCGGGGCCGGTCGGGATCATCACCGCGCGGGGTTCGTGCCCCTAACGTCACGTGCTGGTACAGCCGGACGCGTGCGCCGATGATCGCGGTCTCGCCGATCACGACGCCGGTGCCGTGATCGATGAAGAACGACGCGCCGATCGTCGCGCCGGGATGGATGTCGATCCCGGTGCGCTCGTTGGCGAGTTCGGAGATCAGCCGCGCGACGATCGGTGCGCCCAGTTCGTAGAGCGGATGCGCGAGCCGGTGGTGGAGGCTGGCGATCGCGCCGGGGTAGCAGACGAGGATCTCGTCGGCGCTGCGCGCGGCGGGATCGCCGAGGAACGCCGCCTCGACATCGCTGTCGATCAGCCGCCGGATCTCCCCGAGCCCGGCGAGGAACAGCCGCACGATCGTCGCCGGCTGGTCGCGGTCGAAGGTGCCGCTGCTCGCCTCCGCCTGCCAGTATCCCAGTTCCGCGGCGACCTCGCGCTCCAGCTCGGTCGCGGCGGCGAGCAGCTTGGCCGCCACGAACCCGTCCTCCTCGGCTGGCGCGCCGCGGAACTGGCCGAGCCGGCGCGGATAGAGCGCCGCGGCCAGCAGCTCGATCACCCGCTCCAGCGCGCCGCGCGACGGGAAGCTGGTCGTGTCGCGCCCGTCGTCGTGCCGCGCCCGCCACGCCCCGCGCGCCGCCCGCAAATCGGCGACCGCGTCGGCTACCGGGACTGAACTGCGTTGATCGGTCATGCGCGCTCCTCGTTCGGAGTGCAGCATATCCCATCATTTTTCTGGGTGTTGAAAGAAGCAGGCCCGGTCCCCCCAAGCTGGGCTGCTCAGGATTCGTCGAACGGACCGATCACCGTACCGACGAACCCGCTCGCCTGCGCGGTGCTGAGGAAGCGCACGTCGACCCCGTCACGGAGCGTCTTGCGCTGGCCGCCGACCGCATAGTCGAAGCCCATCGTCCCGCCATCGGCGCGCAGCGTCAGCGTGACGGGCTTGCCGGCGTCGATCGGCGCGCTGGCGACGAGCGTGTCGCCGTCCGCCCCGGCGCGCGTCCACAGCGCGATCATCGGCTTGCCTTGCACGCGCGTCACCCCGAACAGCAGCAGCGAGCGATCGTTCTGCACCGCCGCCAGTCCGGCGCGCGCGCCGTCCTTGCCTGGCTGATACCGCATCGTGACCGAGACGGTCGCGACATGATGCTGCTGTCGACGCCCGACGAACGACGGCACGCCGTTCAGATCGCCGAAGCGCGCACCGGGTTGCAATTCGAGCGCGCCGTTCGCGACGCGGTAGAAGGCGTGCCGGGGCGTGCGGATGCCGATCCACTGCATCGCCAGCCGGTCGCCGCGGAAGTTGTCGCCATAGCCGAAGTCGCCGCTGGTCGGCAGCACCGGCTTCGGTCCGGTCGGCAGCCGCGGGCGCGCCGCCGTGAACGGGATCGGCACGCCGCGCTCGAGGATGTGCGGCCAGCCGTCCCGCCACGTCACCGGCAGCAGGAACGTCTCGCGCCCGATATTGTAGAGCCCGTCGGCATAGGGACGCGTCGCGAGGAAGGTCGCCCACCAGTCGCCGTTCTGCGTCTGCACCAGTTTCGCATGCCCGGCCGAGGTGACGGGGTGAGCGCGATCCGGCGGCAGGTCGCGCTGGGTGAGGATCGGATTGCCCGCATACGGCACGAACGGTCCGCGCAGGCTGCGCGACCGGAACACCACCTGCGAGTGGTTGTCGCCGGTCCCGCCCTCGGCGGCGGTGAGATAATACCAGCCATGCTTGCGGAGCAGGTGCGGCCCTTCGATCCACACCGGCTTCGTCGACAGATCGACCCCGCCGTTGACGAGCTGGGTGCTCTCGCCGACCATCTTGCCGGCGCGCCAGTCATATTCCTGCATCCAGATCGCGCGGTGCCCGTCGTAGCGCGGCGGCTCGGCGGGGGCGCGATTGTTGACGATATAGGCGCGGTCGCCTTCCCAGTAGATCGAGGGATCGATGCCCTCGAACGGCAGCCAGATTGGTTGCGACCACGGCCCCGCCGGATCCTTGGCGGTGATGACGAAATTGCCGCCGCACTCGACGCAGGTATTGGCGATGTAGAAGGTGCCGTCGTGGAAGGAGATGTCGGGCGCGAACACCGCCTGCGACAGGCGTCGCCCGGTGAAGTCGAGCTGGTCGGGCCGGTCGATCGCATTGCCGATCTGCACCCAGTTCACCAGATCCTTCGACCGGAACACCGGCAAGCCGGGGAAATGCGCGAACGACGAGTTGACGAGGTAATAGTCATTGCCGACCCGCGTCACCGACGGGTCGGGATAGTAACCGGAGAGGATCGGGTTGCGATAGTCGCCGGCTTTGGCGGTCACGCGCTCCTGCGTCGTGCCGTCATAACGAAAGCGCTCGAAACGGGCGACCTGTGCCATCGCCGGTCCGGCAAGGGCCGCGACGCCGATCGCCGCGACACACAGCAATACCCTGCCCTGATCCATGATATCCACGATCCTCTCCCGCAATTTCGCGCCAGCCTAGTCGGTAGCGCTATCATCGCAAGCGCGATCAGCATGTGGGCAAGAGCAGCGCGAAGCCGGAGCACGGGAACGCCGCTGCCCGCCTCAGTGATCGGATCGCAACCGGTATCCGACCCCCAGTTCGTTGGCGATGACGCTCCCAACCGGCGCAGGCGCTTCGATCTTCTGGCGCAGATTGCGGATGACGATGCGCAGATACTCGACGCGCGCCTCCTCGCCCGCGCCCCAGCACGCCGCCAGCAGACGCTCGTGGGTGACGACCCGACCGATGTGGCGCGCCAGTACGCCGAGCACGTCATGCTCCTTGCGGGTGAGGTGGAGCTCCTCGTCGCCGCGCCGCACGATACGACGGTCGAGATCGATGCTCAACTCGCCACGGCGGATGATCTTCTGCGTCGTTTCCGAGACGCCCTGATGGCGGAGCGCGACCCGCAACCGGGCGAGCAGTTCCTCGGTGTCGAACGGCTTGGTCACGTAATCGTCCGCGCCCAGATCGAGCGCGGTCACCTTCTCGTCGACGGCGTCGCGCGCCGAAACCACCAGGATCACGATCTCGCCCAGCGCCCGCAGCTGCGGGATGATGCTCAGCCCGTCGCGGTCGGGCAGCCCGAGATCGAGGAGGACGGCGCTGGGATGCTCGACCGCCGCCTGCCGCAACGCGCCCTTCGCGTCCTCCGCCTCGACGACGGCATAGTTCGCGCGCAGCAGCGTGTTGCGGAGCAGACGCCGGATCGCGGCATCGTCATCCACTACGAGGATCTTGGCCGGCATGTCAGGAGGCGCTTTCGTTCGGAAGGTCGCGGACGATCAGGGCGGGCGGGAAGACCAGCGCGAAGGCGGCACCGCTGCCGTCCGGCCGATTGGTCGCTTCGACGATCATGCCCATCGCCTCCGCGAACGCCTTGACGATGGCAAGCCCGAGCCCGGTCCCGCCGATCGCGCGATCCGACCCCTCCAGGCGCCGGAACGTCTCGAAGACCTCGCCCTCGCGGCCGGGAGGAAGGCCGGGGCCGTGATCGAGGACCGCGAGCCGCAACTCGCCGTAGCGATTCCGGCCCTCGATCACGATGTCGGTGCCCGGTTCGCCATAGCGGCCGGCATTGTCGAGAAGGTTGAGCAGGCAGTGATGGAGCAGCTGCGGATCGGCGCGCACCAGCGGCAGGTCGGGGGGGACGTCGAGGCGGACGGCATGCCCCTCCAGCGCCCGCCGCGCGTCGTGCGCCGCGCCGGTGACCGCATCGCTCAGGTCGGTCGCCTCGATGTTCAGCCGGAGCGCGCCGGCCTCGACGCGCGCCATGTCGAGCAGATTGGC
This sequence comes from uncultured Sphingomonas sp., assembly GCA_913776255.1. GTDB lineage: Bacteria > Pseudomonadota > Alphaproteobacteria > Sphingomonadales > Sphingomonadaceae > Sphingomonas. The sequence continues at coordinate 18,062 of CAJYLV010000057.1, read as the reverse complement.
GACGAAGCGGTTGAGCCGCTGCGCCTCGCTCTCGATCGTGCCGATCAGCTCGGGGGTGGCGCCGTGGTGCAGTTCGCCGGCGGCGGCGATGACCGCGGTCAGCGGGGTGCGGAGATCGTGGCTGACCGAGGAGAGCAATGCGGCGCGGAGACGGTCGCGGGTGCGGACCGCGTCGACGTCGCGCATCTCGGCCTGGAGGCGCAGCCGTTCGAGCACCAGCGCCGACTGGTCGATCAGGCTGGTGAGCAGCGGCAGCTGGTCGGCGCGCACCGGATTGCCGACCCGGTCGCTCGCGACGCCCAGCACCCCCAGGACGTGGTCGCCGGCCAGCATCGGCTGGAACAGCCATTCCGAAGCGGCGAGCGTGCCCGACCCCTTGCCGGTGGCGCTGCCGGTGTCGAACGCCCAGCTCGCCGCGGCATTGTCCATCGTATCAAGCCGGTAGGCGGGGTCGCTCGCCGCCAGTATCTCGAGCCCGGTCCCGTGCGCGCGCGCCAGCAGGACGACCTGCACGTCCAGCAGCCGGTGCACGTCGTCGCAGATCATCTGCGCGGCGACGTCGAGATCGTTGACGCCCGCGATCTGCCGCAGGAAGCCCGCCAAAATGGCGTTGGTGCGGGCGCTCGCCGCGGCAAGATCCGCCTGCGCCCGGACGCGCGCGGTCAGCTGGCTGGTGGCGACGGCGATCCCGAGCAGGACGATCACCGAGATGAGATTTTCGGGATTGCTGATCGTGAGCGTGCCGGTCGGCGGCAGGAAGAAGAAATTGTAGGCGAGGCTGGAGGCGATTCCGGCATAGAGCCCGGTGCGCAGGCCATAGAAGCTCGCCGCCGCCATCACCGGCAGCAGGTAGAGCAGCGCCACGTTGCCGAGATTGAGGATCTGGAACAGCGCGCTGGCGAGCCCGGTGACCGCGGCGACCATTACCGAGGTGACGGCATAGCCGGCCGGCGTGCCCCACGCCCGCGGACGGCGCCGGCCCGGCGGTCGTGCCGCGATCGTGGTCGGCATTGGCAGGACGTGGACGGTTACGTCGGGCGTGTCGCGCACCAGTCTGTCGACGACCGATCCGTGCCTCAGCTCGAACCAGCGCGAACGGTTCGCCTTGCCGAGCACCAGTTGCGTCGCGCGCAGGTCGACGAGCACCGACTGGATCCCAGCGACGACGGTCTCGGCAGGCACGGTCGCGACCGCGCCGCCGAGCTGGGTCGCCAGCGTCATCGTCGCGGCGATCCGCGCGTGCTGCTCGTCGGTGAAAAGCGCGGCGCGCGGCGTCTCGATGAACACCGCCGTCCACGGGCCGCGCAGCCCGTCGGCGACGCGCTTCGCGGCGCGGACCAATGTGTCGCCTCCCGGCAGCTCACTGATCGCCACGACGATCCGGTCGCTCCCGGCCCAGGTGCCGCCCAGACCGAGCGCGCGGACGTCCTCGAGCATCCGCGCGTCGACCGCCTGCGCGGCGCGCCGCAGCGCCAGTTCGCGCAGCGCCGAAAGGTTCGACTTGGAGAAGAAATGGCCGAGCGCGCGGCTCGCCTCGGCGGGCAGATAGACCTTCCCAGCCTTCAATCGTTCGATCAGCTCGTCGGGCGGGATATCGACGACCTCGATCTCGGCCATTTCGAGGATGCGGTCGGGCACCGTCTCGCGCACCCGCACGCGCGTGAAACTGGCGACGATGTCGTTCAGACTCTCGACGTGCTGGATGTTGACCGTCGAATAGACGTCGATGCCCGCCGCGAGCAGCTCCTCGACATCCTGATAGCGTTTCGGGTGGCGGCTGCCCGGCGCGTTGGTGTGCGCCAGCTCGTCGACCAGCGCCAGCCGGGGCGCGCGCTGCAGGATGGCGTCAATGTCCATCTCGCGCAGCGTGCGTCCTTCATAGGGCACGTCGCGCCGCGCGACGCATTCGTGGCCGCGGATCAGCGCTTCGGTTTCGACGCGGCCGTGCGTCTCGACGACGCCGATCACGACATCGACGCCGTCCCGCTTCCGCGCGATGCCTTCCGACAACATCTCGTAGGTCTTGCCGACGCCGGGGGCGGCGCCGAGGAAGATCTTGAGGCGCCCCCTGCCCTCCTGCACGGCGGCGCGCAGCAGGGCGTTGGGATCGGGACGCCCCGTTTCCGGTCCGGAGCCGGAAACCGGCATCAGCGCGCGGGCGCTCGGGCAGGCGCGGGGCGCAACCCGTCGAGCGCGCGGTTGAGCGCCAGCACGTTGACGTGCGGATCGCCCAGCACCGACGTTTCGGTCGCCGCGGTCACGATCGCGCGGACCCGCGCCACCGACACGCCGCGCACCCGCGCGATCCGCGGTGCCTGTACCATCGCCGCCGCCGGCGACAGGTCCGGATCGAGCCCGGAGCCGCTGGCGGTCACCAGATCGGCCGGGATCGCGCCGGCCACCCCCTCGCCCCGCCGCTTCGCGACATCGGGCGTCACCCGGTCGACGAGCGCGCGGCTGGTCGGTCCGAGGTTCGACCCGGACGAGGCGAGGCCGTCATACCCCTTGCCGGCCGCGGACGGGCGGGTCTGGAAATAGCGATCGGCGGTGAAGGCCTGCCCGACGACGGTCGACCCCACCACCCGGCCGGTCGAGTCGCGGACCAGGCTGCCGTTCGCCTGGCGCGGGAACAGCGCCTGCCCGATGCCGGTCATCGCCAGCGGATAGGCGAGCCCGAGAAGTGCCGCGAACAGGATCGTCATCACGATCGCGGGCCGCAGCGCCGAAGAGAAATCCTTGCCCATGTCTGTCGATCCTTACGCGAGGCCGAGGCCGCCGACCACGAGGTCGATGATCTTGATGCCGACGAACGGCGCGAGCAGGCCGCCGAGGCCGTAGATGGCGAGATTGCGCGCGAGCAGCGGCCCGGCCGCCATCGGCTTGTACGTGACCCCCCGCAGCGCCAGCGGCACCAGCAACGGGATGATGATCGCGTTGAAGATGATCGCGCTGAGGATCGCCGATTGCGGCGTCGCCAGCCCCATGACGTTGAGCACACCGAGCCCCGGGTAGAGCGCCACGAACATCGCCGGGATGATCGCGAAATATTTGGCGACGTCGTTGGCGACCGAGAAGGTGGTCAGCGCGCCGCGCGTCATCAGCAGCTGCTTGCCGAGCCCGACGACCTCGATCAGCTTGGTCGGATCGCTGTCGAGGTCGACCATGTTCCCCGCCTCGCGCGCCGCCTGCGTCCCGGTGTTCATCGCCACGCCGACATCGGCCTGCGCCAGCGCCGGCGCGTCGTTGGTGCCGTCGCCGCACATCGCCACCAGCTTGCCGCCCTGCTGTTCCTTGCGGATCAGCGCCAATTTGTCCTCGGGCGTCGCCTGCGCGAGGAAGTCGTCGACCCCCGCCTCGGCGGCGATCGCGGCCGCGGTGAGCGGATTGTCGCCGGTGATCATCACCGTGCGGATCCCCATCGTCCGCAATTCGCCGAAGCGCTCGCGGATGCCCGCCTTGACCACGTCCTTGAGGAAGATCGCGCCGAGCAGCCGCCCGTCCTTCGCCACCGCCAGCGGCGTACCGCCGGCGCGCGCGATCTCGTCGGTGATGCGGCGCAGTTCGGTCGCGGCCGCGGTCGCGCCCGACCCCTCGTTGGCGCGCAAGATCGAATCGACCGCGCCCTTCTGGATCAGCGTCCCGCCGAAGCGGACGCCCGACACACGCGTCTGCGCGGTGAACGGGATGACCTCGGCACCATCGGGCATCGCGCGCTGAAGGTCGAACCGGTCGCGAGCGAGGACGACGATCGAGCGACCTTCCGGCGTCTCGTCGGCGAGGCTCGCGAGCAGCGCCGCCTCGGCCAGCTCGGCGTCGCTGGTGCCGCCGACGCTGCGGAACTCGCTCGCCTGCCGGTCGCCGATCGTGATCGTGCCGGTCTTGTCGAGCAGCAGCACGTCGACGTCCCCCGCCGCCTCCACCGCGCGTCCCGATTTGGCAAGGACGTTGAAGCGCACCAGCCGGTCCATGCCCGCGATGCCGATCGCGGACAGCAACGCCGCGATCGTGGTCGGGATCAGGGTGATGAGCAGCGCCGCGAGGATCGCGACCGGGATGCTGCCGCCCGCATAGCTGGCGAACCCCGGGATGGTGCCGACCGCGATCAGGAAGATGATCGTCAGCCCGACGAGCAGGATCGTCAGCGCGACCTCGTTAGGCGTCTTCTGGCGCTCGGCGCCCTCGACCAGCGCGATCATGCGATCGAGGAAGCCCTTGCCGGGCTCGACCGTCACCTTCACGCGGATCGCGTCGGAGATGACGCGCGTCCCCGCGGTCACCGCCGAGCGGTCGCCGCCCGCCTCGCGGATCACCGGTGCGCTCTCGCCGGTGATCGCGGCCTCGTTGACCGAGGCGACGCCAGCGACGACCTCGCCGTCCGAGGGGATCAGGTCGTCCGTCTCGACCAGCACGATGTCGCCGACCTTCAGCTGGCTGGCCGGAATCTCGTCATGCTGGCGGCCGTCCCCCGTCAGGCGCTTGGCGACCAGCTCGGCCTTGGTGGCGCGCAGGCTCGCCGCCTGCGCCTTGCCGCGCCCCTCTGCCAGCGCCTCGGCGAAGGTCCCGAACAGGACGGTCAGCCACAGCCACACGACCAGCTGGAGCTTGAACCCGACGCTCAGGCCATCGTGCCCGACGACGAGGAGCAGGGTCATCAACGCCGCGACGACCGCGGTGACGAACATGACAGGATTGCGGACGAGTTCCCTCGGATCGAGCTTCAGGAACGACGCCTTGATCGCCGGCACGACGAGGTCGGCGGTGAACAGGCTCTTGGCGTGGGTCTTTGCCATGATGGCCCCCGATCAGAACAGCTGGCCGCGGATCATCGCGAGATGATCGGCGATGGGACCGAGCGCGAGGCTCGGCAGGAAGGTGAGACCGCCCAGGACGAGGATGATCCCGACCAGCAGGCCCACCCACAGGCCGCCGGTGGTCGGGAACGAGCCCGCGCTCTCCGGCGTGTATTTCTTCGCCGCGAGGCTGCCGGCGATCGCCAGCATCGGCACGATCACGAAGAAGCGCCCGCCCCACATCGCGACACCCAGCAGGCCATCGTAATAGGGGGTGCTGGCGGTGAGCCCCGCAAAGGCCGATCCGTTGTTCGCCACCGCCGAGGTGAAGGCGTAGAGGATCTCCGAAAAGCCATGCGGCCCCTTGTTGAGCGGCCCGGCCAGCCCCTGTTGCAGCACCGACGAGAGCGCGGTGAGCCCGAGGATCATCAACGGCAGCACCGCGATCGCGAGCACGGCGAGCTTGACCTCGCGCGCCTCGATCTTCTTGCCGACATATTCGGGCGTGCGCCCGACCATCAGCCCGGCGACGAACACCGCGAGGATCGCGAACAGCAGGAAGCCGTAGATGCCGGCGCCGACCCCGCCGATCACGACTTCGCCGAGCTGCATGTTGAACAGCGGGACCAGCCCGCCGAGCGCGGTGAAGCTGTCGTGCATCGCGTTGACCGCACCGCACGAGGCGGCAGTGGTGACGACCGAGAAGAGCGCGGACGCGGCGATGCCGAAGCGCACCTCCTTGCCCTCCATGTTGCCGCCCGCGACGCCCAGCTGGTGCAGCACGGGATTGCCCGCCGCCTCGGCCCAGTAGCTGACGCCGGTGCCGGCGAGGAACAGGATCATCATCGCCGCGAGGATCGCCCAGCCCTGCCGCGGGTTGCCGACCGCCTTGCCGAACGTCCACGTCAGCCCGACGCCGATGACGAAGATCGACAGCATCTGGATCAGGTTGGTCAGCGCGGTCGGATTCTCGAACGGATGCGCCGAATTGGCGTTGAAGAAGCCGCCGCCGTTGGTGCCGAGCATCTTGATCGCTTCCTGGCTGGCGACCGGCCCGAGCAGGAGCGACTGGCGCGCGCCTTCCAGCGTCTGCACGTCGACGACGCCGGCTAGCGTCTGCGGCACGCCGCTGGCGATGTAGAAGAGCGTCAGCGCGATGCAGAGCGGCAGCAGCAGGTAGAGCGTGATCCGCGTCACGTCGGCCCAGAAGTTCCCCACCGTCTTCGTCTCGCGCCGCGCGAAGCCGCGGAACAGCGCGAACGCCAGCGCGATGCCGGTCGCCGCCGACAGGAAATTGTGGATCGTCAGCCCCAGCATCTGGCTGAGGTTCGACATCGTGCTCTCGCCACCATAGCTCTGCCAGTTGGTGTTGGCGGTGAAGCTGATCGCGGTGTTGAACGACAGGTGCTCGCTGACGGCGCCCAGCCCCTGCGGGTTGCCGGGCAGGACCGCCTGCAATCGCAACACGGCATAGGTGAAGAACATCAGCACGACGTTGAACGCCAGCATGTGCACCGCGTAGCGGCGCCAGCCTTGCTCCTCGTCGGGATTGATGCCCGACAGTCTGTAAAAGCCGCGCTCGACCGGTGCGAGGATGAGGTGGAGCGGCGTTCGCCGCCCTTCGTACAAGGCGAACAGCCACAGACCGACCGGCTTGGCGAGCGCCAGCAGCAGGCCGGTGAAGGCGAGGATCAGGAACCAGCCCTGGAATGTCATGGTGCCGCTCCCTTCAGAAGCGTTCGGGGCGGATCAGCACCGCCACCAGATAGACGAGCAGGCCAACGGCGGTGAGCGCCGCCAGCCAGAGATCGAGCGTCATGGTCGGCGCTCCCTTACGCGTGGTCGCAGAGGCGGACATAGGCGAGCGTCAGTGCCGCCAGTCCCGCCATGATCGCGATCCAGAGCAAATCCTGCATGGGTATCCTCCAAATCTCAGAAGGCGGCGGTCAGCGAGACGACGACGGTGCCGCCGGCGATGTTGCCGGTGCCGTCCTGCCCCTTGCTGAAGCTCGGACGGAGGTAGCTCGCCGCCCGGTCCGAGATGTCGGTGTCGACGTAGCTGACGCCGAAGGTCAGGTTCCGATAGGTGGCGTCGGCGCCGAGCGACCAGTCCCAGTAGCTGCCGGTCGGCGCGACGGCGGTCGCGTTCGGCCCCAGTCCGTCCTGCCCCCAGCTGTGCCCGATATGCGCTTTCGCGGTGATCGGCGTGCCGGCGAGCGCTAGCGCGCCGTCCCCCCACAGATAGAGGTTGTCGTCCTTCGCGCCGGGATGATTGTAGACTGCGTTGGCGGCATCCGCGCCGGTGTTGTACCATTTGCCGATCGCCTGCTGCTTCGGCGCGTAGGCGACACCGGCGGTCAGCGTCGCCGGACCGGCCGTGCCGCTCAGCTTCGCATAGGGTTCGGCGAAGTCGGTCTTGTCCGCGCCGCCCGGGTACATGTACCACGTGAGCCCGACGTCGAGCGTCGCATGGTCGGCGAGCGTCGTCTTATAGCCGCCGATCAGGTCCAGCTCCATGTTGGCGCCGCCGAACGTGCCCCAACCGGCCAGGTTCGACGCCCATGTTCCGGCATACAGCCCGCTTTGGTGCGCGACGGTGATGCCGCCCTGCACCGCCATCCGCTGATCGGACTGCGAGACGCCGCGGAACCGATAGTCGGACGCCATCGCCACCGCGCCGCTGACGGTGAGCGCCGGCGGTGGCGACGGATCGGCGGCGGTCGCGGCCGTCCCGGCCGGCGTCGACTGCGCGCGGGCGGCCACCGGCAGCGCGAACACCGCGACTGCGACGACTGCGTGAGGAAACTTCATTCTTGCACCCCTTGCGGGGCGACCGTCCCGTGACGATCGCCTTCAGGGGAGCGCGATTAATCCCATGACGCGTTTAAATTCGAGAGCGATTCCGGCGGATCGCATAGTGCGCGCATATAGCGCGCGCTTTTTCTTCCGGCGGACACGCGGAAACGCCAAGCACCCGAACAGGCGACTGGCGCGAAATCAACGCTGGCTGGGGAAAAGCTGGATGCCCGACAAGGATTCGAACCTTGATTGACGGAGTCAGAGTCCGCTCTCTTACCATTAGAGGATCGGGCAACAGCGAGGGGGGCATCTAGAAGCGCCAACCGGCCGTGTCAACGCCTGCCTTGCCCGACGTATCCCGACTGTGTAGCTTCGAGGCCAAGCACCGGGGGATCGCAGGGGCGGTCCCGGTCCGGTAGATGTAAGAAAGTTGACGGCAATGGTGGATTTTCCCGCCCAATTGCCGCGCCGGCAGGCCCCGCGCCCTGCCCGTTCGGCACGACCCCAGCCGCGCCACACGCGCGGCGCCCCGCGGCATTATGCCGCGCTCGACCTTGGCACCAACAATTGTCGCCTGCTGATCGCGCGCCCGCAAGGCGACGGCTTCGCGGTGGTCGACGCCTTTTCGCGGATCGTCCGGCTCGGCGAGGGACTCGCGCATAGCGGCGCGCTGTCCGATGCCGCGATCGAGCGGACGATCGCCGCGCTGCGCGTCTGCGCGGACAAATTGAAGCGGCGCAACGTCACGCTGGCGCGCTCGGTCGCGACTGAGGCGTGCCGCCGCGCCAGCAACGGCGCGTCGTTCATCGCGCGCGTGCTGGAGGAAACCGGCATCCACCTCGACATCATCTCCGCCGAGGAAGAGGCGCGGCTGGCGGTGCTCGGCTGCCACGCCTTGCTCGAACCCGGCACCGGGCCGGCGCTGGTCTTCGACATCGGCGGTGGCTCGACCGAGCTGGTGCTGGTCGATGCCGACACCACCGTCCCGCGCGTCCGCGACTGGCATAGCGCGCCGTGGGGGGTCGTCTCGCTGACCGAAAGCGCGGGCGGCGGCAACACCGCCGAAGAGCGCGCGCGCGCCTATAAAAGGATGCGGACGCTGGTCGCCGAGAGCTTCGCGCCGTTCGCGGCACGGCTGCCGCGGCCGAGCGGCGTGCCGCGGCTGCTCGGCACGTCGGGAACGGTGACGACGCTCGCCAGCGTCCACCTCGGGCTCGAGCGCTACGATCGATCGCAGGTCGACGGGCTGATCGCGCCCGCCGCGGCGATGCGCTCGATCAGTCAGGAACTCGCCGGCATGTCGTTGCCCGAGCGCGCCAAATTGCCGTGCATCGGGCGCGAGCGCGCCGATCTGGTCGTCGCCGGCTGTGCGATCCTCGAAGGCATATTGGACCTGTGGCCCGCCGAGCGGCTGGGGGTCGCCGATCGCGGTATTCGCGAAGGAATCCTGCGCCGACTGATGGAGACGGGGGCATGAGGGGCGCCGGAGTCGGGCGGCAGCGGGTCAAGACCGCCAAGCGACGCACCGCGCAATCGACGCGTTGGCTGGAGCGGCAGCTCAATGATCCCTACGTCCGCCGCGCCAAGGCCGAGGGCTATCGCAGCCGCGCCGCGTACAAATTGATCGAACTCGACGAGCGGTTTGGCTTGCTCAAGGGCGTGAAACGCGTCGTCGATCTCGGGATCGCGCCGGGCGGGTGGAGCCAGGTGGTGCGGCGCGTCGCGCCGGGGGCGGCGATCGTCGGGATCGACCTGTTGCCGGTCGATCCGATCGACGGCGTGACGATCTTCGAGATGGACTTCATGGACGATGCCGCGCCGGGCAAGCTGATGGAAGCACTCGGCGGCGCGCCCGATCTGGTGATGTCGGACATGGCGGCGAATACTGTCGGCCACCCGCAGACCGACGCGCTGCGGACCATGGCGCTGGTCGAGACCGCGCTGGCGTTCGCGGTCGATGTGCTGCGCCCCGGGGGCACGTTCGTATCGAAGGTGTTCGCGGGCGGGGCGGATTCGACGCTGGTCGCGGAGATGAAACGCAACTTCACGACCGTGAAGCACGCCAAGCCGCCGTCGAGCCGCAAGGGCTCGGTCGAGTGGTTCGTGGTGGCGCAGGGGTTCAAGGGGCGGGCTGCGATTTCGGAGGAATAGCGGCGGTCGCCTCTCCTTTCGCCGTCACCCCGGCGGAGGCCGGCGTCTATTGGCGAGCGCTGCGTTAGAATACCGCGACGTTCCCCAACTGGGCCCCGGCCTCCGCCGGGGTGACGGTTGTGTGGTGAGGTGAACTTGCCCCCTCCGTCGTCATTGCGAGCGTAGCGACGCAATCCAGGGCCGGATCAGGACGCTCTGGATTGCTTCGCTCCGCTCGCAATGACGATGAGATCAGCTCAGCCCTTCCTCGCCGCGATATACGCGTCCACCTGCTCCTCGAGCACATCGAGCGGCAGCGCGCCCTGCCCCAGCACCGCTTCGTGGAAGCTGCGGATGTCGAACTTCGGCCCCAGCTCGCGCTCAGCCTTGGCGCGCAGCTCGGCGATCTTGAGCTGGCCGACCATGTAGCTGGTCGCCTGCCCCGGCCAGTTGAAATAGCGATCGACCTCGCGCGAAATGTCGGTGTCGCTGACCGAGCTGTTGGCGCGGAAATAGGCGACCGCCTGTTCGCGGGTCCAGCGCTTCGCATGCACGCCGGTGTCGACCACCAGCCGGATCGCGCGCCATACCTGGTTCGAGAGCATCCCGAACTCGGCATACGGGTCCTTGTACGCGCCCATCTCCTTGGCGAGCCGCTCGCTGTAGAGCCCCCAGCCCTCGACATAGGCGCCATAGCCACCGAACGCGCGGAACTTCGGCAGCCCCTCCAGCTCCATCGCGCGCGCGATCTGGAAATGGTGCCCCGGCGCGGCCTCGTGCGCGGCGATCGCGTCGAGCTGGATCTTCTGCGTCTGGTTCATGTCGACGAGGTTGACGTAGAAGATGCCGGGACGCGATCCATCCGGCGCGGGGCGGTTGTAGAAGGCGGTCGAGGCGGTGCCCTCGCGCCATTTCTCGACCGCGCGCACCTCCAGCTTCGCCTTGGGCAGCCGCTCGAACCATTGCGGCGCGGCCGCCATCATCTGCGCGACGAAGCTGCGCGCGTCGCCCAGATAGGCCTCGCGCCCCGCCTCGGTGTTGGGATATTTGAAGCGCGGGTCGGTGCGCACCACCTCGAAGAATTGCTCCAGCGTGCCGTTGAAGCCGACGCGCGTCTTTACCGCCTCCATCTCCTTGCGGATCGCGGCGACCTGCCGCAGCCCGAGATCGTGGATCTGGTCGGCGGTCAGGTTGGTGGTCGTCGAGTCGCGCAGCCGGACGGCGTAATAGGCCGCGCCCTGCGGCAGCTTCCACGCGCCCCAATTGCCGGTCGATTGCGGTTCGAGCGCGTCGAGCGTCGTGAACATCAGATCGTAACCGCGCTTCATCGGCCCGGTCATCGCCGCCGCCGCCGCCACCAGCAGCCGCTGCTTGTCGGCATCGGACGCCTTGAGCGCGGTCACCTTCTTGCGGAAATCGGCCATCAGCGCCGAGTCCGCCCCTGCAGTGAACGGCGCGCCGGTCAGCACCTTGCGCGCATCCGCCCGCACCGGGGCATAGGTCATCTTCAGGGGCACGATCCCCATCTTCGCCTGCTCGCGCATCAGCGCGGCGGTCTCGCGCATCACCCGCTCCGAATCGCGGATCCGCGCGACATAGGCGTCGGCATCGGCGACGCTGTCGATGCGGTGGTTGTTGATGAGAAACGCCGGCACCTCGCCCATCGGGCTGCCGTTGGTCGACACCGGATAGCGCCACTTGCGGAAGCGGAAGCTGTCGCGCGCGCGCTCGACCTGATCCTCGAACAGACGGTAGCTCAGCCTACCGCTCGGCCCCAGCTTCGCGGGCGAGAAGCTGGCGCGCATCTCGCGCAGCTGGCGTTCGGACAGGTCACGCTCGCGGATCGCGGCGGCGTCGGTATTGTCGTCGAGCTTGTCGTAATTGGTCTTGAGCCCGAGGCTGGTCTGCGCCTCCGGGCTGAGCGCGACCCGCGCGTCGAAGGCGCGGTCGAGGAAAGCGGTGAGCCGCGCATCCTCCGCCGCGGTCCGGGCGGCCGGGGCCTGCGCGGCGATCGCGGCGGGGCCGGCGAGCGCGAGGAACAGCGCGCGCATCAGTTCGGCCCCTGCCCGGTCGCGGCGGCGGTCGAGGGCGGGACCGGCGGCGCGTCGGAACGCGCCACCGCCAGCGCACGGTCGTACCACGCCGACAGGTCGCGCTTCATCGCCACCAGCGCGTCAGGATTGAGATAGGTCATGTGCCCTGCCGGATAGTAAGTGAAGGAGAGGTTCCGCTGCTGCGCGGGCTCGAGCATCATGTGCCCGAGGTCGTTCTCGGTCCCGAAGAACGGCGTCGCCATGTCGTACCAGCCGTTCATCGACAGCACCTGCAGATACGGATTGCCGCGCATCGCCGCCGCCAGATCGACCGCAGTGTTGGGGTTGTTCTGCTGCCCGCCCCCGCGCAGCGGCGAGTCGTGCTTCCAGTTCCACGTCCAGCCCTTCGCATCGCGCGCCGACAGCCGGTACGGCATGTCGGTCTTGTAGCCGAGCGTGTGGGTCGCATAATCGTTGAAGGTCGCGATGAACGCGCCCGAGATCGCGTCCGAGGACACGTCGCTCTCGGGTCGCTCGCCCGCCGCGTCGCTGTCGACTCCGACATAGCGCGAGTCGAAGCGACCGACCGTCTGGCGGGTGCCGCGCAGCAATTCCTTCTGGAAGCGCGGCAGGTCGACGCGCAAATTGCTGCGGATCAGGAAGTCCGGCGACAGGCCGGTCAGCTCGCTCATCCGCCGCGCGACGCTGTCACGTTCCTCGGCGCTGATGTTCTGACCCTTGGCGAGCGCCGACATATACGGGCCGACCGCAAACTCGCGCGCCTGCTGCACCACCGTCGCGACGTCGGCGGGACGGTTGGCGAGGCGGTTGTGATACCAGGCGGTCGCGGCATAGCTGGGCAGATAGTTGAGATAGACCTGATCGAGCCCCGGCTGGCGATAGCCGTAGTTCATGATCGAGCTGAGCAGCACCACGCCGTTGAGCGCCATGCCGCGGTCCTGCAGCTGATAGGCGAGCGCCCCCGAACGCAGCGTCCCATAGCTTTCGCCGAAGATGAACTTGGGCGAGTTCCAGCGTCCGAATTTGGTGGAATAGCGCAGGATCGCCTTGGCGAAGGCGTCGGCATCCTCGTCGGTGCCGTAGAAGTCGGACGGCTTGGCGTCGCCGAGCGGGCGCGAATAGCCGGCGCCGATCGCGTCGAGGAACACCATGTCGGTCTTGTCGAGCAAGGTGTACGGGTTCGGGCCGAAATCGTAGGGCGCCGGGCGGATGAACTCGGGGCTGCCGGTCTGGAGCCGCACCGGCGCGAACGAGCCCATGTGCAGCCAGAAGGTCGGGCTGCCCGGCCCGCCGTTGTAGAAATAGGTGATCGGGCGCTTGGTGCCCGGTTTGGTGCCGTCGAGTGTATAGGCGGTGTAGAACATCGACGCGGTCGGCTTGCCCTCGATGTCGCGGATCGTCAGCGTGCCGGCGGTCGCAGTATAGCCGAGCCGCTTGCCCGCGACCGTCACCGCGCCCTTCGATCGCTCCTCGCGCTCCTCGACCGGGGCGTTGGCGGTAGCGGCCTCAACCTCTTCCTTCTGGACCTCGGCGTTGCTCTTCGCCAGCCGCTTGTCCTTGTCCTGCGCCAGCGCCGGCATCGTCGCGGCGGCGAGCAGGAGGGCGGCGTATCCGAAGCGCATCAGGCGATCCCCTTATAGGTCAGGGATGCTGGTGTAATCGTCGCAACGGAAACGATGCAAGCCAATGAACCACTTATTACCGTTCGTGCTGAGGAGGTATTGAGCTTGTCGAAATGCCGTCTCGAAGCACCGCCCCGCGCGTGCCCTTCGAGACAAGGCTTCGACAGGCTCAGCCTTTCCTCAGGGCGAACGGAAGAAAGCTAGGCGAGGGGCGACCATCAAAGCCAATTCAATCGTCCTCGTCCTCGAATCCGACCAGCGCCAGCGCGCGCGCCTTGATCTGGCGGGTCATGCACCAATGCACCAGCGCCTCCTCGCGCCCGTGCGTCACCCACACCTCGCGCGGTGAAATCTCGCTCAGCGTCGCGGTCAGCTCGTCCCAGTCGGCGTGATCGGACAGGATCAGCGGCAGTTCGACGTTCTTCTGCCGCGCGCGCTGCCGCACGCGCATCCAGCCGCTCGCCATCGCGGTGATCGGGTCCGGCAGCCGCCGCGACCAGCGGTCGTTGAGCGCCGAGGGCGGGCACATCACGATATGCCCCGCCATCTCCGCCTTCGCGACCCCGGTCGCCGGACGCAGCTCGCCGAGCGGGACGCCGTGCGCCGCATACAGGTCGCACAGCCGCTGGAGTGCGCCGTGGATATAGATCGGCGCGGCGTGCCCGCGGACGCGCAGCTCGGCGATCACGCGCTGCGCCTTGCCGAGCGCATAGGCGCCGACGACGATGCAGCGATCGGGATTGGCGTGAAGCCGCGCGATCAGTTTGTCGATCTCGTCGCCGGTGTCGGGATGGCGGAACACCGGCAGCCCGAAGGTCGCCTCGGTGATGAACACGTCGCATTTGACCGGCTCGAACGGGGTGCAGGTCGGGTCGGCGCGGCGCTTGTAGTCGCCCGAGGCGACCACGCGCTCGCCGCGATGATCGAGCACGATCTGCGCCGATCCGAGCACATGCCCGGCGGGGACGAAGCCGATGTCGACCTCGCCGAGCCGGATGCTCTCGCCATAGGCGACCGGGCGCCCGACCTGCTCGCCATAGCGCGCGTCCATGATCGCGAGCGTCTCCGGAGTCGCCCATACCTCGCCATGCCCGCCGCGCGCGTGATCGGCGTGGCCATGCGTGACGAGCGCGCGCGCGACCGGGATCGACGGGTCGACCCACGCATCGGCGGGGCGCACGTACAGCCCGTGCGGATGCGGTTCGAGCCAGTCGCCGAGCGTTGCCATGCCGCAACAACCGCGCGCGCGGATCGAAGTTCATCGGCGCGTCGTTGACGCGCAGACAGTTGGGAGAGAGCCGATGGCTGGCGACGGTTTGTGGAGCTTCGTGGTGATCGCCGGGCCGATCATCCTGGTGGCGGCCTTGTTGTTCGCGATGCTGCGCAATCGTCGCAAGCCGCACGAGGAAGCGCGGACGGAGCAGGCGACGCGCGAGCTGTACAAGCAGCAATCGGCCGAGGATCGCACGCGCACGCCGTGATTGCTCGTCATTGCGAGCGTAGCGGAGCAATGACGGGTGGTCGGTTGCTCCGTCCACGCCAACACCTACATCACTGACATGCCCGCCCGGACGCCCGATTGACCGCCCTTCCCACCGTCCTCACCGACTGGTTTGCGCGGCGTGGCTGGCAGCCGCGCCGGCATCAGCTGGCGATGCTGGACGAGGCGCGCGCCGGGCATCACGCGCTGCTGATCGCCGCCACCGGCGCGGGCAAGACGCTCGCCGGTTTCCTCCCGACGCTGGCCGAATTGATCGATACGCCCGTCGACGGGCTGCACACGCTCTACGTCTCGCCGCTCAAGGCGCTGGCGGTCGACATTCAGCGCAACCTGCTCGCGCCGATCGAGGAGATGGGGCTCGACCTGCGCGTCGAGACGCGCACCGGCGACACGCCGTCCGACCGCAAGGCGCGGCAGCGGGTCAAGCCGCCGCAGATCCTGCTGACCACCCCCGAATCGCTGTCGCTGCTGCTCAGCTATCCCGACAGTTTCACGATGTTCGCCGGGCTGCGGACGATCGTTGTTGACGAAGTTCACGCATTCGCCACCGGAAAACGCGGCGACCTGCTCAACCTGTGCATGGCGCGGCTCCAGACGATCGCCCCCGCGGTGCGGCGCGTCGCGCTGTCGGCGACGGTCGCCGACCCGGACGGCTATCGCGCCTGGCTCGCACCCGACGGCGACATCGACCGCGTCGCGCTGGTGCACGGCGACACCGGGGTGGACCCGGACATCGCGATCCTGCTGCCCGAGGGGCGCGTGCCGTGGGCGGGTCATTCGGGACGCTATGCCGCCGAGCAGGTGATGGCCGAGATCGAGACCCACAAGACCTCGATCGTCTTCTGCAACACCCGCAGCCTGGCCGAGCTGATCTTCCAGGATTTGTGGAAGGTCAATGCGATGCAGCTGCCGATCGGCATCCACCACGGCAGTCTCGAAAAGGAAGCGCGCCGCAAGGTCGAAAGCGCGATGGCCGACGGCCGGCTGCGCGCGCTGGTCGCCACCGCCAGCCTCGACCTCGGGGTCGATTGGGGCGATGTCGATTGCGTGATCCAAATGGGCGCGCCCAAGGGATCGTCGCGGCTGCTCCAGCGGATCGGGCGCTCGAACCACCGGCTCGATCAGGCGAGCGAGGCGATCCTCGTCCCCGGCAACCGCTTCGAATATCTGGAGGCACGCGCCGCGCTCGACGCGGTCGAGGCGGGCGAGCTGGATGCCGACGTCTTCCGGATGGGCGCGCTCGACGTGCTCGCGCAGCATGTCATGGCCTGCGCCTGCGCCGCACCGTTCGAGCAGGCGGCGATGCTGGCGGAGGTGCGTTCCGCCCTGCCCTATTCGGCGTTGACCGACGAGCTGTTCGACCGTGTGCTCGGCTTCATCCGCGACGGCGGCTATTCGCTGCGCGCCTACGACCGGTTCAAGCGGCTGACGCAGGATGCCGACGGCCGCTGGCGGGTGAGCCATCCGAAGTTCGTCGCGCAGCACCGGCTCAACGCCGGGATCATCGTCGAGGCGACGATGCTCAAGGTGCGGTTCCGCAACGGGCGCGCGCTCGGCAAGGTCGAGGAGGGCTTCGCCGCGACGCTCAGCCATGGCGATACCTTCTTCTTCGCCGGGCTGAGCCTCGAGGTCGAGAAGATCGACACCGAGGATCTGATCGTCCGCGCTACCAGCCGCCCGGCGCGCATCCCGACCTATGGCGGCAGCCGCATGCCGCTGTCGACCAACCTCGCCAATCGCGTGCGGCGCTTCCTCGACACGCCGGCGGAGTGGCATCGCTTTCCGGACGACGTGCGCGAATGGCTGGAGATCCAGCAGCGCCGCTCGACGCTGCCGCACCCCGAGCAGTTGCTGGTCGAGACCTTCCCGCGCGAGGGGCGGCATTACATGGTCGCCTACAGCTTCGAGGGCTGGAACGCGCACCAGTCGCTGGGCATGCTGGTGACGAAGCGGATGGAGACGCTGGGCCTCAAGCCGCTCGGCTTCGTCGCCAACGATTACGCCATCGCCTGCTACGGGCTGGAGAAGGTCACCGATCCCGCCGCTTTGTTCAGCGCCGACATTCTCGAACATGAGTTCGTCGAATGGGTCGAGCGTTCGCACCTGCTCAAGCGCGCGTTCCGCGAGGTGGCGGTGATCGGGGGGTTGGTCGAGCGCCAGCATCCCGGGAAGCGCAAGACGGGGCGGCAGGTGACCTTCTCGACCGACCTCATCTACGACGTGCTGCGCCAGTACGAACCCGGGCACGTGCTGCTCCAGGCCGCCTGGGCCGACGCGCGCGCGCGGATGACCGACGTGGGCCGGCTCGCCGACCTGCTCGACCGCGCCGCCGACACGATGGTCCACGTCGACCTGCCGCGCGTCACCCCGCTGGCGGTGCCGGTGCTGACGCTGATCGGGCGCGAGAAAGTGGCGACGGGCAGCGCCGACGACTCGCTGCTGATCGAGGCCGAGGCGCTGGCGGCGGAAGCGATGCGGGTGGATTGAGGGGGCGGCTGACGCGTCCCGCTCTTCCTCCTTCTGGAGAGGGAAGCGCTCCTTAGAAGCGTCGGAACGTCAGCGCTGTAGGTGCCTCGAAGCAGCCTTCCCGCGCAGCCACCCGCATCACCTCACACCTGGTTCCCGTCCGTGTCGCGCAGCACCTCCCGCCGCCCGACATGGTCGGGCCGGCTCACGACGCCTTCCTTCTCCATCCGCTCGATCAGCCGCGCCGCCGAATTGTAGCCGATGCGCAGCTGGCGCTGGAGCCACGAGGTCGACGCCTTCTGGCTGCCACACACGATCGCCACCGCGGCGCGATATTGCTGGTCCTCGGCCGAGTCCTCGCCGGTCGGCGCGCCCTCCAGCGCGAAGCTCTCCGCCGGCTCCTCGGTGACTGACTCGATGTAATCGGGCTGGCCCTGCGCGCGCCAATGGTCGGTGACCGCGCGCACCTCGTCGTCGCTGACGAACGGGCCGTGGACGCGGACGATGCCCTTGCCGCCGGGCATGTAGAGCATGTCGCCGCGGCCGAGCAGCTGCTCCGCGCCCTGCTCGCCCAGGATCGTGCGCGAGTCGATCTTGCTGGTGACGTGGAAGGAGATGCGCGTCGGCAGGTTGGCCTTGATCACGCCGGTGATGACGTCGACCGAGGGGCGCTGCGTCGCCATGATCAGGTGGATGCCCG
>CAJYLV010000056.1 GCA_913776255.1 uncultured Sphingomonas sp. | reverse complement strand
CTGACGCGGATCGTCGCGGCGGTGGCCGCGATCAGCCTGGTCGTCGGCGGAATCGGCATCATGAACATCATGCTGGTCAGCGTGACCGAACGCACGCGGGAGATCGGCATCCGGCTGGCGATCGGCGCGGTCGCCAACGAGGTGCTGTTGCAATTCCTGGTCGAGGCGGTGGCGCTGTCCTGCCTGGGCGGGGTGATCGGGCTGCTGCTGGCGCAGGCCGTGATCGCCGGGCTCACCCCGCTGCTCGACGTGCCGTGGACGTTCGATCCGCAGATCAACCTGATCGCCTTCGCCATCTCGGCGGTGATCGGGGTCGTCTTCGGTTATTTCCCCGCGCGCCGCGCCGCCGCGCTCAACCCGATCGACGCCCTACGCCACGAATAACCGGGCGCCACGAATAACGGGGCGCCACCAACGATCCGCGTGGCGGCGTCAGCCGTTGGCGGCGACCCGCTCGATACGGTTCCGCCCGTCGCGCTTGGCACGATACAGCGCGGCATCGACGTGGCGGAACAGCTCGCTGGCGACGCGCGCGTCGCGGAACGTGCCCACCCCGATGGAGATGGTCACCTTGCCGTGGGGCGCGTTGCCGTCATGCGGCAGGTCCAGCCCCGCGACCGCCGTGCGCAGCGCTTCGAAAAAGGCCAGCGCATCGCCTTCCTCCGCCACCCGGCATGCCAGCAGGAATTCCTCGCCGCCGATGCGGAACGCCAGATCGTCGACATGCGCCATCCGCTTGCGCAGCAGCGCGCCGATCTGCCGTAGCACCAGGTCGCCGGCGGCATGGCCGTACAGGTCGTTGTAGGCCTTAAAATTGTCGACGTCGACGATCCCCACCGAGCGAATGCGCCCGTCATCCGCCGCCTCGGCGAAGGCGGGGAAATCGGTCGAATAGGCGCGACGATTGGGAATGCCGCACAGCGGGTCGACCCGCGCGGACCGTGCCTCGGTGACGTCGGAGAAGACCCAGAGCCGCCCGGCGAACGCCCCATCGGTTTCGAACGGCACGCTGCGCCGCATCAGGATCCGCCCGTCCTTCAGCAACAGCTCGTCCTCGACCGGTTCGTTGGTCGGCGTGACGCGATCGACCTCCGCCAGAAAGGCGTTGGGGTCGACCAGTTGCTGGCACGCATAGCCCAGCATCAAATGCTCGTCGCGGGTCGCCGCGATCTCATCGGGCACGCCCCATTGCCGGATCAGCGCCGCGTTGCTGTAGATCACGCGCCGTTCGGCATCGATCAGCACCACCCCGTCCGGGAGCGAATCGAGCGCCATCTCGAAGAGGGACTTGCTAACGGTCAATCCGGGGTTGGTCATCGGGCGGGGCCGTTCACGTTCGCATAGGTTGTTGATCGCGAACATAAGGACCGGACCGGTCCTGGTAAAGGTCATGCCCCGGGTAGCCGGACGATCCCGTCAGAGCAGGCTGTCGAACGCGGCGCGCCGTTCCTCGCTGGAGCCGGCACGCAGCACGTGCGATTCGGGCCGGGTCAGCGCCTCGGGCGCGTGTACCAGTTCGCGCAAGCGTTGCAGGTCTTCCTGCGTGTCGACGTCGATCAACTCGGCGGCGTTGGTCACCACGTGCCGGCCCGACTGGATCAGGTCGCGCGCGCCCTGGTCGCCGGTGATCGCCAGCACATCCTCGAAGCGGTCGCGCCCGAACAGCACCGGCGGGCATGGGGTGGTGCCGTCGCTGGAGGCGACCACCGCCGCGCCGTCCAGATCGCTGGCCGCGTCGAACAGGCGATAGATATGCGCGGCGGTGACGCGCGGCATGTCGGCCAGCGCGATCAGCACCGCCGCGGCGTCCCGCGCGCGCGCGCAATCCACGCCCATCCGCACCGACGACGCAATGTCGCGGTCCGGCGCGCCGTTGTGAAGCACGCGGAAATGATGCGCGCCGTAATCGATCGCGCACCCGTCGACGACGACGATCCGCTCACGGAACGGCATGTCCTCCAGCGCCACCGCGACGTGCAGCCCCAGCGGGCGCGCGAGGAATTGCTCCTCCAGCTTGTTGCCCGGGCCAAAGCGTTCGGACCGGCCGGCGGCGAGCAGGACGAGGACGGTATCTTCAACGGCGATCATGAAACGCTCCCACCATCGCGGCGGCGATCGACAATGCGATCTCCGCCGGGCCGACCGCGCCGATATCCACGCCCACCGGGCCGTCGATGCGGTCGAGTTGATCGGGGTCAACGCCCGATGCCGCCAGTCGCTCCCGCCGCGCGGCATGGCTGCGGCGGCTGCCCAGCGCGCCGACATAGGCCGCGTCGCTGGCCAGCGCGGCGATCAGCGCGGGGTCGTCGATCTTGATGTCGTGGCTCAGCGTCACGATCGCGGTCGCGCGTCCCGGCTTCCACGCCGCCACCGCCTCGTCGGGCCAGCGATCGTCGAGCGTGACGCCCGGGAAGCGCTCCTCGGTCAGGAAGCGCCCGCGCGGATCGATCACCACCACCTCGATCCCCAGCGTGGCGGCCAGCGCGGCGAGGCTCTGCGCGATCTGCACCGCCCCGACGATCAGCAAACGGCGCGGCGGGTCGTAGCGGTTGACGAACATCTCGCCGGTTTCCTGCGGGCGCAGGTCGGCATGGCCGGTGGCGAGGTCGGTGGTGACGGTCAGCGATTGCCCCGCCGCGCGCGCCGCCGCGATCCGGTCGAACAGTTCCGGGTCGAACCCTTCGGCGCTCACCGGCTGCACCATCACCGAAATCTCGCCGCCGCACGGCAATCCCACCTGCCACGCGCTGTCATCGGCCACGCCGTACGTCTTCACCGCGAACGGCGCCCCCGCGATCACCTGTGCGGCGGTGTCGAGGATATCGCCCTCGACGCATCCGCCCGATACCGATCCCTCGAACCGTCCGTCGGCGTGGACCAGCATGTGGCTGCCACGCGGGCGCGGCGCCGATCCCCAGGTCGACACCACGGTGGCGAGTGCCAGCGGCTCGCCCTTCCAGGCGGCGGCGGCGGCGAGGACGGAATCATTGTCGGCCATCAGGATCTTCCAAGAAACATCGTCATTGCGAGCGGAGCGAAGCAATCCGGGGTTCCGCGCGTCGCCCTGGATTGCCGCGTCGCTTCGCTCCTCGCAATGACGTCAGAGGCTTAGATTGCCGGCAGTTCCGCCAGCAGTTTGTCGCACGTGATCGGATAGTCGCGCACCCGCACGCCGGTCGCGTGATAGATCGCGTTGGCGATCGCCGCACCCGCGCCGGAGATGCCCAGCTCGCCGATCCCCTTGGCGTGGATCGGGTTGGCGTGGACATCGCGCTCGTCGAGGAATTCGACCTCGATCTGCGGAACGTCGGCATTTACCGGCACGTGATACTCGCCCAGATCGCGGTTCACGACCTTGCCGTTGCGCGGGTCGTGGACCAGTTCCTCGGTCAGCGCCGCGCCGATCCCGAACGTCATGCCGCCCAGGCATTGCGAGCGCGCGGTCTTGGCGTTCAGGATGCGGCCCGCCGAGAAGACGCCCAGCATCCGCTCGACGCGCACTTCGCCGGTCACCGCGTTCACCTTCACCGCGGCGAAATGCGCGCCATAGCTGGCCTGGCGGTGCAGCTTCTCCTGCTTGCCCGGTGCGATCGTGCCGGTCACCGACATGCCCTCGCCGACCAGCTCCGCGATCTCGACCGCGCGGTTCTCGGCGATCGCGCGCCCGTCCTTCAGCGTCATCGCGTCCACCTCGACGCCCATCGCCTTGGCCAGCTTCTCGCGCAGCCCCTCGCACGCCAGATAGACCGAGGATCCGGCCGATCCCGCTCCCCACGATCCCCCCGACCCGGCGGAGGGGGGCGCGGCGCCGTCGCCCAGCTCCACCGTCACGCGGTCGAGCGGCAGCCCCAGCGTCTCGGCGGCGATCTGCGCTAGGATCGTGTAGGTGCCCGTGCCGATATCGGTCATGTCGGTCGAGACGATCGCCTGCCCCACGGGCGTCAGCGCCACGCTGGCCGACGATTTCTGCAGCATGTTCGATCGCACCGCCGCCGCCACGCCCATGCCGTGCAGCCACTCGCCGCGCCGGTCGCTAGCCGGCTCGGGCGTGCGATCGGCCCAGCCGAACAGCGCCGCCCCCTTGTCGAGGCACGGGATCAGCAGGCGGGTCGAGAACGGAATGCCTTCCTGCGGGTCGATCGCCGGCTCGTTGCGGCGCCGCAGTTCGATCGGATCGATGCCGATCTTGTACGCCAGCTCGTCCATCGCCGCTTCCAGCGCCAGCATCCCGACCGCCTCGCCCGGCGCGCGCATCGATCCCGACAATAGCCAGTTCAGCCGCACCAGCTTGTGATCGATCAGCCGGTTGTCGGCGGCATAGGCGAATTGCGTGCCGATCCCCGCCGGCTCGAAATAATCCTCGCCCGGCAGGTTGCTCGCCAGCGTCTCGTGCCCCAGCCCGGTCAGCTTGCCATGCGCGTCCGCCGCCAGCCGGATGCGCTGCTCGGTATTGGAGCGTCGCACGGTCGCGTCGAACACCTGCTGGCGCGCCATCGCCACCTTCACCGGGCGGTTCAGCCGCTTCGCCGCGATCGCCGCCGCGACGCTTTCCGGCGCGATGCCCAGCTTCGATCCGAACCCGCCACCCACGTAGCGCGCGATGATCCGTACCTGATCCTTGCCGACGCCCAGCGCCTGCGCGAGCTGCATCTGGTCCGAGGCGACCATCTGGTAGCTGCCGTGCAGCACCAGCGTGCCGTCCTGCCATTCGGCGATCGAGGCGTGCGGCTCCATCGCCGCCGAATTCTGGCTGGGCGTGGTATAGGTTTCGTCGATCGTGAACGCCGCCTCGGCCATCGCCTTGTCGATGTCGCCCGCGGCGCTGTGCGCGGGCATCTGGTCGTCGGGCGGACGCGTGGCCTGGTCGCGGTGCGCGGCGAAGACATAGGCACCGTCGGCCGGTTCGTGATCGACCGTCACTTGCTCGGCGGCGTCGCGTGCCGCCTCGAACGTCTCGGCAACGACGATCGCGACGATCTCGCCGTGGTAGTCCACCTTCTGCACGCCCTGCGTCGGCGCCTTCTGCACGCCGCCCTGCTGCGGGTTGCGGATGAAGCTGGGGTAATCGGTGATGACGTCGATCACGCCGGGCAGCGCCCGCGCCGCGTCGGTGCCCACGTCGCGGATCTTGCCCGACCCGAACGGCGCGCGCACCAGCACGCCATAGCTCAGCCGGTCGACCGGATATTCGGCGGCATAGGTCGCCTTGCCCGATACCTTCAGCGGCCCCTCGACGCGGTCGAGCGGCTTGCCGATCACGCCTTGCGTTCCGGCATCCAGCCACGAATGCGGATGCGGCGCGTCCATCGTCAGGCTGCGCGTGTCCTCGCGGCCCAGCACCTTGTCGATCAGGGTCATTGCGTCACCTCGCGCAAACAGGCGATCAGCGTGCGCCGCGCCAGGGGAATCTTGAAATCGTTCGAACCGAAGCCCCTGGCATCCGCCAGCAACGCATCGGCCGCCGCGGCGAACGCGTCGTCGCCCGGCGCCTTGCCGATCAGCGCGGCCTCCACCGCATCGCTGCGCCACGGCATGTGCGCGACCCCGCCGAACGCAAGCGCGGCGGACGCGATCGTGCCGTCCTCCACCGTCACCACCGCCGCGACCGAAAACAGCGCGAAGGCATAGGAGGCGCGGTCGCGCACCTTGCGATACAGGTGCCGCCCGCCACGCGGCGCGGGCAGCTCGACATGCGTGATCAGCTCACCGGCCTCCAGCACGTTCTCGATCTGCGGCGTGTCGCCAGGCAGCCGGTAGAAATCGCCGATCGGCACGCGGCGCTTGTCGCCGTCCGCCTTTTGCGTGACGATCACCGCGTCCAGCGCGCGCATCGCCACCGGCATGTCGCCGGGATGCGTCGCGATACACTGGTCGCTGGTGCCCAGGATGGCATGGATGCGGTTGAACCCGCCGATCGCCTCGCACCCGCTGCCCGGCTCGCGCTTGTTGCAGCCGGCGGCGGTGTCGTAGAAATAATAGCAGCGCGTCCGCTGGAGCAGGTTGCCCCCGGTCGTCGCCTTGTTGCGCAACTGCCCCGATGCGCCGGCCAGCAACGCGCGGCTCAGCACCTCGTACTTCGCGATCACGCGCGCGTCGGCGGCCAGATCGCTGTTCGGCACCAGCGCACCGATCGTCAGCCCGCCGTCCTCGCGCTCCTCGATCGTGTTGAGGTCGAGCCGGCTGATGTCGACCAGCTTCTCGGGCGTCTCGACCTGCAATTTCATCAGGTCAAGCAGGTTGGTGCCCCCCGCGATGAAGCGACCGCCCGCGCGCGTCGCCTCGGCCACGCTGGTCGCGCGGGCGTAATCGAACGTCTTCATGCGTCCACCTTCGCGTCCTGGCCGGCGACCTCGCGGATCGCGTCGACGATGTTGGGATAGGCGGCGCAGCGGCAGATGTTGCCGCTCATCCGCTCGCTGATCTCGGCATCGCTCAGCTCGGTCGCGGTCAGGTCCGCGGAGGCATGGCTCGGCCAGCCCTTCTTCGCCTCGTCCAGCATGCCCACCGCCGAGCAGATCTGCCCCGGGGTGCAATATCCGCATTGATAGCCGTCATGCCGCACGAACGCGGATTGCAGCGGGTGCAGATTATCGGGCGTGCCCAGCCCCTCGATCGTCACGATCTCGTCGTCCTGGTGCATTACCGCCAGCGTCAGGCAGGAATTAATGCGCCGCCCGTTCACCAGCATCGTGCACGCCCCGCACTGCCCGTGGTCGCAGCCCTTCTTGCTGCCGGTCAGCCCCAGATGCTCGCGACACAGGTCGAGCAGCGAGGTGCGCACGTCCACCTCCGCCTCGTGCGATATTCCGTTGATCGTGAAGTGCATTAGCCGGACCTCTCCGCTGATCGCGCATCAACGTCGGCAGGCACGGGGAGGGTCCGTGCGAACGATTCTCACGGGATTTGTTCAGCTTGTCGCTGCTAAGGCGCGGGGCCGGGTGGAGGGTTCGAGATGAAGCGAGTGATGTTGGCCGGTGTCGCGCTGCTGGCGACCAGCGGCTGCGTGCGCACCGCGTGGAACGTGGCGACGCTGCCGGTGAAGGCGGTCGGCAAGACCGCCGACCTGATGACGACCAGCGCGAAGGAGCGCGACGAGAAATACGTCCGCAAGATGCGCAAGGAACAGGAACGGCGTGACAAGGAATGCCGCAAGCATCCCGATCGTTGCGAGGCGGATCACGACGATTGGCAACCGCGCCGATGACGCATCGTCATCACGAGCGCAGCGAGGCAATCCAGAGCGTCATGGCCTGTCACCGGATCGCACCGCTGCGCGCGTGCTGACGACCGGCCTTACTCCGTCGAGGGCGCGTTCGGCTGCTCGCCGTCCTTCTCGCCGCCGGCCTGATGGCCGCCATGATAGGCGCGCTCGCTCTGCCCGCCCTGGAAGTGGCCACCTTCCTTGCCGGTGTGCGGGTTGGGATAGGCGCCGCCCTGGCTTTCGCCCTCGCTTTGGCGGCGGCTGGCCAGTTCGCCGTTCTCGTCCGGCTCGTGCCGCGTCGTGCCCGCGCCATCGGCCTGCATCGTCTGCTTGTCGGTCATGTCCTGCTCCACATCCGCCCGCCCGCCGGAACGACGCACGGGCGCGGCAAAAGGGTGCGTCTCACACCTTGGCGTGCAGGCTGCCGCCCTCGGCGTACAGCGCGGCATAGCGGCGCGTCACCGCCGGCAACGCCTCGTCGATCCAGCGCGCCATCGACATTTCCTCGTCCAGCGTCTGGCGCAGCGGCGTCATTGCCGGTGCGAACCCGCCGTCCTCCGCCAGCACCAGCAACGCCTTGTAGCTGGCGATCTCGAAATGCTCGAAGGCGAAATTGGCGAAGCTGTTCTTCAGGATCTCGTCGCCCGCCAGGCTGTGCGACATCGCCGCCATCCCGCCGGTCATGCTCAGCGCGGTATCCTTCAGCAGCGAGCCACTGGTGTCCAGCGAGGCGAGCAGTTCGTCGAGCCGCTCGATCTGTCCTTCCGTCTCCTCGACATGCCGCCGCAGTCGATCGGCGACGTCGGGATAATGATCCAGCCGCGCGATCTGCGGCGTCATGATCGACAGCGCCTGTTTCTCCACGGCATGCGCATTGCGCAGCCCGGTGACGAACAGGTCGTGCAGCCTGTCCCGGTCGGTCGGCATCCAGTCGTCTCCCATGATGGTCGCATGGAAGGGTCAACCCCGGTGCTGACCGGGGCGCTTCGGTAAATCCGATTTCTTTACAATAGGATGATCTACGTTCGTGGTGTGCCAACGCTCATGGCTTGATCCCCCACGCCGCATAGTCGCGATCGATCAGCGGCCAGATCGTCCGCGCCGCCAGCAGGTCAGCGGCGGCCTCCGCCTTCTTGCCCTGCCGGTTGCGGATCACCCCGCGCAGGAACAGGCTGGACGACAGGTCCGGCTCCTCCTCCAGCGCGGCATCGAGGTCGGTCAGCGCGGCGTCGAGCCGGTCGAGCCGGAAATAGACCATCGCCCGGCTGTCGAGCGCGGCGAGCCGCGCGCCGGATTCGATCGCCTGCGTGCAATCCTTCAGCGCGCTGTCCAGTTGGATCCGCATCGTGCCCTTGGCCCAGCAGCGGCTGTTGAGCAGTTGCGCGTTGCCGGGATTGGCGGCGATCGCGGCATCCATTGTCGCCACCGCCCCGGCGCCATCGCCGGCGAGCGCCTGTAGATTGGCCTTTTCCGACAAATAGTTGGGCACCTCGCTGCCGCCCGCCGCGATCCGCTCGTCCAGCATCGCCAGCGCGGCGTCCTTCTCGCCGTGATCCAGCATGAAGCGCGCCATCTGCATCGTCGGTCCCGCCGCGTCGGGGCTCAGCGCCAGCGCCTCGTCCAGGTCGGCGCGCTGCCGCTTCGCGTCGCCGGTCACCGCATAGGCTTGCGCGCGGCGCAGGTGCACGTCGGCGTCGGGTTCGATCTCGATCGCTTTGCTCAGGTCGGGGATCGCCCCGGCATAATCATAGATGCCGATGCGGAAATTGGCGCGGTTCTGGTAAGCGCCCGCCTCGGTCGGCTCGGCGGCGATCGCCTTGGCATAGGCCGCCTCCAGCGGTTTCAGCCGGTCGCCCTGCCGCGCGATCATGACCTCCGCGACATGCGCGCGCAGTGGGCTGGGGGCGGCGGCCTCCAGCTTGCGGGTGCGGGCCAGCGCGACCCGCGCGCGCGCCGCCGGGATCGCGTCGACCGCGATCTCGGGTTCGATCAGCGCCACGTCGTCGTCGACGCTGATGGTCGCGCCGCTCTGCGCCACGATGCGCGTCACCGTGCGCCCGGCCAGCGGCGCGTCGAAGCTGCGCGCGCCCTCCACGTCGAAGCCCTTGCCGTCACCGGGTAGCTGGACGCGCAGGTGGAGCAGCGTGCGCGTCGGCTGCCCCAGCGCCACCGGGATCGCGCGCCACGCCGGGCGCGCGCGATCCGGGGTGAACGCCAGATCGTCCAGCGTGCGGTCGAGCGACAGCCGCCGCCGCCGTCCGCGCTCCTCCTTCCACTGGGTCGAGATGATCGCGGTCGCGGTCAGCTTGCCGACGCCGGTGGCCGCGTCGAACCCCATCGACTGGTCGACCACCCACAACTCGCCCAAAATCGGGGTCAGCGCGCCCTGCGCCATCTCGCGTGCCTGCTCCGGCGTCGCCTGCGTCGCGATCAGCCCGATCGTCGCGCCCGTCGTGCCGCGCATCTTCATCGTCACGGTCGCCAGCGTGGGCAGCGTCACCCCGGCGCGATTGTCGAGCACGACGGTCATGTCGCCATCGGGGCGCGTCGGGGCGCGGAACGGCACCGGCATCAACGTCGCGCCCGCCGCGCGCAGCGGCAGGACGGTGCGGAACGCGGGCACGTCGCGCAGGTCGGCCAGCTTGGTGCCGTTCATCGTGCCGTCCAGCCACAGCACCTCGCCGCCGATCGTCGCGCGCACCAGCACATGGTCGAACGCGCCCGCCGAGGGCAGCCGCCCGGTGAACACGTCGCCGGCCTGCGCGGGCGCCAGCACCGGCTCCGCGTCGATCTGCATCGCATGCAGCAACGCCAGCAGCAGCAGCGTCTTGGCCTTGCAATCGCCGTAGCGCAGCGTCCAGGTCTCCGCCGGCGTCTGCGGCGTGTAATTGCCCCCGGCCATCCCGTTGTAGAGATAGCGGATCTGCTCCTGCACCAGCGCCAGCGCCAGCGCGGCGCGCTTCACCGGCTCGCGCTCGGCGGCCTCGATCCGCTTGACCTCGGCGGCCAGCGGGCTGCCGGGCGCGATCAGCCCGTCGGTCGCGTACAGCGGCGCCATCGTCCGGGCGACCGCCGCCCAGTCCGCGAAGCTGGTCACCTCGACGAAGGCGGGGTGGACGAAGCGCGCGGGCATGTCGCCGGGCATGTCGGGCTGTTTGGGCAGCGCGCCCTCGATCACCAGCTCGCGCATCGCGCCCGTGCCCGTCTCGACCGGCGTGGCGCCCTCGGCCTGCACCTTCCAGCGGACGGCGTCGTCGGCGGGCCACAGGAAGCGGGTGCGCGCGTATCCGGCGCGCTGCGGCGCCACCACCAGCCCGGCCTGCGCCTGCATCTGCCCCTTCAGCGCCTTGTCCGTCTGCGTGATCGAGATCGTCGTGTGCACCACGTCGCCGATCCGCAGTCCTTCGATCGGCAGGTTGGCGGTCATCACGCCGTTGATCTCGCGCTGCTCCAGCCCCGTCTCGCGGCGCAGCACGGTGAAGCGCTTCCCGCCCGCCAGCAGGTCGATATGCTCGGCGCCCCGGATGATCTCGACGCGGTGGACGATGATGTCGCCCTGGTCCGGCTGCCACGGGATCGCCAGCATCCCGGCCTGCGTCATCATCTCGGGCGAGGCGACGCGCGTCGCGGTGTCGACGTAGCGCCACACCTGCCCGTCCTTCAGCCGCTGTTGCGTGTCGAGCAGCACCACCACCGGCGCGGCGGCGGTCAGTTGCGCGGGGGTGATCGGCGGCGCGGGCTTCACCCAGTCGGGCGCGGGCTGATACAGCGGCGTCTCACTCGCGCTCGCCGTCCCCGCGGCCAATGCGCACACCGCCGCCGTCGTCCACCATCGCATCGCTTGAACACTCCCCCTGAGCGGCCATGATATCGGCCGCGCAGGGGGAGGCAATCGTGATTATCGCGCGCGGCGCACGATCACACCAGCTCCTTGAGTGCGCTCGCCTCGAAGCCCTTCAGCCCGGCGGCATCGCCCGCGCGCACCTTGGCCACCCAGTCGGCATCGCTGATCAGCGCGCGCCCGACCGCGATCAGGTCGAACTCGTCGCGCTCCATGCGCGTCACCAGCCGGTCGAGATCGGTGCTGGTCGAGCCTTCGCCGCCGAACGCCGCCAGGAACTCGCCCGACAGCCCGACCGAGCCGACGCTGATCGTCGCCGCGCCAGTCAGCTTCTTGGCCCAGCCCGCGAAGTTCAGCCCCTCCGCGCCGTCCAGTTCGGGGAACTCCGGCTCCCAGAAGCGCCGCTGCGAACAATGCAGCACGTTCGCGCCGGCCTCGACCAGCGGCAGCAGCCAATCGGTCATCGCCTCCGGCGTCTCGGCGAGCCGCGCGCGATAATCCTGCTGCTTCCACTGGCTGACGCGCAGGATCACCGGCATGTCGGGGCCGACCGCGGCACGTACCGCCTTGACCACCTCGCCCGCGAACCGCGACCGCTCGCGGATCGTCGCGCCGCCGTAATTGTCGTTGCGCTGATTGGTGCCGCCCCAGAAGAACTGGTCGATCAGATAGCCGTGCGCGCCATGGATCTCGACCGTGTCGAAGCCGAGCGCCTTGGCTTCCGCCGCCGCACGCGCGAAGGCGGCGATCGTGTCGGCGACGTCTGCGTCGCTCATCGCCTGACCGCGCGCTTCCGCGGGCGCATTATAGCCCGACGGGCTCTCGACCGGCTGCGGCGGCGCCCAGTCGCCGGCGGGCGGGCCGCTGGTCGCGCCGGTGTGCCAGATCTGCGGCCCCATCTTGCCGCCCGCCGCGTGCACCGCGTCGATCACGCCCTTCCAGCCCGCCAGCGCAGCGTCGCCGTGGAAGAACGGGATGCCCGGATGGTTGCGCGACGACGGGCGGTCGATCACCGTGCCTTCCGACAGGATCAGTCCGACGCCCCCTTCGGCGCGGCGGCGGTAGTAAGCGGCGTTGGCCTCACCGACCACGCCGCCCGGCGCCATGGTGCGCGTCATCGGCGCCATGACGATGCGGTTGGGCAGCTCGAGCGAGCCGAGCGAGAAGGGACGGAACAACGTATCGACCGAAGCGGAGGACATCCACGGCGCCTTTTCTTGTGATTGCGGCCCTTCAGGTATATATCGGAAACCTGAGGTCAATAACGCACCTGCGATCGACTAGGTATACTCATGGAAACCGCCACGCTCTCGCCGCCGCACGTCTGCCAGCATTTCTCGGTCGATTGCCCGAGCCGCGCGCTGCTCGACCAGATCGCCGACAAATGGTCGATGATGGTGCTGACCGTGCTCGACGCCGGCCCGATGCGCTTCAACGCGATCCGCCGTCATCTGGAAGGCGTGACGCAGAAGGCGCTGACGCAATGCCTGCGCCGGCTGGAGCGTAACGGCATGGTGTCGCGCCGCGTGATCCCGGCGTCGCCGGTCGCGGTCGAGTACGCGATCACGCCGCTGGGGCGCTCGCTGCACCAGCCGTTCAAGGCGCTGTACCGCTGGACGATCGAGAACATGCCGCACGTCGAGCAGGCGCGCCGCAGCTTCGACGAGAAGGTGGCGGCCTGAACTTTCATCCCGTCATTGCGAGCGGAGCGAAGCAATCCAGGGCGTCCTGGTCCGGCACTGGATTGCTTCGCTCCGCTCGCAATGACGGCTATCCGTACGGAACGAACCCATGAAAAAGATCGGCTTCCTCTCCTTCGGCCACTGGTCGAACGCGCACGGCTCCGCCACCCGCTCGGCCAGCGACGTCCTGCTCCAGTCGATCGACCTCGCGGTCGCCGCGGAGGAACTCGGCGCGGACGGCGCCTATTACCGCGTCCACCATTTCGCGCAGCAGCTCGCCTCGCCGTTCCCGCTGCTCGCCGCCGTCGGCGCGCGCACCAAGTCGATCGAGATCGGCACCGGCGTCATCGACATGCGCTACGAAAACCCCTTCTACATGACCGAGAATGCCGGCGCGGCCGACCTCATCGCGGGCGGCCGGCTGCAGCTCGGGATCAGCCGCGGTTCGCCCGAGCAGGTGATCGAGGGCTGGCGCTATTTCGGCTACGCCCCCGCCGCCGGGGAAAGCGACGCCGATATGGGGCGCCGCCACAGCGAATTGTTCCTGCGGCTGTTGCAGGGCGAGGGCTTCGCCAAGCCCAACCCGCAGCCGATGTTCCCTAACCCGCCCGGGCTGCTCCGGCTCGAGCCGCACGCCGAAGGGTTGCGCGAGCGGATCTGGTGGGGCTCGGCATCGAACGCCACCGCGGTCTGGGCGGCGCAGATGGGGATGAACCTGCAAAGCTCGACCCTGAAGGCCGACGAGAGCGGCGAGCCGTTCCATGTCCAGCAGGCCAAGCAGATCCGTGCCTATCGCGCGGCATGGGCCGAGGCGGGGCATACCCGCACCCCGCGCATCTCGGTGTCGCGCTCGATCTTCGCGCTGACCGACGACCGCGACCGCGCCTATTTCGGGCGCGACGGTGGCGGCGACCAGATCGGCGTGATCGACAACATGCGCGCGGTGTTCGGCCGCTCCTACGCCGCGGAGCCCGAGCGGTTGATCGAGCAGCTGCGCGCCGACGAGGCGATCGCCGAGGCCGATACGTTGCTGCTGACCGTCCCCAACCAGCTCGGCGTCGATTACAACGCGCACGTGCTGGAAAACATCCTCCGACACGTCGCGCCGGCGCTCGGCTGGCGGTGACCCTCGCCGTCATTGCGAGCGTAGCGAAGCAATCCAGGGCGTCCTGATCCAACCCTGGATTGCCGCGCTACGCTCGCAACGACGGGGCAGGCGATGTCCTACACCACCCGCGTCAGGCTATTCATTCCCGAGCCGCAGACCCGACGAACACCCCCTTTATCGTCTCAACATTCGCAACATTCGCCTCGCCCCGCGAACCCCGCTAAAGCCCCGCCGCCATGATCCGCATCACCGACCTGAAACTGCCGCTCCACCATGCCGACGAAGCGCTGCCCGCCGCGATCGTCAAGCGGCTGCGCATCACCCCGCGCGAGCTGATCCGGTTCACGGTCGCGCGGCGCGGCAATGATGCGCGCGAACATGGCCGCATCCAGCTCGTCTATACGGTCGACGTCGCGGTGAAGAACGAGGGCACCGTGCTCGCGCGCAACCGCCGCGACCGCGACGTCTCGCTCACCCCCGATACCCGCTATCGCGCCCCCGAGCCCGCGAAGCAGGGCGCGCCGCGTCCGGTGGTGATCGGCGCCGGCCCGTGCGGGCTGTTCGCCGCGCTGATCCTCGCGCAGGCCGGCTTTCGCCCGATCATCCTCGAACGCGGCAAGGTGGTGCGCGAGCGGACCAAGGACACCTGGGGCCTGTGGCGGCGCAGCGTCCTCAACCCCGAATCGAACGTCCAATATGGCGAGGGCGGGGCGGGGACCTTCTCGGACGGCAAGCTCTACAGCCGCATCAAGGATCCGCGCCACCTCAACCGCAAGGTGCTGACCGAATTCGTCAAGGCCGGCGCGCCCGAGGAAATCCTCACCGAGGCGCACCCACATATCGGCACCTTCCGGCTGGTGACGATGGTCGAGAGCATGCGCGCGACGATCGAGGAACTCGGCGGCGAATACCGCTTCTCGACCCGCGTCACCGGCTTCGACGTCGCGGAGCAGGGCGGGGAACGCCGCATCAAGGGCCTGCACCTCCACGATGGCGGCTATCTGGAAGCCGAGCATGTCGTGATGGCGATCGGCCACAGCGCACGCGACACGTTCGCGCTGCTGGTCGAGGCCGGGGTGCATGCCGAGGCCAAGCCCTTCTCGATCGGCGTGCGCATCGAGCATCCGCAATCGTGGATCGACCGCGCGCGTTTCGGCCCCGACGCCGGCCACCCGATCCTCGGCGCCGCCGAATATCACATCTCGCATCACTGCTCGAATGGGCGAACGGTCTACAGCTTCTGCATGTGCCCCGGCGGCACCGTCGTCGCCGCGACCAGCGAGGAAGGCCGCGTCGCCACCAACGGGATGAGCCAATATTCGCGCAACGAGCGCAACGCCAATTCCGGCTTCGTCGTCGCGATCGACCCGGAGCGCGACTATCCCGGCGACCCGCTCGCCGGGCTGGCGCTGCAACGCCGGATCGAGGAACGGGCCTATGTCGCGGGCGGGTCGAACTATCACGCCCCGGCGCAGCGCGTCGGCGACTTCCTCGCCGGCCGCGCCTCGACGACGCTCGGCAGCGTGGTGCCGTCGTATAAGCCCGGCGTGACCCCGACCGACCTCGCCGACGTCCTGCCCGACTTCGCAATCCAGGCGATGCGCGAGGCGATCCCGGTGTTCGGCCGCCAGATCAAGGGCTACGACCATCCCGACGTCGTGATGACCGGGGTCGAGACGCGCACGTCCTCGCCGGTGCGCTTCACGCGCGGCGAGGACATGCAGAGCCTCAACACGCGCGGCCTGTACCCGGCCGGCGAGGGGGCGGGCTATGCCGGCGGCATCCTGTCGGCGGCGGTCGACGGCATCCGGGTCGCGGAGGCGGTGACGCAGCAGATCGCGCGCGCATGACGCTGATCCTGTTCAACAAGCCCTATGACGTGCTGAGCCAGTTCACCGATCGCGGATCGCTGACGACGCGCGCGACGCTGTCGGACTTCATCGACGTCCCCGGCGTCTATCCCGCCGGGCGGCTCGACCGCGACAGCGAGGGGCTGTTGCTGCTCACCGACGATGGCCGGTTGCAGGCGCGGATCGCGGATCCGAAGTTCAAGCTGCCCAAGACCTATTGGGCGCAGGTCGAGGGCGTGCCCGACGCGGACGCGCTGGCCGCGCTGCGCGAAGGCGTGCTGCTCAAGGACGGCATGACTCGCCCCGCCGCGGTCGAACCGCTCGACGCGCCCGACATCTGGCCGCGCACGCCCCCGATCCGCTACCGCGCGAGCATCCCCGATACCTGGATCGCGCTGACGATCCGCGAGGGGCGCAACCGGCAGGTCCGCCGCATGACCGCGGCGGTCGGCCACCCGACGCTGCGGCTGATCCGCCGGCGCGTCGGCGACTGGTCGCTCGGCGATCTCGCGCCGGGGGCGTGGCGGCGGGCATGAAGATCTTCTTCGACGGCGGCTATTCGCCCGCCGGGATGGAATATGCGCTGGTCGCGGGCGGGCGGACCTACATGCGCCGCGACCTCGGGCCGGGCAGCAGCATGGAGGCCGAGTGGCTGGCGCTGACCGCCGCGTTGACGCTCGCCAACGAGCTGGCGCTGCCCGAGGCGGTGCTGCTCGGCGACGCGGCGGCGGTGATCGCGCAGGCGCATGGCGCGATCCGCTGCCCGCCGGCGTATCGCGATCATTACGAGCGATTTCTCTCGCTCCCGCGCCCCGCCGGCCGGCTGCGCATCCGCTACGTCAAGCGCACGCAGAATCTGGCGGGCATCGCGCTGGAATCCGTCCAGCGCTGGACCCCGCCGCCGCCGTTGCCCACCATTACGCCGTCGTCCCGGGCGTGACCCGGGACCCCGCTTCTTCTTGCCCGACCAGGAAAGAAGCGGGGCCCCGGATCAAGTCCGGGGCGACGATAAGGCCCTCACTCCGCCGCCGCACGCTCGCAGGTCAAGAACGCCACGAAGCGGTTGGTCGACCCGTGCAGGTCGCGCGCGCTGGTCGCCAGCGCGCTCGCGCTGTTGCGCACCGTCGCCGACAGCGTCGAGGCCTTGCCGACCGTCTCGACCAGCGCGCCGATCCCGCCGCCGATCGCCTCCGCCTTCGTCGCCGCGCGGGTCGCGCCGCCATCGACCTCCAGCGCGCTGCTGCGCTGCTCGTCGACCGCCACCTTGATCCCGCGCGCCGCGCCCGACACCTCGGCGACCGCCTGCGTCACGCTGCGCAATTTCTCGCCGGTTTCCGCCACACCCTCGCGGATGCCCGCGATCAGCACGCCGATCCGGTCGCTGGCGCGCGTCGTGTCGGCGGACAGCGCCTTCACCTCGCCCGCGACCACCGCGAAGCCGCGCCCCGCCTCGCCGGCGCGCGACGCCTCGATCGTCGCGTTGAGCGCCAGCAGATTGGTCTGCGCCGCGATCCGGCGGATGTCGTCGAGGAAGCCCTCGATCTGCACCGCCTGTTCCTCGAGCATCGCCGCGGTCTGGACGCTGCGCTGCGCCGCGGTGCTGACGCCGTCGGTCAGCTGCGACTGCCGCTCGGCGGCGACCGCGATCGTCTGGATCGAGCGCGTCAGGTCGCGGATCGAGGCGGCGACCTGCGCGATATCGGTCGCGGCCTCGTCGGCGCTGGTCGCGGCCGACACGACGTCGCCGCGCGCTGCGGCGGTGCCGCTCTCCAGCTGGATCGCGGCCTGCTCGAGCCGTTCGCTGGCCTGCGCGATCCCGCCGACGATCGAGGTGACCGAGCGTTCGAACTCACCCGCCAGCATCATCAGCTCGCCGCGCCGCTCCTGCGCCAGCTGCGCCGCCTGCTCCTCGCGGCGGCGCCGCTCGCGCGCCGCGCGTTCCTCGGCGAGCCGCGCTTGCTCCAGCGCGCTTTCGGTGGCGCGGCGACCCTCCTCGGCGATCGCGGTCAGCTCGCGCGCGCGGCGCAGGCTGCGCTCCTGCGCGGCGAACAGCCGCTCCAGCATCAGCGTCACGACGGTTAGCGCGGCGAACTGCAGCCCGACCGCGACGACATGGAACAGCACCCGCCCCAGATCGCCATTGCCGTCGAACACCCAGTCGGGCGCGAACCATTCGAGCAGCAGGTGATGCACCGCGGTCAGCCCGGTCGCCAGCAGGATCGGCCGCCAGTCGGCGAGCACCAGCAGCGCGGCCATCGCGACGAAGAAATACATATGCGCGTCCATCTGCCACGCACGCCCTTGTAGCACGAACACCAGCAGCGCGGGCAGCACCGCGGCCAGCGACCCCATCATCGCCCGCGCCACCGCATCGTGGCGCCCCAGCACCATCATCGCGGTTGGACCGATATTGGCGAGCAACCCGACCGCGAGCACCACCGGCAACTTGCCGCCGCCGATCAGCGCGTCGCCCGCGCACAGCCCGGCGAGCACGATCCAGCCTGCCCACGCCCAGCCCCTGACGCCATAGGCGCGCATCCGGTCGAGCGGGTCGGTGGCCGCGGTCATGCGACGGTCGCCTGTCGGGAAGGACTGCCGCAGCCGGCCGGCGGGGCGGCAAGCATCAGCGTGCGCCACGGGCGCAGCCGCGCCGCCAGCCGCGAACGGCTCCCCACCACCACCAGCGAGCCCCGCAGCGGCCCCGCGCCGAGCAGCGCCGCGCCAGAGGACAGCGCCAGCCGCGCGGTGGCGTTGACGTCGCGGTCGACGACCGGGATCAGCAGGATGCGCCCTTCGGCGGGCGGATACAGGCTCATGATCGCCAGCGCGGCGACGCCGACGCCCGCCTGCGCCACGAGTAACAGCCGGTCGGAACGGTGATCCATCCCGCCAGCTTGTAAGAAACGGTGCTTAACTTACGGTAATTGAGGGACGGCTATTTGCGCCGCGCTCAGCCGAGCCGCGCGAAGGCCGCTGCATGCGTCGCCTCGCCGCGCGCCCCGCACGGCATCAACCCGCCCTGCACCGGCAAAGCCATCAGATGCTCGCCTGCGTAGGGTGAGGCGAAGTTCTTAGCATAATCGGCATGGAAGCCGAACCGCGCGTAGAACGCCGGTTCGCCGAGCACGAAGCACAATACGACCCGCGCCGCCTCGATCCGCTCGATCCCGGCGTGGATCAGCGCCTCGGCGACGCCCTGCCGGCGATACTCCTCGGCGACCGCGACCGGCGCGAGCGCGACCGCGGCGATCGGCTTGCCGCCGATATCGACCGCCATCCGGCTGAACGCCACCGCCCCGGCCAGCACGCCGCTCGCTTCATCCATGGCGACCATCATCAGCACCATGTCGCCGTCGACGCACAGCTGCCGCACCAGATCGGCCTCGTCGGCGCGCGGGAAGACGTTGCGGAGCAGCGCGTCGATCGCGGCGACGTCGCCGCCCGCCGCGGGGCGGATCGCGATCGTCACCCCCGTCTCACTCACGCCAGCGCGATGTCGGGCGCATCCTCGGCCTTCATGCCGATCACATTATAGCCCGCGTCGACATGGTGGATCTCGCCGGTCACGCCGCTCGCCAGGTCGGAGAGCATGTACAGCCCCGCGCCGCCGACATCCTCGATCGTCACGGTGCGGCGCAGCGGCGCGTTCAGCTCGTTCCACTTGAGGATATAGTTGAAGTCGCCGATCCCGCGCGCCGCCAGCGTCTGGATCGGCCCGGCCGAGATCGCGTTGATGCGGATGTTGTCGGGGCCGAGATCGACCGCCAGATATTTGACGCTCGTCTCCAGCGCCGCCTTCGCCACGCCCATCACGTTGTAATGCGGGATCACCTTTTCGGCGCCATAATAGGTCAGCGTCAGGATCGAGCCGCCCTCGGGCATCATCCGCCGCGCGCGCTGCGCCACCGCGACCAGCGAATAGGCCGAAATGTTCATGGTCATCAGGAAATTGTCGAGCGTGGTGTCGTAATAGCGCCCGCGCAGCTGCGACTTGTCCGAGAAGCCGATCGCATGGACGACGAAGTCGATCGTCGGCCATTCCTCGGCCAGCGCCGCGAAGGTCGCGTCGAGCGCGTCCATGTCCGCGACGTCGCAATCGAACAGCCGCGCGACGCCCAGTTGCTCGGCGAGCGGGCGCACGCGCTTCTCCATCGCCGCACCCTGATAGGAGAAGGCGAGTTCCGCGCCGGCCTCGCTCAGCTTCTTGGCAATCCCCCACGCCAGCGACTTGTCGTTGGCCAGCCCCATGATGAGCCCGCGCTTGCCCGCCATCAATCCGTTCACGCGTGTACCTGCATTATGATTCACCCTGTCCGGTCCCCTCTACAACCGGTTCGGGCGGCTCCGCCAGTGCCGCGTTGAGGTGCGCACCGAAGACCAGTCCCAGCCCGATCAGATAGAAGAACAACAGCATGACGACCACACCGGCGAGGCTGCCATAGGTCAGGTCGTAGCCGCCGAGCTGCGACAGTGCCCAGGGCAGCCCCGCGGTCATGCTGACCCACCACAAGGTCGTGAACAGCGCGCCCGGCCATTTCCGCGCGTCGCTGCGCCGGTATTTGCCCGGCGTTACCGAATAGAACAGCATGTACAGCGCACCGAACATGATCGCCGCCGGCACCAGCCGCGCGATGTTGAGCCATTCGGCGACATGCTGCGCGACCGGTAGCAGCCGGTAGATGAACTGCTCGGCGGCGGTCAGGATGCCCTGCACCAGGAACGCGAGCAGCGCGATCACCACCGAAGCGATAATCGCGATGCTCAGGCCGAGCCGCGCGCGCCACAGCGACTGCGACGAACGCGTGCCATAGGCCTTGCGGAAGATGTCGCGGATCGTCTCGGCGAAGCTGCCGACCGTCCACAGCCCGACCAAAGCGCCGAACCACAGCAACGGCCCGGTCCGCGCCTGCAGGACGTTGGCGATCGGCGTCCGCAACACCTCCGCCACGTCGTGCGGCAGCACCGACAGGAAGCTGGCCAGCCCGTGCTGCACCTCGTCGCTCTGCCCGAACAGCGACGCCACCGCCGCCGCGACGATGAAGAACGGAAACACCGTCATCAGCGCGAGATAGGCGAGGTTACCGGCGTAGATGAACCCGTCGGTCCACACGCCGATCGCCGCGCGCTTGAACACCTCCCATGCATAGGCGCCGGGGCGGAGGTGCGCGAGCTGGCGGTCGAGCCGGCGCCGCGCGGCGCCGTGATGGCGCCCGCGATCCTCAGGCGTCAGCGATAGCGGGGCGTCGGTCACGCACGATCAGACGCCCATCGCCGCGCGCGGGTTCCCGCCGCCGTCCCAGCCGGCGACGAACGCCTTCAGCGCCGCATCGTCCGCGGGCACGTCGACGATCAGCGTCACCAGCTGATCGCCACGCTCGCCGCCTTTGCGGTGAAAGCCTTTTCCCTTCAAACGCAATGTCTTGCCGGAGGTTGCCCCGGTCGGCACGGTAATCATCACCGGCTTGTCGACCGTGGGGCACTTCACCTTGCCGCCTTCGACCGCCTCCTTCAGCGTGATCGGCAGATCGAGCCGCACGTCGTCGCCGTCGCGAGTGAAGAAGCGGTGCGGCTGGACCTCGATCGTCACGATCGCGTCGCCCGCGCCGCCCGGCCCGTCGTCGCCCTTGCCGGCCAGCCGCATCTGCGTGCCGCTGTCGACCCCGGCGGGCAGCTTGAGGTCGATCGTGCTGCCGCTCGCCAGCGTCACGCGCTGCGGCGCGAGCGTTGCGGCGTCGGTGAACGGCACGCGCAGCGAATAGGCGACGTTGCCGCCCTTCGGCGGCGGCTGCCGCCGGCCGAACCCGCTCGCGAATCCGCCACCCGCGGCCCCACCGCGCGTGCGGCCGCCGCCGAACAGCCCTTCGAAGATGTCGCTCATGTCCGGACCGCCGGCGCCGCCGCCCATCCCGCTCATGTCGAAGCCTTCGGCGCGGAACCCGCCGTTGCCCGCCTGCCCGCGCCCGCCGGCACCGAAGCCGAACGGCGCGGTCGGGTTACCGTCGCCGTCGATCTCGCCGCGATCGAAGCGCGCGCGCTTGTCCTTGTCGGTCAGCAGGTCATAGGCGCTGGTGACCTGCCCGAACTTCTCCGCCGCCTTGGGATTGTCGCGGTTGCGGTCGGGATGCAGCTCCTTGGCGAGCTTGCGATACGCTTTCTTGATGTCCGCCTCGCTGGCGCCGCGCGCCACGCCCAGCGTCGCATATGGATCGGCCATGTCGTCCCCGGTTGGTGTGTTACTCGCCTATGTGGGGGAGTGCGCGGCGAAGCGCAATCGTTACGCCGGCTCCATGATCGGTGCGACGTCGACGCTGACCTCCATCGCCTGCGCGCCCGATCCCAGCACCACGCCGTCGACGGGCGCGATCTCGGCATAGTCGCGCCCGATCGCGACGACGATATGATCCCCCGCCATCCAGATGCCGTTGGTGGGATCGACCCCGACCCAGCCGCGCGCCGGTCCGCACCAGATCAGCACCCAGGCGTGCGTCGCGTCCGCGCCGACCAGCCGCTCCTGACCGGGCGGCGGGATGGTGCGGATATAGCCCGAGGCATAAGCGGCGGGCAGCCCGGCCGCGCGCAGCCCCGTCAGCATGATCTGCGCGAAATCCTGACAGACGCCGCGCCGCTTGGCGAACGCCTCGTGCGGCGGCGTATCGACCAGGGTCGCGGCGGGATCGAACGCGAAGTCGCGCTGGATGCGCCGCGCGAGCGCGATCCCGGCCTCCAGCACGTTGCGATCGGGCGTCAGATCGGGCGCGCAATAGTCCGCGATCGCGCGATCGAGCGGGATCAGCGGGGAGGGGAACAGATACGCCGCCGGCCCGGCCGCCGAAACGTCGCCGGACGCACGGGCCAGCGCGCAGACCTCGCCGATCGCGAGGTCGCTCGCGTCGGGCACCGGTACCAGCCGGTCGACGGTCAGCCGCGCGACGCTCTCGATCGTCAGCCGCCGCACGCGCTCGTCGACCACCAGCCGGGTGACGTGCGCCAGCCCGGCCTCGGCATAGGCCGCGGTCGTCCGCCCGGACGGCGCGACGTGCAGCGCATAATCCTCCAGCTTCTGCCCCGGCCAGTCGATCGGCTTCAGCCGCAGGTTACAGCGCGCGAATTTGACCGCATTGCCATAGTCGAAGCGGGTAATGTGGCGGATGTCATAGCGCATCGGTCAGGCCGTCCCTCTCGCCACATCCGTCATTGCGAGCGCAGCGAAGCAATCCAGGGCGTCACGCGCTGGGCTCTGGATTGCTTCGCTGCGCTCGCAATGACGGTGGGAAGATACAACCCTCACGCCAGCGTCAACCCGCTCGCCCGCAACGGCTCCGCGCCTTGCAGGAAATACCGCCGCGCGATCGCCTCGGACAGCCGGAACAGCCGGTGCTCGACCTCCGACAGCGTCTCCGGATCGAGCAGCGCCGCCTGCGCCGGGGCGACCAGCGCGTGCAGCTCGGTCGCCTCGATCTGCTGCGGCTCGGCCATGCCGTCGTCGTCGAGCACCGGCAGCGCGGCGAGATGCTCGCGGATCCGCTCGACCTGAAACGCCAGCGCGCGGGGATTGCCCGGATCGAGCACGGTCAGGTCGACCACCGGCACCCGCGCGATCCCGGTCAGGTAACGCTGGCGATAGCTGATCTGGCTGTCGGCAAGGTCGAGCAGCGTCGACAGATCGCCCGCCGACGCGCCGCTCATCCCGAAGATCCGCGCGGCGCGCGTGATCGCCCGCGCGCGCTCGATCCGCCGCCCGAGATCGTGGAACCGCCACGCCGCGGTCCGCCCCATATGCTCGGCCGACAGCCCGGCGATCGCGGCATAGCGGCGCTGGAGCGAACCTGCGCGGTCGAGCATCCCGCGATGCGTCGGGAAGGGCGCATCGAGCAGCCGAACCATGTCGACCGACAGCCGGTCGCGCGACCCGCCCGCGATCCTTTGCGCATGGGTATTGATCGCCGCGACCGACTGCCACCCGCCGTCGCGCGCCTCCATCGCGGTGCGCGCGAACGCGATCAGCTCGGCGCGGCGGAAGCCGGTCGGGGCCGGGGCCGCGCCGCTGTCGACGATCTCGGCGACCAGCTTGGCGATCGTCGCGTCGTCGGGCGCCGCGCCGGTATCGGCGTCGATCGAATGGCCCAGCATCACGCGGATCGCCGCCAGCAACGCCTCGCCGCGCTCCAGATAGCGCCCGAGCCAGAAGAAATTGTCCGCGACCCGGCTCGGCAGCGTCCCCGGATTGCGCCGGACGTGCAGCGAATCGGGCGCGGGCAGCAACGACACCGGCGACACCGGCTCCGCACCGTGCACGCAGACGTCCGCCGACCACGTTCCCTCGCCCAGCACCGCCGCGCGCGGGTCGGGATGTTCGCCGATCCGTGCGAACCCGCCCGGCAGCACCTGCCAGTTGCCGTGCGCATCGCGCGCCGCGAACACCCGCAGCGTGAACGGACGCGGCTCCAGCCGGTCCTCGATGATCACCGGCATCGTCGACAGCCGCACGATCTCCTGCCCGACATAATCCTGCGGTCGTCGCGTGAGGTCGTCGAGGAACGCCGCGCGCTGCTCGGCCGTCAGGTCCGCCCCCGCCACCGGCGCGTCGCCCGGCAGCCCCAGCGTCCGCGCCCCGAACGCCGACGACAGCAGCATCGACCCGAACTCGCCCGCGACATACGCCGCCTCGCGCTGCTGCCCGCACCACCAGGTCGCGATATTGGGCAGGATCAGGTCCGCGCCGGTCAGCCGCGTGCTGAGCTGCGGCAAAAATGCCCCGAAGGCAGGGCTTTCCAGCACGCCCGCGCCCGGCGCATTGGCGAGCACGACATTGCCCTGCGCCCAGACGTCGATCAGCCCCGGCACCCCGATCCGCGAATGCGAGTCGAACGCCAGCGGATCGAGCAGCCGCGGGTCGAGCCGCCGCCACAAGGCGTCGACGCGCTTCAGCCCCGCGATCGTGCGGACATAGAGCCGGTCCTCCAGCGCGGCGAGATCGTCGCCCTCGACCAGCAACAACCCCAGATAGCGCGCCAGATGCGCCTGCTCGGGGTAGCTGGGATTGTAGCGCCCCGGCGTCAGCAGCCCGATGCGCGGATCGCTGCGCCGGCAGGCCGCCGCCAGTCCCTCGCGGAACGCCGCGAAGAACGGCGCGTGCCGACGCACGTTGAGCCGCGCCTGCAACCCCCCGAGCGTGCGGCTGACCGCCAGCCGGTTCTCCAGCGCATAGCCCGCCCCGGTCGGCGCGCGCAGGTGATCGGCGAGCACGCGCCACTCGCCCGACGGACTGCGCCCCAGGTCGATCGCGACGAAATGCAGATGGTGCCCGCCCGGCGGCGCGAGCCCGACCAGCGGCCGCAGGAAGAACGGGCTGCCCGTGACCAGCGTCGCGGGAAAATAGCCGCGCTCCGCCAGTGTCGACGGACCATAGAGATCGGCGAGGATCGTCTCGAACAGATCGGCGCGCTGGACGATCCCGCGTTCGATCCGCGCCCATTCCTGCGCCTCGATCAGCAGCGGGACGGGGCTGACCGGCCACGGCCGCTCGCTGTCCTCGCCGATGATGCGGAAGCCGGTGCCGATGTCGATCGCGTGCCGCTGCACCCGCTCGCGCGCATGGCCGAGATCGTCGCCCGCGACCGCCGACAATTCCTCCAGCACCGCCAGCCACGGCGCTGCGGCACCA
Source organism: uncultured Sphingomonas sp. (assembly GCA_913776255.1). Lineage (GTDB taxonomy): Bacteria > Pseudomonadota > Alphaproteobacteria > Sphingomonadales > Sphingomonadaceae > Sphingomonas. Next base: position 32,499 of record CAJYLV010000056.1, on the reverse strand, counting down.
CTGCGCATCGTGTCGGACGGCGTGCCGGCATACTCATCGAAGCGGCGGCGGGCGAGGGTGCTGTTGTCGAAGAGGGGCTGCGTGGCCAGCATTTCCTCCTTCAGCCAACCGCGGCGGACCCTAATGAAGCAGTCGGGTTAAGCAATCGGAATCGACCCGGCGCGCTCAAAGGTCCGGCAGCACCTGATCCGCGACGCCCCAGCCCTTCAGCGACCGCCCGTTGGCGCGCGCGATCAGCGCCGCCGCCTCGCCGACGTGCCAGTGCGCGGCGCTGTCGAGATCGCGCAGCTCGGTCCACGACACCGGGGCCGCGACCGGGGCACCGGCGCGCGCCCGCGCGGCATAGGGCATGATCGCGGTCGCGCCGCGCTGGTTGCGCAGATAGTCGATGAAGATCCGCCCCTTGCGCTTGGCCTTGCTCATCACCGCCACGAACCGCTCGGGGTCGGCATGGGCGAGCGCACGCGCGAACCGCTCGGCGAAGTCGCGCACCGCCGGCCATTCGGCCTTGGGGGTCAGCGGCACGACGACATGCACGCCCTTGCCCCCCGACAGCAAAGGGAAGCTGACCAGCCCCAGTTCGGCGAGCTGTTCCTTGAGGTGCGCGGCGGCGCGCTTGGTTTCCGCGAAGCCGAGCCCCTCGTCGGGGTCGAGGTCGAACACCATCCGGTCGGGGCGTTCGAGCGTATCGACGCGCGAACCCCAGCCGTGGAACTCGATCGTTCCCATCTGCACGCACGCGACCAGACCGTCGGCATCCTCGACATAGAGGTAGTTTTCGGTGCTGCCGTCCTTCTCGCGGATCGGCACCTGGTGCACGGCGTCGCCGAACGACCCCGCGTCGTGCTTCTGGAAGAAGCATTGCCGCGCGCGGCCTTGCGGGCAGCGCACCAGGCTGACCGGCCGATGCCCCGCCCAGGGCAGCATGATCCCGGCGACCGCGGCATAATAATCGGCGAGCTGACCCTTGGTGACGTCGCTCTCCGGGAAGATCACGCGGTCGCGATTGGTGACCTTGATCCGCGACTCGACCTTTGGCGTTGGGGCGGCGCGTTCGGCGACCACCTCCTTGGCGGGCTTGTCGCCGCGCAGCCCGATGAAGCTCGAGTGGCGCAAAACGCCATCGGGCGTCGTCTCGGCGAAGGCGACCTCGGCGACCAGTTCTGGCTTCACCCACTGCGCGCCTTTGACCGCGGCGCGCGGCGCGTCGACGGTGGCGGTCTTGCGCGAGAGCTTGTCCAGCCGCGTCCGCAGCGCGTCGATCGTCGCCGCGTCGAACCCGGTGCCGACCTTGCCGACATAGCGCAGCGTGTCGCCGTCATGCACCCCGAGCAGCAGCGACCGCAGCCCGCGCGACTTGCTCGACTTCAGCCAGCCCACGATCACGAACTCCTGCCGCCGAATACACTTGATCTTGAGCCACGACTGGGTGCGCCGCCCCCGGTACGGCGCGTCGGCGCGCTTGGAGACGACGCCCTCATAGCCCTCGCGACACATCGTCTCGAACAATTGCTCACCGGAGCCGACGATATGCTCGGCAAAGCGCAGCCGCTCCTCGCCGTCGCCGACCAGCGCGCGCAGCCGTTCCTTGCGCGCGACATTGGGCAGGTCGCGCAGGTCGTCGCCGTCCAGTTCGAGCAGGTCGAACCCGAACAGCGTCATCGCGCCGCCCGCGCTGATCGCATCCTTGAGCGTCGAGAAATCGGGCCGGCCGTCCTTGAACGCGACGATCTCGCCATCGATCAGCGCGGTCGTCACGGGCAGCGCGGCGGCGGCTTCGGCGATGCCGGGGAATTTGTCGCTCCAGTCGAGCCCGCTGCGCGTAAAAACCTTCGCCTTGCCGCCCCCGACCGCGACCAACGCGCGATAGCCGTCGTATTTCACCTCATGGATCCACTCCCCGCCGCCCGGAACGTGATCCACGAGCGTACAGAGCTGCGGCGGCTGAAAGGCGGGCGGCTTGCCCGCCTTGCGCTTGCGGGCGGGCTTCTGCTTCTTGCCTTCGGCGATCTCCTGCATCGTCCGCCCGGTGCTGACGCTGGTCAGCGCCGTCTCCACCAGCGTGTCGGTGCCCCCGGCCTCGGCGTCTTCGATCTTGCGTAACAGCCAGTTTTCGCGGCGTTCCTTGCCGCGCGGCCGCAGCCGGATCAGCAGCCACTCGCCCTTCATCCGCTCGCCGTCGAGGATGAAGTGGAGGTGGCCCTTGTCGATGTCGGCGGCGCTCTTGCCCTTGACCGGCGACCAGGTGCCGCGGTCCCACAACATCACCGTCCCGCCGCCATACTCCTCCGCCGGGATCGTCCCCTCGAACGTGGCATAGGAGAGCGGGTGATCCTCAGTACGGACCGCGAGGCGTTTCTCGTTGGGGTCGAGACTCGGCCCGCGCGTCACTGCCCAGCTTTTCAGCACACCGTCGACTTCCAGGCGGAAATCCCAGTGCAGCCGCGTCGCATCATGCTTCTGGACGATGAAGCTGTTGCCCTTTCCGGGCGCGAGCGTTCCGGCCGGCTCGGCGGTCTTCGCGAAGTCGCGCTTGGCGTTGTAGGCGGCGAGCGGATCGGTCATGCGACCCTCCCGCTATGGGGGCGCGGCTCAGGCACGCTTTTTCGCCGTCGACGCCTTGGTGGCCGAAGTCTTCGCTGCCGGTTTGCGGGCGGCGGGCTTGCGCGTCGCGGTCTTCTTTTCCGTGGCGCCGCCTTTTCCCTCCATCGACTTTTTGAGCGCCGCCATCAGGTCGACGACGTTCGAGCCCGAGCGCGCGCCGTCGTCACCCTTGTCCTCGATGATCTTGCGGCCCTTCGCCTTGCGCTTGCGCTCGATCAGCGCCTTCAGCGCGTCGACGTAGCGGTCGTGGAACTCCGCCGGATCGAACGCCGCGGCCTTCTTCTCGATCAGCGCCTCGGCGAGGTCGAGCAGCTCGGCGTCGGGCTTGTCGTCGGGGATGTCGCGGAAATAGCCCTGCGCGCGGTGCACCTCGTCGGCGTAGCGCAAGGTTTCGAGGATCATCCCGCGCCCGCACGGCTTCAGGCTGACGACATACTCGCGCCCGCGCATCGCGAGCTGCCCGAGCCCGACCTTCTTGGTCCGGCGCAGCGCCTCGCGCAGCACGATGAAGGCTTCCTCGGCGAGATCGTCGGCGGGGACGACGAAATAGGGCTTCTCGTAATAGAGCACGTCGATCTCGTGCGCATCGACGAATTGGGTCAGCTCCAGCGTCTTCTTCGACTCGAGCTTCACCGCATCGATCTCGTCCTGTTCGAGCAAGACGTACTCGCCCTTCTCGATCTCGAAACCCTTCATGATCTCGTCGGTGTCGACCGGGCCGACGCCGGGGGCGACCTTCTCGTATTTGATCCGCTGCCCGCTCGGTTCGTGGATCTGGTGAAAGGCGACCTGCGCGCCGGACTTGGTGGCGGAGTAGATCTCGACCGGGATCGACACCAGCGCCAACCGGATCTGCCCCTGCCAATATGCGCGCGCCGCCATCGGATCAGCCTCTCGTTGCGAGGGCGATTCAATCCTTCGGGAAGGGCAGGGTTCCACCGTACATCACAGCATCGTGTCGGGGTCCCGAGCGGCATGGACGATGGTCAGCACGACCACCAGATCCTCAAGCACATCGTAGATAATGTGGTAATTGCCCAGCGCGCGGCGTCGTGCTGCCGGTCCGAAGCGCGGATCGGCCGGATCGGCGCGCGGGAACGTCGAAAGTGCATCGCAGGCTGCGAGCAGTTCGGCCACGAACGTGGCCGCACGGTCAGGATCGTCGCGCGCGATGTAGCGAGCGATCTCGCCGAGGTTTGTACGACTTCGCGGCGACAGGACGACGATCAACGCAGGTCGCCGAGCACGCCCCGCATCTCCGCCCGCACCTCGGCAACTGTTTTGAAACGTCCCGCGGCGACGTCCGAACGCGCTTCATCGACCTGCGCTTGCACCATCTCCAGCCACGCCTCACGTTCGTGAACGAGCCGCACCCCCTCACGGAGCACCTCGCTGCGCGAGCCGTAGCGACCCTTCTCCACCAGTTCGTCGACGTAGCTCTCCAGCCGATCGCCGAGTTTCACGCTGCTCGCCATGGGTCACCTCCGCGGTGATAATAATTAATACCGCGCGCAACGACAATGATGACCTTTCCTCCCGGCCGCGGTATGAGCGCCGCCATGGCCGACGATCCCTTTTCCTTGTTCGACCGCTGGTTCGCCGAGGCGCGCGACAGCGAGCCGAACGACCCCAACGCGATGGCGCTGGCGACCGCGGATGCGCGCGGACGCCCGTCGGTGCGGATGGTGCTGCTCAAGGGGCACGGACCGGACGGCTTCGTCTTCTACACCAACCGCGGCAGCCGCAAGGCGGGCGATCTCAGCGTCAACGCGCAGGCGGCATTGCTCTTCCACTGGAAATCGCTGCGCCGGCAGATCCGGATCGAGGGGGCGGTGACGCACGCCACCGACGCGGAGAGCGACGCCTATTTCGCGACCCGCGGCCGCGACTCGCAGCTCGGCGCCTGGGCGTCGGAGCAATCGCGACCGCTCGACGACCGCGCGACCTTCGAGGCGCGGTTCGAGGAGATGAAGGCGCGCTTCGACGGACAGGATGTGCCGCGCCCCCCCAATTGGGGCGGATACCGCATCACGCCCGACCAGTTCGAATTCTGGCACGACCGCGCGCACCGTCTGCATGAGCGGCGCGTGTTCACGCCCGATGCGCAGGGCGGATGGCGCGAAGGATTGCTGTTCCCATGACGCGCGACGAACGCCGACGGATCGTCCCGCTCGCGATGCGCGCCGCGCTAGCGAGCGTGGCGATGGCGTGCACCTTGCTGATCGTGAAGGCCTATGCCGCCTGGCATACCGGATCGGTCGCGATGCTGGGCAGCCTTGCGGACACCGGACTCGACCTGCTCGCCAGCCTCGTTACGCTCTATGGCGTGAAGCTCGCGGCCGAGCCTGCCGACCACGATCACCGCTTCGGCCATGGCAAGGCCGAGGCGCTGGCGGCGCTGTTCCAGGTCGTGCTCATCACCGCCTCGGCGATCGGGATCGCGGTGCAGGCGATCCGGCGCTTCTCCGATCCGGTCGCCAACGAGGACGCCGGGCTGGGGATCGGCGTGTCGATCGCGGCGATCGTCGCGACCTTCGCGCTGCTCGCCTATCAGCGCAGCATCATCCGCCAGACCGGCTCGATCGCGATCATGGCCGACAACGTCCATTATCAGTCGGACATGCTGCTCAACGTCGCGGTGATCGCGGCGCTGGTGCTCGATCAATATGTCGGCATCTCGGGCGCCGACCCGGTGTTCGGCATTGCGATCGCCGCGTGGCTGGCGTGGGGCGCGTTCCAGGCGTCGAGCCAGGCGATCGACATGCTGATGGACAAGGAATGGCCGGAGGCGCAGCGCGCCGCCTTCATGGAGGTCGCCGCGCGCCAGCCCGGCATCCGCGGCATCCACGATTTCCGCACCCGGCGCGCAGGCAGCCACGATTTCGCGCAATTCCACATGGAGGTCGACGCCGATCTGTCGGTCCGCTCCGCACATGACATCGTCGAGCGGGTCGAGCGCGCGCTGCGCGACACCTTCCCGCGCGTCGAGACGCTGATCCACCTCGATCCCGAAGGGCATGTCGATACCGACAACCCGCTGGTCGAGGCGGATGTGACGCCGCACTGGTTCTCGAAGCGGCTGTAGGCGCGCGGCGGATGCGCATCCCGTTCACGCAGGTCGATGCGTTCGCCACACGCGCCTTCGAGGGCAATCCGGCGGCGGTGATGCCGCTGTCGGCGTGGCTCGACGATGCGACGCTGCTGCGGATCGCGCAGGAGAACAATCTGTCGGAAACCGCCTTTCTGGTGGCGGATGCCAGCGGCGCGGCGGATTATGAGCTGCGCTGGTTCACCCCCGCCGCCGAGATCGCGCTGTGCGGGCACGCCACGCTCGCCAGCGGGCATGTGGTGCTCGCGTCCGATCCGGATCGAGACGCGGTGCGCTTTCGCACGCGGCAGGCCGGGGTGCTGGAGGTCGCGCGAGACGGGGCGGGCTATGCGCTGGCGCTGCCGGCGCTCGCCCCGATGCCGCGCGATCTGCCCGACGTGGTGGCCGCGCTGCGCGTCTCCGCGGTCGAGACGCTGTGGCACGACGGCGGCTATGCGGTCGCGGTGCTGGCCGACGAAGGGGCGGTGCGTGGCTGCCAACCCGATCAGGCGGCGCTCGCCGCGCAAGGGCGATGGCTGGTGATCGTCACCGCGCCCGGCGAGCGTAGCGACATCGTCAGCCGCGCCTTCACCCCGGCGTTCGGCATCCCCGAAGACCCGGTCACCGGCAGCGCGCACGCGGTCGTGACGCCATATTGGGCGAAGCGGCTGGGCCGCGACAGCTTCTCGGCTTATCAGGCCAGCGCGCGCGGCGGACGGTTCGGCTGCCGCCTCGATGGAGAGAGGGTGGTGCTCAGCGGCACCTGCGTGACGACGATCGAGGGCAGTTTCCTGCTGCCGTGATCGTCACATCAGCCCCTTGGCGCGCAGACTGACCTGACCGTTGAGCCCGACGATCAGATGATCGTGGACCGCGATATCGAGCGGCTTGGCGGCCGCGACGATCGCGCGGGTGATGTCGATATCGGCGCGGCTCGGCGAGGGGTCGCCCGACGGATGGTTGTGGACGAGGATCAGCGCCGCCGACCCGAAATCGAGCGCGCGCTTGATGACCTCGCGCACGTGCACCGCCGCCTGGTCGATCGTGCCGCGCGCCATCACCTCGTCGCGGACGAGCATGTTGCGCGTATTTAGATGCAGCACGCGGAACCGTTCGACCATGTCGTGCGCCATATCGGCATGAAGATAATCGGACAGCGCCTGCCAGTTCGACAGCACCGGCGCCGCGCGCGCGCGGGCGCGCACCAGCCGGATCGCGGTGGCGTGCGCGATGCGAATGGCCGCGACGCTGGTGTCGCCGATCCCATCGACCTGCGCCAGCACGGCGGGATCGGCGGAGAAGATCCCCGGCAAATGGCCGAACCGCTCCAGCAGCCGCTTCGCGAGCGGCTTGGTATCCTGCCGCGGGATCGCCAGCGCGAGCAGATATTCGAGCAGTTCGTGGTCGAGCAGCCCCTCGGGATCGGCCAGCAACCGCGCGCGCAGCCGGGCGCGGTGCCCCTTCGCATCCAGCGCGCGCGTCTCGTCGTCGGCCATGAGCGCCGGGGTAGGTCGGTTCGCCGTGGCACGCAATTGCACGGCCCGCGCGCGCTGCCCTATGACGGCGAGACCATGAGCGAGGCAGGCCAGCAACCGACAGGGCGCGCGTGAGCGACACGGCCCGGCGCATGGCGGTCGCGGTCTCGATGCTGGCGCTCGCCGCCGGTGGTGGGCTGTGGCTGTCGCGCGTGCCGATCGCGACACGGGTGATCGACAAGGAACTGGCGGCGAAGGGCGTGCCGGCGCGCTACCATATCGCCGATCTCGGGCTGGGGCGGCAGCGGCTGACCGATGTCGTGATCGGCGACCCGGCCCGCCCCGATCTTATCGCGGACTGGATCGAGACGCAGACCGACCTGACGCTGTCCGGGCCAAAGCTGGTCGCGGTGCGCGCCGGGCAGGTGCGGGTGGCGGCGCGGCTGCGCGACGGCAGAATATCGCTGGGCGCGATCGACCGGCTGCTTCCCGCCGCCACGGGCGGCCCCACGACCTTGCCTGCGCTCGACGTCGACATCGCGGACGCCCGGATCGCGCTCGCCACGCCCTACGGCGCGGCGGCGTTGCGGCTGAGCGGGCGGGGACGGCTCAACGACGGGTTCCGCGGGCGGCTCGCGGCGATCGCGCCGCGGCTGACGGTCGCCGGATGCCGGATCGGCGGGCTGCACGCCGACCTGGCGCTGCGCGTGACCGCGACCGCGCCGCGCGTCGCCGGGCCGGCGCAAGCCACCGCGATCGCCTGCGACGGCGTGGCGGCGCAAGCGGTGGCGGGCGACCTCGATCTCGGCCTGTCGCCGCACTTCGATCGCTGGTTCGGGCGGACGCAGGTGACCGCGGCGCGCATCCGCACCGCGGCGGCGGCGCTCCGCAACGTCAACCTCGCGACGCGCTTCCGTGGCGATGCCGATCGCACCACCGGCATCGCGACCGCGATGGTCGACGGTGTGCGGACCGCGACGGCGAGCAGCGCGGCGACCGACTGGCAGGGGCAGTGGCGGCTGGCCAACGGTCGCGCGACGCTCGCGGGCCGGCTCGTCGCGCAGCATGTCGCGCTGGCCCCCGCGCAGCAGCGCGCGCTCGCGACGCTCGGCGATAGTGCGGCAGGGCTGCCGGTCGCGCCGCTGCTGGCGGGGGCGGCGCGCGATGCGGCGCGCGCGAGCGGGGACATGCGGGTCGCCACCGAGCTGGCGCTGGCGACCGGCGACCGCACCCTGCTGACGATCGAGCGCGCGACGATCACCAGCACCACCGGCGCGCATGCCGCGCTCGACGACGGCGCGGTGACGATCGGGCACCCGGCGGGCGTCCAGCTGGCCGGGCGGATGACGCTCGGCGGTGGCGGACTGCCGAGCGCGACGGTGCGGCTCGCGCAGCCCGCGCCCGGCGCGGCGATCAGCGGGACCGCGCAGCTCGCGCCCTACGCCCGTGATGGTGCGGCGCTGACGCTGACGCCGGTTCGCTTCACGACCGGCGGACAGGGCGCGACGCGAGTCATGACCGAGGTGACGCTCAGCGGACCCTTGGCAGGCGGGCGCGTCGAGCGGCTGCGCGTGCCGATCGCCGCGCTGTGGGACCGGCGCGGGCGGCTGACCGTCAATCCCGATTGCACCCCGGTCGGGTTCGAGCGGCTGACGGTCTCCAGCCTGATGCTGGCGGGCGGCGCGCTGCGGCTCTGTCCCACGGGGACGGCGCTGGTCGAGGTTGCCGACGGCAGCGTCCGCGGCGGCGCGCGGCTGGGCGCGACGCGGCTCGCCGGGACGCTGGGCGGATCGGCGTTCCGGCTCGACACCGGCGGCGCGACGCTGGCGCTCGCCGACCGCGGCTTCGTGCTGAGCGATGTCGGCACCACGATCGGCACGACCCGCATCGCGGCGACGCGGCTCACCGGGCAGGTCACCGGCGGCGGCGCGCAAGGCACGTTCGCGGGCGGCGGCGGGCAGATAGGGACGGTGCCGCTGCTGATGAGTGCCGGGGAGGGCAATTGGCGGTTCGACGGGCGCCGGCTGATGCTCGACGGTGCGCTGCGCGTCGCGGACACCGCCGCGGCGCCGCGCTTCCAGCCGATGGCGGCGCGCGACATCGCCTTCGTGCTCGACGGCGGGTCGATCCGCGCGACCGGCCGGCTGTTCGAACCGACCACCGGTACGCCGGTCGCGCAGCTGGCGATCGATCACCGGCTGTCGAGCGGCAGCGGCGCGGCGCGACTGACGGTGCCGGGCATCACCTTCGCCAAGGGTTTCCAGCCCGAGCTGCTGACCCGGCTGACGTTCGGGGTCATCGCCGACGTGGCGGGGACGATGCGCGGGCAGGGCGAGATCCGCTGGACGCCGCAGCGCGTCGACAGCACCGGCACGTTCTCGACCGACGCGATGAATCTCGCCGCCGCGTTCGGCCCGGTGACCGGGCTGGCGGGGACGGTCCGCTTCACCGACCTGCTCGGGCTGGTGAGCGCGCCCGATCAGGTCGCGACCGTGACCTCGATCAATCCCGGCATCGCGGTGACCGACGGCCGGATCGTCTACCGGCTGCTCCCCGACCTCAAGGTACAGGTCGAGACGGCGCGCTGGCCGTTCGCGGGCGGCACGCTGACGCTCGATCCGACCACGCTCGATTTCGGATCGGATGCGGCGCGGCGCATGACCTTCCGCGTCGACGGGATGGATGCGGGTAAGTTCCTGCAACAATTCGACTTCTCGAACCTCAACGCCACCGGCACCTTTGACGGCGTGTTGCCGATGATCTTCGACGAACAGGGCGGACGGATCGCCGACGGACGCCTGACCGCGCGCGATGGCGGCGGGTCGATCGCCTATCTGGGCGAGCTGACCGAAAAGGACCTCGGCGTCTGGGGCAATCTCGCCTTCCAGTCGCTGCGCTCGCTGACGTACCGCAGCCTCGACGTGCAGATGAACGGGCCGCTCGCCGGCGAGATGGTCACGGGGGTCAGCTTCATCGGAATCAAGCAGGGCGCCGGCGCGAAGAGCAATTTCCTGCTCCGCCGGCTGACCCGGCTGCCGATCCGCTTCAACATCACGATCCGCGCGCCGTTCCGCGGGCTGATCGATTCGGCGGCGAGCTTCTACGACCCGCAGCGGCTGGTGAAGCGCAACTTGCAGGCGTTGATCGACGAGCAGAACCGGAAGACGGGCGTTCAGCCGCCCGCAAGCGAGAATGTACCATGATGGGAACAGGATTGACGAACGCGATGCGCCCCACGACCTATGCCTTGATGGCGATGCTGACGCTGGCCGGCGGATTGGGAGGGTGCGTGAACATTTCCGCGCCCGACAAGCCGATCCAGATCAACCTCAACATCAATGTGACGCAGGAAGTGGTGTACCGTCTCGACAATGACGCCAAGTCGCTGATCCAGCAGAATCCGGGGATTTTCTAAGCCATGCGTATGAAGAGCCTTGTCCTGATCGCCGCATTGGCCGCGGTCGCGGTGCCGGTCGCCGCCTGGGCGCAGCGCGATCCCGCCTATGCCGCCGCGCGCGCGGCCGGCGAGGTCGGCGAGCAGCCCGACGGCTATCTGGGCGTGGTCGGCAGCGGCTCGGCGTCGCTGCGCGCTTTGGTCAGCAACATCAACATCCAGCGCAAGGCGGCGTACACGCAAAAGGCGCAGGCGTCGGGCGCGACCGTCGAGCAGCTCGCCTTCACCAGCGGCTGCAACCTGATCGCGCAGACCAAGCCGGGCGAGAAGTACCGCACGCCGGGCGGGTCTTGGGAAACGCGCGGCGCCGGCGCGCCGGAACGTGACCCCCGCTGCGTCTGACGGCGAGGGCGCAACCATCGCCCCTGCGCAGGCAGGGGCCCATGTCTGTGTCGTCCTGTGCAGGAAGCCTGACACACGTGCCGGGGTCATTGTGTCAGGTGGCTCTCGACACGGCGCAGTCATAGGCTCCTGCCTGCGCAGGAGCGACGGGGAGGGAGCGCAGGAGCGATGGCGGGCTTCGCGGGACCGACGCCGGTGTTCGCAACGGTTGACACCCCTTAACCCCCCGTCTAACCGGGCCGGGCCTTGGCGGGGCTGCTCGCCGCTTGCGCGCACCCGTGTCCCCGGCGAGAAAAAACCAGGGTGAGGGTGGCTGCGTGGCGGAGAACGGTTCCGGACGGGATTTCCACGACGCGGACGACCCGCGCCTGACCCAGCTCGATCGTCGACTGGAACAGGCGCGCCGGGACGAAGCGATTCGGCAGGGAACGGTACGTAACGATGCGGATGCAGGGTATTCGCTCGGCAATCGCGTACTCGCCGCCCTGATCGGAAGTCTGGTCGGATCGGCGCTGATCGGCTGGTGTATCGACCGCTGGACCGGCACCGCGCCCTGGGGACTGATCGTCATGCTGTTCCTTGGAATCGCGGTGGCGTTCAGGCAAATCATTCGGTTGACGAACAGGCGCCCGGGCGATCCGGGCGCTTGACGTATGTGAGAAACGGGAACCTCGCAGTGGCGGCAGAAGGCGGCAAGATCGATCCGATGCACCAGTTCCTGATCGAGCCCGTGCTCGGTCGGCCCTGGATCGTGGGCGGCTATGATCTGTCGTTCACCAATTCCGCGCTGTGGATGGTCATCACCTTGGTCGCGCTGTGGCTGTTCATGCTCGGCGGGATGAAGCGCGAGCTGGTCCCCGGTCGCTGGCAGGCGGCGGTGGAGGGTTTCACCGGCTTCGTCCAGAACATGCTGACCTCGAACGTCGGGCCGGAAGGCAAGCGCTTCGTTCCCTACGTCTTCTCACTGTTCATGTTCATCCTGTTCGCCAACGTGCTGGGCCTGATGCCGGTCGGCATCGTGCCGGGCTGGCACCCGTTCACGATCACCAGCCACCTGACCGTCACCGGCGTGCTGGCGATCATCAGCTTCTCGATCGTGCTGATCGTCGGCTTCGGCAAGCACGGCTTCCACTTCTTCAGCCTGTTCGTGCCGCACGGCACGCCGCTGCCGATGATCCCGCTGATCTTCGTCGTCGAGCTGCTGAGCTTCCTCGTCCGTCCGTTCTCGCTGGGGCTGCGGCTGTTCGTCGCGATGACCGCGGGGCACATCCTGCTCAAGGTGCTGGCGGCGTTCGTGATCAACGGCATCAACCTCGGGCCGGGCTATATCGCGATCGTGTCGCTACCCAGCTTCGTGCTGATGATCGGCATCACGCTGCTGGAGCTGCTGGTCGCGGCCATCCAGGCGTACGTCTTCGCGCTCTTGACCAGCGTCTATCTGAACGACGCGGTCAACCTGCACTGAGTTTCCTTTTCCACCACTGAGTTTCAACGGGAGTTATTATCATGGACGCAAACGCCGCCAAGCTGCTCGGCGCCGGTCTCGCCGCGATCGGCATGGGCATCGCCGCGCTGGGCGTGGGCAACGTGTTCGCCGCCTTTCTCGAAGGCGCGCTGCGCAACCCGGGTGCCGCCGACGGCCAGCAGGGCCGCCTGTTCATCGGCTTCGCCGGTGCAGAGCTTCTGGGCCTGCTCGCCTTCGTGACGATGATCATCCTGGTGTTCGTCGCGTAACATGAAACTTGCCCGGTCGGCGTCGCGTCGGCCGGGCCAGTGCTACGACGACCAGCCAAGGGACCGGCATGCCGCAAATCAGTCAGATCGCCGCCACCTACGCTTCTCAGCTCTTCTGGCTGCTCATCACCTTCGGCATCCTGTATTTCGGGATCGGCAAGATGATGGTGCCCAGGGTGCAGGGCGTGATGGAGCTGCGCGAATCGAAGATCGCGCAGGATCTCGCCAGTGCCGAAGCGGCACGGGTCGAGGCCGACCGGACCGAGGCGGCGTGGAATGCCGACATGGATGCGGCGCGCGCCACCGCGCAGGCCGAGGTCGCCGCCGCCAAGGCGAAGGCGCAGGCCGCCGCCGAGGCGCAGCTGCGCAGCGCCGACGCCGATCTGGCCGAGCGGATCGCGCACCACGACGTCGCCATCGGCAACGCCAAGGCGGCGGCGATGGTCAACGTACAGACGATCGCGACCGAAGCCGCGCAGGAGCTGGTCCAGCGCCTGTCGGGCGTCGCGGTCCCCACGGACGCCGCCAACGAGGCGGTCCGCAGGCAGCTGAATCATGGCTAATCCCTCTTCCACGCTGGCGCAGGATCTCGAGGCGCAGCCGCTCGAGCATCAGGACATGGCGAACGGCAGCGGCATCCACGCCGGCACCAGCGCCGGCGACGGCGAGTCGCACGCCGCGCCGACCGCGCTCGGCCTCAACGACACCGGCTGGGTCGGCATTGCGGCGCTGGTCGTGCTGATCGGCATGGTCGTGTGGAAGGTGCCCGCCGCGATCGGGGCGATGCTCGACAAGCGCATCGGCGAGATCCGCCACCAGCTCGACGAGGCCGCCGCGCTCCGCAAGGAAGCCGAGGCGCTGCGCGACGAATATGCCGCACGCGCCCGCGGTGCCGAGGCCGACGCTGCCAAGATGCGCGACAATGCGCATCACGAGGCGGCCGAAATTCTCGCCAAGGCCAAGCGCGACACCGAGGCGCTGATGGAGCGTCGCACCCGCATGGCCGAGGACAAGATCGCCGCCGCCGAGCGCGCCGCGATCGCCGAGGTCCGCGCGCGGACCGCCGAAGCGGCGACCGCCGCCGCGGCGGCGCTGATCGCCGAGCGCCACGACGCGGGCGCCGACCGCGCGCTGGTCGATCGCGCGATCTCCGGGGTCGGACGCCTCAACTGACCTGACGGCGTTCGGGATCAACGAGACGGAGCGGGCGCCAACGGCGCCCGTTTTCGTTTCTGACGGCTGCTCATTCGCGCCATCGGCCTTGCCGCTGCCGACATCGGCGCCACAGCGTTGACAAGGAACCTTCTTTCGTCATTGCGAGCGTAGCGCGGCAATCCAGGGCCGGACCACGACGGCCTGGATTGCTTCGCTACGCTCGCAATGACGCGTCAGGCGAGTGCCGTCAGACCCGAAGGAAGCCCGACGATGCGTTTCTCGATCACTGCTGCTCTGCTGCTCGCCTCGGTCGCGGCGCAGACGATGGCGCAGGCACCCGTCGCTCCCGCCACCGCCGCCACCAGCGCCGATGCGCGGCTTCGCCAGCTGTTCCACGACAGCGACGAGGGCAGCCTGCGCCGCAACCCCGTGCAGGCGTTGTTCCGCGGCGACATGCGCTACGCCGACCAGCTCGGCGACTTCTTCTCCGACGCGCATCTCGCCGCCGAGGAAGCGGCCACGCGGCAGGACCTCGCGACGCTCGCGACGATCGACCGCGCCAGGCTGACCCCGGTCGACCAGATCGCCTATGACGTCTTCAAGCAGCAAGCCGAGCTCAACCTGCGCGGCTATGCGCCCGACCTGATCGCGGTGCAGATCGTCCGCCCGCTCGATCATTTCTACGGGCTGCACACCTTCTATCCCGAACTGGCGTCGGGGCAGGGCGCCGCACCGTTCAAGACCGTCGCCGATTACGACAACAACCTGAAGCGCAACGCACAATATGCCGCGCAGATCGACGCCGCGATCGTGCGCTTCCGCGAGGGCATGAAGAGCGGGATCGTCCAGCCCAAGCTGGTCGTCCGCAACATGATCGGTCAGCTCGACAATCTGCTTGCCGGCGGGGTCGAGGCATCGCCCTTCTACGGCCCGGTTAAGACGTTCCCCGCGGCGATCCCGGCCGCCGACCAGTCGCGGCTGCGCGCCGCTTACACGCGGCAGATCACCGAGCTGCTCAACCCGGTCCAGCAGCGGCTGCGTACCTTCCTTCAGGAAGAGTATCTGCCGGTCGCGCGCGACAGCGTCGGGCTGTCGGCGATGCCGGGCGGCGCGAAGCTCTACGATTATCTGATCGAATCGAACACGACGCTCCCGCTCAAGGCCGATGCGGTCCACAAGCTCGGCCTGTCCGAGGTCGCGCGGATCACCCGCGAGATGGAGACGCAAAAGGCCAAGGTCGGCTTCAAGGGCACGCTGCCCGAATTTTTCGCCTTCCTGCGCACCGACAAACGCTTCCAGCCGTCATCGGCGGCGCAGCTCCGCGAGGGCTATGAAGCGATCGGACGCCGGGTCGATTCGCGCGTGCGCGAGCAATTCTCGCTCGTCCCCAAGACGCGGCTGGAGATCCGTCCGGTCCCGGCGTTCAAGGAGAAGACCGACGCGGGCGGCTCCTATCAGTCGGGCACGCCGGACGGCTCGCGCCCCGGTGTCTTCTATTACAACACCTACGACCTGCCGACCCGCTACATGTGGGAGATGGAGACGCTGTACCTGCACGAAGCGGTGCCGGGGCATCACTTCCAGATCAGCCTTGCGCAGGAAAATGGCGCGCTGCCTGCGTTCATGCGCTTCGGCGGCAACACCGCCTATGTCGAAGGCTGGGCGCTCTATTCCGAGACCCTGTGGCCGCAACTCGGGATGGAAACCGACCCGTACCAGCGGATGGGTGGGCTCAATGACGAGATGCTGCGCGCGATGCGGCTCGTGGTCGACACCGGCATCCACGCCAAGGGTTGGACGCGCGATCAGGCCATCGACTATATGCTCGCCAACTCGCCGATGTCGCGCACCGACGCGACCGCCGAGGTCGAGCGCTATATCGCGATCCCCGGGCAGGCGCTGGCCTACAAGATCGGGCAGCTGACGATCTCGCGCGTGAAGGCGGATGCGCAGAAGCAGCTCGGCGCGCGCTTCGATCCGCGTGCGTTCCACGCGCAGGTGCTCGACACCGGTGCGCTGCCGATGCCGGTGCTGGAGAAGAAGATCGCCGACTGGGTGAAGGCGGGCGGGAAGTAGGCTCGCCCGACCTCGCCTTCTCCCGTCATCCCGGACTTGATCCGGGATCCCGCTGCAAGCTCGGTGACGAAGAAGCGGGGCCCCGGATCAAGTCCGGGGCGACGAGAGGTGAGGCAAGCTATCCTTAGAGCCCGTCGCCCCTGCGCAGGCAGGGGCCCATGGCTGTCGAATGACGAGGCCGGTCTGACACACACAGCGCGCTTCCTGTGTCAGACGCTCCGACGCACGACACAGACATAGGCCCCTGCCTGCGCAGGGGCGACGCTCTCCCCGTTGCCCCACCCGGCGGCACTACCTAGATCGCGGGGGATGACAGGCAGCTACGGCCCCCCCGACCGCTTCAACGAGGAAAAGGCCACCTACGCGATCCGCGGCGCCGACGCGCCCGATCTGGACGGCGGGGTGGCGGCGATCCGCAACGTGCTCAAGACGCTGCCGCTCAAGCCCGGCGTCTACCGGATGCACGATGCCAAGGGCGACGTGCTGTACGTCGGCAAGGCGCGCGCGCTGAAGAACCGTGTCGGCAATTACGTGCAGGTCGAGCGGCTGTCCAAGCGGCTGCAGCGGATGGTCGCGCAGACGCGGTCGATGACGATCGTCACCACCAACAACGAGGCCGAGGCGCTGCTGCTCGAGGCGCAGCTCATCAAACGCTATCGCCCCGCGTACAACGTGCTGCTGCGCGACGACAAGTCGTTCCCGTTCATCCTGCTACGCGCCGACCACCAGTTCCCGCGCATCCAGAAGCACCGCGGCGCGCGCCGCGCCAAGGGCGATTACTATGGCCCGTTCGCCAGCGCGGGGAGCGTCAACAACACGCTCAACGCGCTCCAGAAGCTGTTCCTGCTCCGGTCGTGTACCGACGGCTTCTTCAAGACCCGCGACCGGCCGTGCCTGCTGTACCAGATCAAGCGCTGCTCGGCGCCGTGCGTCGGGCGGATCGACGAGGCGGGCTATGCCGAGCTGGTCTCGGATTCGAAGAAGTTCCTCGCCGGCAAGGCCACCGACGTGCAGGCCAAGCTGGGCGCGCAGATGCAGGCGGCGGCGGAGAACATGGACTTCGAGCTGGCCGCGATCCTGCGCGACCGGCTCAAGGCGCTGACCTTCATCCAGGGCACGCAGTTCATCAACGCCGAAGGGGTCGGCGACGCCGACATCTTCGCGCTAGCGTGCCACGAAGGGCTGATCGGGATCGAGGCGTTCTTCATCCGCGGCGGGCAGAATTGGGGCCACCGCAGCTTCTTCCCCGCGCATACCGCCGACGTGCCCGAGGACGAGGTGCTGACGCAGTTCATGGCGCAATTCTACGAGGAGGTGCCGCCCGCGCGGACGATCCTGATCGACCGCGTGCTGCCCGATGCCGAGGTGCTGGTGCAGGCGCTGTCCGAACAGGCTGGGCGCAAGGTCGAGATGACCGTGCCCCGGCGTGGCGTGCGCAAGCGGCTGCTCGAGCAGGCGACGCGCAACGCGAGGGAAGCGCTGGAGCGCCGCCTCGCCGAGAGCACGACGCAGGCGCGGCTGCATCGTGAACTGGCCGAGTTGTTCGAGCTGGGCGACCCGCCCGACCGGATCGAGGTCTACGACAACAGCCATATCCAGGGCACCAATGCGCTGGGCGCGATGGTGGTCGCCGGGCCCGAGGGCTTCCGCAAGGGCCAGTATCGCAAGTTCAACATCAAGCAGGCGGCGACCGACGACGATTATGCGATGATGCGCGAGGTGCTGACGCGCCGCTTTTCGCGCGCGCTGGAGGAGGATCCGAATCGCGACGGCGAGACCTGGCCGGATCTGGTGCTGCTCGACGGCGGGCGCGGGCAGCTCAACGCCGCCAAGGCGGTGCTCGAGGATCTCGGCATCGAGGACGTCTGTCTGGTCGGCGTCGCCAAGGGACCGCACCACGGCCGCGAGGGGCGCGAGGTCTTCCACCTGATGGACGGCCGCGAGCTGATGCTGCCGGTCAATGCGCCGTTGCTGTTCTATCTCCAGCGGTTGCGCGACGAGGTCCACCGCTTCGCGATCGGCGCCCACCGCGCCAAGCGCGCCAAGGCGATCGGCGCGAGCCCGCTCGACGAGGTGCCCGGGATTGGTCCGGCGCGCAAGAAGGCGCTGCTGATGCACTTCGGCACCGGCCGGGCGGTCCGCAACGCATCGCTCGAGGATCTGCGGAAAGCGCCGGGGGTGAGCGCCGCGGTCGCGCAGCAGGTGTACGATTTCTATCATGCGCGGTGAGGTGGTCGGTGGTCGGGTTCCTCCTGTTTACGTCGCCCCGGACGTGATCCGGGGCCCCGCTTTCTTCTCCCGCCGCCTGCAAGAAGAAGCGGGGCTCCGGATCACGTCCGGGGCCACGGACTTTGCTGCACCTCCGCTCTCATGCACCTGACCGCCGACGCCATCCTGCTCGCGGTCCGCGCGCACGGCGAGCATGGCGCGGTGGCGCGGGCGTTGACGCGCGAGGATGGCGTCCGCCCCGGCTATGTCCGCGGCGGCCACGCGCGCGGGCTGCGACCGGTGCTGCAACCCGGCAACCTGATCCGCGGCGAATGGCGCGCGCGCACCGAGGAGCAGCTCGCCGCGCTGACCTGCGAGCTGGTCCATAGCCGCGCGGCGCTTCACGAATCGGCGCTGCCGGCGGCGGGGCTCGACTGGCTGACCGCGCTGACCGCCGCCGCGCTGCCTGAGGCCCAGCCTTACCCCTATCTCTACGACGCGCTCGGCGGCGTGCTCGACGCGATCGAAGCGGCACCCAGCGCGCGCGGCTGGGCGGCGGCCATGGCGCGCTACGAGCTGCTGCTGCTCGCCGAACTCGGCTTCGGGCTCGACCTGACCGCGTGCATCGCGACCGGTAATACCGACGACCTCGCCTTCGTCAGCCCGAAGAGCGGCGCGGCGGTATCGCGCGGCGCGGCGGCGGGCTATGAGGCGCGGCTGTTCCCGCTGCCGGCGTTCCTGTGCGACGGTGGCGCGGCGGACGGCGTGCAAGTGCTTGAGGCGCTGGCGATCACCGGCCATTTCCTCGCGCGCGACGTGCTGCTCGACCGCCGCCGCGATCCGTTGCCGGCGCGCGCACGGCTGGTCGAGCGATTGAAGAGGGCGGTTGCGTGACGCGCGCGGGCGCGCCATGCGGTGCGGCCATGACACACGGCAAGCTCATCGCAATCCTGCCCGGCGACGGGATCGGCCCCGAAGTGACCGCCGAGGCGCGGCGCGTGCTCGACGCGCTCGACCTCGGGCTGGTGTTCGAGGAGGCGCCGGTCGGCGGCGCGGGCTATCGCGCGAGCGGGCACCCGCTCCCCGAGGCGACGCTGGCGCTCGCCACGCGCGCCGACGCGGTGCTGTTCGGCGCGGTCGGCGACCCCGAGTTCGACTCGCTCGAACGCGCGCTGCGTCCCGAACAGGCGATCCTCGGGCTGCGCAAGAACCTGACGACCTTCGCCAATCTGCGCCCCGCCAAGATGTTCGCCGGACTGGAGGACGCCTCGACGCTCAAGCCCGAGGTGGCGAACGCGATCGATCTGGTGATCGTCCGCGAGCTGAACGGCGACGTCTATTTCGGCGCCAAGGGCCGCGGCACCACCGACGCCGGCTTGCGCGAAGGCCATGACCTGATGCGCTATGACGAAAGCGAGGTCCGCCGCATCGCGCATGTCGGCTTCCAGACCGCGGCCAGGCGGCGCGGCAAGCTCTGCTCGGTCGACAAGGCGAACGTGCTCGAAACCTCGCAATTGTGGCGCGACGTGGTGATCGAGGTCGCGGCCGAATACCCGCAGATCGAACTGACGCACATGTATGTCGACAACGCCGCGATGCAGCTCGTCCGCAACCCGGGCGCGTTCGACACGATCGTGACCGGCAATCTGTTCGGCGACATCCTCTCGGATCAGGCGAGCATGTGCGTCGGGTCGATCGGGATGCTGCCGTCCGCGTCGCTCGATGCGCACGGCAAGGGGCTGTACGAGCCGATCCACGGCTCCGCGCCCGATATCGCGGGGCAGGGCAAGGCCAATCCGTGTGCGGCGATCCTGTCGGCGGCGATGATGCTGCGCCACTCGCTCGACGCCGGCGACGTAGCGGATCGGATCGAGGCAGCGGTGTCGGTGGCGCTGGCGACCGGCGCGCGCACTCCCGATCTGGGCGGCACCGCGACGACCCGCGCGATGGGCGACGCGGTGCTGGCGGCGCTCTAAGTGCGGCGACGACCAACGGAGCCGTTATGACACGTCATTGCGAGCGTAGCGAAGCAATCCAGGGCCGGATCAGGACGCCCTGGATTGCTTCGCTACGCTCGCAATGACGACTGGGTTGCAATGCTCGACCTCGCAGTCATCGTCCCGACCTTCAACGAGCGCGGCAACGTCGCAGCGGTGGTGGCGCGACTGGCGGCGGCGCTCGACGGACTCGGCTGGGAGGTGCTGTTCGTCGACGACGACAGCCCCGACGGCACCGCGCAGGCGGCGCGTGAGCTTGCCCGCCACGATCCGCGGGTGCGGGTGATCCAGCGGATCGGACGGCGCGGGCTGTCGAGCGCGTGTATCGAGGGGATGTGCGCCACCGCCGCGCCGGTCGTCGCGGTCATGGACGGCGACCTCCAGCACGACGAGACGCTGCTGCCGAAGATGCTCGCCGCGCTGCAGGACGACCCGGCGCTCGACCTGGCGATCGGCTCGCGCTTCGTCGCGGGCGGCGGGACCGGCGAGTGGGACCGCGACCGGGTCGCGAAGTCGGCGCTAGCGACGCGGATCGCCGCGCGGGTGGTGCGCACCGATCTGAGCGATCCGATGAGCGGCTTCTTCGCGATTCGTACCGAGGTGCTGCGCGGGTTGGTGCCGCAGCTCGGCGGGATCGGGTTCAAGATCCTGCTCGACATTATCGGCGCAGCGCCGCGCCCGCTGCGCTTCATCGAACTGCCCTATGTCTTCCGCACCCGCGCGGTGGGCGAGAGCAAGCTCGATCACGTCGTGGCGATGGAATATCTGATCGCGCTCTACGACCGGCGGCTCGGGCGGATCGTGCCGGTGCGCTTCGCGATGTTCTCGATGATCGGCGCGTTGGGCGCAGGAGTGCACATGAGCGTGCTGTCGCTGCTCTATGTCGCCGCCGGCCTGCCGTTTCTCACCGGGCAGATCGTCGCGACCTTTGCGGCGATGACGTTCAACTTCTTCCTCAACAATGCGCTGACCTATCGCGACCGGCGGTTGCGCGGCGCGCGCGCGCTGCTCGACGGCTGGGTGGCGTTCTGCCTCGTGTGCGCGGTCGGCGCGGTGGCGAACGTCGGGGTGGCGGCGTTCCTCCATGACGTGCGACAGGGGGCATGGGCGGCGTCGGCGTTGCTCGGCGTGCTGGTCGGCGCGGTGTGGAATTACGCGCTGTCGTCGCGGTTTACGTGGGGGCGGTATCGCTAAGTCGTCATTGCGAGCGTAGCGACGCAATCCAGTGTTCCCCGAGCCGCCCTGCATTGCTTCGCTACGCTCGCAATGACGAAGGTGGCGCTACACCCAGCTGTTGAACCACGTAAACCGATGGAACGCCGCCGCATTGGCGAGCGCCTGCGCGCTGAGCACCGGCAGGAAATACAGCCACAGCGCGAACACCAGCAGCAGGAACAGCTCGACCCACCGCCCGAGCGCCGCGCGATGGTAATCGATCGCCACCGCCAGCGCGACGCACAGCAGCACGCTCGACGGATAGTAATAATAATAGAAGCCGAGCGACTTGGGGATGACCGCGAAGATGCCGACCGAGAAGGTCCAGAGCGCGGCCGGCGCGAGCAGCCGCGCCGCGCCGGTCTTCACCCACGCCTGATAGCAGGCGACCACCGCGACCAGCCCGCCCCACATCACCGCCGGATTGCCGAGCAGCAGGATGCCGCGCTGCGCGCCGTCGACCGGCTCGTACAGATACCAGATCGGGCGGAGCATGAGCGGCCATGTCCACCAGTTCGACTGATAGGTATGCGGCGGCAGCTTCTGCGTCTGGCGCAGGTACATGTCCCATTGAAATTGCGGCAGGGTGCGCAGCGTCAGCGCGTCATGGGCGTAGAAGAACGCCGGCGCGAAGGTCAGGAAATAAGTGAGCACCGAAAGGCCGCCGAGCAGCGCCAGCGCCGGAACGGTGCCGAGCCCCGGCCAGCGCTGCGGCCGTTCGCGGCGCATCAGCACGAAGGTGAGCGCGGCCGCGGCGACATAGGGGGCGGCGGTCCATTTGCATGCGGTGGCCAGCCCCATCAGCACGCTGCCCGCGCTCCACCGCGCGACGCTGCCGTCGCGGATCGCCGAACTGAGCAACACGATCCCCCAGATCAGGAATGCGACCATGAACGTGTCGAGCATCGCGATCCGCGCCTGGATGTAGATCGTGAAGCCGAGAAGCGCGAACGCCGTCGCGAGCAGCGCGGGGCGCGTGCGGTGTGTCAGCAATCGCGTCAGCGCGAACACCCCCGCGACCGTCGCGCTGCCCGCCAGCGTCGAGGCGATCCGCCATCCGAACGGCACATCGCCGAACAAATGGATGCCGGCCGCGATCAACTCTTTGGCAAGCAAAGGATGTTCGATGTTGGTCGGCCCGGACAGCGCCAGCAACGCGCGCGCGGCGGGAAGGTAATGCACCTCGTCGAACACCGGTTTGGCCGGGACCGACAGGCGGAAGACGAACACCAGCCAGCTGAACAGCGCGATGCCGAGCGCGATCAGCCGCGGCGATCCCTGCTCCCGTTCGAACGTCGTCACCGCCGCATTCCCTCCACCCCGCCCCGCCCCGGCTTGCGACAGGAGCGCGGCGGCGACAAGCCCGGGCGATGACGGTTTGACTTGTTCTGGCGGGTGCGCGGAGGCTAAGCGGGGGCATGAAGCGGCACAGCGGACAGGATCGGTCGATTACCCAGAACTGGCGCCCTGCGACCCTCGCGGTTCGCGGCGGCACCGCCCGATCGGAATATGGCGAAACATCCGAGGCGATGTTCCTGACATCGGGCTATTGCTACGATCGCGCCGAGGATGCGGCGGCGCGCTTCGCCGGTGAACAGACCGGCATGACCTACTCGCGACTCCAGAATCCGACCGTCGAGATGCTCGAACAGCGGATCGCGCTGCTCGAGGGGGCCGAGGCGTGCCGGACGATGGCGACCGGCATGGCGGCGATGACCGCGGTGCTGCTCTGCCAGCTGCAACAGGGCGATCACGTCGTCGCGGGCCGCGCCGCGTTCGGTTCGTGCCGCTGGCTGGTCGATACGCTGCTGCCGAAGTTCGGCATCCAGACCACCACCGTCGATGCGCGCGATCCGCAGGCGTTCGAGGATGCGGTGCGCCCCAATACCAAGGTGTTCTTCTTCGAGACGCCCGCCAACCCGACGATGGACGTGGTCGATCTGCGCGCGGTGTGCGGGATCGCGCGCGAACGCGGGATCACCAGCGTCGTCGACAATGCCTTCGCCACCCCGGCGCTCCAGCGGCCGATGGAATTCGGCGCCGACGTCACGGCCTATTCCGCGACCAAGATGATGGACGGGCAGGGCCGCGTGCTCGCCGGCGCGGTGTGCGGGACGCAGGACTTCATCGACAACACGCTGCTGCCGTTCACGCGCAACACCGGGCCGACGCTGAGCGCGTTCAACGCCTGGGTGGTTCTCAAGGGGCTGGAGACGCTCGACCTGCGCATCCGCCGCCAGTCGGAGAATGCACTGGCGGTCGGGCGCTTCCTCGAAGCCCGCGTGCCGCGCATCCTTCACCCCGGGCTGCCGAGCCACCCGCAGCACGAACTGGCGATGGCGCAGATGAGCGCGGTCGGCGGGATCTTCGCGTTCGAGGTCGACGATCGCGCGCAGGCGCATGCGCTGCTCAACGCGCTGGAGCTGATCGACATCTCGAACAACATCGGCGACTCGCGCTCGCTGATGACGCACCCCGCCTCGACCACCCATTATGGCGTCTCGGCCGAGGCGCGCGTCGAGATGGGCGTGACCGAGGGGCTGCTCCGCCTCAACGTCGGGCTGGAGGATCCGCAGGACCTGATCGACGACCTCGACCGCGCCTTGCGGCAGGTCGGGTTGTGAGCACCGCGACCGGCATGGAGGCGCTGTTCACCGACGCCGCCACCACCGAGGACGTCACCGTCCGCGTGTCGGTCAGCTATCTCGCCGAACAGTCCGAGCCGGGGCGCGGGCGGTGGTTCTGGGCCTATCACATCCGCATCGAGAACGACGGGGCGGGCGCGGTGCAATTGCTGACGCGGCACTGGATCATCACCGACGGCAACGGCGCGCGCCACACCGTCGAGGGCGAGGGCGTAGTCGGCGAACAGCCGGTGATCCAGCCCGAGGGCAGCTACGACTACGTCTCCGGTTGTCCGCTCGCCACGCCGAGCGGGGCGATGCAGGGCAGCTACCGGATGGTCGGCGAGGACGGGCGCGTGTTCGACGTCGCGATTCCGCGCTTCGCGCTCCACGCGCCCGCGGTGGCGGAGTAAAGCGGTGAAGCGGACCCACCTGCCGCTCAACGGGCTGCGCGTGCTCGACGCCGCGGCGCGCCATCTGTCCTTCACCCGCGCTGCCGACGAGCTGGCGGTGACCCCGGCGGCGGTCGGTCAGCAGATCCGCGCGCTCGAGGACACATTGGGCGTCGTGCTGTTCCGCCGCACCACCAAGGGGCTGGAGCTGACCCCGGAGGGCGAGGCCGGGCTCGCGCCGCTGCGCCAGGCGTTCCTCGAATTCGAGGAGGCGGTGCGCGCGATGCAGGCCGGGCAATCGTCCAAGTCGCTGACGATCGCCGCCCCGCGCGACGTGACCGAGAAATGGCTGCTCCCGCGCCTCGCCGAGATCGCCGCGACCGACCCCGACCTGCGCTTCGTGCTGGTCGCGGCCGACGAGGGGATGGACTTCACCGAGGCCAACCTCGACCTCGCGATCCGCTGGGGCGAGGGGCCGGGCGCGCACGAGGGCGAGGCGATCGAGAGCGAGGGGCTGGTGACGGTCGCGCGTGCGGCAGGCGCGGCGGACACCGCGATCCTGTGGCCGGGCGCGCCCGAGCCGGACAGCGCCGGGCAGGTGCGGGTCGGCGACGCCGGGCTCGCGATCGACGCCGCGGCCGCCGGGCTGGGCCGCGCCACGGTGCCCGAGATGCTCGCGGCCTGCGACATCGCCGCCGGGCGCGTCGTGGTGGTCGGCGAGTCGCAGCCGTCGCACATGGGCTATTGGCTGGTCGCACCAACCCCGCAGTGGCGGCAGCGCAAGGTGCAGGCGCTGGTCGAGGCGCTCGGGCGCTAGCGCGCGCCGCGGGCCGGTGCGCGCACCCGCCGCAACGGCAGGATCAGCACGCCCCCCGCCAGCGTCAGCGCGGCCAGCACCAGCAGCAGCAGCGTGAAGTCGCCGGGGGTCGCCAGCGCCCAGGTCAGCAGCGGGCCGAGCAGCGACGGCACGGTGTTCGACAGGTTGATGAAGCCCAGATCGCGACCGCGATGGCGGGGATCAGGGAGCAGCCGCACCGCAAACGCCTGATGCAGCGCGAGGAATACCGCAGCGGCGACCGCATAGGCGAGGAAGCCGACAGCGCCCGCCGCCGGATGCGGCACCGTCGCCATCAGCAGCAGCCCGAGCGTCGCCACCACCGCCGCGCCGACCAGATAGGGCGTGCGCCGGTCGGCCTGGTCCGACAACCGCCCGGCCAGCACCGCGACCGGCAGCGGCAGGATATAACTGAGCGTCAGCAGCGTGCCGACCCGCGCGGCGAGCGTCCTCGGTGCGAGGCGGTCGGAGACGGACTGGAAATAATAGAGTAGGTACAGTGACAGGGCGCCCCCGGCGAGCTGGACCAGCAGGCGTGCGACGCTCGCCACCCACAAGCGGTGCGCGGGAGCGGTCGCGACGGCCAGCGGTGCCGCGGCGGCGATCGGTCGGCGGACTAGCAGCAGCGGCGCCACCGCCGCGATTGTCAGCGCGGCGACCAGCGCCAGCTGCGCCGCCTCGCTTCGTCCGGTGTCGGCGACGAGCAGCGCCGACACCGCTCCCGCCGCGGGCGGACCGATCGCGAGCAGCCCGCCCGCCAGCCCGCGCTGCTCGTCGGGGATCTCGTCGGCCATGATCGCCATCATCGGCGCGAGCACCGCGTTGACCGCGCACTGGAACGCCAGCACCGCGACGATGAGCGTCGCCGGGCTGGCGGCGACCGCAATCGCCGCAAAGCTGAGCGCGAGCGCCACGAGGCCGCCGGCGATCCAGCCGCGCCGCCCGCCGCCGCGCGCGAACGACCGGTCGCTCAGCCAGCCGAACAGGATGTTCGCGCCGCTCGCCGTCGCCGCGCCGAGCACCACCGCCACGGTCAGCCAGCCGATCCGCGCCTCGCCGGCCAGCCGGTCGACCTTGAGCGGCAGCAGCAGCGACAGGAACGGCAGATAGCCGATCACCGCGCCGGCATGCGCGAGCGAAAAGGCGGCGAGCAGCCGGTAGGTCGGGGCGAAGGGGCGCGGCATCCGCGGCGCGTTAGAATGTGCGGTCGATCACAACAAGGATCATGATGTTTTACGGGCGGTTGCGGCCGTTTGGCGACACCAAACGCCGGTCCGATCATCGGGCGGCCTGTTGACCGGAATCAAGTCCGGGGCGAGGGGAATAGGGGTGACCACGGCCACCTAGCAAGCCGACCGCCGCGCCACCCCAGCGGCTCCGCGCCACTTGGGGCGCAAAGCTGTCGACCTGATCCGTCATCGCGAGCGGAGCGAAGCAATCCAGTGCCGGATCAGGACGCCCTGGATCGCGTCGCTGCGCTCGCAATGACGAACGGTGTGTTCGACGGTCATGATGATCCACCGCCGACCGACATTCAGGTGCCTACGACGGCTCCGCCAATCCAGCGACCGTTCGCCTCGCTCTATCGTCATCCCGGACGTGATCCGGGATCACGCTTCTTCATCGCGCCCGCGCGACGAAGTCGAGCCTCGGATCAGGTCCGGAGTCACAGGAACAGGGGTGGCGACAGCAGTCCAGCGCGCCGACCCCTGCGCGCGTCACGCCGCCGCGCGCCGGCCGATGATCCGCACCGCATCGGGAAGGATCGCGATCGGCAGCGGCTGGCCGAACAGGAAGCCCTGCATACGCTCGCACCCCATCCGCAGCAGCGTCTCCAGCTGATCGGCGGTTTCCACCCCTTCCGCCACGCAGTCGAGCGAAAGGGCGTCGCACAGGCTGACCATCGCCTCCACCACCGTGCAGCCGCGCTGCGCCGTCAAATCCTTGATGAAGCTGCGGTCGATCTTCACCTTGTCGAGCGGTAACTGGTGGAGGGTGCTGAGGCTGGAATGTCCGGTGCCGAAATCGTCGAGCGCGACTTTCATGCCCAGCCGGCGCAGTCGTTGCAGCGCGCGCCCCGCCGCGGCCGGATCGCGCATCACCGCGGTTTCGGTCACCTCGACCCAGATCCGCGTCGACGCGACCCCGGACGCGAGCAGCGCCCGCTCGATCGCCGCCAAGGTCGCGGGCGAATGCAGGTCGCACGCCGAGAGGTTGAACGACAACGCGACATGCGCCGGCAACAGCCGCGCCGCCGCCAGCCCCTTGCGGAACATCGCCAGCGTGATGGCATGGATCAGCGTCGAGCGCTCGGCGACGGTGATGAAGTCGCCCGGCGCCACCTTGCCGATCAAGGGGCTATGCCAGCGCGCGAGGAACTCGACCGCTTCGACATGCCCGCTGCGCGCGCCGACGATCGGCTGGCCGTATAGCTGCAGTTCCTCGTCAAAGTCGCAGGCATGCAACGCGGCCTCGATCGCGCGGTCGCGACGGATCGCGCGTTCCAGATCGTGCGTGAAGATGCACAGCCCGCCGCCAAGTTCCCGTTTCGCATGGTAGAGCGCATAATCGGCGCGGTCGAACAGTTCAGCCGCGGCCTGCCCGGCGCTGGGAAACAGCGCGATCCCCACCGATCCGCCGACCGTGACGGTCAGCTCGGCGATCGCGAACGGCGCGGACAAGGCGGCGCACAGCCGTTCGCCGATCAGCGCCGCCGCGCAGGCGCCGCCCGGGACGAGCAATCCGAATTCATCGCCGCCCAGCCGATAGAGCGTCGCGTCGCCGAGCAGCGGCTGCAGTCGGGCGGCGAGCTGCGCGAGCAGCAGGTCGCCGACATGATGGCCGAACGTGTCGTTGACCGGCTTGAAGCGGTCGAGGTCAAGCAGCCCGACCGCGAACGAGTCCACGCCGCCGCGCGCGGTCAATTCGGCGAGATCGTCGTGGAAGCGGCGGCGATTGGGCAGTCCGGTGAGGCTGTCGGTATGCGCCAGCCGCTCGTTGTCGCCGTTCAGCCGGACCAGCTCATCATGCTGCCGCTCGAGCTGCGTCTGCGAGCGCACCTGCTGCCGGAAATGATCGAAGCTGTTGAAGAGGACGCGGATCAGCACCATCAGCACCAGCGCGATGTTGATCGCGATGACGAGGTACATCAGGTCGTGCTGGATCAGGCAGGCGACGATGAACGCCGGCATCACGACCAGGCCGACCAGCACCGCAGCCTGCGGCAAGGCGCTGAGACAGAAGATGCATCCGATCGACGTGGTCGTGACGTAGATCATCACATGTGCCTGCTGGAGCGGATTGCCATAGCCGAGCAGCGCGATCGACCACGACACATAGGTCAGCGCCAGCAGCGGGCCGAGCACGGTGATCATCCGCAGTCGGTGGCGCGCCTCGGCGGTGTCCGGCAGGTCGAGGCATCGGCCGCGTTGCCACCAGTGAAGGAGCCGCAAGCTGCTGAGCGCGAAAAGGCAGGTTGGAACGATCGTGCGCAGCGCAAAAGGCGCGACATCACGATGCGTCACGACGATCGCCAAAGAATTTACAAGCAACACCGCGTAAAGAAACGCCAATTGCCGCTGCAACGCGAGAATTTGCGCGACCGCCAGGCACGGGTCGTTCCCCAATTCCGCATACCAGCGATAGATACGCCGGCACTTCCTCTCCAGCACGCCCGCCCCCGCGTCGACTTCCCCGGTCGGCTCTCTAGCGCGGAAAGCTTATGCGCGCACTAATTTATCCCTTCCTGCCGGCCGATCAGTTCCATCCGCTGCGGGATTGTACCTATGTCAATGCTTTCGGAGCGGAAGCGCCGCAGCAACGTCATCAGAGTCGCGCTGCGCGCGCCATAGGCGACCCGCGGTGAGGCGACATGCGCGAAGCAGTTGAAGACGATCCGGCCATCGGCGATCGAATCGATGAACACCTTCGGCGCCGGGTCGTCGAGTATGTCCGATTCGGCGGCGAAGGTCTCGGCGACGATCGTGGCGACGCGATCGGCCTCGGTCTCCAGCGGGACCGAGAACTGGATCTGGATGCGGCCCAGCGGCCCGGCCAGCGTCTTGTTGAGCACCGATTTGGTGATCAGCTCCGAATTGGGCACGATCAGCGTCGAATGGTCGGCGAGCGCGATCTCGGTCGAGCGGACGCTGATCCGCTTGACGTCGCCCTCGTCGGTGCCGACGCGGATCCAGTCGCCGATCTTGATCGGCCGCTCGGCGAGCAGGATCAGCCCCGAGACGAAGTTGGAGGTGATCGCCTGCAGGCCGAAGCCGATCCCGACCGACAGCGCCGACAGCAGCAGCGCAATCCGCTCGACCCCGATCCCCAGCGAAGCGAGCGCCCAGATCACCGCCAGCGCGGTGCCCACGTAGCGCGCCACCAGCCCGACCGAGTTGCGCGCCGATCCGTCGAGATCGGTGGCGGGCAGGTATTTGTCCTCCAGCCAGCGGCGGAACGCCCGCACCAGCGCCAGCCCGATGAACAGCACGGCAACCCCGCGGACGATCGCCCCCGGCGACACCGCGATCCCGCCGACCTGCACGCCCTGCGCCAGCAATCCAAGCCGCGCCACCAACGTGCCGATCCCGCTGCCGGTCCCGAACGGTACGAAGAACAGCCCGAGCGCGACCAGCGCGAGCGTGACGCGCACCACGCCCGACAACAGCACGCCGAACTGGTCGACGACCGCGCCCCGCAGCCCCAATCCGCGTGACAAGGCGCGCCCGAGCGCGCTGTCACGCGCGAAAACGGTCACCGCCAGGTCGTCGGCGGCGGCCATCAGCAGATAGGTTGCGGCCGCCAGCACGACGCTCCAGCCGATCAACTGCATCACGAACAGCGCGAAGCCGAGGAAACCGAGCAACAAGGCCGCCAGCGTGGCGAGCGCGAGCAGCCACGCGAACAACGCGACCGCCCCCAGACCCGCCCGGACCGGTGCCGTACCCGCCTCCTCGGCGCGATTGGCGCGCAACCGGCCGACCGCCAGTAACGCCCCGGAGAGCACCGCGAGGTGCAGGATGATCTCCAGCACGTGCGTGGCGCTCTGCGCCGCGGGACTGGTGCCGATCGCGCCGTTCAGCGCCTCCAGCATATAGCTCACGAACGCGATTGCGGCGAGCAACAGGCTGTACGGCCGCAGTTCCGCGGCGACGTCGTCGGCGATCGGCGCCACCCGCCAGCTCGGTTGCCGCCGCATCAGCAGCGCACCGGTGACCGCCGCCGCGAAACAGGCATAGGTGGTCGCGGTGGTCAGCGCCTCCGCGCTCGCCTCCCAGCTTGCGGGAAGCAGCCGTGCCCAGCCAAGTCCGGCCATCAGCACCGCCATCGCGAGGAACGGCGCGAGCGTTCCGACCAGTACGCGCCAGATCGCCGCGGCGGAGCGGCGCACGCGGTGCCCGGGCGCGTCCTCGATCAGGAACCGCTGCCCCAGTCGCTGCGCGGCGGCACGCGCCGGGAAGCCGATCGCCAAAGCTGCCAGAATCCCCAGCAGCGCCGGCCAGATCCGGCCGCGACTGCGCGCGATCGCATCGACGCCTGTAGCCAGATACCCTTCGGTACGCCGTAGATCGCGCGGCATCGCATCGACCACCGCCACCCAGAAGGCGGGCATCACCGGCGACGGGCTGCGCGCCGCGATCGTCTGGCTGAACCGCTCCGCGACGCTCTGGTCGAGCTCGTCGGCGAGCTGCTGCGCCTCGACCCCGATCAGCCGCCCGCGCTTCACGCTCGAATCGAGCGCCACATGCTGACGCGACAGGCGCTGGCGCTGCGCATGCAGATCGGCGGCCTCGCCACTGCCGGCCGGCCCGAGCCCGGCAAGCCGCGCGTCGACCAGCGCGAGCTGCTCGGCGAGATCGGCGGTGGCGGCGGTGGCGGCGACCCGCGCGGCGATGATCCGCTCCCGCAGCGCGCCGCGCGCATCGTCGTCGACCCGCAGGTCCATCGCGCGATCGACCGCGCGCACGTCCGCCTCGGCGCGCGCCAGCCGCGTCGCCGGAGCGACGTCGTCATTCTGTGCGGACGCCGGCAGCGCGAACAGCAGAAGCAGCAGCACCAGCGCCGCACGGATCGGGGAAGGGATCGGCATGGCCCGCCCGATAGCAGACACGCCCCGCCCGCGCGATGGACGGCGCGTGCCGCCCGCGTCAGAGGAAGGGACGCCCGCCGGTGACCGGGATCGTGGCGCCGGTGATGTAGCTCGCCTCGTCGCTGGCCAGCATCACATAGGGCGGTGCCAGCTCGGCGGGCTGCGCGGCGCGTCCCAGCGGCGTGTTGCTTCCGAAGGTCTTCACCTTGTCCGCTGGCATCGTCGACGGGATCAGCGGCGTCCACACCGGGCCGGGCGCGACCGCGTTCACGCGGATCTTCTTCTCCGCGAGCATCTGTGCCAGTCCGGCGGTGAAATTGTGGATCGCGCCCTTGGTGGTGGCATAGGCGAGCAATTGTTCGTTCGGGTTGTCGGCATTGATCGAGGTCGTGTTGATGATCGACGACCCGGCGCGCAGATGCGGCAGCGCGGCCTTGGACAGATAGAACATCGCATGGATGTTCACCGCGAAGGTAAGTTGCCATTCCTCGTCGGCGATATCCGCGAGTGACTGGAAGCTCGCTTGGTGCGCGGCATTGTTGACCAGTACGTCGATCCGGCCGAACGCTGCCACGGTCCGGTCGATCACGGCACGGGCATGCGCCGGATCGCTGATGTCGCCGGGGATCAGCAGCGCCTGCCGCCCGGCGGCCTCGACCAGCCGTTGCGTTTCCGCGGCGTCGTCATGCTCGTCGAGATAGGCGATCGCGACATCGGCGCCTTCGCGTGCATAGGCCAGCGCGACGGCGCGGCCGATGCCGCTGTCGCCACCGGTGATCAGGGTCTTGCGATCGGTCAGCCGTCCGTGGCCGACATAGCTGTCCTCGCCGTGGTCGGGACGCGGGGTCATCGCATCGGTGCTGCCCGGCATCGACTGCTGCTGTTCGGGATAGGGTGGGGTGGGGCGATCGGTCATGGCGTCGGGCTCCTGGAAGAGGAGCGCGACCAATGAGCCGCCGCGCCGCGTCGTTCCGCGATCTCACCTCGATCAACCCATTCGCTGACGGCGCTGTGCCGGCCATGTCGCGCGTTCGACGCGAGGAGGCAAAAAAAGTGTCATCGAATCGCTTGACCGATCCTGCGGGTGCCCGTAGAGGGCTGTTCACCGACGGGGCGCACCGGTGAGGCGCGGTTCTGTTGGTCGCCACATCGACGGACAGCGGTCTTTCGCTAGGGATAGCGGGATTGATCGATTGTCCGGTTTGTTGTCGG